>UQTW01000022.1 GCA_900544115.1 uncultured Collinsella sp. | reverse complement strand
TGCCCGTGGAGGCATGGCCGAGCGCGGCGAACTTTGTGCTCGTGCGCACGCCGCATGCCACGCGCGTGCGCGAGCGTCTGCGCGACGAGTATTCGATTTTGGTGCGCGACTTTAGCTACGCGCCGGGGCTTGCGGACTGTCTGCGCATCACTGTGGGTACGCCGCAGGAAAACGACGAGGTGCTGGCCGCGTTTGCCGCGCTGGTGAAGGAGGAGATGTAGATGGACCGCTATGCCGAGGTAACCCGCAAGACGGGCGAGACCGACATTGTCGTAAAGCTCGACCTGGACGGATCTGGCGTGTGCGATATCTCGACCGGCGTGCCGTTTTTCGACCACATGCTCAACGCTTTTGGCCGCCATGGCCTGTTCGATCTGACGGTGCATGCGGTGGGCGACGTCGAGGTCGATGCGCACCACACCGTCGAGGACACGGGTATTGTGCTGGGCGAGGCGTTTTGCCAGGCGCTGGGCGACAAGGCGGGTATTACGCGCTTTGCCGACGCGGCGATCGCCATGGACGAGACACTCGTGATGGCCGCCGTGGATATCTCGGGTCGCGGGCAGGCCTATTGCGAGCTGCCCGTGCCGACTGAGCGCGTGGGCAGCTTTGATACCGAGCTGGCCGTCGAGTTCTTCTATGCCTTTGCGCGCGATGCCAAGCTCACGCTGCACGTGCGCGAGCTGGCGGGCGGCAATTCGCACCACATTATCGAGGCCGCCTTTAAGGCCGTGGGCCGCACGATGCGCCGCGCCTGCGAACTCGATCCCTGCGTGCAGGGTATCCCCAGCACCAAGGGCTCGCTGTAACCGTCACAAGGGTAAAACCACCACGAAGATGCCTGTCCTCTTTGTGGTGGTTTTGGATGATGAGAAGTGGAGGGGCCGCGTGGGCGAACCGAAGATCGTGGTGGTCGACTACCACAAGGGCAACTTGTCGAGCGTCGTGCGCGGGCTTGCGCGCGCCGGTGCTGCCGCCTGCACGTCGGACGATCCGGAGCAGATCCGCAACGCCGACGGCCTGGTCATCCCGGGCGTGGGTGCGTTCTATGACGCGATCGCCTTTATGCGTCAGAGCGGCGAGGAGGTGGCCGTGCTCGATGCCGTTGCCGCCGGAACTCCGCTGCTCGGCATCTGCCTGGGCCTTCAGCTGTTTTTTGAGCGCGGCAACGAGGGCGTGCCTGCGAACGAGGACGCGGACGCGGACGACGATGCCTCCGAGCAGGCCGGTGGTCCCTGGGTCGATGGCCTGGGCATCATGCGTGGCTCGTGCACGCACCTGGAGTCGAGCCGTCTGAAGGTCCCGCACGTGGGCTGGGACCAGGTGCGCATGACGCCCGCCGGTGCGGCCGATCCGTTGCTTGCCGGTTTTGCCGAGGGCGCCAACATGTATTTCACTCACAGCTACGCGGTGGCCGACGACGTCGATGCCGCCGATGTGTTGGCGCGCACGCACTATACACGGAGCTTCCCGTGCATCGTGCGCCACGGCAACGTGTGGGGCTGCCAGTTCCATCCCGAGAAATCCTCTGCGCTGGGTCAGCGCATCCTTAAGAACTTCGTGAGCATCGTCGAGGGGGCCGGCCGATGATCCTGTTTCCCGCAATCGATTTGATCGGCGGCAAGGTCGTGCGCCTGGAGCGCGGCGACCGGAGCCGCTGTAAGGTGTATTCTGACGACCCCGTGGCCGTTGCCCGCTCCTTTGCCGAGCAGGGCGCGAGCTGGGTGCACGTCGTCGACCTGTCCGCTGCCTTTGGCGAGGACGAGGACGCGTGCGCTGCCAACTCGGCAGCGATTAAGGCCATCTGCGGCGTCGACGGTCTGTCCGCGGACGTGGGCGGCGGCGTTCGTTCGCTCGCGCGCATCGACGAGCTGGCCGGCTACGGCGCGCGTCGCATCGCGCTAGGCACGGTGCTCGTGACCGAGCCGGGATTTGCCGAGGTGGCGGCGCAAGGCTTTGGCGAGTTACTGGTGGCAGACATTGCCGCCCGTGACGGCCAGGTCAAGGTGAATGGTTGGCGCGACGGCGCGGGTGTGGCGCTCGACGACGCCGTGGCGCAGCTCACCGAGCTGGGCTTTAAACATCTGGTGTATACCGATATCGCGCGCGACGGTATGCAGACGGGCATCGACGTGGCAGCATATCGCCACGTGGCCGAGGTCGCGGGCTTTCCCGTTGTGGCGTCGGGCGGCATCTCGACGCTCGATGATATCCGTGCGCTCGCCGCGGTGGGCGAGGGCGCTATTGAGGGCGCCATCACCGGTCGCGCGCTCTACGAGGGCAACTTTACGCTGGTACAGGCGTTGGCCGCCGCGCGAGGGGAGGAGTAGCCCATGCTTACCAAACGCGTCATTCCCTGCCTGGACGTTAAGGACGGCCGCGTGGTCAAGGGCGTCAACTTTGTGAGCCTGCGCGATGCGGGCGATCCGGTGGAGCTTGCCCGTGCCTACGATCGCGAGGGTGCGGACGAGGTCGTGTTCCTGGACATCACTGCCACGAGCGACAACCGTGCGACGACCATCGAGATGGCGGCGCATGCGGCCGAGGAGCTCGCCATTCCCTACACCGTGGGCGGTGGCTTTCGCGACCTTGCGGGCATGCGAACGATGGTGGCGGCCGGTGCCGACAAGGTATCGCTCAACTCTGCCGCCGTGCGCGACCCGTCGCTGATCAGCCAAGCTGCCGCGGCGTTTGGCAGCCAGGCCGTGGTCGTGGCGATCGATGCCAAGCGCGTCGGCCTGCCTGGGCAGCCGGATGCCGACAAGTGGGAGGTCTTTACCGCGGGAGGCCGCAATGCCACGGGTATCGACGCGGTGGCGTGGGCCGAGGAGGCGGCTCGCCGCGGCGCCGGCGAGATCTTGCTGACCAGCATGGACCGCGACGGCACCAAGGCCGGCTTTGACCTGGCACTCACCCGCGCCGTGGCGCGTGCGGTGCCGATTCCCGTCATCGCGAGCGGTGGCGTGGGCACGCTCGAGCATTTTGCCGAGGGCGTGATCGAGGGCGAAGCCGACGCCGTGCTGGCGGCCAGCGTCTTTCACTTTGGAACCTTCAGCATTCGCGAAGTCAAAGAATATATGGCCTCTCAAGGCATCCCTGTCAGGTTGGACTTCTAGCGCTGCGGCTTGCCCAGGCGCCCGACCTTCCGGCTCCAACCCTCCTCGCGTACTTTAAGTACGCGTCGTCGGGCTTGTCGCTCGGAATCTCGGGCACCTGGACAACCCTCGCCGACCTGCGAAGTTTGAATTTGGGGAGAGAAATGGAAGAGATAACCGATCCTTCAAAACTTACGTACGACGCCCGCGGGCTGATTCCTTGCGTGGTTCAGCAGTATGACACCGGTGAGGTGCTTATGGTTGCTTGGATGAACGAGGAATCGGTGGGGCTGACGCTCAAGACCGGGACCACGTGGTTTTGGAGTCGCAGCCGTCAGGAGCTCTGGAACAAGGGCGCGACGAGTGACAACATGCAGGAGGTCAAGGAGCTCTGGGCCGACTGCGATAGCGATACGCTGCTGGTCAAGGTGGACTCACCGGGCCCGGCCTGCCATACCGGCAACCGTACCTGCTTCTTTAAGCGCGTGGAAGGGGGAGTGTGATGAAAGTCGTGACGCCGTTCGAGGTCGCCGACTGCAACACCGAGCTCCTCCGCGCGGGCGTGCCATGCCGCGTGCACCTGACTGATGCCTGCGGGGCGCAGTCGCTTTGGCTCGAGGCCGAGAAGGAAAGGCTCAATGAGGCCCATGCCGTCATCGTCGAGTTCTTTGAGAAAAAGGGCGCAAAGCCTCGGTTCGATGAGACCGGTACCTACTTTACGCTGCAGTAACGAGAGGAAATAACCATGGGAGTCAGAACAGCTAACGTGCAGCCGGGAAACATCGGTGAGACGCTGACGGGACTGGCCGAGGTGATTCACGGCCGTCGCGATGCGCCGCCGCAGGAGAGCTATTCCGCGCGTCTGCTGACCGACGTCGAGGACGAGCTGCTCAAGAAGCTTGCCGAGGAGGCGAGCGAGGTGATCATGGCCTGCAAGGATAACGACCACGATCACATCCGCTACGAGGCCGGCGACCTGATCTACCACCTGCTCGTGACGCTCGAGCGCTACGGCATCACCCTCGACGAACTGGCCGGCGAACTCAACGCCCGCCGCCACTAGTCATTGGGGACGTTCTTAAACGACTAGTTAGGCGAGGGGCGTGGATTCCCATTCGCCGGTGGGGTGGGGGATATCGAAGGCCCGGTAGCCGCAGTCGTAGGCGTGGGCCTGGGCCTCGCGGATGTTCCAGCAGATGTCGCAGGCGCGGTGCGCGTCCGAGCCAAAGGTGATGGGCACCTCGGCATGGGCGAAGCGGCGCAACAGCCCGGTCGCGGGGTAGTAATCGTCGAGCCCCTTGCGCGGTGCGGCGGTCGAGACCTCAACGCGGCGACCCGTATCGTGGGCGCATTCGGCCATCTGCTCCCAAAACGGCGCGGGGTCAAAGTCGGGCGCAAAGCCCTCCTTCGAAAAGCGCATGACCAGGTCGGGGTGGGCCATCACGTCAAAGTTGAGCGGGCTTTCGCAAACGCGGCACCAGTCGTCGACGTAGCGCTCCCACACGCCGCGTACGCCTAAGTTTTCCCAAACGTGCAGGTTGGTGTCGTCGTCGATCCAACCGCAAAGGGAGTCGGGTGTATCGGGGCGAGCGACGTCCTTCGTTCCCGCCGTACCCGCGGCACCGGCCATGATATCGCCTGGGTTGCCAATCCAATGCACGCTGCCCAGGCGTACGATGGCGCCCTGGGACCAGCGCTCAACCAAAGGCTCGCAGCCCTCGTACCAATCGCACTCAAAGCCATAGACAAGCTCGAGCTCCGGCGCGATCTGCGCGGCAAGCTTGCGGGCATCCTCAAAAGCCAGACGATGTGCCGGCAGGTCGCCCTCGACAACTTGTACCTCGCAATTGGAATCCATGCTGGCGGGCAGGGTGAGGTGGTCAGTCGAGACCATAACGCGGCAGCCGGCGGCGGCAGCAGCGCGGACGTTGTCCTCAAACGAGGCGTGCCCGTCCGAGAACGAGGTATGAGTATGGCAATCGACCAGCGGGCAGGCGGGCATGGCGACTCCTTTGCATTTGGTGAATCCGCTCCATTGTAATGGTGCAGCTCTCAACACGCCGCGCACGCCGGGTGCCGAAATCGAGTGGAAAGGCGGGGCGGCGCGTGCCGGCGCCGGCGACTACTTGCTTCGTGCCGCCGCGCGTTTGGCCTGCACTGTTACCATCGCGTGTCTCACGGCGGTGATGGGGCGATAGCGGATCATACGCGGTCCCGACCAACGCATAACCTCGCGGATCTTCTCGCGCATGGCAGGCCGGTAACAATGCGAAGGACATGCCGAGCAAAATGTCTTGGTGCCCATGTGCGGGCAGTGCTCAATGCGCGCGATGGCGTATTTCTGCAGCTCGGCGCATTCGGGGCAGAGCGTAATGGTTCGAAGGCCGAGTTTCACGCGCACGGACTCATCGCCGCCAGCCTGTTCGACCACATGCCCGCCGCCATGATGCCCACGACACCACAGCGCAATCATCTGCGACACCATTTGGGCCTCACGCTCACGTTTGCGTGCTAGCTCCGGTGTGTCGACTGGGCGCGCCATTAGCTCAGCCTCCCGTGCCCGACCGAAAGCGAGAAATCGGCAAACGCGCAGGTGCTGGCACGGTGGCTTACGAGCACAATGGTCTTGCCGCGGCGCTTGAGCTCGTCAACGGCCTGCATTACGGCTGCCTCGTTGAGAGCGTCAAGTGCGCTGGTGGGCTCGTCGAGCAAGATGAAAGGCGCGTCGTTGAGGAAGATGCGCGCAAGGCCGATGCGCTGGCGCTCGCCGCCCGAAAGCGAGTCGCCCAGCTCGGCAACGGGCGTGTCGAGACCCTGCGGCAGGCGGTCGATGAGGGCGGTAAGCGAAGCGGAGCGGCAAGCGTCGAGCAGCTCGGCATCGGTGGCGCTGGCGTGCGCAACCAGCAGATTCTCGCGTACGGTGCCGCAGAACAGATGTGTGTCCTGGGTCATATAGGCCTCGTGGCTGCGCAGGCTCGCCGTGTTGATGTGGCGGGCATCGACGCCGCTCACCGTGATGGTGCCAGCTGCGGGGTCCCAAAAACGCATGAGCAGCTTAAGCAGCGTCGACTTGCCCGAACCCGAGCGCCCCATGATGCAGGTCATGGTACCGGGCGCAAAGGTGCAGGTCACGTCGTCGAGGATGAGACTCGAAGCGGTGTCGTTCGCGACCTGCTCTGTGGCGCCCGCACCGCCCGCGTCCACGCCGCCCACATAGCTAAAGCTCACATGCTCGGCTGCGGCGCCGGCAAACTCAACGTTCTGTCCATCGGCGACCTCGGCGCACTGGGGCTGCTCGTCGAGCAAATCGAGCACGCGTGCGCCCGAGGCGAGCGTCTCCTGCAGTGAGGCGCCCAGGCGGCTCACGGCCATCACCGAGCCAAACGACGACACAAAGGTAAAGACGGCGACAAACGCTGCGGCAAAGTCAATCGTTCCCGCAGCCACCAGCTGCAGCGCACGCCCGAGCATCACCAGATTAGCCACAAGAATAAGCGCATCGGCTACGGCCTCGCTGACCGCCTGGCGGCGCTTGAGGCGCGCGTCCACGGCGCCGACTTGCTCGGTCAGCTTGCCCAGGGCACGGCTGCGATCGGTGTCACCGGCAAACTGGATGGTCTCGCCCGCGCCGCGCAGACTGTCGAGTACAAAGGCGCCCAGCTTACCGGCGCCCTCGCGGCTCTGGCGGCCGGTGGTGCCGCATGCCTTGGCCGAGGTCAGGGGCAGCAGCACGCCCAGGACCGCGTAGGCCACGAGCGCGATGCCCGCGAGCTCGGGGCTCACAGCCAGCAAAAAGCCCTCAAACACAACGGTGCAGACCAGAGCTATGGCAATGGGCGAGATGGTGTGCGCGTAGAAGACCTCGAGCAGCTCGATATCCGAGGTGACCAGGCTCACGAGCTCGCCCTTGCCGCGGCCCTCGAGCTTGGCGGGGGCGAGCTGGCGCAGGGCGCCAAACACCAGGTCGCGAATGTGTGCGAGCAGACGGAATGCGATGTAATGGTTGCAGAGCTGCTCGCCGTAGTGGAGCGGCCCGCGCGCGATGCCGCAGGCGGCACAGGCCGCGCATGTGACGATAAGACCAAGCCCCAAGGCGTTGCGGCCCAGCGCGGCCATAAGGCCAAGGGCGCCAAAGGCCGGTACGAACGCGGCGGTGAGCATGCCAATGCTGCCCAGCGCGACGGCTAGCACAAGCCAGCCGGCAAGCGGTCGGACGAGCCTCATCATGCGCCACATGATGGACGGCGCCGAGCGACGGACGCGGCCGGAGTCAAGCGCCGCGGCAGCGGAAGACGAGCTAGCACTGTTGAGGCCATCGGTACAGGCGGCGCTGCCGTCAGCAGCCTCAACCGCGCCGACATCCTCGGCATCACCCTCCGCATACGCATATGCCGAGAGCTGCTCCTGGCTGTTCCACATGCGCGCATAGGCGCCCGCGGTGGCCAAGAGCTCGCCGTGAGTCCCGTGCTCGGCAATACGGCCACGCTCCAGCACCAGGATCTGATCGGCGCCTACGATCGTCGACAGGCGGTGTGCCACCACGATTACGGTGTGCTTGCCGGCGAGCGATGCAATGACCTCGCCGATTGCGGCTTCGCTTGCGGCGTCCACATTGCTCGTCGCCTCGTCAAAGACATAGATCGGCGAGTCGTGCAGCAGGGCGCGGGCCATGCACACGCGCTGGCGCTGGCCGCCCGAAAGGTTGGTGCCGCCCTCGTTAATCATCATGTCGAGCCCGCCGTTGGCCTGCACAAAGGCCGCCACGCGCGTGCGGTCGAGTGCGTCCATGAGCTCGGTATCGGTGGCGCTGGGCTGGGCGAGCAGCAGGTTGTCGCGCAGGGTGCCGGCAAACAGGTAACCGTTGGTGGGCACCAGGGTGACGGCGCGCATGAGTGAGGCGGCCGTGGCGTCGCGCAGCTCGACGCCGCCGATGCGAACGCTGCCACGGTAGGCACCCTTGCGGCCCGCGATAATCCCCGCGATCGTGGACTTGCCGCCGCCGCTTTCGCCTACGAGTGCCACGAGCGAGCCGTGCGCAATGGTCGCGCTGGCGCTGTCCAGCACCGTGCGGTCGCCGTATGCATAGCTCACGCCCGCGAGCTCGATATCGCCGCGACCGTCAAGCTCAACATCGCCGCGCTCGGGCTCGGGCGTATCCAAAATGCCAAACATGCGGCGCGAGGCGGCCATGCCGTTCATGGCCGTGTGGAACAGCGATCCCAGGCGGCGCATAGGCAAAAAGAACTCCTGCGACAGAAAGACGATGAGGAAGGCAGCCTCAAAGCCAATCTTGCCCGTGGCGAGCTGCAGCGTGGCTACGATAATGCCGAGCGCGGCGCCCATATAGACGACCAGGTCCATAACGCAAATGGAGCGCAGCTGCATCACCAGCAGGCGCATGGTCGCTGTGCGGAAACGCTCGGACTCGGCGTTGATGCGCTCGTGCCAGCTGCGATCGGCCTGGTAGACCTTAAGGGTGGTGAGACCCTGCACGGCCTCCAGGAACATGCCGCCCAGATCGACATAGCTGCCCCAGTACTCGGCACCGATCTTTTTGGCGTTGCGCATGACCATCATGATGGAGACGGGGATGACCGGAACGCAGGCGAGCAGCAGCGCGGCGGGAAGACCCGCCTGGCCCACGAGCAGTACAAACAGCGTGATGGGTGCCAAGCCGGCAAAGAAGAGCTGCGGCAGGTAACCGCCAAAGTACACCTGGAGTTGCGTAGCGCCCTCGACGCTGGTCTGGACGGCCTCGGTGGTGGGGACGGTTTCGGTGTAGGAGGGGCCGAGTGCGGTGAGCTTGTCGTAGACGAGCGAGCGCACGCGGCGGACGGCCTCGAACGCGGCATTGTCGCCGGCGCGTTGGGCCAGGTAGATGGAGGCGGCGCGCACGATGATGGCGGCGGCGAGCGGCAAGGCCGCCTGTGCGAGGGCATCGACGGCGAGCGCGGCGGAAAGACCGTTCGTGACGATGCCGCCCAAGATGCGCGCAAGCATCCACATCACCGTGATGTTTGCCATGAGCGCGATCCACTTAAACAGGACGCTTGCCATAATGTAGGGCGTTGCCTGCGGAACCAGGGAGAAGAGCCGCTTCTCGAACATGAAACCTCCTATGCCGTAACGGTGCCGGGCTGGGTCCTCGGCAGCCGCTTAGTTAGCCAAATGCAACTAGAGTAACATCGTGCAGCGGGTAAGTATGCCGAGGGTAATTTTTAGCCGATGAACTGCGTAGTAAGTTCAAAATTGTTGAGTGCGGCGAACTTTGTGGTGGACGGAATGCGGGCGCAATTTTGATCGTGTGCGGCCCGCTCCAAAACGTGTACGTCAGCCTCCAAAACCGACAAAAAATGACATGTTTGGAGGCTGACGTACATGTTTGGATAGGGGCAAGGGCGACGACGGACGAAAGTCACGCCTGTGCCACGTTCGATGTGCTAGCGTTTGGGTGAATAAAACGAGCCCGTGCGGAAAGGATCCGGACCGTATGCAACGTGGAAGTACATCTCCGCTGTCCCGCGAGACCGATGCGCCCGAAACCATCGTCAAGCTGGAGTGCGACATCGATGATGCGTCGCCCGAGGTACTCGCCTATGCCGCCGACCGCCTGCGCGAGGCAGGCGCCCGCGAGGTGCACTGGCTGCCCCTCTACTGCAAAAAAGGCCGCCCCGGCTGGCAGCTGCAGGTGATCTGCTCGCATGAGGATATCGAACGCCTGCAGACGATTATCTTTTTGGAAACCACGACCAACGCCGTTCGTTGCCAGGTGATGGAACGCGTTTGCCTGCCGCGTCGTTTTGAGCAGGTAGCGACGCCTTGGGGCGAGGTGGCCGTCAAAGTAGCCACCCTGTCCGACGGCAGTGAGCGTGCGGCGCCCGAGTACGAGGACTGCGCCCGTCTTGCCCGCGAGCATAACGTGCCGCTCCAGCGCGTGATGCAGGCGGCACAAGCCTCGGCACTGCGATTTGAATAGCGCGGCCGGCGACATCTCGCGCCCGGCCACATCAGCCCCACTCCGAAAGGACTCCCCATGAAATACCTCATCGCCTCCGACATCCACGGCTCGGCATACTGGACCGAGCGCTTGGTCGCCGCCATCGAATCCGAGCAGCCCGACCGCATCGTGCTGCTGGGTGACCTGCTCTACCACGGCCCGCGCAACGACCTGCCGCGCGACTACGCCCCCAAGCGTGTGATTCCGCTGCTCAACGCCCTGGCCGACCGCATCATCGCGGTGCGCGGCAACTGCGACGCCGAGGTCGACCAGATGGTCCTCGACTTTCCCGTTATGGCGGACTACGCCACGCTGTTCGACGAGACCGGTCGCGAGCTGTTCCTGACGCACGGCCACGTCTTTGGCGCCGGCATGCACAACAGCGTCGACCACGCGCCCGCGCTGCCCGAGGGCTCCGCGCTCGTCTACGGCCACACGCACATCAAGGTTAACGAGGCAAGCGCCGCGCACCCGGGCCTGTGGCTCTTCAACCCCGGCAGCGTGAGCATTCCCAAGGACGGTGCGCACAGCTACGGCATCTACGAGGGCGGCGCGTTCCGTCACGTGATCCTGGAGGAGGAGTAACCATGGCCGAGCATATGGCTCAGCAAAATGCCGAGGGTTCGCGCGACCTGTCCACGCTGGTCGACGCGTCGGCCGAGCTGCAGCATCTGGTGCAGACCATCTGGCGCCTGCGTCAGCCTGATGGCTGCCCGTGGGACCGCGAGCAGACGCATCAGAGCATTGGCAAGAACATGATCGAGGAAGCCTACGAGGCGCTCGATTGCATTGAGGCGGACGACGTGGCGCATCTGCGCGAGGAGCTGGGCGATGTGCTCATGCAGGTCGTACTGCATGCGCAGATCGCGGCGGACGCCGGAGAGTTTACGCTGACCGACGTGGCGCACGATATCGACGCCAAGCTCATCCGTCGCCATCCGCACGTCTTTGGCGATGCGGATGCCGACAGCTCCGACGAGGTGCTCAAGATTTGGGACGAGGTCAAGCTTGCCGAGAAGGCTGCCAAGGACAAGGCTGTGGCGGCGGACGAGGCTGCGCCCGAAGGCCTGCTCGACGGCGTGCCCACGCACCTGCCGGCGCTGATGCAAGCTCAGAAGGTGTCGCGCAAGGCGGCGGCCGTGGGCTTTGAGTGGGAGACGGTCCAGGATGTGTGGGACGAGGTCGCTGAGGAGCGTACCGAGTTTGAGGCCGAGGCTCCCGGCTCGCCCGAGCGCGAGATGGAGTTTGGCGACCTGCTCTTTGCCCTGGTCAACGTTGCGCGCAAGGAGGGAATCGACGCCGAGAGCGCCCTGCGTGCCAGCACGGCAAAGTTCCGCCGTCGCTGGGCCGCGATGGAGCAGATGGCGGCCGACGCCCACGTGGATCTGGCCGAGCTTTCGACCCACGGCCTCAATGACCTCTGGGATGCCGCAAAGGCAGAGGAGTAAGACTGCGGGGGCGACGGGACGGACTTTCTCATCGCCCCCATTATTTTTCAAAAAGATTGTATCCCTTGGCTAACTTAGGGCATAATGCAAAAAGTGCGATAAGGCTAACTTATGAACCTGCGCGCCACTGTAGCGTGCAAGCCGTGTCGCCAAGCATTCAACCCGTTTCCAAGTGAGAGGGAGACAACATGAGCGATATTTTGGACGTCTACGGTCGCGAGGTGCTCGACAGCCGCGGCAATCCCACCGTCGAGGTCGAGGTCGTGCTCGAGGACGGTAGCTTTGGCCGTGCAATGGTGCCTTCGGGTGCTTCGACCGGCGCCTTTGAGGCCTGCGAGCTGCGCGATGGCGACAAGGGCCGCTACCTGGGCAAGGGCGTTTCGCAGGCCGTCGAGCACGTCAACAACGAGTGCGCTAACGCCGTCGTGGGCCTCGATGCTTTCGACCAGCGCGCCGTCGATGCCGCGCTGGTCGCCGCGGACGGTACCCCCAACAAGACCAAGCTCGGTGCCAACGCCATTCTGGGCGTGTCGCTGGCCGTTGCCCGCGCCGCTGCCGAGTCGGCGGGTCTGTCGCTGTACCAGTATCTGGGTGGCGTCAACGCCCACCTGCTGCCCACGCCTATGATGAATATCCTCAACGGTGGCGTCCATGCCGACAATAACGTTGACTTCCAGGAGTTCATGATCATGCCGGTGGGCGCCCCGAGCTTTGCCGAGGGCCTGCGTTGGTGCGCCGAGGTCTACCACACCCTCAAGGGCGTGCTGCACGAGGCGGGCCTGGGCGGCGGCGTGGGCGACGAGGGCGGCTTTGCGCCCAACCTCAAGACCAATGCCGAGCCGTTCGAGTACATTACCAAGGCCGTCGAGAAGGCTGGCTTTAAGCCCGGCGTCGACTTCATGTACGCCATGGATCCGGCCTCGACCGAGTTCTACAACGCCGAGACCGGCATGTACGAGCTCAAGGGCGAGGGCGTGGAGTACACGAGTGCCCAGATGGTTGATTACTGGGAGAAGCTCGTCGACACCTATCCCATCATCTCCATCGAGGACGGCATGGCCGAGGAGGACTGGGACGGTTGGGTTGAGCTTACCCGCCGCATTGGCAACAAGGTGCAGCTGGTGGGCGACGACCTGTTCGTCACCAACACCGAGCGCCTCAAGAAGGGCATCGAGCTGGGTGCCGCCAACGCGATCCTGGTCAAGGTCAATCAGATCGGCACGCTCACCGAGTCGCTCGAGGCCATCGAGACCGCCAAGGAGGCCGGTTACGCCTGCATCGTGAGTCACCGCTCCGGCGAGACCGAGGATTCCACGATCGCCGACCTGGTCGTGGGCGTCAATGCCGGCCAGATCAAGTCGGGCGCCCCGTGCCGCAGCGACCGTATCGCCAAGTACAACCAGCTCATTCGCATCGAGGACGAGCTCGAGGGCAGCGCGCGCTACGCCGGCAAGGCCGCGTTCTACAACATTCGCTAAACGGGCGAATTTGGCGAGGAGGAGGCTGACTCGGTTCCGCCCCGCCTTGGCTGGACGCCGCAAAGCGCTGTGGGCGCTGGGCCATATGGCTCAGCGCCTTTTTTATGTCGAGCAAAGGCTGGCGAAGGCGGTGCGGGCGCTCGTGCTATAACTAAAGGACTTAGCGCAAACAAACCTCAACCGCACAAGGCGCACATGGATCAGATTTACGACAACAGGTACTATTCCGCCGGTTCACGCGAGCCGTCGCCTCGCCGTGCACGCACGGTGCAGTTCGGTGGGCCCGCCTACGCCGGCGTCGACCGCCCCGTGCAGCGCCCGACAAGTACCTCGCGCCCCAATGCTCAAGTGAATACTTCGACAGATGGACCGGTGCGCCCGGCACGTTCGTCGCATACGTCGCGTCCCTCGACTCAGGCACACGACAAATCGAGCAGGCCCTCGAACCGTTTTTCGGGCTCGGACTTTATGCGCTACGCCAACGACAACGCGGTGGTCAAGGCGATCTATGACTTTACGCATGGCTCTCTGCGTCCGCTGTTTATCGGTGTCGTGGTGGCGCTGGTGCTCGTGAGCCTGTATTTCCCCGTGCGCGACCTGTACGTGGCAAAGCGTTCGAGCGATATCTTGGCCAAGCAGGTCGAGATTCGCCAGCAATACAATGATGAGCTGCAAAAAAGCGTCGACAAGCTGCTCTCGGAGGAGGGTATCAAGGACGCGGCGTCCGAGGACCTGGGCCTGGTGATGCCCGGCGAGAAGAAGATTGACGTGCTGGGCTTGGACGACGATTCGGACTCGTCGTCGAGCAAAAAGTCCTCAAACGCCAAGAAGGCCAGCGAAGTGGCCAAGGAAATCGAAGAAGTCGGCAAGGACGCGCCGTGGTACATCCAGGCGCTCGACATGCTGTTTGGGTTTAACGGCGTCGAGGGTCAGACGGTCGTGTCCAACGGCAAATAGCGCCCGGAGGGGAGCCCGCAATGACAAATTGCAAACGCTATAAGGTAGCCGCGATCGACCTGGGAACGGTGTCGTCGCGACTGGTGCTGGCGCAGGTCGAGGCCGGGGCGATCGTGGAATCGTCCAAGCATACCGAGATTACCGACCTGGGCGAGGGCGTGGACGCGACGGGCCGCTTTTGCGAGGCGGCCGTTGAGCGTGTGCTCGCTGCGTGCCGCATGTTTGTGGACGAGGCCCGTGCCTTTGGGGCCGCGTGCGTCTGCACCACGTGCACGAGCGCCGCGCGCGATGCGTCCAATGCCGCGCTGCTGCTGGACGGCCTGCGCGAGTTGGGGCTCGAACCACAGGTGATTCCGGGCGAGGTCGAGGCGCGCCTGACGTTTTTTGGCGTGGCGCACGACTTTGCCGGCGAGCGCATCATCGTCGCGGATTCGGGCGGCGGGTCCACGGAACTCGCGACGGGCGTATACGCTCCGGAGCGCGGCGTCTTTGCGCTGGAGGGAACGCGCTCGCTGGACATCGGTTGCCGTCGCGTGACGGAGCGCTTTTTCTCCGCGTTGCCGCCCGCGGATGGCGAGCTTGCTGCCGTTGCCGCGTGGGCAGGCGAGCAGTTCGCCGCCTATTTTGAGGGCCTGCCTGTCGACTTTGAGCGCGCCGAACGCCTCGTTGCGGTGGGCGGTACCGTCACCACGCTCGTGGCGCTCGTTCACGAACTGGAGCCGTACGATTCGAGCTTTGTGCACCTGCGCGAGCTTTCGATGGAGCAGGTCTCGGCCGCTATCGAGCGCATGTCCGCGCTGGACGTTACGGACATTGCCGCGTTGCCGGGCGTGCAGCCCAAGCGCGCGGGCGTGATTCTGGCCGGCGCCGTGGTGATCCGCGAGCTTATGCGCGCCGGTGGCTACGACACGCTCACCGTAAGCGAGAACAGCTTGCTCGCCGGCATGGCCGCCACCATCAACGAGGTTCTCGACGGCGCGACTCCCACCATCGCCTGGACCCCGAGCCTGAGTGCTCTTTAAAAGTAGTCAAAAAAGCTCTGTCCCAAATGAGCTGCTCTGCAGTTGACGGCACCTAAAAGAAACGAGCCCGCATCCCTGGGGGACACGGGCTCGTAAGCACTACATGGTAGGGGCGGTGGGACTTCCGCGTATTTGCTGCGCAAATCCGCACCGGCTTCGGCCGCCTGCCGGCGCCCTTGCCGGCTCGCTGCGGACGCTGCGCGTCCGCTTGACGCTCGCCCCCTCGCGGGTTCGAGCCCCACCGGCGTCCGAAAAAAACGGGCCCGCATCCCAACGGGACACGGGCTCGAACGCTTCATATGGTAGGGGCGGTGGGACTCGAACCCACAATCCTTGCGGCGAGAGATTTTAAGTCTCCTGCGTATGCCAATTCCGCCACGCCCCCGTGAGACTAGAAGTCTAGCACAAGCCGTCCGTTACGCGTTGACGGCCATCGAGTGCTGGCCTGACTTTTCCAAGTACTCGGCAAACTTGGCTTCGTCGCCCTTGTTCTGGTACTGCAGGGCCAGCAGGTACTCCAAGCGGCAGCGCTTGACCTTGTCGTCACCGGCTTCCTTGAGCATGCGCTCCAGCTCGGGAATGTCGTTGTGGCGCTTGAGGATCATCGTGTCGTACATTAGCTGGCATTCGTGTGCGACCGCCTCGGCCTGACCGCCCTCAAAGCCCTTGATCTCGTGCAGCAGCTCCTTAGACTTTTTGCGGTCCTCCTGGCCAACGTAGTAGTTAAAGGCCTTGATCACCAGGTCGACGCGCTGCATCTTGGGCAGGTTGAGCCCCAGCAGCAGATCGAACATCTCGTCAGCGCGCTCATGGTCCTCGCGTAGCAGATAGGAGTTCAGGCGCAGGTAGTCGCGGTTGTAGCGCGGGTACAGCATGCTGGTGAGTTTGCCGTCGAGCAAACGATCGAACTCGTCCCACTGCTTGGCAGCCATAAGCTGCTGCAGGCGCTTAAACGTGGTGCGTTTTTTGATGCTAAAGAACACCGACACGGCGATACAGATGATAACGACGGCGGTCCAGAGTGTGCGGGAATCGGGCATATTAGGGTCCTTAGTCGCTCATAAAGCGAGCGGTATGACAACACGTACTGGATGTATTATACGCAGCGCGCAAGCAAACTGGCATAAAAGCTCATCGAGGCCGAGTGCCATCGCTCGCTGCGGTACACTTACCTAAAGTAAACCATGAAGGGAGACATTACCTATGAAGAAAATCGTTTTGGCTTGCGGTGCTGGCGCTGCTACTTCCACGCTCGTTGCCCAGAAAGTCGCCACCATGCTCGACGCCAACGGTTATGCCGGCAAGTATGAGATCGTGCAGTGCGCCATCTCCGAGGCCAAGGACGCTTGCGACGAGGGCGCCGACCTGCTGATCGCCACCACCGTTGCCCCTGAGGGCCTCACCTGCCCGTACGTGAGCGGCGTGCCCTTCATGACCGGCATGAACCGCGTCGCTGCTGAGAAGGCCGTTCTCGACGTTATGGCTCAGTAGGCGCTGCCTGTATGAATGAGCAGAACGCCAATCCGGTTGAACTCTTTGGCATGCGCGTTGCCCATGTGGGCATCAACGCCACCGACCCGGCAGACGCCCTGGAGATCGCGGAGTTGTTCTCGACGATGATGGGCCTGCCCGTCATCGAGACCCCCGTTTCGTACTTTAACGATTCGCTGGTCGAGGTTATGAAGCAGAACGGTCGTGGCGCCAAGGGCCACATCGGCTTTGCCGTCAACGACATCGATGCGGCGGAGAAGTGGTTTGCCGAGCGCGGGCTCGAGGTCAACGAGGAGTCGTGCGTGCTGCTGCCCGACGGTAGCACCAAGCTCGTGTACTTTAAGCGCGAGTTCGCCGGCTTCGCCGTGCACCTGTGCCGCGAGTAGCGCACGAGCTGCTATGGCTAACGAAAAATGGGGTAAGGCGCGTGGCTTTGCCCCATTTTTAATGCCGAGAGGGTGACTGACGGGCTGCCGTAAATCGAAGGTGAATGCTTTTCCGCGAAGTGAACGAGTGAAATCGAGCCCCTGAAGCATCGACACTTTTACGTCGCTCTTTCCTGCGGTTTTGTCAGGTATTTCCTGCGGTTTTGGCGCCAAAAAGTGCGGATGCTTCGGGGGTCCAAAATAGGTCGTTCACTTCGCGGAAAAGCATTCACCTTCGATTCGTGAGAGACGCCCCTACCGTGGCAGCCGAATCGTAAAGCGGCTGCCGACGCCCTCGACTGAGGTCACGCCAATGACACCGCCATGGCTGTCGACGATCCACTTGGCAATGGCAAGCCCCAGACCCGAGCCCTGTGCGCCGGCATCGCGTGCATTGTCGGCGCGGTAGAACCGTTCAAACGCGTGAGCTGCGGATTCCTGGTTCATGCCGATGCCCTCGTCCTCAACACTTATGTCGATCGTGCCCAAGCCCGCATTGGGCGTTATGCCAAATGTGACGGTCGTTCCCGCATCCGAGTACTTGGCGGCGTTTTGCACGATCACGCGCAGAGCCTGCTTCACGAGCGCCACGTCGACGGGCGCGTCGCAGCGCGGGTCGCTGGCAAGCAAGGCGTCAAAAGCCAGCCGATACGTGTGCTCGGCATCGATCATCTGCGACTCCTCGCATACCTCGCCGACCAGTGCGGCCAGGTTGGTATTCGCATGCCGCAGGGCCGTGCGTCCGGCATCGCCGCGCGCCAAAAACAGCAGCTGCTCCACGAGCTCCTGCATGTGCTCGCTTTCGGCCTTGAGCGAGGCGATGGACTCTGCCAGTACGTCCGGGTCGTTTTTACCCCAGCGGTCGAGCATGTTCACGTAGCCCTGAATCACCGCGATGGGCGTGCGCAGCTCGTGGCTCGCATCGTTGACAAAGCGCATCTGCTGCAGCTTGGCCTCTTGCATCTGGCGCAGCAGGCGGTTGAGTGCGACCTCGATGCTTGCCAGGTCGGCGTCGCCGGTGGTGACGCTCGGCGAGTCGACGCTTGCGCGCTCGATGGCCTGCTCCAGCGTTTCCATCTTGCCGCCGGAGAGCTGCATACGGCCGAGCTCGTCCACGCGCAAGGCAAGGTCGTTGAGCGGCGCCATGGTGCGGCGCACGCGGCGGGCGCCGCCGAGCATGTTGAGCACGCTGATGACCTGCCAACCCATAACGACAAGGTAGAGAGGCCATAGCGCGACGAGGTCCTGCGCGAGGGGGAAGGTCTTTGCTGTGCGCGCAAGCCCGACGGTATAGGTGAGCGTTGTCAGGTCCCAGCTGTGCGCGGGCTTCAGCGACACGCCGCGAACGGTGGCGCTGGGGATCCATCCTGCGGTAAACGCGCCGTCGGGCAGCGTCTGGTTGTATCCATAGACGAGAATCGCCGCCGAAATCACCACCAGCAACAGATCGAGCCAGACGTAGCTCACCAGACGGCGCCACATATAGCTCCAGTTGATGGCGCGGGCGATGGAGGTGACGCGCTTGGTCTCGGCGTTACGCGCGGCAGACATAGCCCACCCCGCGCACGGTCTGGATAATGCGGGCACTGCCGCCGTCCTCGATTTTGGCGCGTAGGTGCGCGATGTGTACGTCGACGTTGTTGGTGTCTCCTACGTATTCGTAGCCCAGCGCCTCGTGCGCAATGCGCTCGCGCGTGAGCACAGTTTCGGCATGTGCCATAAGCAGGGCGAGGACGTCGAACTCGCGAGCCGTGAGCGCGATGGGCGAGCCGCCGACCGTGACTTCGCGGCGGTCGGGATCGAGCGCGACCGAACCCACGACGAGCGCGGCGGGGGAGGGCGAGGCGGATGCCTGGGCCGAGCCGCCGGCCAGGGGCATCGCAACGGTGCCGGCGCCCGCGCCGCCCACTACGTTCGCCCCGGCACCGACGCCGCCAACGCCCGAAGCCGCCCGCACGGCCTCCGAGCGCTTCAGCGCCACGCGGATCCGTGCGAACAGCTCCTCAATCGCAAACGGCTTGGTCAGGTAATCATCAGCACCGGCGTCGAGCCCGGCCACCTTGTCCATCACGGCATCGCGCGCGGTGACCATAATCACCGGCACATCCTTGTGCTTGCGGACGCGTCGCAGCACCTCCTTGCCGTTGAGCTGCGGCAACAGTACATCGAGCAGAATCAGATCGTAGTCGCGCTCCAGCGCCAGGTCAACGGCGGTGCGGCCGTCGGCGGCGTGCTCAACCTGGTAGCCCTCGTGTTCCAGCTCGAGTGTCACAAAGCGGGCGATTTTCTCCTCGTCCTCTACGATCAGGATTCGTGCCATACGTGCCCCCGTCTGCGATTATTTGTCGTCGTTCAGATTTTGCTTGATGTCGTCCGCGGCGTCGGCGGCGTGATTCATAAGGTTGTTGATGCTGCCGGGCACGTCGCCGTCGCTGTCGATGCGGTAGCGCATGCCAAAGAACAGGCCAAGCAGCATCAGCCAAATCGTGGCGCCCCAGGCAAACAGGGCGACGATGGGGATCAGGATGGGAATGTTGAGGATTATCACATCGCGGCGCGTGGCGATAAACTTGGTGTCTAGGCTCAGGCGGAAGAGCTTTTTGAGGTACTCCCACACGCTGTCCATCTTCTTGGAGAAATCGGTCTTTTCGCTCGACTTCTCGTAGGCGGCCTGTGCGGCGACCATCTCGGCCGAGGGCTCATCGGCCGGCGCGGACTCGGTGGCGGCGTGCGCCGACGTGGTCTGGGTCTTGCCCTGCGACTCGAGCCAAATGATGGCGTCCAGAACGTTGCCGTCGGCGGCGTCGAGCGCGGCCTTGGCATCGGTATAGCTCACGTTGCACTTGGTGCGGATGGTTTCAACTTTTTCGAGGTCGTCCATGACCTGTCCTTTCGTTCGATGGGCGCGACGCCGGGCTATCTGCCCGGGCGCGAGCGTTGCGTTCGGCGGCCTGCGTTGCGCGGTGCCGTCCCGCCCTTGGTCGAACTCTATAGTGCAGGTTATAGATTAAGCGATTCTTGAGCCAAGATTAATAGTGGATGAGTTTTTGGGTGGCGCGGAGGCGGGCGGGGGCAGAAAAGGCAGGTTTTGCGTGGCGTGAAGGAGGTGCAGTCTGATCTTTGGGACGGCTGACAGCGAGGTCTAATACTTTTCCGAGAAGTGAATGAGTGAAAACGGACCCCCGAAGCATCGACACTTTTCGGGTGCCGTTTCCTGCGGCTTTGATGCCAGAATCCTGCGTTTATGCCGTTGAAAAATGCGGATGCTCCAGGGGTCCAAAAACAGACGTTCACTTCGCGGAAAAGTATTAGACCTCGATAGCAGGGGATGGTGGGCCGATGACAAAGTGGTGGCAGAAAAGGGGTACGCAAAGCACGCCGGTCATAGGGAATCAAAATCACGTTGCAAAAGTATGAAAATATCCTACAATTGCAACATGAAGTACTTTAGCAACATAACGGCGATAAGCGAGCTTTCCGAGAGCGAGGGCGTTTTCACCACAGCCCAGGCGGCTCGTATGGACATCTCTCGAGATGCACTGGCACACTCATGCCGTGCGGGACGTCTTGAACGGATATGCCATGGCGCCTACCGGATGTCTGGAACGCAGCGCCGAGACACTGACGAGCTCAACGCTTTTTGGAAGCTCACCAATCCCTCCCTTTGCGCGTGGGAGAGAAAACGCCAGTGGGATGGCATCGTCGTGAGCGGTACGACAGCGGCGAACCTACAGCAAATGGGCGATTTCCATCTGTCCCCCTACAGGATGACCGCGCCCATGCGCATCAATACGAGAAACGAATCCCTTTCTTTTGCAAAGCGCGAGATCGCTGAGCAGGACATTGTCTGGCTCGACGGCCTGCCGGTAACTAAACCCGAGCGCACGCTTGTCGATCTTTGCCTCGATTGCGAGGACCCCTCATTAATTATCGATGCCTATCACGACGCGCTTGGGCGAGGGCTTGACATACAGCGGCTGAGAGGTCTTGTAGAAGAGAACTCTAAAACTGCCAAACGACGCGAGTTAATGGCGCCTTTGCTGATAGCTCTAGGTTGTGACTGAATACACAGGCCTGATGTTGGCTAGTTGCAAGTTGGGGCAATTGTTTGTCCGTGCGACACGTTAATCTAAGTTACCGTTGAAAGGCGTTGCAACAAAGTGTTGCAACTGCCATGCATCGCGTTTAATCTTGATAACGCTGTGTCAATTAGCGGACAGTTCGTCCGTAGTTTGTTCCGATTGGATAGCATGAAAGACGTTAGGGAAGAGATAACTGCCAAACGCAAGGAGCTCGCGCTGACTCAGAAGGAGTTCGCCGCCGCTCTTGGCATGGGACCTAATGGTGATAGAACCGTCCGGCGTTGGGAGACTGGCGAGACCAGTCCATCTGCTACGGAGCTCACGTTTATACGCTCCCTAGGTTATCAGGCGCCCTTTGCGCAGGGTGATCGGGAGGACGCTCCTTTCACTTACATTGACCTATTTGCTGGTATCGGTGGCATTCGCTTGCCGTTCCAAGAACTTGGTGGCAAGTGCGTTTTTTCTTGTGAGTGGGATAAATATGCACAGAAGACGTACCGCATGAATTACGGTGATCAGCCAGCTGGGGACATTCATGACGTTCGTTCGGACGACATTCCAAAATTTAACGTTTTATTGGCGGGATTTCCGTGCCAGCCATTCTCGCTCGCGGGCGTTTCAAAGAAAAAATCGATGGGACGTGCTACTGGCTTTGAAGACAAGACGCAGGGGACATTATTTTTCGAAGTAGCTCGTATTATTCGCGACAAAAAACCTGATGCTTTTCTGCTGGAAAACGTTAAAAACCTAACGAGTCACGATCGCGGCAAGACCTTCAGGATTATTATGCAGACCCTTAAGGACGAGCTTGGTTACGATGTGCACTACAAGGTTCTTGATAGCAAGAATTGGACTTGCCAGCATCGTGAGCGCATTTACATTGTTGGCTTTAAGAAAAAAACTAATTTTGATTGGGACCAACTAGAGCTTGGGGGCGGTGGGCACACCGTCGGGGAGATTCTTGAAGATACTCCTGATGATCGATACGTTCTTTCCGACAAACTGTGGGCTTATTTGCGTGCATATAAGGAAAAGCATCAGGCGGCAGGCAATGGCTTTGGCTATAGTACGGTTGGCCCCAATGACACGACAAGGACGCTTTCAGCACGCTATCACAAGGACGGAAGTGAGATTCTTGTTTCACGTGGCGAGGGGAAGAACCCTCGCAAGCTGACTCCGCGTGAATGTGCCCGACTTCAAGGGTTCCCCGATCAATTCATTATTCCGGTTTCGGATACGCAGGCATATCATCAATTTGGTAATTCTGTCACCGTACCGGCTGTGCGAGCAGTGGCCAAGCTGATGATGGGAGCGTATTTCGATGGACTACGGAGTTCTGAGTAGCTATTTTGACGGCGCGGTTGCGAAGAAACTCGTTGCTGTTGATATTGATAGAAAACGCAGCAACCAGCATGAATTCAACGGAACTGCGGAGCTCCGTTCCCTGTTTGGCGACGATGATATAAGAAATATACCGACGACCTTCGTATTTCTTTGCGACGATGCAGACCCTTTGTTTGATCACGGGTTTACGACTTGGTACGACGCGCGCAGGAAGCATCCGACTAGGACAGAATACAGACTCTATTACAACGATAGCGAAGCGATACGGGCCTCGAGAATCGGTGACCTGATGGTCATTGCACCTTCAGACGAGCATGGTCTTCTGATTGTATTTGCTAGACAAGGATCAAATGCCGAGTGCCAATTAAGATGGCTTTTCGGTTTGAACGAAGTTGGCGACAGTGGTTTTTCGCGGTCAACCGCAGATGACAGGCGAATAGACTCAATCGCCGCATCCATTCTTGAAGCGATTGGCATCGAAGTTTCGCTTCCCACGTCGGCTGTTACGTATTTGGATGAAATGGTCGAAAAGTTCGGTGATTCTTTTCCCAAAGGGATTGAATTCACGAGGTATTCCATCTCGACTTTGGGTGTGCTTGATTGGAGGAGCAACCCCGACAAGTGCCTTCTTGACTGCTATGAGCGAGAAGAGATTCTCTTTAAGGTATTCGAGAGGCATCTGCTTGAGCGCGATTTGGCTCCCTATCTAAGAGGCGATCTCGATGTTGATGGAGTGTTACGGACCACGATGTCAGCTTTCCAGCGGAGGAAATCGCGCGCGGGAACTGCTTTCGAGCATCAACTTGAGTACTTGTTTAAGGGATGGGGCATAAGTTATTCCGCTCAGCCGTATACTGAGGGCAAATCAAAGCCAGATTTCATTATGCCGTCGATTGAGGCTTATAGAAATCCTTTGTATCCTGCCGAGAAGCTGACCATGCTTGGCGCAAAAACGACCGTTAAAGAGCGCTGGCGCCAAGTGTTGGAAGAAGCGGATAGAATTGAAAATAAGCATTTGATTACACTTGATGTGGCGGTGAGCACTGAGTACACGGACTCGATGCGCAGGCATAGTCTGCAACTGGTTGTGCCTCGTCCTGTATTTGGTTCATATACGGCTGAACAGCAAAGCTGGCTGATGGACGTAGGGGAGTTTTGCCAACTACTGGTCGATAAAGAACGACAATAGTTCATTTCTATACCGGAGTTTTACATAGCCAGCTTAATAATAAGCGCGCAAGTGCGTCGGGCATAAATGACGTCCTTGCGCGCCGATGCTTTGCCTAAGTATCCGCTAGCCCATAAGAACTGCGAGCTTCATCGAGTTTTCAACGGCGGTGTAGCTCATAGCGCCCTTGCCGACCTTTTGCGGATCGTAGTCAGATTGCTGAATGACACCGCTGTATTGAGCGACGACATTTTCAAATGCCGGGCTATCGAGGAACTTGTGAGGATCAGTTTTCCAATACACCTTCCCCTGATCATCTGCTTCCATCAATGCGCGGAGGCCACAGACTAGGGGGTAGATAAAGCCATCGGGAACAGGATTATCCGTTGCCTTTTCAAAGAAGGGAGTTTTGTATTCATTGCGACTATTCTTAAGGCTCTTGACGGCGCCGATTTTTCCGTAGCTTCCTGTTTTGTTGTAGTGCTTGGGGAAACGCGAATAGATTTCATCGTATAGACCGGGAAGGTCCGTAGCCACTTTGAGTGCGCTGAGAACTTGCGGATTCTTGAGTTCGCGGCGCGCTGAACCAGCAGCTTTGCTTACTCGGTCATCCCTCATAAGCTGCAAGAACTTTTCCTGGCACTTCTCCTTGCCGCTATAGACTAGGGGAAGTTGTGGCGCTTCGATGTCGCCAGAGGTGACGTTACTCGAGATGAGCGATAACGGGATCCAAGAGAGTGCGACAAGCTTTCTGGATTCAATGGGGTTGCCGTCGTTGGTTTTCCAGCTGATTTTGGCTGCAAATTCAGGATATTTTTCGGCATAAAGAGCCTTAAAGGAATCGAAAAGACCTTCCTGATTGCCCTTGGTGCCTTGTGTGAGTTGAGCGTTATTGTTGCGAGCGTCGCAGATTTCCAAAAGTGAGGTGCGGAAGTTCTCAACGCAGAGCGCATCGTTTGGGTCGGTTGGAACGAGCAATTCGACAGGAATCGAGAAGTCTAGAGTGCTTATGCCTTTCTCTTTGAGGGCTGCTTTTTCTTCACGGAGAAGTGACAGGTATTCTTCAATATCGGTTCGACGGTTCATCCATGTTTGCTTGAATGAATCCCAGATTGTGACTTCGTTCTTTTTGGGAGGTCGATTGCCAAGCGCATGTTCGGCTTCGCTGAGAATGTAGCTGCCGATTGCGAGTGTGTTGTGGCCGCCGTCAAGAATTCCCTCAACTTCGTCGTGAGAAGCAAAGCTTAGACGATAACGCCCGCGATCAAGGGACTCGTAGCTCGAGGACGCGAGCAGAATTCCCTTTGATTTAAAAGGGAAGAGCTTTTGCGTGGGAGAAAGCTCATCAGCGCGAATGGATGCCTGAATAGCATCGGTCACTGAGCCCAAACGGGAATTGCGGGGGTTGGCATCGAGATCGAGAGTGTCGATAATTTTGATAATGGATTTGGGGGACATCAGCCCAACGATCTTTTTAATGTCTCCAACTTTTTGCTCGTAGCTGTCGGTAAAGCGAACAATAATGTCGGTGCTCATGGCGAAACCCTTTCGTCTAAAGTAGTCAAAACAACAGGCCTGCGCTCTTGGAGTGCCGGAGATTGAAAGGGAGCATCGCTAACAAAAAAAGCTGGTCTCCCAGCTCTAGACGAAAGCCATAACGGTGATCGGGCGTTATGGTGTTGTGCCTAGAGACATCCGTCTCATCTTCCAGCCCCTATCCAGGAAGCTTGATCGAAGGATCTCACTGACCGAGGAAGAGATCAAGATCTGTGGGCATATAAATCGGGTCCCTTCTACGTGAACGGTAGGTAAGCGGTGGTGATCGGTATTTTGTGTCCGCACGACGTGTGACACTTAACCTGCCGTCCTATTCTGCCGCGGCGGCATGTGTTTGAACAACGACCCTCTAAGGAGCTCGATAGTAATGAGTGACAACACCAAGCATCTCGCAAAGAAGCGCGTCAAGGACGCCGGACCGTGCCTCGCGTTGTGCCTCGCCGGCGCAGCGGTCGCGCTGCTGGCTGTTCTGGGGCCGTTCGACGTGCTCCGAAGTGCCAGCTCTCTGCACGTTTGCATGGCCCTTGCCGGTGCCATGATGACCGGTGGCGTGCTCGACCTGGTTTTTTGGGTGCTCGATCCGTTTGGATGGAAGAACGAAGAGTAAGTCCTAAGGAATGGATACCCCGCAGCAACAGGAGGTCCCCGTGATCTGGTTTACCAGCGATACCCACTTTGGACACGAGAACATGCTACGGCTTAGCGATAGGCCTTGGTCGACTGTTGCGCAGATGAACGACGTCATGGTCGCTAACATTAACAGCAAGGTCGCTGCGGATGACGAGCTCTACATCTTGGGCGACTTTAGCTTTAAGATGACGGTCCAAGATGCCTACGAGCTGCGCAAAGGCATTGCATGTAAGCGCGTCCATCTACTGCCCGGCAACCACGACAAAGACTGGACGCAGTCTGCGGTAGCGGATGCTTTTATCGTCGAGCCGCCCATTTGCGTGCTCAAGATCGATCGGCAGAAAATCGTGCTGAGCCACTATCCCATGGCCGACTGGCAGGGCATGTCGCACGGCGGCTGGCATTTGCACGGGCATATCCACAGTTGCGGCGGCGCGTACAACAAGTTCAACCTCAGACAGGGGCTGCTGCGCTATGACGTGGGCGTGGACGCAAACAGCTACGCCCCGGTAAGTCTGGATGAGCTCAAGTTATGGTTTGCGCAGGTAAACGAGCCGGTATGTTACGTTAAATGGCCGTGGTGGGTCAACGCCACGGGCGACGAGCAGGTCGAGCACGACCTCGAAGCCTATAAGAGGGAAGTGGTAATCCGATGACGGTCTATGTGACGGGTGATATTCATGGCGGCCTCGACATGCAAAAGCTGCGCGATTGGGACCTTGGGGATAGCCTGACGAGCGACGACTATCTGATTGTCGCGGGCGACTTTGGCTTTCCGTGGGATTTCTCTGCCGAGGAATGTGCCGATATCGCCTGGCTGGAATCGCGTCCCTATACCGCGCTGTTCGTCGACGGCAACCACGAGCGTTTCGATCACTGAGCGGAGCGTCCCATGGAGCTGTGGCACGGCGGGCTGACGCAGCGCCTGTCGGACACCTCTCCCATACGGCGCCTGACGCGCGGCGAGGTTTTTGAACTCGACGGCTCAATGATCTTTACCATGGGTGGCGCCACGAGCGTGGACAAGGAATACCGCATTCCGTATTCCAGCTGGTGGCCGCAGGAGCTGCCGGACGAGCGCAACTTTGAGGAGGCGCGGGCAAAGCTCGACAGCGTGGGCTGGAAGGTCGACTACGTGATCACCCACACCTGCTCTACGCGCATGCTTTCGCCCACGCTTTATCCGGCACCCGGCTGGAATTACCCCGCCGTTGATCAGCTCACGGCATTTTTCGATGAGCTGGAAGACCACTTGGATTACAAACGCTGGTACTACGGGCATTTCCATCGGGATGCCAACCCGGCCGAACGCCACACCGTGCTCTACGACTGCATCGTTCGCCTGGGTGACGAACTCCAGCCCTGGGATGTTGCGTAGAGGCGCGGTGGCTGGCTACTCGACCGTTACAGTGATGTTCTCCCGGTGCGCGCGGATGACATCCCAGCCAAAGTGCTCGACCAACTGCTCGGCGGTACGCGGCGTGGTGTCCGGCGCGATGCCCGTTTGCCCGGCGAGCCAGCCCAGCAGTGCCTCGGGCGTGCCAAACCGGGCGCGTAGTTCGCCCAGGTCCAGATCGCGGTCGCGCTTGGAAAGGCGGCGGCCGTCCGGCGACATGAGCAGCGGAATGTGCGCGTAGTGCGGCGTGGGAAGTCCCAGCAGATGCTGCAGGTAGATTTGGCGCGGCGTGGAGCCCAGCAGGTCGCATCCGCGCACGACCTCGGTGACGCCCATGGCGGCGTCATCGACCACCACGGCTAGCTGATAGGCAAACACGCCGTCGCTGCGGCGCACCAAAAAGTCGCCGCATTCGGTGGCGAGCGCCTCGCATTGGGCACCATACGTGCGGTCCACAAATTCGACCACATCGTCTGCGAGGTCGTCGACGGCGGGCACGCGCAGGCGCGTGGCCGGAGCGCGCAGGATGCTGCGGCGGGCAACCTCCTCGGCAGAAAGGCCTCGGCAGGCGCCGCGATAGATGGGCGTGCCGTCGCTGGCGTGCGGTGCGCTCGCGGCGTGGAGCTCGGCGCGCGTGCAAAAGCAGGGGTAGGTGAGGCCGGCGTCTTGCAGCTGGTGCAGGGCGTCCTCGTACAAGTCCAGGCGATCGTGCTGGTAGTAGGGGCCTTCGTCCCACTCGAGCCCTAGCCATGCCAGGTCGTCAATCAGTTGGGCGGCAAGCTCGGGGCGCTTGCAGCGATCGTCCAGGTCCTCGATGCGCAACACGATGCTGCCGCCCTGGCTGCGGGCCGAAAGCCACGCACACAGGCAGCTGAACACGTTGCCCAAGTGCATGCGGCCCGAGGGCGACGGGGCAAAGCGGCCCACAACGGGCGCGGGAGCGGAGGCGGACGGCGTCGTTGGCGCGTTCGCGGCGGGCGTTGCTATGTTGCGTGTTTTGATATCCATGCGGACGAGTATAGCGCGGGGCGCGATGGGGAGGCGTCACTGTGGTCCGCAAGTTGTCGAGGCCCCGCATTGCGTATGGTGGGTCGCAGACTCGGTGCTTTGATTCTTGTTCATCAACTCGGCACCTCAGACGACAGAAACCCCGGCAGCTCTTCGCAACTGCCGGGGTTTCCGCGGAAAAGGGGGACATGATCCTCGAGCGAACGGCAAAGGGGCAAACCGTTTTCGCTCAACTGTTTTATGCCCCTTGCCCGCGGGCTCAATCAGAGCGCGTCGCAGCAACACAAAGCCACTACACCTGTGACGGAGCTGTGAAATGGTATCTATCGTTGGCGCATGCCATGCCAAAGAGTGTCCCTAACGGCTAGTCATTTAAGAACGTCCCCAATGACTAGCTGCTGGCGGCGGGCGTGACTTTTGTCCCATTTGGCGCTCCGGTCGCCTAGATATTCGTCATGTGCGCCCGTAAACGTGGGACAATGACGCTGTTGGTATCACAGACAAAGGATGTGCCTATGAACGCCCCCGTTGCCAAGACCTGTCGGCAGCGCCGCCTATTCGCGCGATTCGCTTCCGTCTGCGCACTCGTCGCGCTTGCGTTGTTGCTGCTGCCTGCCGCCGCACACGCCGACGGCTACTCCATGAGCCAAACCTACATCGGCGCCACGGTTGAGGCCGATGGATCGCTGACCGTTGTCGAGGGACGCCAGTTCGATTTCGACGACGACATCAACGGCGTGTTTTGGGAGATCAATACGGGCACCAACCAGCAGGGCGGCACGGCGGGCGTCGACGTGCTGAGTGTCGAGGAAGAGGACACCGCGTTTAACAAAGTCGATAGCGCGAACAAGGGCGACTCTGGCGTCTACACGGTCGAGCAGACCGGTGACGGCGTAAGGATTAAGGTGTTCAGCCCTCACGAGAGCGGCGACAGCGCAATCTACTACGTGAGCTACACCATGACCGGTGCGGTTATGAACTGGGCCGATACCGCCGAGCTCTACTGGAAGTTCGTGGGTGACGGCTGGTCTGCGGATTCCGATGACGTCGAGATGGAAGTGTGCTTCGCGAATGCCGCTGCCGGGACGGTGGCCGTCAAGGGCGATAACTTCCGCGCATGGGGCCATGGTCCGCTGACGGGCGACGTGTCGCTCGATGAGGACGAGCCCATGGTCACCTATACCATTCCCTGCGTGCACCAGGGCGAATTCGCCGAGGCACGCATCGCCTTCCCTAGCGACTGGGTGCCGCAGCTTGCCGCTTCGGGCGAAGAGCGCATGTCGACGATCCTGAGCGAAGAGAAGGAATGGGCCGACGAAGCTAACGCCCGCCGTGAGCACGCGCGTGCGGTTGCCAGCGCGATTGCCGTGGTGTGTGTTGTTGTGGCGGTTGCCTATACCGGTGTAATCGTGATGCTCAAGCTGCGCAGGCCCAAGCCCAAGCCGCTCTTCCAGGACGAGTACTTCCGCGATGTGCCCTCCGCCGATCATCCCGCGGTGCTTGCAACTCTTATGAGCTGGAACGACGTGCCCGATCAGGCATATATCGCCACGCTCATGAAGCTCACTGACGACCGTGTGATCAAGCTGGAAGAAGCGACCGAGACCAAGAAGAAGGGTCTGCTCCGTCGCGAAAAAGAGGAGCAGACGTATCGCATCACAGTGACCGACGAGGCCTGGAAGGCTGCCAAGAAGGACGGCATCGATCGCGACGTGCTCAAGGTCTTCTTCGCTGGCGTTAAGCCCGATAAAGACGGCGTCCGTTCGCGCACGTTTAGCGAGCTGGAGGAGTATGCCAGCGAGCGTACTGAATCTGTTGGCGACAAGCTCGAGGACTATCAGAGCACGGTTAAGGGCAAGCTGGAGGAGCGCGAGTTTATCGCATCGGATGGCACTATCGCGATGGTGGCCGGCCTGGTTCTCGGCATCATCATTGTCTTTGGCATTTTGGGCTCTCTGTTCTATACCGACTTTGCGGACGCCAACGTCGGTGCCGCTATGATTTCGATCCCCGTCACGATCGTGGGCTTTGTCCTGAGCTGCACCTTCCGCCGTTACACGCCGGAGGGCGCCGAGGTGGCGGCTCGCTGCAAGGCGCTCAAGCATTGGCTCGAGGATTTCACACGCCTAAAGGAAGCCGTCCCGGGCGATCTGGTGCTGTGGAACAAGCTGCTGGTGATGGGCGTTGCCCTAGGCGTTTCGAAAGAAGTGCTGCGACAGCTGGCCGAGGCCGTGCCTGCGGACCTGCGCAACAGCGACGATTTCTACGACAACTACCCCTGCTACTGGTGGTATTACCATCACTACGGCAACGAGTCTCCGCTCGATTCGTTCAACGATGTGTATCACGAGACCATCCGCGAGTTGGCTTCGAGCTCCGATAGCTCGAGTGGCGGCGGTGGTGGCGGCTTCTCGGGCGGCGGAGGCGGCGGCGTCGGCGGAGGCGGCGGCGGAACGTTCTAGCGAGCGCTTGCTTTGGGGTGGATCTTTCTGGGCGGTTGCCAGGGAAGATTCATCCCATTTTTGTGCATCGAAACGGGTCAAACTTTCCGCTGAGGACCTTCGCGCAAGGGGCAGTGGACAAAAAATGCCAAATATGAGTACTGTTGCTGCGTTGGTCACATATGTTTGCACATAATAATGGGCTCCTAATGAGAGTACTTCTCGTTAGGAGCCCATTTTATTGAACATTTGGGGAGTTACGTCAGCTCGTGCAGCTGGCCGTCATGCCTATAAGCATCAAAAATGCCCTGAATCGCTGCTACTAAAAAGGTAACAGTACTCATATTTGATGTATTTTGACCAAGGCTATTTGCAGATCACCAAGGCTACTCATTGGGGACAGACTTAAATGACTAGGTGTGGCTGCTTGGGCTAGGCTGTTAGGTCGAGTTCGTAGAGAAAGCTTTCGCGCGGCATGTCGTGACGACGCTCTTCGCGGTTGGCGCGGTGCGTGGCCGTGCGCTTAAAGCCGTGCAACTCGTAGAACTTCCACGAGCAGTTGGAGTCGGTGTACAGGTGCGCCCTTGTCGCCCCGCGCGAGGACAGGTACGAGACCGCGGCATCGAGCAACACTGAGCCTACACCCAGGCCGTGGACATCGGGATCGACGGCGAGCAGCGTGACTTCGTTGTCGTGCGGCAACGGGCTGCTCTCGAGCAGGCGGTTGTTGATTCGGATGGTTGCACGCACAAACGAGAGATACTCGGCGCAGACATCGGGCTCCAGCTCACGCATCTGCGATAGCAGCGCGCGTTCGGTATCCATCCAATGTTCCTTAACGGTGGCGCCGGAGCTCTGTCCCGCACGCGCGAGCGAAATGCCACGCGCCTGACCGTCGATTACGGCAACCTGCGAAAACGTCGATGACGAAAGGCAATAGGCGAGGTCGCACGCGGCCTCAAGGCGGTTGTACTCATCGTTATCCGAATTGTTATGCCAAAGCTGCTGCAGAATCAGCGCGATGGCGTCGAAGTCTTCGGTATCAAACGGTCGGTAGAGAACCCGCGAGACCATGGTGCCTCTTTCTTTTGCGGATGCATATCGAGCACAGTTCTACCACGCTATTGGCATCTAATTATGGTGCCCCTGTGTTCCATGAACTCACCGTGCCCATCCCCTCCGCGCGCAAACTTTTTCTGCACATGCGCCCGTTGCGGGGTGCATCGATGCGCTCGATGCGCTACATTGAATCAGTATTTTCAATGCCGCTGCGCGAGCGCTGCAGATCGACGTATCACCGACTCACAGAGCACGGCGGCGTACCAGACAGGAGGACTGCATGGGATCTGATGTGAAGATCGCGCGCGCGTTGATCTCGGTTACCGATAAGACGGGCGTCGTCGATTTCGCACGGACGCTGGTCGATGACTTTGGCGTCGAGATCATCTCTACGGGCGGCACGGCTCGTGCCATCGAGGACGCGGGCGTTCCCGTAACCCCCATCGAGGAGTTCACGGGCTATCCCGAGATGATGGACGGCCGCGTTAAGACCCTGCACCCCAAGGTTCACGGCGCGCTGCTGGCCCGCCGCGATTCCGAGCAGCACATGCAGGAGGCCGCCCAGCACGGCATTAAGCTGATCGACCTGGTCGTCGTCAACCTGTACGAGTTCGAGAAGACCGTCGCCAACCCCGAGGTCACCTTTGCGGATGCCATCGAGCACATCGACATTGGCGGTCCCTCCATGCTGCGCTCCGCCGCTAAGAACGCTGCGAGCGTTACCGTCATCTCTGACCCGGCCGACTACGACGCTGTCCTTGCCGAGATGCGCGAGACCGGCGGCTGCACCACGCTTGCCACCCGTCGTCGCCTGCAGGTGAAGGTCTACCAGACTACCGCCGCCTACGATACGGCTATCTCCCGTTGGCTTGCCGCCCAGGCAAGCGACGTGGCGGACACCTCTGCCAAGCTCGAGATTTCGCTGGAAAAGGTCGACGACCTGCGCTATGGCGAGAACCCACAGCAGAAGGCCACGGTCTATCGTTTTGCCGAGGGCTGCGAGAACACCGCGAGCTCGCAGTTCCCGCTCGTGGGCTCCGAGCAGATCCAGGGCAAGCCGCTCAGCTACAACAACTATCTGGATGCCGACGCCGCTTGGAACCTGGTCCGCGAGTTCGACGAGCCGGCCTGCGTGATCCTCAAGCATCAGAACCCCTGCGGTTCCGCCGTTGCCGAGGACATCACGGCCGCCTACGACCGCGCTTTCGCCTGCGATCCCAAGAGCGCCTTCGGCGGCATCATCGCCTGCAACCGCGAGGTTCCCTTTGAGCTGGTTGAGCACTTCGCCGACCAGAACAAGCAGTTCGTCGAGGTCATCATCGCCCCGAGCTACACCGATGAGGCGCTCGAGCGCATGGTCAAGCGCCCCAACCTGCGCGTGCTGGCTACCGGCGGCGTGGACCACGGTGCCCAGGTGGAGCTGCGCTCCATCGACGGCGGCATGCTGGTGCAGGAGGTCGACCACGTGACCGAGGATCCCGCGACCTTTACGTTCCCCACCGATCGCAAGCCCACCGACGCTGAGATGGCCGAGCTCGAGTTTGCCTGGAAGGTCTGCAAGGGCGTTAAGTCCAACGCCATCCTGGTCTCCAAGGGCAAGGCCGGCATTGGCATGGGCCCTGGTCAGCCCAACCGCGTTGACTCCGCACTGCTTGCCTGCGAACGCGCCGAGGACTTTTGCGAGCGCGAAGGCGTGGAGAAGGGCGGCTTTGCCTGCGCAAGTGACGCGTTCTTCCCGTTCCGCGACAACGTCGACGTGCTTGCCGCACACGGCGTGACCTGCATCATCCAGCCCGGTGGCTCCAAGCGCGACGACGAGAGCATCCAGGCCTGCAACGAGCACAATATTGCTATGGTCTTCACGGGCGCCCGCCACTTTAGGCACTAAGTTTCGCCCTGGGACAAAATAATCTCTGCAAAAGACGGCCGCTCCGTTTGGAGGGCCGTCTTTTTGGTATAAGAGGACGGAATGACTAACACGAAAGGTATGACCATGCCCCAGATTGATGATGCCGAGCTGTTTGGCAATGCCGAGGATCAGCGTGCGTACGAGGACTTTTGCGCCAATCAGGAGGCGGTCGAGAAGTTCACGCTCGACAAGCCCGTGCTTGTCTGCCGTTGGCGCATGTCCAACAAAAAGGTGCCCATGCTCAACCGTCACATCCGTGCGCTGTCCGAGCGTCTGGTGCAGGGCGAACCGCTTACCCATAACATGCTCAGCTGGGCCAAACAGCACGTTGAGTGGTCGCTTGCCGAGGGCGATTACACCGCGCACGACGGCGTGCTTATGCTGGTGATCGACATCAACGGCAACGCCGCCATGACGGTGGGGGAGTACGAGCCGCTGGCCGATACTTCGGCCAAGGCGCTGCGTGCCCGCTCCGCCGAGGCCCGCTCCGAGGCCGACGAAACCGGCGTGGCGCCCGAGCTGCTCGCTGCCGTCAACAACGGCGAGCTGGCCTTTGTGGCGCCGGCGGACGAGTGCCTGTGTGGCACGGCGACGCTCATAGAGCAGCTGGCCCAGACCAAGGGCATCCCGGTCACGCGCGTGGACATTCCCGCACAGCTCAAGGGCGCGCTGTTCCTGGTGAGCGACGAGCACGGTGTGGTCCCCGCCGACGATACCGATGCCGCCGAGTCCGACGCCGCCACGGTCGCCTTCTTCGCCGAAGGCTACGAAAAGCTCCGTGCCCGCCGCTAAATGATTATTCTGGGACGGGGATTAAAGAATCATTTTGGTTCCCGCCACCGCTGCGAGTGCGAGGCGGACAAAACGCCCCGCTCGCGAACAGTTCTGTCACCTTGGCGACGTGCGTGGCGCGCACCTGCAGTTTCGCAGCCATAATGGTGGCAAGACAACCAAGAGGGGAGCGGAATCCATGGCGCTAATCTATATCGTTGAGGACGACGAGCCCATTCGTCGTGAGCTTGTCGACATCCTTGCCCGCGCCGGGTTTGAAATCGAGGCCTGCGAATCGTTCGAGCATGTCTCGCGCGATATTCTCGCCGCCGCGCCCGACCTGGTGCTGCTCGACCTCACGCTTCCCGTCAAGGACGGCCAGCATATCTGCCACGAGGTTCGCCGCGAATCCGAGGTCCCCATCATCGTCCTCACCTCGCGCACGACCGAGATCGACGAGGTCATGGCCATGACGCTCGGCGCGGACGACTTTGTTCCCAAGCCCTATAGCGCGCGCGTGCTCGTGGCGCGCATCAACGCACTGCTGCGTCGCACCGCGGCGTCAGGCGAGCGCAGCACGCTCGTCCACAAGGGACTGGAGCTCGACCTCGCCCGCTCTATGGTCACCAACACGGCGACCGGCGACAGCACCGAGCTCACCAAAAATGAGCTGCGCATTCTCTCGCTGCTCCTGAGCCGCGCGGGCAAGATCGTCTCGCGCTCGGCCATCATGCAGGACCTGTGGGACTCCGACGCCTTCGTGGACGACAATACGCTCACCGTCAACATCAACCGCCTGCGCACCACGCTCGAAAAAATCGGCATCAAGGGGTATTTGACGACGCATCGCGGCCAAGGCTATTCGGTCTAGGGGCCGGCTATGTCGTTTGGCAAGTTCTTTAAAGATGCACTGCTTCCCGTCGCCGTGTGGACGTGCGGCGTGCTGCTGAGCTGCTTTGTGCTGACGGTCGCCGGCGCACCCGTTTCTATCGTGGTCGTGGCGGTTGGCGTGTCCTTTATCTTCGGTATGCTCGGCATCGTGATCGAGTACGCTCGCCGTCGCCGTTTTCTGCGTCAGTTGGAGCGCGCGGCAGAGGAGCTCGAGAGTCCCGCATGGGTGCAGGAGATGGTGCAATGCCCAACCTATGCCGAGGGCGAGCTCGAGTACGAGGTCCTGTGCCGGGTGGGCAAAGCCGCCTGCGACGAGGTTGCCGAGGGCCGGCGTCAGACCGAAGACTATCGCGACTATATCGAGAGCTGGGTCCACGAGGCCAAGCTGCCCCTGGCGGCGGCCCATCTGATTCTTGAAAACCTAGACGGCAGCGAAGACGACCTGTCGCGTGTGGATGACCTGGGTCGCGAGCTGGCTCGCGTTGAGCGCTATATCGACCAGGCACTGTACTATGCGCGCTCGGAAGTCGTGGAGCGCGATTACCTGATTCGCCGCTGGGATCTCAAGACCTTGGTGACGGGTGCGATTAAGGCCAACGCGCGCGAACTCATTGCAGCGCACGTGGCTCCGGTGTGCGAAAACCTCGACTTCGAGGTCTTTACCGACGAGAAGTGGCTGGAGTTCATCTTAGGTCAGCTCATCCAGAACAGCATTAAATATGCGCGCGAGGACGGCGCGAAGATCGTGTTTTCGGGCGCGTTGCTGGACGAGGGCCTGGCGAGTGAGCGCATTGAGCTTACCGTTGCCGACAACGGCTGTGGCGTGAGCGCGGCCGACCTGCCGCGCGTGTTCGAGAAGGGCTTTACCGGCGACAACGGCCGCACCACCAAGCGCGCAACGGGCATCGGCCTCTACCTGGTGGCGCGTCTGTGCTCCAAGATGGGCATCGACGTCACCGCAGCATCCAACTCCGGCGAAGGCTTCGTCGTAACATTCGCGTTTTCAACGAATAAGTTTCAATATTTCGAGTAACGCACGCGGCAGACGTCCGCCCAAACAAAAACGTGCAGCCCAAACAAAACGTGCCGCCCCAAACGGGGGGGCACGCCATCTTTTATCAGCCAACTCGTTGAAGTAAGGCTGCGAAGGCCGCGAGGCCGGGAGGGGTTTCCTAAGGGCACATCCCGCAGCCGCAACGCGGCGAGGACGTGCCCGTGGAAACCACGCAGGCCCCGCGGCCGGTGGGAGCAACGCTACTTCACGACCAAAATGTCGCAGTCGGTGTTGCGCAACAGGAACGTCGAAATCGAACCCAGGAGCGCATACTTGATCGAGGACAGGCCGCGGGCGCCGCAGAGCACCAGGTCGGGCTTGACCACGTCGAGCATCTCGTCCTTGAGCGTCTCGCGAATGCGGCCGGCGCGAATCATGACCTCGACCTCGGGAATGTCGGGATTGGCCTTGGCCTCTTCGAGCTGCTTGGCGATGGAGTTCTTAAATGCCTCCTCCAGACCGTTGACCAAATCGACCGGATAGGAGCCGGCGCTCTCGAGTGCCGTGGAATCGATAACGTGGCCGATAATCAGCTTGGCGCCGTTGTTCGCGGCGACCTTGATGGCGCGTGCGAGCACAAAATCCTGCTGCTCAGTACCGTCGAGTGAAACAAATACCTTGGTGTAGCCCTCGTTCATGGTTTCCTCCTTGGTCTATCGCACGGGCGCGGGGCTCGTGCGTCGGGCGGGCGCGGGTGCGTTGACCGCCGGACACTTTATCTTGTTGCAGTTATACCCAAGGATTTCGGTTTAACTGCTCGCAATTCTGTGAACGGGCGAGTTTTTTGGTAAGGGTAGGCGCGGTCGCACCGCCAACGGTTGATAATGGGACATCGCCCGCATCGTCCGCAGAACATCTACCGGCGGGTGTCTAACGAGGGGGTCCCTTTGGATATTATCGAGCTTCTAAAATCTGCCTTCATGGGCCTGGTCGAGGGCATCACCGAATGGCTGCCCGTTTCGTCGACGGGTCACATGATCTTGGTGGACGAGTTCGTCAAGATGAACGTGAGCGAGACGTTCTGGAATATGTTCCTGGTCGTGATTCAGCTCGGCGCCATTCTGGCCGTCTGCGTGCTGTTTTTCCACGAGCTCAACCCGTTCTCGCCCAGCAAGGGCAAGGAGGGCCGTCGCGACACCTGGGTGCTGTGGGGCAAGATTGTGCTCGGTTGCATTCCTGCGGCGGCGATCGGCCTGCCACTCAACGACTGGATGGAGGAGCATTTCTACAACGCTCCCGTCGTGGCGCTGGCGCTCATTGTGTACGGCGTGCTGTTTATCGTGATCGAGAACTGGCGCGCGAGCAAGCGCGAGGAAATGGCCGTTGCCGGTTCGTTTGGTTCGCGTGCTGTGGTGTCGGGTGGACGTCCCGCCGGTGCGCACTTTGCGGCGCCCGCCACGGCTACCGCTGAGGATGAGGACGATGACGAGAATCTGGACTTTGGTTCCATCGCCACGTTCGAGGATCTAAGCTGGAAGACTGCGCTGGGTATCGGCTGCTTCCAGGTGCTTTCGCTGGTGCCTGGTACGTCTCGCTCCGGTTCTACCATCATCGGCGGCCTGCTGCTGGGCTGCACGCGTTCGGTGGCGTCCAAGTTCACGTTCTTCCTGGCCATCCCTGTCATGTTTGGCGCGAGTGCGCTCAAGCTGGTCAAGTACTTCATCAAGGGCGGCACGTTCGGCACCAACGAGATCGCCATCTTGGGCGTGGGCTGCGTTGTTGCCTTTGTGGTTTCGCTCATCGCCATCAAGTGGCTCATGGGCTTCGTCCGCCGTCACGACTTCAAGTGCTTCGGTGTTTACCGCATCATCCTGGGCGTCGTAGTGCTCGCATACTTCTTCGTTCTGGAGCCTATGCTCGGCCTGTAACTTGGTTGACGCTGCGCGGCGGCCAGAGCGACAACTTGTCATTCAAAGGGGGTGGCATGACCAAAAGGTCTATGCCGTCCTCTTTTCATGCCAATTTGTTCGCTCTGGCCGCCGCTCGCTACCGTTGCCATGACATCGGTGGCTCCGTGATTGGTGCATTGGGGGTCAGATTCCTTGCACCAACGTGGTGCAGACCAACCTGACCCCATTGCACCAAATCTGCCGGGGCGGGCCTGACGGTGGCGCACGGAGTCGTGGTGTGATTTGCGTCGGTGTCCGCGCGGCTCGGTATACTGGTACGGCTCAAACTATGGCGCTGCCCGCAGGCGCGCCGTCCGTCAGATGAGGAGTCGCCCATGACCCAGCCCTTGCCCTGGGAAAAGAACGCCGCGGTACCCGTGCCGCCTGCGCCGGAACCCGTGCCGCTCGATGCATACACCGCCCCCGCTGCGCCGGAGCCCGAGCTTGTTCCGCTCGACATCTACGACGCCCCGGCTCCGGCGCCCAAACCTGCCAAGCCGCTCGTCGATATCGATAGCCTTAACCCCGCCCAGCGCGAGGCGGTCCTGACCACCGAGGGCCCGCTGCTGGTCCTTGCCGGTGCTGGCTCGGGCAAGACCCGCGTCTTGACCTTCCGCATCGCTCATATGCTCGGCGACCTGGGCGTTAAGCCTTGGCAGGTTCTTGCCATCACGTTTACCAACAAGGCCGCTGCCGAGATGCGCGAGCGTCTGGCGGCACTCATCCCAAGCGGCACTCGTGGCATGTGGGTGTGCACCTTCCATGCCATGTGCGTGCGCATGCTGCGCGAGGACGCCGACCTGCTGGGCTATACCGGTCAGTTCACCATCTACGATGACGACGACTCAAAGCGCATGGTGCGCGACATTATGCAGGCGCTCGGCATTGAGCAAAAGCAGTTCCCCATCAACATGATCCGCAGCAAGATCAGCTCGGCCAAAAACGCCATGATCGGGCCCGAGGACATGCTCAAATCCGCTGACAGCCCCAATGACAAAAAGGCCGCGCAGGTCTACTTGGAGCTGGAGCGCCGCCTGCGCGCCGCCAACGCGATGGACTTCGACGACCTGCTCGTGCGCACGCTCGAGCTGCTGCGCACCCGCCCCGAGGTGCTCGATAAGTACCAGGAGCGCTTCCGCTACATTAGCGTCGACGAGTATCAGGACACCAACCACGTCCAGTACGAGATCGCCAACCTGCTGGCCGCCAAGTACCAAAACCTTATGGTCGTGGGCGACGACGACCAGTCCATTTATAGCTGGCGTGGCGCCGACATCACCAATATCCTGGACTTTGAGCAGGACTTTAAAAACTGCAAGACCGTCAAGTTGGAGCAGAACTATCGCTCCACGGGTCACATCCTGAGCGCCGCCAATGCCGTGGTGCGTCACAACTCGCAGCGCAAGGACAAGCGCCTGTTTACGGCCGAGGGCGATGGCGAGAAGATTCAGGCTTTCCAGGCAAGCGACGAGCGCGACGAGGGTCGCTGGATTGCCGGCGAGATCGAGAAGCTGCATGCCAAGGGTACGAGCTACGACGATATCGCCGTGTTCTACCGCACCAACGCCCAGTCGCGTATCCTCGAAGATATGTTCCTGCGCGCGGGCGTGCCCTACAAGATCGTGGGCGGCACGCGATTCTTCGACCGTGCCGAGATCCGCGACGTCATGGCCTACCTCAAGATGATCGTGAACCCGGCCGACGAGATGAGCGTCAAGCGCGTCATCAACACGCCGCGCCGCGGCATCGGCTCCACCTCGATCCAAAAGATCGAGCAGCTGGCGCGCGACAACCGCTGCTCGTTCTTCCAGGCCTGCGAGATCGCAACAGCCGAGACGGGCATGTTTAGTGCCAAGGTGCGCAACGGCCTGTCGAGTTTTGTGGCGCTGGTGCGCGAGGGCCGCCGCATGGACGGCGAGCTCAAGGACGTTGTCGAGATGATTGTCGATAAGACGGGCCTGCTGCAGGCGTTTCGCGCCGAGGGCACCATGGAGTCCGAGAGCCGCGCCGAGAACATTCAGGAATTCTTGGGCGTTGCGGCCGAATTTGAGGAGACGCACGAGGATATCGAGGGTACGCTCGAGAGCTTGGAAGAGCTGCGCGCGGCTGGCGTTGCCGATGTGCCGGCCGGCGTCGAGTCCGAGCCTGTCGTGGTGAGTGCGCCCGCGCCCGAGCCGGGACCGTCCGCTCCGGCATCCTCGTTTGAGGCACTTGTCGGCGCTCGTGACGCCGCGGGCTCCAATCCGCTCGATAGCCTAGCCGCCCCGGCGCTCTCGCCGCAGGATGCCTTGGCCGCCGCCATCGCGGGCAACGCGTATGCCGTGCCAACAGAGCTACCGGCGGGCGCCGTGCATGCCGACGAGATCGAGCGCACCTACGGTCCGCTCACCTGTAAGGCGCTGCCGGCACTCATGGAGTGGCTGGCCCTGCGCTCCGACTTGGATTCCCTGGCCGGCGAGACGCATGCCATTACCATGATGACCATCCACTCCGCCAAGGGCCTGGAGTTCCCGGCGGTGTTCGTGGCCGGCATGGAGGAGGGTATCTTCCCGCACGTGCACGACTTTGGCGGCAGCGATGACCCGGGCAAGCTCGAGGAGGAGCGTCGCCTGGCCTACGTCGCCATCACGCGTGCCCGTAAGCGCCTGTTCCTGACCTATGCGGCCACGCGTCGCACCTACGGCTCGACCTCTGCCAACCCGCGCTCGCGCTTCCTCAACGAGATTCCGTT
>UQTW01000021.1 GCA_900544115.1 uncultured Collinsella sp. | reverse complement strand
AGGTGCGGGAACGGCCTATTTGCTCAATGTGTTCGGCTGAGATCGGAAATCAACCGTATTTTCATTTGACCGAAGCAGAAAGGCCCGCCACCGTAAAGGGTGACGGGCCTCAACGGCACGGTTTGCGCGCTGGCTCGAGCTACGCGTTCTTTTTGCCCAGCTTAGCCTTAACCAGACCGACCACGGTCGGGATGATCGACACGGCGACGATGCCGATAATCAGCAGCTCAAAGTGCTCCTGCACAAAGGGAATGCCGCCAAAGAAGTAGCCCAACAGCGTAAAGACCGTCGACCAGGTAATGCCGCCCAGCACGTTAAAGATGACAAAGTTGCGCCAGTGCATGCCGCCCATGCCGGCGATGAAAGGCACAAAGGTGCGGATAAACGGGAAGAAGCGACCCAGGAAGATGGCCAGGTGGCCCCACTTGTCCAGGAAGTCCTCGGACTTTTTGATTCGCTCGGGCGTCATGGCCTTCACCTTGCCCGAGGCGATGATCTTTTGGCCAAAGAAATGACCGATCATAAAGTTGCACTGATCGCCCAAGATGGCAGCCGTCCATGCGACGGCCAGCAGAGCCACGATGTTAAAGCCGCCGTTGTGGGCAAAGAAACCCGAGGCAAACAGCAGCGAGTCGCCGGGAAGGAACGGGAAGAACACCACGCCCGTCTCGATAAAGATGATCAGGAACACGCAGCCGTAGGCCATAAGCGGGCCGGCGGCGATCCAGCTGGCAATCGCGGTGCGCGGGTCTTTGAGCAGCTCGGCGATAAAATTGATGAAACCCATGAAGTAAAACCTCTCAGTTGTGGGCGCGGATACGTCCAAGTTGACCAGTATACGGTTGCGGCGCCCCCTCGTGCGCAACCCCACAAAAGCATGACCCCATTACCAGCAAGTTTGCATAACTGACACCTGTTGCGCAATGCCGCCAAGATTGTCCTTCCTAATCCCTAGCGAATCGCTATACTTTATTGAATCGCATTGCCATGGCGCTAAGGGAGGGCGGCCGGTGAGCTTTATCAATACCATTCGCGAGGACATCAAGACCGTCCAAGCGCAGGATCCCGCCGCGCAAAACGGTCTAGTCATCTTCCTTTCCTATCCTGGCCTGCACGCCAAGTGGAACCACGTGCCCGAGCACTGGCTCTGGGAGCACGGTCATCGCTCGCTCGCCCGCGTGCTCTCGCAAATCACCCGCCACATCACCGGCGTCGAGATTCATCCCGCCGCACAGATCGGCAAGCACTTCTTTATCGACCATGCCATGGGCGTCGTCATCGGCGAGACCACCATCGTGGGCGACAACTGCGTGCTCTACCAGGGCGTCACGCTCGGCGGTACCGGCAACGAGACCGGCAAACGCCACCCCACCCTGGGCAACAACGTCACCGTGGGCACAGGCGCCAAGGTGCTCGGCAACATCCGCATCGGCAACAACGTCAAAATCGGCGGCAACTCGGTTGTCGTCAAGGACGTGCCCGACAACTGCACCGTCGTGGGCGTGCCAGGACGCATCATCAAGCGCAACGGCTGCCGTGTGTTCGAGGAGAGTTTCGACGCCAAGCAGCATCGCGAGTACATGCCCGATGACGCCGCCGAGCAGAGTGCCCTCAACCGCCAGGGCATCACCGAGAATGCCCGCCGCGTCAAAGAACTCGAGCGAGAGGTGGCCGAGCTCAAGGCCCTCGTCGCCAAGCTCATGGACGAACGTTAGGAACGCAAGCGGCACAAAACAATATCGGCACCGACGCAAAAGGCGCGCCAGGGAATTCATCCCCGGCGCGCCTTCTTTTCGATGTGACATGTGGGGCTGTCCCTTTGTCACATTATGCGAACTGGCTCAGATAGAGGTCGGCGTAGGCCCCTTCGGCAGCCAACAGTTCTTGGTGCGTGCCTTGCTCGATGATGTTGCCGTGGTCCATGACCAAGATCAGGTCGGCGTCCTCGATCGTTGACAGGCGATGCGCGATCACAAAACTGGTGCGCCCGCGCATGAGCGCGTCCATGGCGCGGCCGATGGCAAGCTCGGTGCGCGTGTCTACACTCGACGTCGCCTCGTCCAGGATGAGAATCGCCGGGTTGTTGAGCAGCACGCGTGCGATGGTCAGCAGCTGACGCTGGCCCTGGCTGATGCTTTCGGCATCGTTGGCCACCCGCGTGTCGTAGCCCTGCGGCATGGTGCGCACAAAGAAGTCGACCTGCGCGGCGCGTGCGGCCGCCACGATCTCATCGTGCGTCGCTTCGGGGTAGCCATAGGCAATATTCTCGGCAATCGTTCCGTCGAACAGCCAGGCGTCCTGCAACACCATGCCAAACTGCCGCCGCAGCTCGCCACGATCCATGCGACTCGTATCCACGCCGTCGAGCGTAATGCGCCCGCCGTCAATCTCGTAGAAGCGCATGAGCAGGTTGATGAGCGTCGTCTTGCCTGCGCCCGTGGTTCCCACCACGGCAATCTTCTGGCCCGGCTCGGCGGTAAACGACACGTCGCGCATAAGCGGCTTGTCAGGCGAATAACCAAAGCGCACGTGCTCAAAGGAGACGCGGCCCTCTACGCGACCCGGCAGCTTGGCGGCCTCGTCCGGCAGCGGATCGGCTTCCATCTCGGGCTCATCGAGCAGGTCGAACACGCGCTCCGCACTCGCCAGCGCGCTCTGCAGCGAGTTAAAGGTAAACGACAGCTGCGTCATGGGTTCGGACGCCTCGTAGATAAACTGGAAGAACGCCTGGAACACGCCGACGGTCATGTGACCGGCAACCAGCATACTGCAGCCCACCAGCGCGATCACGATCTGCGCCAAACGGCCGATAAAGCGCACCGCAGGGCCGACGGCATTGATCATAAAGTCGGCCTTGGCACTCACGCGCGCCAGCTCGCCCGAGGCCTCGTGCACCTCAGCAGAGCTCTGGTGCTCGCGGTTGAATGCGCGAATCACCAGACGGCCCGAGTAACCCTCCTCAACCGCGCTCGTAATCTTGGAGACCCATTCCTGGCGCTCACCGGTTACGTCATGCGTGCGGCGCGAGACCACCTTGGTCACCAGCAGCGATACCACCGTAAAACCCAAAAAGATCAACGTGAGCCTAACGCTATAGACGAACATCATGATGATGGCGCCCGTCACGGTGCCGATCGACACCAGCAGCTGCAGCAATCCGCGCTGCATGCTCTCGGACATCTTGTCCAGGTCGTTGGTCGCGCGGCTGACTACCTCACCGGGGCGATGCGCATCAAAGTAAGCGAGCGGCAGACGGCTGAGCTTTTGCGCGATGCGGTTGCGCAGGCGCAGGTTCAGGCGCTCAGCAACACTCGACATCAAAAAACTCTGGAGCGCATAGAACGAGGCAGCGGCCGTCCAGATCATAAAGTAGACGAAGATGGTCTTGCCGCAGTTCTCCCAAGTGATGTTGAAGGTGGTTCCGTTGGCAAACGCCACCTGAATGTGGCCCCACAGCTCATCGATCACGCGGGCGCTGTAGGCCGGCGCCGCGGTGTTAAAGATGGCATAGAACACGATGCTCGCGAACACGATATAGAAACGCCAATGGTCGCCGGCGGCCTCGCTCCACAGGCGGCGCACCGTCGCCCAGGTGTCGCGGGGCGTCTCGTCCTCGTCCTCGTCGTCAACATCGCGCATGCGCTCTGCCTCGGCGCGGGCGCGCTCATCCTCGGCGCGCTCGTTTTCCTCGTAGAGCGCCTGGCGGCGAGCCTCGCGCTCCGCCGCCTTGGCGGCTTCGCCCAGGCCGGGCGTGGCGCCCGCCTCCTCGACTGTCTCTGCAACCGCGGCGTCATCGGCGATGCCCTGCTTCTTGAGCTCCTCGGTCATGCTACTCACCTCCCTTCATCTGCGATTCCGCGATAGCGCGGTACACCTCGCAGGTTTCCATGAGCTCGTCGTGCGTGCCCAGGCCCACGATCTCGCCGTCCTTGAGCACCACGATCTGATCGGCATGCAAAATAGTCGAGATGCGCTGGGCGATGATGAGCACCGCGGCATCGCACGTCTCGTCCTGCAGCGCATGGCGCAGTGCCGCATCGGTCTTAAAGTCCAGGGCCGAAAAACTGTCGTCGAAGATATACAGGTCGGCGCGCTTCATGAGTGCGCGGGCGATTGCCAAACGCTGGCGCTGGCCGCCCGAAAAGTTCGTACCGCCCTGCGCCACCGGAGTGTCGAGCCCCTGCGGTTGATCGAGTACAAAGGTGCTCTGGGCAACCTGGAGCGCATGGAGCATGTCAGCCTCGGTCGCACCCTCGTTACCAAAGCGCAGGTTGCTCGCCACGGTACCCGAGAACAGCCATGCCTTCTGCGGCACATAGGCGATACGCCCGCGGATGTCGTCTTGCGAAAGGTCGCGCAGGTCGACGCCGTTCAGGCGAATGGCGCCCTTCGTGGCATCGTGGAAGCGAAGCAAGAGCTTGGCCACCGTTGACTTGCCCGAGCCCGTTGAGCCCACGATCGCGGTCGTCTGTCCACGGCGGCAGGCAAAACTCAGGTTGCACAGGGTGTCCTCGTCGGCATCGTCAAAACGGAACGACATGTGGTCGAACACGGCCACCACGTCGGCCCTATCTGCGGACTCAGGCGCCCCGTCGCCCAGCGTAGCCTTGCCGTCCACAATGCTCGGCTCGATTTCGAGCACCTGCTGCGCACGGTTGAGGCACGCCGCGGCGCGCGGAAGCGTCAGCACCACCATCTGCGCCATCATCACAAAGAACAGGATCAGAATCGCGTACTCCAGCACGGCCGAGATGCTGCCGATTTGCATGGCATGGACGCCCACGCGGTTGCCGCCCACCCACAGCACCGCCACCTCGGCGATGTTCATCAGAAAGAAGCTGGAGCTGTCGAGACCCACAAACAGGTGGTTGACCTTGATGGCATTGGCCGCGTAATCGCTAAACACCTCGTCCAGGCGCTGCTCCTCGTGGCGCTCCTTGTTAAATGCGCGGATGACGCGCACGCCCACGATATTCTCGCGCAGCACCACGTTCATGCGGTCGATAAAGCTCTGCAGGCGCATAAAGATCGGCGCGGCGTTGGCAACGGTAAAGACCGCCGCCACCAGCACGATCGCAACGACCACGCCCAGCAGCGTGCCCATGGCAGGATCGATAAACCAGGCAAAGATGATGCCCGCCACGGCCAAGAACGGTACCGGCAGCACCAGCTGAATCGTCTGCAGGATCGCTTGCTGGATCACGTTGATGTCGTTGAGCGAGCGCGTGATCATCGAACCCGTGCCAAAGCGCTCAAAGTCGCTGGCGGACAGCTCGAGCGATTTGTCGTACACGGCGTTGCGGATATCGCAGGCCACGTTGGCCGCCAGGCGGGCCGAAAGATAACAGCCCAGCACCGCACCACCGCTGGCCATGCCGGTCGCGATAAACATGTACAGGCCGTTGCGCAGGATGTAGTCGACATCACCCGTCGTGATACCGGTATTGACCATATTCGCCAACATTGTAGGCACCAACAGCGTGCCGACGTTATCTATCAGCAGCACAAACATCGTCACCGCAATCAGCCCGCGATACGGCCTCATAAACCTCATTAAGAGTCGCATGTCTCCCCCTCGCCCTTATCGTCAGCCTCGTTCTCGGCGGCAACTTGCCGTTTAAATGCCTCGCACTCTTCGTTAAGAACATGGGAGAACTTACCGACCAAGCGCATGATCTCGCGCTGTTCCCACGGCTCGAGCGCCTCGAATGCCTGCTGCTCGGCCTTTTGCGCCGGCAACGCGTAGCGCTTGGCAAACTGCATACCTTCTGCGGTCAGTCGCACAACCTTGTTCTTACGACTGCCCTCGGCAAACTCCAACGTCGCAAGCCCTCGCGCCCTAAGCGTCTTGATTGCCGAATTGATGGTCTGCTTGCTATAGAACCATTCGCTTGTCAGACGACTCACGGCGATGCTGCCGTCCGCCGTGCTGGTGTCGACGAGCATCCAATAGGCGCAATCCGAAAGACCGCAGGTGCGCGAGAACTCCGAATAGATATGGTCGAGTCCATTGAGCATCCGGTCGAAATCGACCAGCGTAACCGCACTATTCATCTATCCCACCATTCGATTGTCCGAGTTTTGACCAATTTACATCTCTACATTAGTCCGAGTTTTGACTATCGTCAATAAGCTCGTTATATATGGTCAGCTCTACATAGGCATGTCGACAAAAAAGACCGCCGGCGCGGGGGCGGCGCCGGCGGTTGTGAGAGAATATCGATTGCTGGCTGTTACGCAGCGACGGCCTCGTAGACCGTGGCGCCCGAGAAGCTGTCGTGCAGGCTCTTGCCGCAGATCCACGGCAGTTCGACGACCTCGCAGACCGTGTTGACCAGCTCGGAGCAGTCAGTAAAGTGGCCCTTATCGTTGAGGGCCTCGCAATCCTGAACACGCCAATAGCCATCGGTATGCGTGATGTAGTACTCGTGATCGTTGATCGACACGAAAGCGCGCGTCTTGGAACGCAGCAGCTTCAGAAATCCTTCGAAGTCGGTTTCGACGACATCTCCAGCCTGGAACATGATGTTACCTCCTGGCCCGGCGCCACCATGGCGCGCTGATAAACGTTGGTACTCCTTTAGTAAAACCTTTATCAGAGCTTATGCGCGCATCATTTAGGCAAGTGGTAAAAAACCGCAGGGTAGACGGGATAAAACGTTTAATCATCCCACCGGTTTGTCACATTCTGGCTGAAGTTTTATGCAAACCAACTTTTCCACTTGGTAGCTTGCATTGTTTGAGGCCGACGGCGCGATTACGGTTTTGGTTCGGCGGGTAAGAACGAGGCATCGAAACCAACGTCAGGAGGACACATGGATACCATCGAAGCGCTCATCCATCGCCGCAGCTGCCGTAACTACAGCGATCGCCCCGTCGAGACAGAAAAGCTCGCACGCATTATCGAGGCAGGCCAGTACGCGCCCAGCGGCATGGGACGTCAGCCGGTCACGTTCGTCGCCGTTACCGACCCCGCGACCGTTGAGCGCCTCTCGCAGCTCAACGCCCAGGTCATGGGCAGCGAGGGAGATCCCTTCTACGGCGCCAAGACCGTTGTGGTGGTGCTCGTCGACCGCAGCGTGCCCACGCACCTGGAAGACGGCTCGCTCGCCATGGGAAACCTGCTCAACGCAGCCTATGCGCTGGGCGTCGATTCGTGTTGGATCCACCGCGCGCACGAGGTCTTCGACTCGCCCGAAGGCTTGGAACTGCTGGCAAGCTGGGGCCTGCCCGCCGACGGCAGCCTGCGCGGTGTCGGTCACTGCATTCTGGGCTATGCCGAGGACACGCTACCCGAGCCCAAACCCCGCCGCGACAACGTCGTCTACGTAAGGTAACCCAAGAGCGTCATAGGGGTAGCTAATTTGGGACGAGGCTATTTTAGCCACCCCACTCGCAACTTATCTTGCCGATGGAGTTGTCGTCGTTTCGTTCGTGTGGGTCGTTTCGGCGCCGTCGCCCTGTTCGCCCTCGTCCTTTTGAGCGTCGGCGATGGTGGAGGCTGCCGCGACCATGCCGCGCTGGGGCGCGACGCCCGTCTGGGTCTGAGCGCCCTCGACAACTTCTGTGCCTGCATGCGCGAGCTCGGGCGATTTAAACACCGCGTCCAAGTTGGCGCCACCGCCGGCGTAGCCAAGCGCAGCGAGTGCGATGACGATCACTGCAACGACGACCGCGATCGGCACATAACGATGCCAACCAGCAGGATTGAGCCCACTGCGGCGAGCCGCCCCGCGGCTGATGTAGCCGAGCGTGCCGTCGTGCTTGAGCTTTGAGCCCACCACGCGTTTGCGGCCCCACAGCGAGGACTCTGCCTGCATTGCCAAGCGGGCACCTGTCGAAGGATAGCCGTATTTAGTGCGCTTGAACGAGCCGTCAAACCCCGAGGCGTGTTTGCCCCACGTCACCGATGTTGTGCGTCGGTTAACCGGCGCGGCACTCCGCCTTCTGCGGCTCGGTTTTGTAGTCTCAGCCATACGCCCCCGCACGCCGTAACCAAATCGAAACAATAACGCTTTGGACTGTAGCACACGCGTCGCGCGCGGTCACGGGCGCCTCGCTCAACGGTCATCGTCCTTCAGCAAGCGCCACAGCGTTGTTCGGCTTACGCCCAGCACCTCCGCCGCACGGGTCCGGTTGCCGTGGAGATGATCTACAACCAGATGCGCGATATCTCGCTCGGTATCGGCCAGCGGTCGCAGGATATACAGGTCGCTTTCGAGTGTCGGGGCGCCAAAGGTTGCGGTCTTAATCACGTCCTCTTGGGCTAGCACTTCCTCCGCCACAGCGCGATCCACCGTGCCCGCCCCCACCAATATATACAGTCGTTCCGAGACCTCGCGGAGCTGCAGATAATTGCGCGGCCAGCGGTAAGCATCGAGCGCCTTCGTCGCCGCGGCAGACAGCGTGGGCGCTGCCGTCCCAAATGCACCAGCGAGATATTCCAAATAGCGCGCAATCTTTTGCGACGTGGCTCCCTGCTCGACGATTGCCGGCGCCACGCTCACCGCACAGGCGAAGCGCTCGGTCACAAAGGCGGCTTGATCACTTTCGCTGCCGCCCGGCATGTCATTCGCTGTCAGCACCACATGGCAGCGCGTCGCCAACGCGGTGTCGGTCATCGTGGAGACCAGCTCGCGGAGACGCTGGGGGCCAACCGTGTTCCAGCCCTCAATGCAAAGTGTCAGCCCCGTTTGGAACAACGGCGATTCGGCGCTTTTGAGCAGATGGCGCCAGCCGCGATCGGTAAGCTCATCGAGCGCAACGGCAACAAAGGGTTGATCGGCAAAAGGACCGTCCAGATAGAGGCGCTTGGCGATCTCGATCTGACCCGCTCCCAGCTCGCCCTCGAGCATAAGGGGCACACCGCGCGCGTAGCTCTCGGCGACCGGCGCAGCTACCGAGGCCGCCCCCTCAACGATGCCGTACGCGCTCGATTCGTAGCGGGCCTCAACTTCGCCGGCGTTGAGCCACTCGATGCCCGCATGTGCCGCGGCGCCGCGCACCTCGCGGACCACGACGACCCAAAGGCCCCCACCCTCTTTGTCGGTGGGGCGAACGGTCAGGCTCAGGCGCGTACCCGCGCGCCCCATAACCAGACGCGCGCCGTCTCCTATACGGTCGAGGCGCTCAGCGACAAAAGCAGCCACATCCCGCTCAAGCGCCGCGTCATTCATGGTCGAAATCACGACGTCCCCACGCGCATCGATTGCCAATGCCGAGGCCCCGGCAGCAGCCAGGGCCTCGGTCAAGATGTTCAGCTTGGCATCGCTATTCATGATTTGCCCCTGTCCGCGGCGACGTGCAACCGCCGACGGTCGCACGACCGAGTGTTTCAAAATTGAACGATATTGCTCACCAAACACTATAGGGCAGAAAGCGCCGTCCTGCGAGTATAGGTGTTGCCCCGCATCGCCATCCTGGCGGGGCGATAAGAGCTCTTCGGGACTTATAAACCTGCGGACAAGCCATACCCGCAAGAGCTCCTATCGCTCCACCGCAGGCTTGCGCTCACCAGCAACCAGCAACCAGCACGCGAATAAGCTACTTCTCTACCAGATTCCCAGCACGTGCTGCATTCCCAAACTCATGCACGCAATGCCAATCCAGCAGCAAAAGCCCAGCGCGATGGGCTTGCCGCCCTTTTTGACCAGCTCGACGATATCGGTATTAAAGCCAATAGCCGCCATGGCCATCACGATAAAGAACTTCGACAGCTCCTTGATGGGCGCCGTGATGGACACGGGAAGCTGAAGCACCGTGGTGATTACGCTCGCCAGCACAAAGAACAGCACAAACATGGGAAACGCGCGTTTAAGCGAGAACGTGCTTTTGGCGTCGCCGCCGGCCTTGCGCGCCAGATGCATCTGCCAGCATGCGAGGACCAACGTGATGGGAATAATGGCCAGCGTCCTGGTGAGCTTGACCACCGTGGCGCTCTCGAGCACATTGGCGCCGGGATGCATGCTGTCCCAAGCGCTCGCCGCAGCCGTTACGGACGAGGTGTCGTTGATGGCGGTGCCGGCAAACAGGCCAAAGCCCTCGTTGGTCAGCCCGAGCATGCCGCCGAGCGTCGGAAACACGAGCGCCGCGATAACGTTAAACAGGAAGATGACCGAAATAGCCTGGGCAATCTCGCGATCGTCGGCATCGATGACGGGTGCGGTCGCGGCGATGGCAGAACCGCCGCAAATCGACGAACCCACACCCACAAGCGTCGCGATCTTGCCCGGCACGTTCATAACGCGGCAGAGCACAAAGGCGATGACGAGCGAGGTCGAGATCGTCGCCACGATAATCGGCAGCGACTGGGCGCCCTTGGACAGAATCTGGGAGAGGTTCATGCCAAAGCCAAGCAGGATAACCGCGTACTGCAAGACTTTTTTAGACGTATAGGTGACACCGGCGGCGAGCTGTGCGCGGCGATTCTTGGGAAAGACGATCGCCAGAACCATGCCGAAGAGGATGGCGAATACCGGCCCACCGACCACCTCAATCTGTTTGCCGAGCAGCGTTGCGGGGATAGCGATGATCAGGCAGAACAAGACGCCCTTCCAGCGCTCGCGTACGATATTCGCCAGTTGCATATGGGATTCCTTCTTTCTATTTCACGTTTGCGACGGCTTATGATACGGCAACGTTGAGCACAATCCCGTACAAACGCAGGCAAAAATGTCGCAAAAGTTATCGGGCGGCGATTGAATTTCCACCGCAGAGAACTGATTCGCGGCATAATAAACAACTGACATATGAGTGTGGAAGAACGTTTGCGAGGCGCTATGGAAGAATCGATGCACATCGGCGAGCAAGAAACGAGCCTACAGGACCAGTCCTACCACACCATTCGACGCAAGATCGTCTATCTGGACTACAAACCGGGCGAAAAGCTGGGCGTCAAGCAGCTGTGCGACGACCTGGATATGGGGCGAACGCCCGTGCGCGAGGCTTTGGTTCGCTTGGCGCAGGAAGGCCTGGTGCGCACCGTGCCCCAGAGCGGCACCTACGTCTCACCCATCAACCTCACCCTTGCCGAGAGTGCCTGCTACATCCGCGAACATCTGGAAAAGCAGGTGATTGTGGAGTGCTGTGCGCGAGCCACGTCGGCCGGCATCGAGCAGCTCGACCGCGCCATCGTGCTGCAGGAAAAGGCCATGGCCGAAGAGGATCGCATCGGCTTCTTTTTGAGCGACAACCTCATGCATCACATGATTTTTAGCATCGCATGTCGCAGCACCGTTTGGTCGTGGCTCGAAGAGACCAATGCCGACCTGGAGCGCTTCCGCTGGCTGCGCGCCGCCACGCAGGTTCTCGACAATCAGGACATCGTGAACGAGCACAAGCAGATTCGCCGCGCTATCGCCGGTCGCGACCCCATCGAAGCGAGCTTTTTGGTCAGCAAGCACCTGCACATGATGTTCCGCAACCAGACCGAGGTCCTAGACCAATATCCCAAGTACTTCGAGACCAGCAAGCTCCGCTAACCTGCCAAAACCACCACAAAGGGCACCTTTGTGGTGGTTTCTCCGTACAAAAAGGCCCGGCTCCGTCTGATGACGCGGAGCCGGGCCTTGGTCGTTAGAACGGCGGAATATTAGTTATTCCACGGTCACGCTCTTAGCGAGGTTGCGGGGCTGGTCAACGTCGCAACCGCGCAGGATGGCTACCTCGCGGGCGAGCAGCTGCAGCGGGACGCTCGCCGTGATGGGGCTGAACACGTCGCGGACGGCCGGCACGCGAATGATGCAGTCGGCAATCTTGTTGATCTCCTCGTCGCCCTCGGTGGCAACGACAATAACCTTGGCGCCGCGCGCCTTGCACTCCATAAGGTTCGACACGGTCTTGTCGTAGGTGGCACTCTTGGTGGCCACAGCGATGACAGGGAAACCCGGGTCAATCAGGGCAATGGGGCCGTGCTTCATCTCGCCGGCGGCGTAGGCCTCGGCGTGCAGGTAGCTGACCTCTTTGAGCTTGAGCGCGCCCTCGTAGGAAATAGCAGCACCCATGCCACGACCCACGAACAGCGCCGACTGCGCGTCCTTGCACAGCAGGGCGGCCTCATGCACGGCCTCGGTCTGGGTATCCAAAATCCACTGAATCTGCTCGGCCGTATCGGAAAGCTCGCGGAACAGCATGCGCGCCTGTTTGGTGGTCAGACGGTACTTAACCTGCGCCAACAGCAAAGCCAGCAGCGTCAGGCTCACGACCTGGCCGATGAAGCTCTTGGTCGAGGCGACCGCGATCTCCTTGTTGGCCTTGGTGTAGATGACGCCGTCGCTCTCACGCGCCACGGGGCTGCCCACCACGTTGGTGATGCCAAAGACCTTGGCGCCCTTGATGCGCGCGTCGCGAATGGCGGCAAGGGTATCGGCCGTCTCGCCCGACTGGGACACGGCGACGACGAGCGTCGTCGGTGTGATGATGGGGTTGCGGTAGCGGAACTCGCTGGCAGCCTCGACCTCGGTGGGAATGCGAGCCCAGCCCTCAATAAGGTTCTTGGCGATGAGTCCGGCGTGATAGCTGGTGCCGCAGGCGATCACATAGACACGATCGATGTCGTTGAGCTCCTCGAGGGACAGGCCCAGCTCGTCGATATCGAGCTCACCGGCGGGGGTCATACGACCCACCAGAGTATCGCGCACGACGCGCGGCTGCTCGTGAATCTCCTTGAGCATAAAGTCGGGATAACCGCCCTTTTCGGCCATATCCAGATCCCAATCGATGTGGGTGACCTTGGGCTCAATAACGTTGCCGGCCTCGTCGGCATACTCGACGCCCGCAGGCGTGAGTTTGGCAAACTGACCGTCCTCGAGCACCACGACATCGCGGGTGGCGTCGATGAGCGCGATCACGTCGGAGGCAACGTAGGAGCCGGTCTCGCCCATGCCGACCACGATCGGGGAATCCTTGCGGGCCACGGCGATCACGCCGGGCTCGTCAGCGCACACGGCGGCCAGACCATAGGCACCGACCACGTGGGTGCAAGCCTCGCGCACGGAGGCCATCAGGTCGTGCGTCTCGGCATAAGCCTCTTCGATCAGATGCGCGAAGACCTCGGTATCGGTCTCGCTCTTAAAGTGGTGACCACGGCCCTCCAGCTCTTCGCGCAGCTCGGCGAAGTTCTCGATGATGCCGTTGTGGACGATGGCGATGCGACCGTCGCAGCTGGTGTGGGGATGAGCGTTAACGACGGAAGGCTTGCCGTGGGTGGCCCAACGGGTGTGACCGATACCGCAGGTTGCGTCGCTATCGATGTTGGAAAGCTCGCTCTCCAGGCCCGCAACCTTACCCACGCGGCGGATAACGTCGAGGTGCGCCGCGGCGCCCTCGCCCACCTCGAGCGCGACGCCCGAGGAGTCATAGCCGCGATACTCCATGCGCTTAAGGCCCGTGACCAGTATGTTCTTTGCAATATCAAAGCCGGTGTAGCCGACAATTCCGCACATAGGATAAATCCCTTCGTCCGCGTGACTGCAAAACGCCCACGCACAAGGGGCGCTGAGACGTATAACGTTCGAGTATTGTACTCACGCAAGCGCAAGCTGATATACCAGAAGTGGTATCTCAACTTAGATACCACCCGATGCACACATGCCCAGCCGGTCCAAACCACCACAATGGGGACAGGCACATTTGTGGTGGTTTGGACCGGCGCGGCGGCCTATCCCGGCGAAAGATCTCAATCTGTAACATCTGGGCCGCAATAAGCCGGCTTAGTGTTACAGATCGAGACATTACGGTTCGGCCCCAGCACTATGTCTCGATCTGTAACAGGTGGAGGCGGTTTTGCCGTCCAGATGTTACAGATCGAGACAATTGAAGGCTCGGGCGTCTCAAACCACCACAAAGGTGCCTGTCCCCTTCGTGGTGGTCGCGCTGGCAACGGCGTTTCCGCAGATAAAACCTACCAAAATAAACCTGTCCCTAATTGGCAGGTTTTGACACCCCAGGGGCGGGCGATGCTACAATCTGGCTTGTACTTGAAACGCATCAAAGGGGCCGCTATGGCAAAGGTAAAAATCAGCGACGTCGCGCGCGAGGCAGGGGTCTCGCTGGGCACGGTATCCAACGCGCTCAACCACCCCGAAAAGCTGCGCCCCGAGACCCTCAAGCTCATCAACGAGACCATCAATCGCCTTGGCTACCTGCCCAACCAAAGCGCTCGCCAGCTGGCCGGCGGCACCACTAAGTCCTTTGGCCTTGTCCTCCCCCGTCTCGATCACGGCTTTTCGCTCCAAATCGCCAGCGGTGCCCACAACGAGGCACGCAAGCACGGCTATGACTTGCTCATCGCCAATGCCGATAACGACGATATTCTCGAGGATCATTACCTGCGCTATTTTATGGGCACGCAGATGTCCGGCGTCATGGTTCAGCCCATGGCGTCCCCCGACTGGCACCCGGCCATGACTAAAGTGCCCGTGCCGATCGTCCATCTGGACATCCACTGCTCCGAGCCCGGTTATTACGTGGCTGCCGACAACGAGGCACAAGGCCGCATTATCGCCGAGCTCGCCGTTGCCCGTGGCGCACGCCATATCACCGTTGTGGGCAGAGCGGCATTTATGCAGCTCACTTTGCGCGTACTTGGCATCCATAAGGCCCTCGCCCTGCATCCCGATATCAAGATCGAAGTCATCGACGCCGGCGAATGGAATACCGCTGCCGACGGCTACGGCATCGGTGCCCAAATCGCTGAGCGCCCCGCGGACGAGCGCCCCGACTTCGTGGTCGGCCTGACCGACGTATTGGCCTCGGGCGTTATCTCGGCGCTGACCGACAAAGGCATCTCCGTCCCCGAGCAGGTTCGCGTGGCCGGATGCGACGGCAACCCACTCGCTTGGAGCGGGGCGGTCCCGCTCACCACGGTAGCACCCCCAGGCTACGAGATTGGCCGCAAGGGCGTTCAATTGCTCATGGAGCAAATCGAGAACAAGGCGCCGGCGAAGACAAAGCATGTCCGCATCGGCTCTGCCGCGCGCACCGTCACCGCGGTCACGGCCATCGAGGACATCAACCGTCAGGAAATCGTGCGTCCCTTCTTGCTCGAGCGCGTAAGCACCCAAAATGCCAAGCCGCATCCGACGGGCCAACCCATAGTCCCGACAACCGACATCAACCTGGGCGCCTACCTTTAGCGCACAGCCTTGACCGCCGCCGGCAGATCGAGCAGCGTATCGAGCACGGCCTCGCAGCCATCCACCACGTCCTGCGGCAGCGGCACGATATCGGGGACGGCAAAGACGTGGCAGCCGGCCGTGATGCCCGAGACGCAGCCGTTGCGGGAATCCTCGACCACGGCGCACTCCTCGGGGGCAAAGCCCGCGCGCTCGCAGGCGAGCAGGTACATCTCGGGGTCGGGCTTGCCGTGCACGACGTCCTCGCCGCAGGTCACCGTCTCAAACTTGTCAAAGAGGCCAACCGTCTTAAGGTTGCGCTCGGCGGTAACGTGGCGCGACGACGTCGCAAGGCCCACGTGATAGCCCGCAGCCAGCAGCTCGTCGAGGCACTCGGCGGCACCGTCCTTAAGCTCCAGATCGGTCTTGACCATCTCGTCGCGAATCTCCCTATGGCGACGATAGATTGCCTCAGCGGTTTCGCAGCTGCCGTAATGCTCATCGAGGATCTCCATGACATCGGGCAGCGTGCGACCGATAAACTGATGGATCAGCGCATCATCAATCGCGAATCCCAGCTCGGCCGCGCCCGCCTTCCACGCCTTGATACCCAAACGCTCGGTGTCGACCAGCGTTCCGTCCATGTCAAAAATAACGGCCTTGATCATATCGGTCCCCCATCTCTTCGCGCTGCTGTACTCCCGCAACTTTACCGCACCTGTAAACTTGTATATAACGTATATAGCATATTGCACTTTCGTTACATAGATAGAAGTCTTATGACAAGCGGCTCGGTAGGATTATAGTTTTCGACCGAGTACTCAACGGCAAGGATCGATTCATGCTTTCAGACACCACCGCACCTGCAGAGGGGCTTCAGGACAAACTCACAGCGCTCGAGCAGCTGCTTTTGGCATACGGACGCGTCGCCATCGGCTTTTCCGGTGGCGTCGACAGCAGCTTTTTGGCCGCAGTCTGCGCCCGCATCATGCCCGCCAGCACGCTTCTCGTTCACCTCACCACGCCGCTCATCGGCACGCCCGAGCAGGCTTCGTTTGAGCGGGCGGTTGACGGGCAGGCCGATGAGGGGCCGCATTTCAAGCTCCCCGTGCTCAACCTCTCGGTCGATCAGCTGCAGCTCCCCCAGGTAGCCTGCAACGACGCCGACCGCTGTTACCACTGCAAGCGCGCCGGCTTTACCGCCATCGTCAACCACGCCAGGTCGCTGGGTTTTCCCACCGTCATCGACGGCAGCAACGCAAGCGACCGCGGCGACTACCGCCCCGGCATGCACGCCGCCCAGGAGCTCGGCGTGCGCTCGCCGCTTATGGAGGTCGGCTTTACCAAGGACGAGGAGCGCGAGCTGCTACGCGCCTGGGGATACCCCGTCTGGAACCTGCCGGCAGGAGCCTGCCTGGCCACGCGAGTCCCCACGGGCGAGGAGCTCACGCGCGAGAAGGTCGATGTAATCCGCACCTGTGAGGACTACCTGCACGACCTTGGCCTGGACCAGGTCCGCGCACGCCTCGTCGGCGGCTGCATGCATATCGAGGCCGCGCCGGCAGACGTCGCCAAGATCGCCGCCCTCGGCAGCACCGCGGTCAACGACGAGGGCAAGGCCCCGCTTCCCGCCGCCATCGAATCTGCCCTGCGCAACCTAGGCTGCGGCCATATCTCCCCCGAGGTCACCCCCTACATCCACGGCAACATGAACCTTTAAGTTACGCCGTTTAACCTACCAAAAAGGGACAGGTTTATTTTGGCAGGTTTTATCTGGGGAAACGCAGACAGGGCCGCGACGCCTATAGCGTCGCGGCCCTTTTCCTTGGAGAAGGATCGATTAATGGAACGGAGAGCCCGTTCTAGCCCTCGAGCCCGGCGTTGATGAGCTCGGCAATCTCGACAGGATCGGTGCTTTCGCGCACCCTGTCACGGAAGCCAGCATCCATCAGCATCACGGCAGCCTTGGAGAGCAGACGCAGGTGCGTGGTTCCCGCTTCGCCGGCGGGCACGTACAGCGCGAGCGCCACATCGACGGGCACGCCATCAAAGCTCGGCCACTCAACAGGCTCGGACAGCTTGAGCACGGCCACGCCCGGCGTATGGATCGCATCGCTCTTGGCATGCGGAACGGCAAAACCGGCGACGAGGCCAGTCTCGGCCTCGTTTTCGCGAGCAATAAAAGCCGCCTCTACAGCAGACGCGTCATCGGCAAAACCAAGCTCAACAGCCTGCTCGGACAGATAATGCAGCGCGTCCTCGCGCGAGGCGGCGGCGTAGCCAATCGTCACTTGGTTGGCAGATACAAACCCCATGGAAAGCCTTCCTTACAACACGGACCTGACCGCAGCTTCGATGCCGTCGGCGTCCAAACCGTACTTATGCAGCAAATCGACCGCAGGGCCGGACTCGCCGTACACATCGCGCACGCCGACGCGACGCATCGGCACTGGATGCTGCTCCGCGAGCACCGAGGCAACGGCCTCGCCAAGACCACCGATAATCGAATGCTCCTCGGCGGTGACCACGCGACCGGTCTTCTTGGCGCTGGCAACCACCAAACGCTCATCGAGCGGTTTGATCGTATGCATGTTGATGACCTCAGCATCGATGCCGTCGGCAGCGAGCGCCTCGGCAGCAGCGAGTGCCCCAGCGACCATGAGACCGCACGCGACGATCGTGACATCAGAGCCCTCCCGCACAACAACACCGCGGCCGATCTTGAACTCGTAGCCCTCGTGATCGTTGATGACCGGTGTTGCCAGGCGGCCGAAGCGTATGTAGACCGGCCCCTCAAACTCATAGGCGGCGCGCACACAGGCGCGGGCCTCGACATCGTCGGCGGGAACGACCACCGTCATACCCGGAATCGTACGCATGAGTGCGATATCCTCGCAGCACTGGTGCGTGGCGCCGTCCTCGCCCACCGAAATGCCGGCATGGGTGGCGCCAATCTTGACGTTGAGGTGCGGGTAGCCAATGGAATTGCGGACCTGCTCGTAGGCGCGACCGGCGGCAAACATCGCAAAGGTGCTCGCAAAAGCAACGCGGCCCGTGGTCGCGATGCCGGCGGCAAGACCCATCAGGTTGCTCTCGGCGATGCCGGCATCGTAAAAGCGCTCAGGATGGGCAGTCTTAAACTTACCCGTCTGCGTAGCGGCAGCCAGGTCGGCATCGAGCACTACAAAGTCATCGTGCTCATTGCCCAGCTCGACGAGCGCCTCGCCGTAGCTTACGCGCGTGGCGACTTTTTTGACCTCTGCCATTAGAGCTCCTCTCCTGCTGCCGCGAGCTCGGCCATGGCCTGCTCAAACTGCTCGTCATTGGGCGCCTTGCCATGCCAGCCAACCTGGTTCTCCATAAAGGAGACGCCTTTGCCCTTCACCGTCTCGGCGATGATAGCGACGGGCGCGCCGGTCACCTCGCGAGCTTCGGCGAAAGCCGCCTCAATCTGCGCCATGTCGTTGCCATCGGCTAGCTCTATCACATGCCACTTAAAGGCGCGGAACTTGTCGGCAAGCGGCATGGCCGAGTTGACTTCATCGATCGTGCCGTCAATCTGCAAGCCGTTGTGGTCGACGACGGCAACAAGATTGTCGAGCGCATGGTTGCCGGCAAACATAGCCGCCTCCCACACCTGGCCTTCCTCGCACTCACCGTCGCCCAGCAACGTGTAGACACGGTAGCTGTCGCCCCAGTGCTTAGCGGCAAGCGCCATTCCAACTGCAGCAGAGATGCCCTGACCGAGCGAGCCGGTGGACATATCGATGCCTGGGGTATCGTTCATGTTGGGATGGCCCTGCAGTCGGCTGCCAATATGGCGGAGCGTCTCGAGCTCTTCGACGGGAAAATAGCCGCGATTTGCCAACACCGAATACAGGCCCGGCGCCGCGTGACCCTTGGAGAGCACAAAGCGGTCGCGATCGGCCTTGTGAGGGTCGGCAGGATCGATATTCATTTCCTCAAAGTACAGATACGTCATGATGTCGGCTGCACCGAGCGATCCACCCGGATGTCCCGACTTGGCCGCGTGAACCGCAGTCACGACACCCTTCCTGACCTCATTGGCGACCTTCGCCAGCTCCTGGTTGGTCATACGAATTCCTCTCTTGAGAACAACCCCGGCACCGGATGGCGCGATGCCGAGGGCAACCCGGTCGTTAAGCCTGAGCGACAACCTTCTGCCAGTCAGCCTCAAAAGAGGCGAGGCCCTGGTCGGTCAGCGGGTGATGCAGGCACTTCTTGAGAGCAGCCATGGGGACGGTCGCAATATCGGCACCGAGCAGCGCCGCCTGGGTCACGTGATTGGGCGTGCGGACGGATGCGGTGATGATCTCGACGGTGTCGTCGACGTTCTTGCCAGTCCAGTCATAGTTCTTAATGCAGGTCACAACGTTGTCGAGCTGCGAAATACCGTCCTCGGCGATGTCGTCAAAGCGGCCGACGAACGGGCTGATGTAGCGGGCACCGGCGTTGGCGGCCATGAGGGCCTGGGTCGGCGAGAAAACAAGCGTCATGTTGACGCGCACGCCTGCATCGGCCAGGGCGCGGCAGGCGGCGAGGCCGGCCTCGCACACGGGAAGCTTGACCACGATGTTGGGAGCCAGGGCGGCAAGACGCTTGCCCTCCTCGATCATGCCCTCGGCAGTAGTCGCGGTGGACTCGGCGGACACAGGCAGTCCCTCGCAAAGCTCGGCGATCTTGAGCATGTGGGGCTCAAAGTCTGCAAGCTTGCCGCCGGTCTTGGCGTACAGGGACGGGTTGGTGGTGACGCCGGCAAGGCAGCCCCAGCTCTTGGCCTCGGCGATCTCGTCAAGGTTGGCGGTATCGATAAAGAACTTCATAGTGCAAACTCCTTCTAAGGAATCCAAAACTCAAAAAATAGGACAAAGGGGATGTCCCTTTGTCCTATGTGCCGGGCCCGCAGCTGGGACATGCCCCGGGCCCGGCGTCATGTAGGAAAAGCTACTTAGAGAGCCTTCTCGATGCGGCTCGTGACGCCCTTGAGGTTAAGGCCGACGACGTACTGCTTGATCGGGCGCTTGATGTGCTCGATCACAAAACGCTTGCCGTCGATGTCCTGGGCAGCGAGGTTGCGGTAGAGCTTCTCGACCTGCTCCTTGACCTCGGGATCGTTAAAGGCGTAGTGGCCGGAGACATCCAGAATCTTCAGGCTGAGCTCGTCGTCTGCCAGGATGTCATCAACCTGCAGGTTAACGTCATCGCCGGTCATCCACTTGCGCCAGCGCTCGGTCTTGATGGCCTTGACCAACAGCGTGTGGTACAGGTCGGAAGGATCGTCGCACAGGCCGTTGTCGACCAGGATCTGCTCGGTAGCGCAGAGCTTGAGGTAAGCGCGGGTCTCCTCGGTGCCGTACTGAGGGGCGACATTGGAAGCGGTCACGTGTGCCGGGATGTGCTCGAGCAGCGTCGCGTCATCCAGGTAGTCGGCGTTGTGCTCCTTCAGGCCCACGCCGTAGCGCTTGGCCATGTCGGCGAGCTCGCGGGCGTTCTTAAAGTTGTAATGACCGACCTGCTCGGTCCAACGGGTGAGCGTACCGGTCTGGCCGACGATAAAGGTGGGCATGGGGCAGCCACGCTTCTCGAGCTCGGGCTGCAGCTGAGAAATGAACTCCTCGTACTTGTCGGTGGAGGTCAGGCCGCCATTGGTCTCCTCGGTACCGACCTCATAGGCAACCTCGGGCAGGTTATGCTCGCGACGGTACTGCTCAAGGTAGTCGATAAGATCGATCGTGCGGCGAAGCACCACGTCGAGCGGAATAACCTTGCCGATCTGATAGGGGTCCTTGGTGGGGTCGACCATCAGCAGGTCAAAGCCTGCCTCCATGTCGGCGACGAAGGACTTGCGGGCGAGCTCCATGGCCTCGTCCTCGGGCAGGTGGGCGTTACGCTCCTCGTCGCGCTGCCACGGACCGCCGTGATCGCGGCACAGGTAGTACGGACCGGTGTAACCCACCTCGTCGGCAACCTTCTTGATGTCGGCGGCAAAGCGCGTCTGGTCCCAACCGTTGACGTAGCCGGCGCCCATCTCGTCCATATCGACCTGGTTGCGGCTGGCGATAAACATGGGCGGGAAATCTTCGTCCTTGGCAAGCTCGAACACGGCCTGAATCAGGTTGGGGCTCATGGGGCCAATGCCGACCATGGTTGCGTGATCGCCGCTATCCTGCAGCTTGAGCATGCCCTGAACGGCCTGGCGGATGGTGAGGTTGGACATTTTGTTCTCCTTCTCCAGAGGATTTTTGACAAAAGTTCCCTGGGACCCAGATGTGGGCCCTATCAGTACGGATGGATTTTGTTGTGTAGGGGCGGTTGTGCGGAGTCAAATCCATCCCTCCGCACAACCGGAGTCCTTAAAGGTTTACTTGGCCTGCTTATCGAGCGTGGGCTTCATCGCAATCAGGATTGCAGCGGCGACCACGGAGCCAATCACGATGTCCAGGCAGAACAGCGCGACGTTGTTGGTGGCCAGGGCGACGATAAAGCCACCGTGCGGAACGTAGCAGTCGATGCCCTGGAAGGCGGCAAGCGCCGCGCCCACGGCAGAGCCGATGCAGATGCCGGGCAGGGTGTGGCCAAGATCCTTGACCGCGAAGGGGATAGCGCCCTCGGTAATGCCGATGCAGCCCATGAACAGCGCGGAGATGCCCATCTGACGGTCAGCGTCATCGAACTTGTTCTTGGCGATGAGCGCGGCGAGACCACAGGCGATCGGGGGAATGGCGACGGCGACGCGGAACATACCGTTGGGGCCGTAGATGCCGGAGGCCATGATGGCCATGGTAAAGGTCGAAGCGGTCTTGTTGATGGGGCCACCCATATCGAAAGCGGTCATAACACCAATGACCAGGCCCAGGACGACGGCGGAGCCGCCCTGCAGGCTACCGAGCACGCTGGTGAGCCAATCCATCACAAAGCCAAGCGGCGTGGCCAGGATGTAGATGTAGGCCATGCCCAGGACGAGCGAGGTCAGAATCGGGATGATCAAAATCGGCATGATGGTCTGAATGGTGTTGTTGACCTTCCAGGTCTTCATCCAGCGGACAAAGTAGCCGCAGATAACCGCCATGATCATGGCACCCAAGAAGCCGGTCGAAACGCTGTTGCCGCTCGGGGTGACGACGGCGTTGTTAACCAAGTAGCCCAGGACGAAGCCAGGGGCAAGCGCGGGCTTGCCGGCCATCGAGTAGGAGATGTAAGCCGCAAGCACCGGGATCATCATGGAGATGCCGGCCATGCCGATGGTGTTAAGACTCACCATCAGCGGGTTCGTAACCTCCATGCCGTTGGCGCCGGCGGTACCGGATGCCAGCGAGAAGGCGAGAAACACGCCGCCGATAACGACGATGGGGATAAAATAGGAAACGCCGGTATTGAACGCATTGAGCAGCGTCTTGCCAGGATCGGCAAAGATAGACTGCTTGGACGCCGGTGTCGGGGCCTGCGGGGCAGCGGAGACGGCCTTCTTCTCTGCCTTGGCCTCGGCCTTGGGCGCGTCAACGGCGCCACCCGTCGCCTTGATGATCTCAACGGCCTGGTCGATGATCTTTACCGGATCGGCGATTACATCCGAGGTGCCGACCTTCAGGAACTTGCCCTCGGCCATCTTCTGCTCAAAACGATCCTCGTTCTCGACACCCACGTCGACGGACTCGAGCACCAGGTCGGCGGAATCCACGTCTTCCTGCGTCAGCTCGTTCTCGATACCCAGGCCACCCTGAGCCTCGACTTTGCACTCGATGCCACGGGCGGCGCATTCATCCTGAATCGCCTTCTGGGCCATATACGTGTGGGCAATACCCACGGTACAGGCGGCAACGCCTACGATCTTCATTGCTTCCCTCTTTTCATAGAGTTGCGTGCGCAAGACACCGTTTGCGGAGGCCTCCGGAGCATCCCCTGCCGTTTGGACTTGCTGTCTTTTCGACAAGACCAATATAGGTGCTCGTTTTTCTTAATGCCAGCTTATTTCGGTAAACGCGCAGGTCAGAGCGTTGGTTATGCTACTTGGTTATGCGTTTAACCAAAAATAAATCCTGCGATTTTACCCTCGATTTCAAAAGTCAAGAAGTATTTGATTTTCTCGGTAGACGGCAGATGCGCATGCCGGTCACAAATTTCGACCCCACCCGTATACCGCATTTGTTGCATACTCATATGAAAGGAAAAAGTCGCTCACCGAAGCGCATCCCTCACCAAGACTCAAAGTCATCATGTTGGAAAATGCTCATCTGTCGGAAGGAGTCGCTGTGGCAAAACAGCGCGTTACGATCGCAGACGTCGCTCGAGAGGCGGGAACCTCGACGGCAAGCGTCTCGTATTACCTCAACGACAAACGAGAAAAGCTTAGCGAGAAGACGCAGGCAAAGATTGCGCGCGTCATCAAGGAACTCGGATACGTTCCCAACGCCCAAGCGCAAACGCTCACCGGCAAACAGACCCACGTCATTGCCATCATCATTTTGGATAACACCAACAAGTGGGCGGGCCTCGTCCTCAACGGCATGGAACAAGTCATGCTCCCCGCGGGCTACCAGACGGTCGTTTGCACGAGCAACTTTAACCCCGAGACCGAGCTCATGTATGTCGACAAAATGCTCTCGCTGGGCGTCGATGGTTTTATCATCCAGCCCACGGCAAATTTCAAGGCCGTCCACGACCGCATCAAGCGCGCCGGCAAGCCCGTCGTCTTTTTTGACGCGGCCATCTACAGCCCAGGCACCAGCTGGATCAAAACCAACCTCTACGACGGCGTGTACAATGCCACGCAGGCGCTTCTCGATGCCGGCTACGAGGACTTTTTCTCCATTGCCGCCAACATGACCGAAATGCGCACCCGTATGGAGCGTTTTCAGGGGTATGCCGAGGCGCTGGCAGCGAACGGACAACTCTACAAAGCGATTCCCATCGACCACAACAAGCCGTCGGTCAGTGAGCTTACCGAGTACTTTAAATACAAGCTCAACCCCGCCAAGCGAACCCTTATCTTCGTGCAAAATCAGTGGGCACTTCCCCGTGTCTACAAGGCCCTCCAGCCCATGGCCCATCTACTTCCGCAGCAAATCGGTCTTTTGGGACTCAACTGCGAAGACTGGACCAACCTCACCACGCCGACCGTCTCCACGATCATCGAGCCCGTCGACCAGGAAGGCAGGGAGGCGGCCGAGATGCTCCTCGCACTACTCGATGGCAGCAGCATGCCCGGTGAGCAGCGCATTCTCGAATGCAAACTCAATTGGCTCGGCTCCACCTCAATCTAGCCATAAGCCCAACATGGGGGCAAATGGACCAGCGGCATTTGTCCCAAATCTTAAGTATTTGTTCGACAGAACGGCCTCTGCCGGCTCCTGCTAGACTGGTAGATTCCCAACCGTCCATCCAGGAGCCTCAATGTCGCGCAAGTCCGTCTACAAGCAAGTACTTTCCATCGGCACCGCCGTGGTGCTGGGGTTTGCGCTGTTCACGGGGTCGCTCGATGGGGCGCCCAAGTTGCTGTCGCCGCAAAGCGATGAGCAGGCAGCGGCTCTGGCCGAGAAGCAAAACGAGAGTCCCAGCCGTACCGACGACGAAGCGGACTTGGTCGCACGGCTCGAATCGGGAACAGCGAGCTCCGAGGACTCTCAAAATAGCCAAGACTCTGGCGATGGCTCCGAATCCACCGCGACCAACACCAACGGCAGCGTTGCTTCCGCGGACAGCGTCGCCGCCCCCATCGACGAGGTCGAAAACCCCGACCTCAACCGCGCCCGCGGTGTTTATCTCAGCAGCATTCCCGACTACGCCGGCAACCCCTACGTTGCCCTTCGCGCCGACAGCACGCACCCGCTCGGCACGCCGTCATTCACACTCGATGAATACGATCGTGCCACCGAAGAGGGCTGCTTTAAGAAATTCTCCAAGCTCGACAGTCTGGGCCGCACCCGCAAAGCGTTTGCCTGCGTGGGCCCCGAATCGCTCGGTCAAGGCAAGCGCGGGGATATCTCGCGTATCCACCCCGCCGGATGGCACCAGCAGCGCTACGACTTTATTCCGGGTCAAAGCCTCTACAACCGTTGCCACCTCATCGCCTGGTCGCTCTGCGGCGAAAACGCCAATCGCAAGAATCTCCTCACCGGCACGCGCTATCTCAACGAAACGGGCATGCTGCCGTTTGAAGAGCAGATCCTCGACTATATCCACGACACAGGCAACCATGTGCTCTACCGCGTCACGCCCATGTACAACGAAGAGGAACTCGTCTGTCGTGGCGTTCGTCTGGAGGCGCAATCGGTCGAGGACCACGGCAAGACCCTGTGCTTCCACGTGTACTGCTACAACCTGCAGCCGCACGTGCAGATCGACTACGCCACCGGCCGCAACCAGGCCTCGGGGGACTAGCCCCCAACCGCAACATGAATCGATTTGCAGCCCCAGGGATCAAATAAGGCCGCCCCGGTTACCCAGGGCGGCCTTTTCGTCAGCACCTACATTGCAGGCAACGCCACGCGCTACTTGGCGCGGCCCTCCTCATAGCGCTCGACCAGCTTGGCCTGAACGTCATAAGGCACCTGCTCATAGCCCGCGGGCTTCATGGTAAAGTCGCCCGTGCCGCGCGTGATGGAGCGCAGGCGCGTCGAGTAATCCGTCAGCTCGGCCAGCGGCGCCTGGGCAATGACCACGGTGTCTCCGCGCTCATCGGTCTCCATGCCCGTCACGCGACCGCGCGAGGCCGAGATGTCGCCCATCACGGCGCCGGCATAGCTCTCGGGGATCGTCACCGTGATTTCCTCGATAGGCTCCAGCACCACTGGATCGGCATCGGCGCATGCCTTGCGCAGGCCGATGCGAGCCGCCGCGCGGAACGCCATCTCGTTGGAGTCGACGCTGTGATACGAACCGTCGTACACCGCGACGCGAATGCCCGTGAGCGGGTAGCCGGCAATAATACCGTCCTTCATGGTCTCCTGGACGCCCTTGTCCACGGCGGGAATCAGCGAGCGCGGGATGCGGCCACCCACGACCTCGTCAACAAACTCATAGCCGTCGCTCGTGCCGTCGGGCCCAATGAGCGGCTCCACGCGCAGCCAGCAGTCGCCGTACTGACCGGCGCCGCCGGTCTGCTTCTTGTGGCGACCCTGGGCGCTTGCCGTGCGGCGGATGGTCTCGCGATACGGAATGCGGATCGGCACGCTCTTGGCCACAACCTTGGTGCGATCCTCCAAACGGTTGAGCAGCACCGAAACCTGCGCCTCGCCCACGGCGGAGATGATAGTCTGGCCCGTCTCCTCGTCACGGTCGATGCTCATGGTCGGATCGGCCTTGCAAGCCTTCTCGATAAACGTGTAGAGCTTCTCTTCGTCGCCGCGATTCTCGGCCTCGATGGCAATGCGGTACTGCGAGTTGGGGAACTTAAACGCCGCTGCCTCGACCTTGCCGGTAATGGAGAGCGTGTCACCCGTCTCTGCCGCCAACTTGGGCGCCACGATAATGTCGCCGGCATAGGCGTGACCGACCTCGGTCATGTCGCGGCCGCACATCACATACAGGTGAGCCAGACGATCGCTCTTGCGGGTACGCGCGTTGACCAGCTCGAGGCCCGGCTCAAGCGTACCCGTCAGTACCTTGATAAAGCTGATGCGGCCCTGCTGCGGGTCGGCCAGGGTCTTAAACACAAACGCCACCGGGCGGTCATCGTCGCTCGAGATCTTAAGCGAGTCGCCATCGATGAGCGGCATCTCGCCGTAGTCAGTCGGCGCCGGGAAGTACGTGGCGATGTCGTCCATCAGCGAGTTGACGCCCTGCTCCTTAATGCAATCGCCCGCAAAGACCGGCACAAAGATGCGCTCAGCGATCGCTTTGGACAGCAGGCCCTCAAGCTCCTCCTGCGTCAGCGTCTCCTCGCCTTCCAGGTACTTCATCATCAGCTCATCGTCGGCCTCGGCCACCAACTCGCACAGATGGTCGTGGGCCTCCTCGGCCTGGGCACGATACTCCTCGGGAATCTCCGACTCAACGGCTTCGGTGCCGTTGCAGTGGCGCGCCTTCATGCGCACCAGGTCGATGATGCCGTCAAAATCCTCGCCCTCGCCCCAGGGAAGAGTCACGGCGCCCAGTCGCGTACCAAAGCGCTCCTGCAGCAGTTCCATGGTGGTCGCAAAGCTGGCCTCGGAGCGCGACAGGCGGTTTACGAACACCGCGCGCGCCAGACGCAGGTCCTCGGCGGCATACCAGAGCTTAACCGTCGTAGGCTGCGGGCCGGCCTCGGCGTCGACCACAAACAGCGCCGTCTCGCAGACGCTCATCGCGGCAAAGGCGTCGCCGATAAAATCGGGGTAGCACGGGGCATCGAGCACGTTGATGCGGGCGCCCTTCCAGTCAATCGGCGCGATGGTCGTCGAGATGGAAAACGCACGCTTAACCTCTTCGGGGTCATAGTCGAGCGTGGGCTTGGTGCCGTCGTGGCCGCCCAGGCGGGCGGTCTTACCGGAAAGGTGGAGCATGGCCTCGGCGAGTGAAGTCTTGCCCACCCCGCCTTGGCCTACGAGCACCACGTTCCTTACGTTGCCGGTCTTGGGAGCACCCATGATGACCTCCTTGCAGGGTCGCGCGCGATGCGCGACGCCAACGGGGAGAGTTCGCGGTCGATGCCGTCCCGGGAGCAGCATGGTCGGCAGCCGAGCCGGCTCGCCCTCCAAATGTCCTATGCCACCACCCTACCCTTGCAGTCGCCTGTCCATGCAGACCTTTCGGCACGCGTATGGATACGGGCGGCGAGAGGAGAGAGCGAGCTTGCGAGGCGATTATTGAACCCCGCGGATGCAAAAAACCGCCACAGATCATAAGACCTGCGGCGGCATCACCTCAATTAATAGTTGAGTAAATAGCTGAGCCTATCCCTCGATACGGCTCAAGAACTCGCGGGTACGCTGCTCGCGCGGATGATCGATAACCTGCTCGGCAGGACCCTCCTCGACAATACGACCGCCATCCATAAAGACCACGCGGTCGGCAACGTCGCGGGCAAACTGCATCGCATGCGTCACGATCACCATCGTCATATTCTGCGCGGCCAAATCCTTGATGACGCGCAGCACCTCAGCCGTCAGCTCTGGATCGAGCGCCGAGGTCGGCTCATCAAAGAACAAGATTTCCGGGTCGAGCGCCAGGGCGCGGGCAATACTCACGCGCTGCTGCTGACCGCCCGAAAGCTCGCAGGGTACCTTGTTCTCGTTACCCGTAAGCCCCATCTGTGCAATAAGCTCGTGTGCGCGGGCCTCCGCCTGCTCGCGCGGACGCCTAAGCACGCGGATCGGTGCATCGGTGATGTTTTTCATCACGGTATAGTGCGGGAACAGATTGTAGTTCTGAAACACCAGACCGAACCGCGAGCGCGCCTGTTTAGGTACATCGCCCTTTGCGTACACCGCGCCCGAACCCGCATCCGTCGCGACGGCAAGGTCGCCAAACGAGAGCGAGCCTCCGTCGAGCGTCTCGAGCAGCGTGGCACAGCGCAGCAGCGTGGACTTGCCGCCACCCGAAGGCCCGATAATCGCCACGACCTCGCCACGCTTCACCTCGAGCGAGATATCCTTGAGCACCTCATTGCCGCCAAACGCCTTGCGTGCGTTCGCTATATTCATTACCGAATTAATCATGGTAGTAATCCAATTTTTTCTCCGCAGCGCCCAGCAGCATCTCGACCACGAAGTTGAAAACCCAGTAGATCAGCGCCGCAATCGCAAACGGCACCATGCTCACCTGCGAGGCAACCAGCGCCTTGGCGGTCGAGAACATCTCGCCCACGCCAATGGCAAACGCCAGCGACGTGTCCTTGACCAGCGTGATGATCTCGTTGCCCATCGCCGGCAGAATACGCTTGGCGACCTGCGGCATCACGATATACAGAAACGTCTGCATGCGCGAATAGCCCAGCACCTCGGCTGCCTCATATTGACCGCGCGGAATGGACTGCAGGCCCGAGCGATAGATCTCGGCAAAGTAGCCGGCGTAGTTGATGATGAACGCCACGACGCACGCCGTCCACTTGGAATCGGGCGTGAGCGAAATGCCAAACACGTAGTACGGGGCAAAGTAGATGGCAAACATCTGCAACATGAGCGGCGTACCGCGCATGACCGAAATGTAGATGCGCGCAATCCAGCGGAGCGGCGCAATTTTGCTCATGCGCATAAACGCCACGGGGATTCCCAGCGGAATCGACCCCAGCAGCGTTAGCACAAACAGCTGCAAACTGACCAAGAATCCCTGGCCAAGCATCTGCATCATGACCTGAATAGACATTACTTGAGCACCCAATTATCGAAAGACAGACCGTAATCTGCATATTTATCACAGAGGTCCTTGACCGTGCCATCCTCGTAGAGTGCCTTGAGCGACTCGGTCACGGCATCGGCGGACTTGGTGTCGCCCTTCTTGAAGCCAACGGCGTAATGCTCGCTGGACAGCGGCTTGTCGAGCTGCGTATAGGCATCGGGCTTGGCGGCAAGCTGATACTGAGCGATCGAGAGGTCACAGGCAACGGCATCGACTGCGCCACTCTCGAGCTGCATAAACGCCGTGTTGTACTCACCGATGGTATCGAGCGTGGCAAACGTCGCGGCCAGATCCTTCTGGTCGCCCTCGAGCACATCCTGTGCGGCGGAATCAGTCTGGGTAATCACGGTCTTGCCGGCAAGATCGTCCCAGCTCTTGATACCCGCGTCCTTCTTGACCACGAGCACCTGCTCGTTGAGCATGTAAGGCTCGGAAAACGTGTAGTCGTCCTCGCGACCCTCCATGGTAAAGCCATTCCAGATGCAGTTGATGGCGCCGGAGTTGAGCAGCGTGTCCTTGGCATCCCAATCGATGGCCTCGTAATCGACATCCCAGCCCTGCTTATCGGCAACGGCCTTAGCCAGATCGAGGTCAAACCCGGTGTACTCGCCATCGTCGCCCACAAAGCCGTACGGAGGGTAGGACTTGTCAAAGCCCACCACGAGCTTCTTGGACTCCGCAGCGCCCTTCACATCCTTGGCCGCGGCAGAGCCAGCAGCGGAGCCCTTGCCGGCACCACCGCCGCAGCCTACCAGGCCGAGGCCAAGCACCGTGGCAAGCGAACCGGCTAGACCGACAAATTGACGACGAGACATATCGGTATTCATGGTATTCCCCCTTGATGGCACTTTAGTTAGGTAAAGTTAGTCATGTAACGTTCAGAATCATACACTTTAGTGAGATGGAGTACAAGGGAGGGCTTGCCCGCCGGGTGCCGGGGCAGGGGTTAAGTTTGCTGCTCTACAGTCCTGCTCACGACGGAGAGCACATTAAGTGCTCTCCTGTTCGTGCGGAACTCGCGACAAACTTAACCCCTGCCCCGGCACCCGGCGGGCAAACGTCGTTGGGCTTATCACTAACACGAATAAACCGCTTGCATATCGTCTGCTGGCTTGGAACGGTACAATACTTGCAGCTTAAATTCATGAATTAGTGGAGTTATTGATGGCAGAATCTCGTGCGGAGCGTAAGGCTCGTCGTGCTTTGATCGAGGCGGCTGAGGGGTCGGAAGAGAAAAAATCTTCTAAGAAATCCAAGTCGTCTCAGGATGCGAAGGGCAAGGTTAAGACCAAGCGTTCTGGCTCTCGTCAGGGCGGGGATAAGGCGCCTCACGTTCGCTCCAAAGGCTCGCGCAAGGATTCGGCTCAGCCTGCGCGAAAGATCGTGGATCCCAAGTCGCCTTGTTCCATCATGCGGGCTTGTGGTGGGTGCACGGCGCTCAATCGTCCTTATAAGAAGCAATTGGCGACCAAGCAGGCTGCTATGGAGGAGCTGTTTGCTGAGCTCTGCGAGCGTGAGGGTATCGCCGTTGATCCTATTCGCGGTATGGGCGTCACCCTGGGCGACCCGGGTAAATATCCTGCGCCGCGTGGCTTTCGTCATAAAGCTGCCACTCCGTTTGCACCCGGTAAGGAGGGCACTGTCCGCTGTGGCTTTTTTGAGCGCGGCACGCACAAAATCGTCGCCGTACCCGAGTGTCCTGTCGAGGCGCCGGGTGCCCGTCAGATTCTCAACGGCATCGCGCGCGAAGCTGAGCGGCTGCATATTCCCGCCTTTAATGAGGACAAGCATCTTGGTTTGCTTCGCTATGCCGTCGTCCGCTGCGGCTGGCGTACCGACCAAGTCATGGTTACGCTCGTGACCGCCCAGCGTGACTTACCGCATGCGCAGGAGTTCTTTGAGGCCGTCGCGGCGCTCGATCCGCATATCGTCACCGTCGCCCAAAATATCAACGGCCGTCCCGGTAACGCCATCTTGGGTGAGGAGACTCGTATCGTCTATGGCGCCGAGTGCATGCGCGACCAGCTGCTCGGTTGCGAATTCGATATCTCCCCTACCGCGTTCTATCAGACCAATCCGCAGCAGACCGAGCTGCTCTATCAGCTCGCGATTGACGGCATGGACCTGCAGCAGGGCGACATTCTCATGGACGCTTACTGCGGCAGCGGCACCATCGGCCTGTGCGCCGCGAAGGATGCCCAGAACAGGGGTGTTGGCATTATGCTGCTCGGCGTGGAGCGCAACCCGGCGGGCATTGCCGACGCACGTCGCAATGCCGAGCTCAACGGCCTCACCCGCAGCGCTTGGTTTATGGCCGACGACGCCACCGATTACATCCTGGACGCCGCCGATAACAACGAGCGCGTTGACGTTCTCTCCATCGACCCGCCGCGCGCCGGCTCCACCCCCGAGTTCCTCGAGGCCGCCTGCGCGCTCAAGCCGCGCCGCATCACCTATATCAGCTGCAACCCCGTGACCCAAGAGCGCGACCTGCACCAGCTCCTCGACGGAGGCTATCGCCTGCTCAGCATTACGCCGGTTGATATGTTTCCCCATACCGACCATACCGAGACCGTCGCCGTCCTCGAACGCCGTTAATCTACTGACATAAGAAAAGGAGCGGTCCGTCTGGACCGCTCCTTTTCTCGTTACAGATTGAGCCTCGCTACATCCCCTTGCGCAGGTCGCACACGCCGGCTGCCGCCATCTCGCGCAGCAGCGTCTCGCGGTCGCGCGTCACGATCAAATCCAGCGGGAAGTGAATCTCGTCGAGCATCTTGCGCGCCTGGTCGAGCTTGCCAATGGCCATGCCAATGTGTGCGTCGGTCGAGACACCGATCCCCACGCCCAGCTCGGCGCAGCGCTCGGCAATCTTGCGACACACGTTCCAATGCTCGGCATCCGTGCCGTGCTCAAGACTATGGTTGTTGATCTCGATGATCTTGTGCTTGGCCTTGGCCGCCAACAGCACCTCATCGATATCGAACGGCACGCCCGTACGACCCGTATGCCCAAGCATGAACACCTTGGGGTGCTCCAGGGCATTGATGTACATCTCGGTCGTCTGGGCGAGCGTCGCGCCTTCGGCAATCTGCGGATTATGCACGCTTGCCACCAAATAATCCAAATTGCGCGTCACCAAATCGAACAGCGAATGCTCACGACTATACGAATCGCCGGCGATATCGAGCGTGACAGGAGTATCCTCGCCAAACAGGCTTCCGTCCAGCGAAACGATATCAGCCTCGGCACCACGCAGCACCAGCACGCCGCTCCAAATGCGCGGCCAGATATCCTGGTTAATAAAGAATTGGAAACTGCGCAGGTCATTGGGACAAGGCGTAACCATCGAGCTTAAATGATCGGCTGAACCGAGCACCTGAAGGCCGCGCTCTGCCGCCCAATAGATGTTCTCCTCGATGGTTGAGTACGCATGCGCAGAGAACATCGTATGAGTATGAATATCACAAGAAAGAAGGTAGGGCATCGGGTCTCCTTGTCCAGTATGGCCGTCGCGTATATTCATTGTACGCATAGCTTTCGACAGTCGTAAAACTGCTTCATCCCAATCACACAACGGCATAGACAACGGGGTCTGGCTTAAAACCAAACCCCGTTTCACGTAAAACATTGTAAGCAGAGCGCTTTACTTTTAACGATACTCGTCTGCCAACTGTTTCCAAGCGGGTAGCGATTTGATAATCGTCTCGTAACTCACGCAATAGCCAAGGCGGAACCAGCCCGGCATGCCAAAGCTGTCCGAGGGAACCGCGAGCAGTTCGTACTTCTTCGCGCGCGCGCAGAACGCATTCGCATCGGGCTCCAGCGCTTTCACCCACAGGTAGAACGCGCCTTCCGGCTCGACATAGGTGTAGCCGTACTCCGCTAGTGCGTCGGTGAGCGCCGTGCGGTTGCGCGCATAGGCCTCGACATCACTCGGCTCATCGATACAGTCGATGATCACGCGCTGGAAGAGCGCCGGTGCGCACACAAAGCCCAGCGTACGGGCGGCACCGGCAACGGCGGGCATTAGACGAGCTGCCTGAGGATTCGTATTGGGAACCAGGATCCACCCGACGCGCTCGCCCGGTAGCGAAAGCGACTTGGAATACGAGTAGCACACGATGGTGTGCTCGTAGATCGAAGGCACCCAAGGCACCTCGGCACCGTACACGATCTCGCGGTACGGCTCATCCGAGATGAGCATAATCGGATTCTCGGGATCGCGCTTGGCGTTGACCTCGCGCAGAACATTGGCCAGTCGCGTCAGCGTGTCGCGTGTATACACAGCGCCGGTCGGGTTATTGGGCGAGTCGATAATGACGGCAGCCGTCTTATCGGTAATCGCCTTGAGCACGTTGTCCACGCTCAGCTGGAACGTATCTTCATCGGCGAGCGCCTCGACACACGTACAGCCGGCCTTCTCAATCCACACACGATACTCCGGAAAGTATGGGGCGATAACAATAACCTCGTCGCCCGGGTTCGTAACGGCGTTGAGCGTGCAGGTGAGCGAAGCCGCGGCACCCACCGTCATAAAGACGTCTTTGCCCTCATAGTTCGTTCCAAAGCGGCGGTTGAGCGATTCGGCGACGGCTGCTCGACATTGCGGCAGACCCGGAGCGGGGGTGTAGCCGTGCAGCTGGTCACTCGGCAGCTCCAAGGCCTTCTTAATGGACTCAGCCACAGTAGCGGGCGCCGGAACACTCGGGTTGCCCAGCGAGAAGTCGAATACGTTCTCTGCACCGATCTGTGCCTTGCGCTCAAGGCCATAGCCAAAGATCTCACGGATGATGGAGCTTTCCGCACCGCGAGCATACATAGTTTCGTTGATCATCTGTTCCCCTTTCGCATAGGCGCTATTGTACGCTTTAGCTGAGCAAAGTGCCGCAGCAATGTTGATTGGGGACAGACTTAAATGCGTGAAAACGCTCATTTAAGTCTGTCCCCAATCAACAGACGGCCCCATATCGCTCAAAAGAAAAAGCCTCCGCAGGTTTCCCCGCGGAGACTTTCGCCACAAAGGCTATTTGTCGGCGTCGGCATCGACGACGGCATGGTCATCATCAGCATCATCGGATGCGGCTTCGGCATCCTCCTGCATGGCCGCCTGCGCAAAGGCCGCGGCATCAGCCGCCAGCTCCTCCTCGCTCATACGAGGCGCACGCTTCTTGGTCGGCATGCCAGCCGCCTTGGCATTGCGCTCCTCCTTGGCCGCCAGGATATCGCCCTCGCGCTCAAGGTAGGCGTCCCACTCGTTATCGAGCAGGGCATTCACGGCATCGCCCTCGACAGTCTCGCGCTCAAGCAGCACCTTCGCCATCAGATCGAGCTGATCGCGACGGGCGTCCAGGATCTCGACCGCACGACGATGGGCCTCACGCATAATGCGCTGAACCTCGATATCGATGCGGCGCGCCGTCTCCTCGGAGTAATCCTGGTGATCGGCGTAATCGCGACCAAGGAATACCTGATGCTGCGCCTCACCAAACACTTGCGTACCCAGTTCCTCGCTCATGCCCAGGCGCGTGACCATCTCGCGCGCCATCTTGGTCGCGCGCTCCAGATCGTTGCTCGCGCCCGACGTGATGTCGTCGCACATGAGCTCCTCGGCAACGCGACCGCCCAAGAACACGGCGAGCTCGTCGAGCATCTCGTTCTTGGTCTTGAGGAAGTGATCCTCCTGCGGAAGCTGCAGTGTGTAGCCCAGGGCCTGACCGCGGCTGACGATCGAGATCTTATGAACCGGATCGGAGTGCTCCAGGATGTGGCCCACCAAAGCGTGACCGCTCTCATGGTAGGCAATCGTGGTGCGCTCGGCCTCGGTCATCACGCGACCCTTGCGTTGCGGTCCGGCAATCACGCGCTCCATCGACTCCTCGACCTCGTCCATCGAGATCACGGAACGATGACGGCGAGCGGCCAGCAACGCAGACTCGTTGAGCAGGTTCGCCAAATCGGCACCAGTAAAGCCAACGGTCATCTGGGCGAGCTTCTCGAACTTCACGTCCTCGTCCATCGGCTTGTTCTCGGCATGCACGCGCAAGATCTGCTCGCGGCCCTTTACGTCCGGACGGTCGACCGTGACCTGACGGTCAAAACGGCCGGGACGCAGCAGTGCCGGATCCAGAATGTCGGGGCGGTTGGTGGCAGCGATCAGGATGACCGACTCGCTCTCCTCAAAACCGTCCATCTCGACCAGCAGCTGGTTGAGCGTCTGCTCGCGCTCGTCGTGACCGCCGCCCAGACCGGCTCCGCGCTGACGTCCCACGGCATCAATCTCATCGATGAAGATGATCGACGGGGCCTGGGACTTGGCCTCCTTAAAGAGGTCACGCACGCGGCTGGCGCCGACACCCACGAACATCTCGACAAAGTCAGAACCCGAGATGCTAAAGAACGGCACGCCCGCCTCGCCGGCAACGGCCTTGGCCAGCAGCGTTTTACCGGTGCCCGGAGGGCCCACCAGCAACACGCCACGCGGGATCTTGGCGCCCAGCTTGCGATAGCGATCCGGATCGCTCAAAAAGTCACGGATCTCCTCGAGCTCCTCGACTGCCTCGTCCACGCCGGCAACGTCCTCGAACTTAACCTTGGGGCGCGTGGCCTCGTTGGTCTTGGCGTTGGTCTTGCCAAACTGCATGTTCCTGTTGTTGGCACCCATCATCTGGCGCATAAAGTAGAACATGATGGCAATCAGGGCGATCGTCGGCAGCACACTCATCGCCAAGTCGCCCCAAAAATCGGGGTCATTGGTGTTGACGATGTACTTGGTATCGGGGTGCTCCGCCATAAGCTCGGCAAGCGAATCGGAGCCGACATAGGTCGAGGAGAAGCTCTTGAGCTCGCTCGTGTCGCCCTTGTCCTTTTTCGTCTTCCAGTAATGACCCGCCACGCTTCCGTCTTGAACCGTATAGGTCAAATCTTCGACGCGATCCTGCTTAATGGCGTTGACCATCTCGCTCGTCGCGAGCTTTACGGTATTGCTGGAATTGGCAAAGCCGGAGCCCATGTTAAAGAAGGCGTAGCCCAGAAGCGCGCAAGCCAAAAGAAAATACAGCCAGCCCGTACGCGTGGGCTTCTTGCCTCCGGGCATCCCCGGGATCTTAGGCTCCCGGGGAGTCTGAGAATTGTTATCGTTACGGTCGTCGGGCATCTTACGAATAAACCTCCGGTTTCAAAATGCCCAGATACGGAAGGTTACGATAGCGCTCGGCATAGTCGAGGCCGTAGCCCACCACAAAGGCATCGGGGCAATGGGTTCCAACATACTTGGGCGTGATGGCCGAGGTACGGTCCTCAACGTCCTTCCACAGGAAGGCAGCGACCTCCAGCGAGGCAGGCTTGCGGCTCTCGAGGTTCTTCATCAGGTACTTGAGGGTCAGGCCCGAGTCCAGAATGTCCTCGACGATCAGCACGTCGCGACCGCGGATGTCGATATCCAGGTCCTTAATGATACGCACGATGCCCGAAGACTTCACGCCGTCGCCATAGCTCGAAACAGCCATGAAATCGATGTTGGTCGGCAGCTCGATCTTGCGCATCAGGTCGCCCATAAAGACAACAGCGCCGCGCAGAACCGCGATCAGCACCAGATCCTTACCAGCGTAGTCGCGCGTAATCTCCTCGCCCAGGCGAGAGACGATACCGTCGATATCCTCCTGCGTAAACAGAACCTTCTCGATATCCGGATGTTGAGAAGCCATGACAACCCTTTCTTGTGCTTAATCGCCCACACACCGCCGTATGGACGCGAACTACACATTCTAGCAGCGCACGGGGTATATTTACCAGCACGTGCGCCATCAGCGCGGGAATACCGTCAACGTCGCACAGAATAGCTGGCGCGAAGCGCTATTCCGCATCGACCACGCGAAGCAGATAGGCCACGCGCGTCGCCGCCGTGCACTTAAAACGCTCGTCCGCGCGAACGCCCGCGACCCATACTACGGCACCTCCCGGAGCCGTTCTTACCACGGGTACGCCAGAGCGGTCTGAAACAGGAATGCGCGCCTCGTTTAACAGGTCTGACACTTTCTTGCTTCGGCCGTTCATCCCCAACGGGCACATCACGTCTCCCGGCACAGGGCTATCCACCCACAGGCGCGCCGATCGTGCCTCGGTGGGGATCTCCCCGCGCGAGCCGGCTAACATCCGCTCGCCATCGCGGTCGGCAAACCCCAGGGCCGCCGCATCCACCAAGGCCGCAACCTTTCCGGCAGCAGCAAGCTCGCGGGCACGGTGCACGATATCGCACCCCGGCTCCACAGCCATCGGCTCCGCTGTCAGCATATGCCCCGCCCCCAGCGGCAGACAACCGGGAACGGAGATCCAATCGGCCACTAAACCCTCGCGCGCCGCCGGGGCCTTGAACGCCAGCATGCCAAACTCCACACGGGCATCAATTCCCGCAGGAAGCGTAACCGAGCCCGAGCCCGCAGCGACGCAGGCGAGCACGCGCTCCACGTGCCGCATCTCCGGTCGCGCGTCGGGATCGATGCGCTTAATCGCCAACCGCACGATACGCCGTGCAATCACAACCTCAGCGGCGGCAAGACGGCGCGCATCGAGCACCAGTGCGCCCGCCGCTTCCTTGCGCAGGCAGCTTCGAAACGCCTGTGCCGAAAGCTGGGAAAGAAAGGCGTCTTCGTCGCCCAGAATTTCGCAAGCGGCGCCAATCGTCTTACAGACGCTCGCGTTGCGCCGTGCCACCACCGGCATCACCCGATGGCGTACATAGTTGCGCAGGTACGAAACGTCCTCGTTGCTTTCATCTTCCCGCCATGGCTGACCGTGCACCTGCAGATAGCTCACGAGCTCATCGTGCGTGAGGTCGAGCAAGGGGCGAACCACAATGTTCCGACGGCGCGGAATGCTCGATAGACCCGCGGGACCCGACCCTTTAATGGCATTCATCAAAAATGTTTCCGCGCGGTCCGACGAAGTATGCGCGGTACAGATACGAGCCGCCGTCCGCGGTGCGCCCGATTCAGCACAAAGTTCGCGAACATATCTCCGTGCCGCGGCATAGCGCCCCTCGCGAGCCGCAGCCTCGATATTGCCCGATTCGTCATCAAAATAGGCATGCTCAACACACAGCGGCAAGCCGTATTGCGCGCACAGGTCACGTACAAAGGCCTCGTCGCCATCGGATGCCTCCCCGCGCAGATGATGGTTTACATGCAGCACGTGCAATCGCTCGCGCGCAATGGGAGCGACGCCGCGCCCGTCCTGGATATCCAGCTTTGATGTGCAAGCCATAAGGAGCAGCGCCGTCGAGTCCGCACCGCCTGATACCATGAGCACTACGGGGGCAGCGGCCTGCCGTGTTGCCAGGGCGCTCTTATCCGTCCTCGGCGCGGCATGATGTCCATAGTGCTGAGATACCGTTGGCATTCGCTTCCTCCTCTATTCGTCCGCACTCATTGTATCCTTTGGAATCTTATGTCTCGCCTGCACCTTCATATCCTCGGCAGCGGCTCAAAAGGCAACTGCGCACTCGTCGAGGGACCTCAGGGGCTCATCATGATCGACAACGGCCTGTCCCGCCGCGAGACACTTAAACGCATGGCGGAGCTTGGCCTCTCGGCAGACGACGTCGCCGCTCTTGTAATCACCCATGAGCATGGTGACCATATCAAGGGGCTCGATGTATGGTGCAAGCACTGGCATGGTCCCCTCTTTGCCAGCAGGGACACCCTTTCATGCAAAGAAAACCTCGCGCGCCTGCCCGTAGAGGAATTTGACCCCGGCGACACGCTCCCCATTGCCGGCATCCACGTGCAAACCTACTCAACATCGCACGATGTCATCAATCCTGTCGGCTATCGATTTAATGCTCTCGATGATTCCATTGGGTTTGCCACCGACACCGGAGAGTTATCGAGCAAGGCCATAGGCATCCTCAAAGACTGTCGAGTTCTCGCGCTCGAAAGCAACCACGATGTAGCTATGCTGCGCGAAGGAGCGTACCCCCGCTTTCTTCAGGAGCGCATCCTGTCCACAAAGGGGCACCTCTCCAACAACCAGGCCGCCGAAGCCGCGCGCGAACTTGTTACCGATCGCACCGAACAGCTCATCGCCATGCATATCAGCCAAGACAATAATCGTCCAAGCCTTACCGTCAAAAGCTATGCCAACGCGCTTGATGCAAGTCTCGATGATGAACTCGGCAGTTCTGCCACCCGTCTTCAAGGGCCACGGAAGCTCTCGATACGCCCTGCAAGTCAGTATCAACCGACAACTATTCAATAGCCCCTCAAGACAACAAAAGGGGGCTGGGAATCACTTCCCAGCCCCCTTAACTCATACTCTCGATTGAACCAGAGCCATCGTTAGTCGATGGAGATCTTCGTGACGTTCTTCTTCTCGACGATCTTAGGAACCGTAACGGTGAGGATGCCGTCAGCATACTTTGCAGAGAGGCCCTCGCTCGAAGCGTCCTTCAGATATACGCCACGCGTCGCGCTGTACGAGCTAAACTCCTTCTGGAGGAAGTTCTTACCCTCGTTTTCGGCGCTCTCCTCGACGTTCACGCTGATGGACAGGCGACCCTCATTGAGCTCAACGTCGATGTCATCCTTGGCGACACCGGTCAGATACGCCTTGACCTCGTAGCCATCGCCCTTGTCCTCAACGTCAACGGGGAACGCCTTGGAGGCAATCGAGTTGTTTGCAAGGTCGGTCATATCATCAAACAGATCGAACAGCGAGCTAGCAGAAGGACGAACGCCAAAAACCGAACGATAAGGAACCATGCTTGCCATGTTTACCACTCCTTTTAAGGACTGCCGAGCCATCTTCTAGGTGACTGGGACTTCTTTTGACGCTCTTATATATGCCCACCCAGTGCTCATATATACATCGACTATAAAGTTTTTTGAGTCCAGTACTATAAGCATATCTAAGTGTGTATGACTAAGGTCTTAGTAAGGTTAAGGTTCTTTGAACCAGAGCTTAAATAAGAAGTATGTTCGCAGCTACAAATAACAAGGGGCTTACAATGAGCGCGTACGCGTTGTTGGTAACGAGCTAAAGGGCATCATGGACGACCAAAACCAGAACAATATGTTTATGCCGACACAGGGCGAAGATACTTCTACGCAGCCGCCACGGTTCCATCGCCCTCACATCTCGCAAGAGCCCATTAATGATCCTGAGCCCGATTATGTGACGAGAAATCGATATCAAACGCTCGAGGATGCCCAAACAGGACGTAAACATATGGGCGTTGCCTCGGGAGACCCTGTATATCTGAAAGACGCACCATTATCTAAAAACAGCGCAGCTAGTGATGAGCCGATGAAAGCATCCGCCGCTCATCAACAAAGAGGGCCTCGACCCAAGCAAACCTTGACGCATTCGGCTCGCTATCTCGAAACGCCAAAACAGGGAAAGTCAATCTTCGTTTCGTCAAGTAAACGACGCAAGCAGCATCAGCTGACAATTCTGCTTTTGATCATTGCGGCCATAGCAGTTGCCCTTGTTATACGATTTATTTTCTTTAAATAAAGGCTCAATACCAAAAACAACAAGATCGTCTGGTGTAATTGAGTCATTTACACCCCGCAAACGCAAAAAAGGGGGGGCCGCGAGGCCTCCCCCTTCTTCAAGTCTTGCGACGGCTCGGTGCCGTCCACCGGTCAGCGGCGCCCTGGCCTCCCACGGGCTGGCCC
>UQTW01000020.1 GCA_900544115.1 uncultured Collinsella sp. | reverse complement strand
TGGGGGCTGATGCAAATTTGGTGGCTCGGCTTTGCCGAGCCCTTATATAAGGAGGCCGGAGCTTTTGCTCCGGCCTCACTAACTATCCCATTAGATTAAGTGAGCGATCAAGGAATCGCCCCCCCCCCTGCATCGGTAACACAGAGCCCGTGCTGGACTTAGTTTTCAGAACATTCCGCAGACCAGGAAACCCCCTTATCCGCAGCTCCGAAGGAGCAGGATAAGAGGGCTTCCATGGTCGAGGACGTTCTGAAAGGCAACTCCAGAGCGGGCCCGGACGGTTCACCGACTACAGGTCGATGTGCGATTCCTTGATCGGGAACGGCTCGGCGAAGTGGCAGGCGCAGCAGTGACCCGGGGCAACTTCCTTAAACTCAGGAAGCTTCTCTGAGCAGATGCCCTGGGCGATCGGGCAACGCGTGTGGAAACGGCAGCCGGTCGGCGGATCCAGCGGCGACGGCGGATCGCCAGCGAGGATGATGCGCTTGCGGGTCTTCTGGATATCAGGATCGGGAACCGGCACGGCAGACAGCAGCGACTGCGTGTACGGATGGTGAGGCTCGCTATAGAGCGTCTTCCAGTCCGAAACCTCGACCATCTTGCCCAGATACATAACGGCAACGCGATCGGAGATGTGCTGCACGACGGACAGGTCGTGGGCGATAAACAGATACGCCGTACCAAACTTGTCCTGAAGTTCCTTGAGCAGGTTCAGAACCTGGGCCTGAATGGAAACATCCAGAGCGGAAACGGGCTCGTCGCAGATGATCAGCTTGGGCTTCAAAGCGAAGGCGCGGGCGATGCCGACACGCTGACGCTGACCGCCCGAGAACTCGTGCGGATAGCGGTTGATGTGCTCGGGGTTCAGGCCGACGACGTCCAGCAGCTCGCGAACACGCTCGATACGCTCCTCCTTGGTGCCCACGCCGTGAATAGTCATGGGCTCGGAGACGATCTCGCCGATGGTCATACGGGGGTTCAGCGAAGCATAGGGGTCCTGGAAGATGAACTGCATCTCGCGACGCATGTCCTTGATCTCATGCTTGCTCATCTCGGCAACATCTTTGCCCTGGAAGAACACCTTGCCGGCAGTCGGCTGGGTCAGGCGCATAATCGTGCGGCCCGTGGTGGACTTACCGCAACCAGACTCGCCAACCAGACCAAAGGTCTCGCCAGGATAAATCTCAAATGAGATGTCGTTCACAGCAGAGACGACGCGCTTGGAAAAGCGCTTGGCGAACATGCCGGACTCGGCGGGGAATTCCTTAGAGAGGTGCTCAACCTTCAGCAGCGGAGTACGCTCATTATTGTCTGCCATTTACGCCTCGCCTCCCTTCTCGGAATCCTTGCGCGTACGGGACGTCGCAGGAGCATTCTTGAGGAACTCGGGGTCGCCGGAGTAGTGGCACGCGGAATAATGGCCAGACTCAGTGACAACACGCTCAGGACGCTGCTTGCGGCACTTATCGGTCGCATAGGGGCAACGAGGCGAGAACACGCAACCCTCGGGCAGGTTCATGAGCGAGGGCGGGTTGCCGTGAATCGGCGTCAGCGGCTTCTTCTCATCGATAGCCTGCTCCGGGATGGAGCGGATAAGGCCCCAGGTGTAGGGATGACGGCTCTCGTAGAAGATCTCTTCGGCAGTACCGAACTCGACGGGACGGCCGGCGTACATAACCATGATCTTATCGGCCATATCGGCGACAACGCCCAGGTCGTGGGTGATCATGATAATGGCGTTGCCGTTCTTCTCCTGCATTTCCTGCATCAGCTCAATAATCTGAGCCTGGATGGTAACGTCCAGAGCAGTCGTGGGCTCATCGGCAATCAGGATATCGGGATCGCAGGCAAGCGCCATGGCAATCATGACGCGCTGACGCATGCCACCAGAGAACTGGTGCGGATACTCGTTGACGCGCTTCTCGGGCTCAGGAATGCCAACGAGGTCCAAAAGCTCGGTGGCGCGCTTGAGCGCCTCCTGCTTGGAGTAGCCACGGTGCAGACGAAGACCCTCGCCCACCTGCTTGCCGATCTTATAGACCGGGTTCAGGGAGGTCATAGGATCCTGGAAGATCATCGCGATATCGTTGCCGCGAATATGCTGCATTTCTTCCTCGGTCATCTCGAGGATCGAACGACCGCGGTAGCGAACGTCGCCGCCCTCAATCTTTCCCGGAGGCATCGAGATGAGGCCCATGATGGTCATGGCGGTCACGGACTTACCCGAGCCGGACTCACCGACGACACCCAGGGTCTCACCGCGATCGAGCGTGTAGGACACGCCATCGACAGCGCGAACGACGCCATCCTCGGTGTGGAAATACATCTTAAGGTCATCGACCTCGAGCAGATGCTGGCCCTCGGGAACCGGCTGGTCCTTCAGGTCCACATAGTTCTTGTTCTTCTTCATCCTTATGCGTCCTTCATCTTGACGTCGAGGGCGTCGCGCAGACCGTCACCCAGCAGGGTGAAGGCGAGCACCGTCGAGAGAATTGCCAAACCGGGCATGATCATCATCCAGGGAGCAGTCAGAAGATACTGCTGACCGTCCTGAATCATGGAGCCCCACGAAGGCGTAGGCGGAATAACGCCCATGCCGAGGAAGGACAGAGCGGACTCGGTCAGAATGGCGCCACCAATGTTCATAGTCGCGTAGACTACGATGGAAGCAACGGAGTTCGGGAAGATGTGACGCACGACGATACGAGCATCGGATGCACCCATCGCCCGCGCAGCGTCAACATAGTCGTTTTCCTTGACTGTCAGGATCGCGGATCTGAAGACACGGGCAATCGAGGGCCAGCCGAGAATACCGATGGCGATGAAAACATTCTGAAGACCACGGCCGATAACGGCGATCATGGCGACAACGAACAGCACGTACGGGAACGCCAGGAAGATATCCGCGAAGCGCATGATGATCGTATCCCAGATGCCGCCATAGAAACCGGCCAGGGCGCCCATGATCAGACCGATCACCGTGGAGATGGCGGTGGCCATAATACCGACGGAAAGCGAAACGCGCGCGCCGTAGATAACTCGGACGAGAATGTCGCGGCCAAGGGCGTCGGTACCAAACGGGTGCTCGGCACACGGAGCCAGCAGCGAAGTCTCGGCCATGGTCGTCGAGTCAGAAGCCGTCGGCGACCCGAGCCAGGGCTTAGCCCACAGGTCTGCGGTCAAGGCAACCAAAACGACGATGATAATCCAGCAGATACCGATAACGGCGAGCTTATTCTTGCGAAGACGCTTAAAAGCGTCGCCCCACAGCGTGCGGGACTTGGCGGGAGCAGATGCGGCCTTGGTGGCGGTAGCCTGCTCCTGAGACTGAGAATCAGTTTCCTGCATGAGACGTACCTCCCTTAGGCCTTATCCGACGGACCGCCGAGGCGGATACGCGGGTCGAGGAATGCATAGCTAATGTCGACGAGAAGGTTGATCACCATAACGACGACAACGATGAGCGTAACGCCGCCCATAACGATGGGCCAGTCGCGCATGCTAATGGCGCGGTAGACCTCAGAACCGATACCGGGCCAGTTAAAGACCGTCTCGGTCAGGATGGCGCCCGAAAGCATGCCGCCGAAGTCGACACCAATATAGGTAACAACGGGGATGAGTGCATTCTTAAGCGCATGCTTGACGATGATCGCGCGATTGGAGAGACCCTTGGCCTTTGCCGTGCGGATATAATCCTGATTCATGACGTCGAGCAGCTGCGAGCGCATGATGCGGGCAGCATAGGCGGTCGAAACCGAAGCCAGCGTAATGGTCGGAAGCACATAGTGCATCCAATCCTGATACTGAGAGCTGGAGCCGCCGGCACCCGAGATCGGCATGGAGAATGCGCCGCCGGTGGCATCCTTAAGGATGACGCCAAAGAACAGCTGCAGCAGCATACCGAGCCAGAATGCAGGAACGGCAACGAGGATCGACGTGGTCAGCGTTACCAAAATATCCCAGAAGGAATAGCGCTTTACCGCCGAAATGATACCCGCACCGATACCCATGATTGCCTCGAGCACGATGGCGCACGCGGCGAGTTTAACCGTATACGGATACTTCTGGGCAAAGATTTCCGCAACCGGCAGCTTGCGCTGATACGAATTGCCCAGATCGCCATGAAGCAGACCATTCATGTAATTCAAGTATTGGTCCACAAGCGATGTTGGAACGGGATCGCCGTTCTCGTCAAGGATCGCGTTGCCGTCCTCGTCCGCCTGGACCAGGTGATAGCGCACGCGAAGTTGAAGCTCTACCTCGGGGGACAGAGCCTTGTCTCCACCGATCAGCTTGATCGGGTCTCCCGGCACAATATTCTGGAGGGCGAACAGAATCAACGTAACGCCCAAAAATACCGGGATGAACTGAAGCACACGTTTAACGATGTACTTACCCATACCACTCCCCTATCTAGGGATTAACCTAAATGGGATGCCGATCGCCAGACCGGCATCCCAAAATTACCATCAGCCAGTTTACCCCAGGTTAGGGAGAACTGTATGTTTCCCATGAGGTCTACGTAAATACTTGACCCTCATGGAAGCTGCAAAACTCTTAGGCGAGCTCAGCGGTACCCAGATCGGCGTGCTTCTGCGGATCAACATAGAGATGCTTGACGCGGTCAGAGCCAGCGATGGTGTGCGTGTAGAACATCACCGGGATAACCGGGCAGTCAGCGGCGACCATAGCGTCAGCCTCCTGCATCTTGGCGATGCGCTCGTCGTCGTCAACCGTGGCACGGGCCTCATCGACCTTGGCATCGAACTCGGGGTTGTTGTAACCGGAGCGGTTGTCGCCACCGAGGGAGTCGGAGTGGAACAGCGGGTACAGGAAGTTGTCCATGATCGGGTAATCGGCGATCCAGCCCAGACGGCCGAACTGATAGTTGAAGTTCTGATACTGCTCAAGCAGGGCAGACCACTCGGGAGTATCGGAGACGGCGGTGACGCCCACCTTGGCGAGGTCGCCGATGATGGACTCCATGATCTCCTTGTGGCCACCGTCCTGGTTGTAGGACAGGGTCACATTAATGCCACGATCGCCGTTAGCGCCAGCGGGAGCGACCTTGTCGAGGTACTCGTTAGCCTTGTCGACGTCATAGGCGCAGAACTCCCATGCGCCCTCCTTGTAGCCGGCGATTCCCGGAGGAACGATGCCGTCAGCGGGGGTACGGGTGCCCTTGAAGATGGTCTTGCAGATGGCCTCACGGTTGATAGCCAGGGAGATGCCCCTGCGCAGGTCAGCGTTGTTGAACGGCTCGGCCGTGGTGTTGCACGTCAGATAGTACGTGGAAGGCTCGGAGCCGAGCAGCATGCGCTCGCCATCACCCATGGTGTAGCCATCCTTGGACTCGCCGCGATCCTTCTTGGCGGCGTCGATCTGAGCAACGGGAACGTCGCAGACATCGAGGTTGCCGGCCTGGAACTCCTTGTAAGCGGTCTCCACGTCCTTGATGACCTGGAAGTGGATGGCGTCGATCTTGGCCTTGTCGCCATAGTAATCGTCAAACTTCTTGAGGTTGATCTCCTGACCATCCTCCCACTTGCCGTCCATCATGAACGGGCCGTTACCGACCGGGGCAAGGTAGAAGCTCTTGACATCGGACTCGGCGCACTCGGGAACCGGGGACAGAGCCGGGTGAGAGGCGACGAACGGGAAGTCGGCGTAGGCGGAAGTCAGCTTGACGACGAGGGTCTCGTCATCCGGGCAGGTAACGCCGGACAGCTCGGTAGCATTACCGGCAAGCAGATCGTCATAGCCCTCGACCATGGAAAGGTGGTAGGAGACCTCGGAAGGACCATACTCGGTAGCGATGGCCGACTTGGTGTTGACCAGGCGCTCCCAGCCGAGCTTGAAGGACTTGGAGGTAACGTCGTCACCGTTGTGGAACTTGGCCTTCTTGATCTTGAAGGTGAACTCGGTGGCGTCGTCGTTAGCCTCGAAGGACTCGCAAGCCAGCGGAACGATCTCGCCCTTCTCGTTATCGTACTCCGTCAGAGCGTCGAAGAGCTGGTACTCGACCTGAGTGCCCTGATCCTCCTGGACGTTGTAGGGGTCGATGCAGACCGGGTTGTTGATGTAGAAGTTCAGCGTCGAACCGGAGTCAGATCCGGAAGCGTCGCCGCCCTTCTTGCCGCATGCGGCAAGAAAAGCCATGGAGCTCGCAGCGAGGGTGCCGCCAACAAAGGCGCGACGACCCATAACGGGCTGGTGGAACATAGAATCAGCCATGCCATCCTCCTTATGAGATAGGACAAAGTGAATTCGGCCGGGCAACGTCGAGACAGCCCATTCGAACCATTCAAACGCGGTCCGCCGTTATGGCTGGTTATGCAGTGCGGACCAACGTTTCGCAATACAGTAGCGCATTTTATGCACAATATGGCGCTAATTCCGGTTAACGGTCGAGAATTTCTTTAGTTAGGCGAAGTATGTGGGGATATTTTGACTCTATTACAAGTCTGTAAACAAAAAGGGCCCCGCACATGCGGGACCCTTTACAAACGTATATACGCCGATGCTTAGTAGCCGACGATGCCCTGCGGGAAGAAGAACATGCACAGAACGACACACACAGCAAAAACGACGGCCATAATTACCGTCAGGCGATCGAGGTTCTGCTCCATGACGCCCGTGGCAGAGCTGGAGTTATACAGCGAGCTAGCGATCATATCCGAAACGCCGGTACCCTTACCGGAGTGCATCAGGACGAGAATCGTCAGCGCCACGGCAGAAAAAGCCCAAACGACAAACAGAAGAATCTGGAACGGACCCATAGATAAGCTCCTTAATAGAACAATTCAAACTCCAGTACTGTACCACAACCCCCAACACCCCCCCACCCGCCAATTGGAGACGGGGTAGAAATGGCAGAAATACCAAAAAGGGGGTCGTCCGGTTGTGGACAACCCCCTTACTAGAAAACGGTATTTGTTTTCTATTAGGCCTCGGTGGCGAGCACGCGACCCGTCATCTCGGCGGAAGGCTCAATACCAGCCATGGTGAGCATAGTCGGAGCGATATCGGAAAGACGGCCGTCCTCGATACCGGTGAGCTTGGCCTTATCATCAACGATGATGAACGGCACGCGGTTGGTGGTGTGAGCCGTAAACGGATGCTTGGAACCGTCGGAAGCAACGTCAAACATGTGATCGGCGTTGCCATGGTCGGCGGTAATCAGCGCAAAGCCGCCCTTAGCGAGAATCGCCGGGACAACCTTGGACAGAGCATCGTCAACAGCCTCGACGGCCTTAACGGCGGCGTCGAAGACACCGGTGTGACCAACCATGTCGCAGTTCGCAAAGTTCACGATGTAGAAATCAGCGCGATCCTCGTTGATGGCGGCGACGAGCTTCTCAGTAACCTCGGGAGCGCTCATCTCGGGCTGCAGATCGTAGGTAGCGACCTTGGGGGAAGCGACGAGCACGCGCTCCTCGCCCTCCTTGGGCTCCTCGATGCCGCCGTTGAGGAAGAACGTCACGTGAGCGTACTTCTCGGTCTCGGCGGTGTGCAGCTGCTTCAGGCCATTGGCTGCGATGACGTCGGCCAGAACGTTCTCGGGGAACGTCTTGGGGAAGGCGACCTCGACGTCAAACGTCGGATCGTACTCGGTCATCGTCACAAAGTGCGAGAGCTTGATTTGCTCGCGCTCAAAGCCGTCGAACTCCTTGTCCGTGAACACGCGGGTCATCTGACGGGCGCGGTCGGGACGGAAGTTGAAGAAGATGGCCGCGTCACCCTCGTGGATGCCCTCGTTGTGGGCAGCGAAGGGCTCGACGAACTCGTCGCCGCGCGGGTCCTTCTCGTAGTAGGCCTTGATACCGGCCACGGGATCGGTATCGGCATCGGACGCGTTGACCATGACATCGTAGGCACGCTGGATGCGCTCCCAACGGTTGTCGCGGTCCATGGCCCAATAGCGGCCCGAAACGGTGGCGACGCGAGCGTCGCAACCGGTCTCCTCGGAAATCTTAGCCAGGAAGGCGCAGAACTCGCTCATGTAGCCGGCACCGGACTGCGGGTCGACATCGCGACCATCCATAAAGGCGTGGACGCGAACGGTCTTGACGCCATGCTGGGCAGCCATCTTGACCAGGGCCTCGACATGGTTCATGTGAGAATGAACGCCGCCAGGGCTCATAAGGCCCATGAGGTGCAGGGTCTTGCCTTCGGCCTTGACATCGTCCATAGCCTTGACGAAAACCTCGTTCTTGGCGATGGAGCCGTCCTTGATGGCGTTGTTGATGCGCGAAAGCTCCTGGAACACGATGCGGCCGGCACCGATGTTGAGGTGACCCACCTCGGAGTTACCCATCTGGCCATCGGGAAGACCCACGTCCTCGCCCGAAGCGCCGAGCGTGGTGTGGGGGTACTTCTCGTACAGGCTATCAAGGAAGGGCGTCTTGGCAGCGGCGACGGCGTTCTCGCCATCGGCCGGAGCAAGGCCGCAACCATCCATGATGATCAGGAGTGCAGGAAGATGACGCTGTGCCATATGTCCTACTCGCCTGCCTTGACGACCATAGAGGCGAAGTCGGCAGCCTTGAGCGAAGCGCCGCCCACAAGGGCGCCGTCAACGTCGGGCTTGGCGACGAGCTCGGCGATGTTGCCGGGCTTAGCGGAACCACCGTACAGGACGCGGATGCCGTTAGCGAGCTCCTCGCCGAACATCTCCTTGAGGGTCTCACGGATAGCGCCGCAGACCTCCTGAGCGTCCTCGGCGGTAGCGGTCTTGCCGGTGCCGATGGCCCAGATGGGCTCGTAGGCGACGACGACCTGCTTGGGGCAGGTGATCACAAGACCAGCAAGGCCGGCCTTGACCTGGTTCACGACGTGCTCGACATAGGTGCCGGCCTCGCGGACCTCAAGGGACTCGCCGCAGCAGAAGACGGGAACAAGACCGGCGGCAACGAGAGCCTTGGCCTTCTTGTTCTGGTCCTCGTCGGTCTCGTGGAAGTAGTCGCGACGCTCGGAGTGACCGATGATGCAGTAGGTGCAACCAGCGGACTTGAGCATGTCGCAAGAGGACTCACCGGTGAAGGCACCCTTGGCCTCCCAGTACACATTCTGTGCACCGAGGGCGATGGGGGCAGCCTGAATGCGGTCATGAACCGTGGTGATGTCGATAGTCGGAGGGCAGACGAGCACCTCGACGCCAGCCGGAACCTCGGGCAGAGCCTGAGCCAGCTCGTCGGCGAGCTTGGCGGCCTCGGCGACGTCGTTGTTCATCTTCCAGTTACCAGCGATAAGAAGGGTGCGATTAGGCATCGAGAAGCGCCTCCACTCCGGGCAGGGCCTTACCCTCGACGAGCTCCATGGAAGCTCCACCACCGGTGGAGATCCAGCTCATCTTGTCGGCCAGGTTGAACTTGTTGACAGCTGCGACGGAGTCGCCACCGCCGATGATCGAGGTGCAGTCGGCCTCGGCGACAGCCTCGGCGATAGCCTGGGTGCCGTGAGCGAAGTTGTCGAACTCGAAGACGCCCATGGGGCCGTTCCAGAACACGGTCTTGGCACCCTTGACGGCCTCGGCGTAAAGCTCCTCGGTCTTGGGGCCGATGTCCATGCCCTCACGATCGTCGGGGATAGCGTCGGAAGCGACAACCTCGGGGACAGCGTCCTCGCCAAAGTGATCGGCAACGCGGTTGTCGATGGGGAGCAGGATCTTGACGCCCTTCTCCTCGGCCTTCTTGAGCATCTCGCCAGCGCGCTCGACCCAGTCCTCTTCCTTGAGGGACTGACCAACGGACAGGCCCTGAGCCAGGAAGAAAGTGTAGGCCATGCCGCCACCGATGATCAGGGTGTCAGCGGAGTCGATGAGGTGATCGAGAACGCCGATCTTGGAGGAAACCTTGGAACCGCCGACGATGGCGACGAAGGGGCGCTCGGGCTCGGCGAAGATGCCGGTCAGCGTGTCGACCTCCTTCTCGAGCAGGAAGCCAGCGACGGCAGGCAGGTAAGCGGCGGGGCCCACGACGGAACCCTGGGCGCGGTGAGCGGTGCCGAAGGCATCGAGAACGAAGACGTCACCATAGGAAGCGAGCTTCTTGGCGATCTCGGGATCGTTCTTCTTCTCACGCTTATCGAAGCGGACGTTCTCGAGAACGAGAACCTTGCCCGGCTCGACGGCAGCGACAGCCTCGGCAGCCTTCTCGCCGTAGGTGTCGGCGACAAAGGCAACGTCGAGACCAGAGAGCTCGGCGAGCTTCTTGGCGACGGGCTCGAGGGACAGCTCGGGCTGGAAGCCGGTGCCATCGGGACGGCCGAGGTGGCTCATGAGGATGACGCGAGCGTTGTGCTCAACGAGATAGTTGATGGTGGGCAGGGCAGCCTTGATACGGGTGGTGTCGCCAACGACGCCATCCTTGATAGGCACGTTGAAGTCAACGCGGACGAGAACGCGCTTGCCGTCGACATCGATGTCGCGGACGGTCTTCTTGGTAAAGGCCATGTTTGCTTCTACCTTTCGTACGTGTCTGCCTCCCATTACGGCAGACGATTTCCTATAAAAAGGGCGCGACCCTAGGGTGTAAGCCCTATAAGGCCGCGCCCTTCTTTAGACGCTCAACGAGCTATTCGCTAAAAGCTAAATTAAGCAACGAACTTCTCGAAGTACTTGATGGTGCGGACCATCTGAGAGGTGTAGGAGTTCTCGTTGTCGTACCAAGAGGTGACCTGAACGAGGGTCTGGCCGTTGCCGAGGTCAGAGCACATGGTCTGAGTGGCGTCGAAGATGGAGCCATGGGTCTCGCCGATGATGTCGGTGGAGACGATGTCGTCCTCGTTGTAACCGAAGGTCTCGGAGATGGTGGCAGCGTAGGCCTTCATAGCGGCGTTAACCTCGTCGACGGTGACCTTCTTGTCAACGACAGCGTAGAGGTTGGTGATGGAGCCGGTCGGCGTCGGGACGCGCTGGGCGGCACCGATGAGCTTACCGTTGAGCTCGGGGAGAACCAGGCCGATAGCCTTGGCAGCACCGGTGGTGTTGGGGACGATGTTGACGGCGCAGGCGCGGCTACGACGCTTGTTGCCCTTGCGCTGCGGGCCGTCGAGCGGCATCTGGTCGCCGGTCCAGGCGTGAATGGTGGTCATGATGCCGGACACGATGGGAGCGAAGTCGTTCAGACCCTTGGCCATCGGGGCGAGGCAGTTGGTGGTGCAGGAAGCAGCGGAGATGATGTTGTCCTCAGCGGTCAGCGTCTCGTGGTTGACGTTGTACACGATGGTGGGCAGATCGCTGCCGGCCGGAGCGGAGATGACGACCTTCTTGGCGCCAGCGTTGATGTGGGCCTGAGCCTTAGCCTTGCTGGTGTAGAAGCCGGTGCACTCGAGAACGACGTCGACGTCGAGGTCGCCCCAAGGCAGGTTGTTGGCGTCGGCCTCCTTGTAGATCTTGATCTCCTTGCCGTCAACGGTGATGGAATCCTCGCCAGCAACGACCTCGTGATCGCGAGCGTAGTTGCCCTGCGTGGAGTCGTACTTCAGCAGGTAAGCGAGCATATCGGGAGAGGTGAGGTCGTTGATAGCGACGATCTCGGAGCCCTCATGACCGAACATCTGACGGAAAGCCAGACGACCGATGCGACCGAAGCCGTTAATAGCAACCTTTACTGCCATTGTGTCTCCTTTCGTAAGGCCCCCGCAAGCTACAGCGCCCGCCGTTGAGGCCCACAAACTAACCACTCGCCTAATATACCTTTTTTTTGACTTGAATTTCACGAGAATGCTCGAAATTGAAAATCAAATTTACGTTAAAACGTTTTAAAGAATAAAATAGCAGCTAAATCCGTATATAAGTCGATACTTTAAACTACCTGTTTGCTTCAATGAGCTTTTCAAGTCTCAAAACTCGATGGTAGAGGGCCGACTTCGACAAGGGAGGGTCAGCCATCTCCCCCAAATCGCGCAGTGACAGATCGGGATAGCGCTCGCGCAGGTCGCAAAAGACCGCCAAGGCGTCCGGAAGCGTGTCGCGCAAACCCCGCAGTTCGAGCGCATCGATCAGCGCAAGCTGATGCTGGGCGGCACCCGCGCTTCTGGTCTGATTGGCCAGCTCGGCATTCACGCGACGGTTTACGTCGTTCTTAACCAATTTGACCGCGCGCGCTTCCTCGATCTCGGCAACGCTGCGCTTGGCGCCGACCAGCTTTAGGAGCTGCTCGATCTCCTCGGCGCTCTTAATGTACACGGCATAGGATCCGCGCCGCGCGTTAACGCGCGCATGGACCCCAATCTGCTCCAATAGATCGCAAAGTCCCCGGGCATACTGCTCGCCCTGCACCGCGATCTCCAAATGAAAGTCGCCGCGGGGATCGGCCACGAAACCGCCGGCGATGAGCGCGCCGCGGATGTAGGCAAGCCTGCAGCAGGGACGGGCAACGATGTGCCGGGGAACACCGGCGACGAGCCCTCCCCTGCGGTCGAGAATGCCCAGCAGTACCAGAGCCTTGTCCAGGTCGGGTTGATCGGGCAGGGTAATGAGATAGTTACGGACCTTATGCAAGACCGATTTACGAACGGTGAATTCCGTTTTGAGCTTAAGGATGCGATGCGTCAGCGTGATCATCGTGCGCGCGACGGCGCCCGTCTCGGTCGCGACCGTCAAACGATACCGCCCGGAGCCGGCCAGCGAAAGTGTACCGCTCACGCGCGTCAGGGCGGCAAGCGTCGACAAATCGCAGTATTCACATTCGGGTTCGCAGCGCGCAAGCTCGTCGCGCACCTCAGCGGTAAACGACATGCAGGCCTATGCTTTCGTGTTCGCGCGCGACAGGTCGCGATGGGAAATGCTCACGTGATACTGGGCGCCTTCCAAATAACGTGCCGTGGCCTCGGCAATGGCGACGCTGCGGTGTTGACCGCCCGTGCAGCCGATGGCGATAGAAAGCTGCGGCTTGCCCTCCGCGATATAGCCTGGCATGACCGTATCGAGCAGCTGTGTCCAAGCCTTCCAAAACTCCTGCGTCTTGGGATGGTCCAGAACAAAATCGGAGACCTTTTTATCGAGACCGGTCATCGTGCGCATCTCGGGATCGTAGAACGGATTGGGCAGGAAGCGGACGTCGATCATAATGTCCGCCTCGACGGGCATGCCGTGCTTAAAGCCAAACGAGAACACATGGACGTCCATGAGCTGTTGGTCGGACAGCTCGGAAAATGCCATACGTAGCTTGTTGCGCAGCGCAGAGGTGTGCAGACGGCTCGTGTCGATAATCATATCGGCTCGATCGCGCACGCCCTGCAGCTGAAGGCGCTCGCGCTGAATGGCATCGGCCGTAGTCTCCCCCGGCTTGGCAATGGGATGACGGCGGCGATTTTCGCTGTAGCGACGGATCAGTACCTCGTCAGAGGCCTCGAGAAAAACGATGTCGCAGCTCATCTCGCGCTCCTCGAGTGCGGCAACGGCATCGAGCAACTCATCGAACAAGCCCTGGCTGCGCAGGTCGCAGGTGACGGCAAGGTGCCTACCCACGCCCGTATTGATGCCGACGAGCTCAGCAAGCTGGGCAATCAGACGCGGGGGCAGGTTATCGATACAAAAATAGCCCATGTCCTCGAACACATGCATGGCCTGCGTTCGGCCCGATCCGGACATTCCGGTGATGATGACGATATCGGGGATGCGCTCCGAGCGCTCCGCCGCATCCATGGCATCTCCCTTTTGCATGTGCTGCCTCCTAAAAACAAGCGCGGGACCCAGCAACCCGGATCCCGCGCGGTCAATTGCCTTTAATGAGTATACCGCCCTGAGCGGATACAAGGTCCGTCTTACGCCTCAAGCGCGGCTTTGAACCAACTCGTAATACTCGTGGGGTGCGTGATGGCAGTGCCCACGACAACTGCCCAAGCGCCCGCATCAATTGCGGCGCGGGCCTCCTCGGGCGTGTGCACGCGGCCCTCGCAGATGATGGGAAGGCCGGGAAACTCCTCGGTCGCCTGGCGCAGGAGCGGCAGATCGGGACCGTCGGCCATGGTGCAATCGATAGCGGCAACACCATGGGAAAGCGTGGTGGACACCAGGTCGAAGCCCATGTCGACAGCACGACGAATATCCTCGATGGTGGCACAGTCGGCCATCAGGAGCACGCCCTCCTCGTGCAGCGGACGGAAGGTGTCCTCGACGGTCTTGCCATCGGGACGCGGGCGATCAGTGGCGTCAATTGCCACGATGTCGGCACCGGCGGCAACGCAGGCGCGAGCATGACGCAGCGTCGGCGTGATGTAGACGCCCTCGTGTCCATCCTTCCACAAGCCGATGACGGGAACCTCGCAGCGGCCCTTAATGGCGGCGATGTCGGCAAGACCCTGGCAGCGAATAGCGGCGGCGCCGCCAAGCTCGCAGGCGCGAGACATCTGAGCCATGGTTTCGGGCGTACGAAGCGGCTCGCCCATATAGGCCTGAACGCTCACGACGAGCTTGCCCTTCAGGGATTGAATCAAAGGATCAACGGTCATGTTCGACTCAACCTTTCTCAAAATAGCCTTCTGAGACACCGCACCTTGACGTTCAAACCGTCGCTCGCGTACCGAAGTACGCTTCGCTCCTCTTTCACGTCAATCTGCGGCACCTCAGAAGGCGCACTTGGTAGTTATGTTTACTTCAACGACGCAAGAAGGTGTTCGGCGGCACCGATGAGCGGCGCGTCGCCCTCCAGAGAACCGATGAGGATCGGCGTGTCCTGAAGCGGGTCGAGCGCCTGGCTGGCATAGCCCTCGTGCACCGAGTCCTTCCACGTCTGCGAGCGCCAATCGGGACCCTGGTGAATCACACCGCCCGAAAGCACGATGACCTCCGGGTCAAGGATATTGGCGAGCGAGCCCAAGCTGGCGCCCAGCGCAAAGCCAGCGTCATGGATGACCTCGGTCGCCTTTGCGTCGCCAGCACGACACAGGTCGTTCACGTCGCGACCGACCGAAGGACGGCTGGGGTCAACTCGACCGAAGCGTTCGTCGTACATACGGCCAATCGAGGTGCCCGAAGCAACAGACTCAAGATGGCCGGAACGCCCGCAGGCGCAGGGAATGCCGGCGGCAGCCGAGCACTCGATGTGGCCCATATGACCGGCAGCACCATGGAAGCCCTGCATCACGCGGCCGTTCTCGACATATGCGCCACCGATGCCCGTACCGATTCCCAGGCACAAGACGGAGAACTTGCCCTTGCCGACGCCCCAGTGGGCCTCGCCCAGAGCATGAGCCTGCACGTCGCCCACAACGGCAACGGGAAGACCAAGGTCCTCGCGCAGACGCGGCCCCAACTGAACGCCGGACCAGCCGGGCATGATCTCATTGGCATAAGCAATGGCACCCGTCTTGGGATCGACGACGCCTGCGGCACCGATACCGACACCGAGAACCTCGACATCGGGATTCGCCTCAAGAGCGGCCTTGATAGACGCCTCGATACGCTGGAAGACGGCCTCGCCGCCCTCCTGGGCCTCGGTAGGAACCTCGGCCTCAAAAACGGGATGGGGCACACTACCGTCAGCCGGGTACTCCATGATGGCAGTCGCAATTTTAGTTCCGCCGATATCGACAGAGCAGACGTACTTGTTCTCCATGTCGCTCTCCTTCGGAGATAAAAACAACTACAGGAAATGCGCCGTCAGGCTAGCCGTCACAGCGCAGTAAAGGTTTTCCAGGTGTCCGAGATCGCCGAGAAACCGTGTGGCCATTGACCTAATGGGTCATGGCCACACGGTTGAACGGCGAGGTCGGGTGCCTGGGAAGCTTTACAGGAGACCGTTGTTCTGAAGGACCTTCCTAATCGCCTCGACGTTCTCGCCGGTCATGGCCTTCACCGGGCGCGGCATGGTCGGGCTGTCGAAGATGCCCATGAGGTTCATAGCGGTCTTGAAGGCGCCGACGCCACCGGCATAGCCCTGGACGCCCGAGGTGACGTCCCAGATGTGCGAAATCTCATTGAGGCGATCCTGCTCGGCCTTGACGGTAGCCCAGTCGCCGGCCTGAGCGGCCTTCCACTGGCGCACGTAGCCCTCGGGCTCAACGTTGGCAAGGCCCGGGACAGAACCGTCGGCGCCACCGAGGTAAGCGCCGTCGACAACAACCTCGTGACCGGTGAGGATGCTCATCGGATGGCCGTTCTTCTCGTTCTCCTGAACGAGATAGCGGAACGAGATGTCATCACCCGAGGAATCCTTGACGCCAGCAAGGACGCCCTCGGCGCCGAGCTTGGCAAGGAGCTTCCAGGGGAGCTTGGTGTGAACGCAGACGGGAATGTCATAGGCAAAGATGGGCAGGTCGAGCTCCTCGTGCAGGATGCGGAAGTGCTCCTCGACCTCGGTCATGCCCTGCAGGGCATAGAACGGGCAGGTGGCGACAAGCGCATCGGCGCCCAGCTCCTGAGCGACCTTACCGTGCTCGATCATGCGCTCGGTCTCGGTATCGATGATGCCGACCAGGACGGGCACGCGGTGGTCGACGATACGAACGGCCTCGGCGATGATCTGGCGACGACGCTCATCGGTGGAGAAAACGACCTCGCCCGAAGAGCCCAGGAAGAACAGGCCATCGACGCCGGCATCGATCATGCGGTTGATGCTGCGCTCAAAGGAGGCAACGTCGAGCTGGTGGTCTTCGGTATCGGGAACAACGACGGGAGGGATAACGCCGGTGAATTTCTGAGTTGCCACAAGAATCTCCTTAGTTGTCTGGCGGGCGGCCCTATGCCACCCACTCTTGTTGGCAGTGTCCAGGCCGTCTAGGCCAAAGAACACGGGTAGAACGTTTGGTTAAAGAAGTCGACGACTTCGTTTTCGAACGCATTGATACGCTCATGAGCGTATTTGGCATAGATGATATGCCTCCGGTCACACTCAAGACCGTTGAATACGGCAAACTGATCCTTGGGATCGCTCACGGTATCCATAAGCGATGTGCCCATGAGCACCGATCCGCGCACCCGAGACGACAGAGCCTCGAGACCGCCGGGCAGCGGGTTGGCAACCGCCGTGCAGGCGAGGCCCCGCTCGTCCAGAGCAGAAACCGCCAGCGCGACTCCGCCGCCAAGACCCTCGCCCCATGCAAAGATGCGGTCGGGGTCCATGCCATCAAGATTGCGCGCCACCTTCGCCATCGCGCAACCCCAACGGACGCGCTTGACAAAAGCGGGCGAAGCAATCCCCCGCTGCAGGTCGTCCGCACCAGCGACATCGTCATCCAGCGCGAGGACGGCATACCCCATGGCGGCAAATCTCGTCATGTGATGCCAGCCGCGCACAGGCCGATCGATGTCGTGGAACATCAGGCACAGCGGCACGCGCTCAGATACTCGGGCACGACCAACAGGCTCAATCAAGCGAGCGTGGACTTCATCGTCACCGAGCTCAAAGGAGACCTCCGAGTAACGGGCGCAGGGGTTAACAAAGTCAATCGCCGTAATGGCCTGGCCTTGAATCTCAAGATTCGAAGCGCATGTCTCTAAATCAGAAACATCTGCTCGGACATCGCCGTGCCAGTCCCGATATTCTGCGAGCCTTGACGAAACCGTTCCAGGAATTCCCACGAGCCCGGGGACTATCAGCTCGTCAACATTGCTCTCGCACTTAGACATGAGCCTCCCCTCCCTCGCAGAAAAACGGAATGATCAGATCATCAAAGTCCTGAATCTCCTCGTGGCCAAAGCCCTCAAAGAACTTATGACGCTTATCGCAGGTCAAGTTGTTGTAGACCGCAAACTGCGTCGCCGGCGGACAGACGATATCGGCCGTGCCCGTGCCAAACAGAACAGGGCATTTGACCATGGGGGCAAAGTTCTTGGAATCGAAGTACGCCAGCTTGGCATAGGCTTCCTCGATACGAGTCGAGTCCTCGTCAAACCAACGCGACCAATAGCGCAGACCCTCGTAGGCAATATCGTCGGCATCCAGATCCCAAACCAGGCGGAAGTCCGATAAGAAGGGATAGAGGATAGCCGCGCGGTCAACCAAATCGCTATTGAGCGCGCAGGTTGCAATACCCAAACCGCCGCCCTGCGATGCGCCGTTCACAAATACGCGGGTAAGATCGATGCCCTCGAGCTCGCGAACGATACGGCACAAAATGCGGATATCCTGGTGTAGGCGGACATAGTAGAGGTTGGCCGGGTCGCCGTCGATACCGGCGACGATATGGCCCGCGACCGTCGTGCCCTCAAATCCACCAATATCCTCGGAGGGACCACCCTGGCCGGGGCAATCGAGGGCGATGAGCGCCATGCCCATGCCCGCAAACGACACCTGCTCAAACCAGCTGCGGCTCGCACCCGGATATCCATGGAACTGAAGCACCAACGGCATGGGCTCCTCCGAGACCGGCTTGAGGTACTTGGCATGCAGGCGTGCACCACACATGCCGGTATACCAGAGGTCGAAAAACCGACAGGTCGCGGAATCCGCAACCGAAGCCGCCTCGATAGCGTAGTCGAGCTCGACGGCGTCGGCCTCGGCCATGCGGTCCTTCCAAAAGAGATCGAAATCCGATGGACGGGGCATAGCGCCTCGATATTCACCAAATTGCTGTTGTAGCTCTTGAGCACTCGGCATGGCTCGTGAACCCAACCTTTCGAAATCGCAACGGAGGTGCGCCCGGCAAGGGAACCGGGCGCACGGGAGGGAAAGCGAGGCTACTCGCCGAGCTTGGGATGCAGCAGCGACGGCGCAGCGCCGAGCAGCATCTTGGTGTAGGGGTCCTGAGGGTGCTGGAAGACCTGCTTGGCCTCGCCCTGCTCAACGATCTTGCCGCCATTCATAACGATGATGTCGTCAGAGATATAGCGGACCGTCTGGATGTCATGGCTGATGAACACCATGGCCAGGCCGAGCTCCTTCTTAAGGTCGGTCAGCAGGTTCAGAATCTGCGCGCGGACCGAAACGTCCAGAGCCGAGGTGGGCTCGTCGGCGATGATGGCATCGGGGTTCAGCGACAGGGCACGGGCAATTGCGACGCGCTGGCGCTGGCCGCCCGAAAGCTGGCCGGGAAGAACCTCGGCGGCGGAGCTGGGCAGACCGGTGAGCTCCAAGAGCTCCTTGACGCGCTTCTCCTGCTCGGCCTCGGTACCCAGGTTGTGGACGCGCATGGGGTCGAGCAGCTGCTCGCGAACGACCATGCGGGGGTTGAGCGCCGTGGCCGGGTTCTGGAACACGACCGAGATGACGCGACCCATGTGGCGACGGTCCTCGGCGGTACGTTTGGTAACGTCCTTGCCCTTAAAGTAGACCTTGCCGCTCGTGGGGGCCTGCAGGCCGCACATGACGTTGGCGGTGGTGGACTTACCGCAACCGGACTCGCCGACGATGCCGATCGTCTGACCGGGCATGAGCTTAATCGTTACACCCTGGACGGCGTGAACCAGGTTGGGGTGCAGAATCGAGCCGGTACGGGTCCTAAAAGTGACGTGGACGTCATCAAGGAAGATGATCGGCTCGACGCCGTTGACTGCGGTCTCGCTCATCTACATCACCTCCGCGTGAGGGGTCAAACCATTTGCCTTGAGCACCTCGTCGGGGAGCTCGGAATAGAAGTGCTCGGTGCCGGGCACGCGCTTGAAGACCGGACGGGTGTCCAGGCCGATGCGCGGATGGCTCGAGCGGGGCGCGAAGCGATCGCCCTTGGGGAAATCGCGCGGGCTCGGAACGGCGCCGGGCACCTGGTGCAGACGGCCCGAACCGCTCTCGATGGACAGAACGGAGCCCAGAAGACCGCGGGTGTACTCGTGGATCGGGTTAGTGAGCAGCTCCTTGGTGGGTGCCTGCTCGATGACCTGACCGGCGTACATAACCGTGATGTTATGGGCGACCTCGGCGACCAGCGCCAGGTCATGCGAGACGAAGATCATGGCAAAGCCGAGCTTGGCCTGAAGGTCGTTGAGCAGCTTGATGACCTGCTTCTGGACGGTAACGTCCAGAGCGGTCGTGGGCTCGTCGCAGATGACCAGCTTGGGGTCGCGGGTAAGGGCCATAGCGATCAGAACACGCTGACGCTGGCCACCGGAAAGCTCATGCGGGTAGCTCTCGAGCGTACGCTTGGGATCGAGGCCGACGAGCTCCAGGAGCTCCTCGGCGCTGCGGGTGCCGCCGCGCTTGGTGAGCTGCTTCATCTGAGCGGAGATGAGCATCGAGGGGTTGAGCGAGGACAGGGCGTCCTGATAGACCATGGCGATATCGGTACCGCGCAGGCCGAACCACTCCTTCTTGCTCATCTTGAGCAGGTCACGGCCCTCCCAGAGAACCTCGCCGGAAAGGTGCTCATCGTCGTCGGTCAGGCCCATGATGGCCAGCGTGGTGATGGACTTACCGCAACCGGACTCGCCCACCAGGCCCATGGTCTGACCAGGACGGACGTCAAAGTTGACATGGTCGACGACGTTGATATCACCGTGATGCTCAAACTGAATGCAGAAGTCACGGACCGAGAGAATCGGTTCGACAGACTCGTCGGGCACATGGCGATCGTCACGCTTGAGCTCGACATCGCGCAGGGCGCCAAGGCGAGCGGAGAGGGACTGGGCCTGCTCCTTGTAGGCGCGAACGGGGTCGGAGACCAGCAGGTCGGCCTCGCGACGCTTGGAGGAATCGGTCGGATCCAGGGCGGCGGAGGGAGCAGCGGCCATTGCGTCGGTAATGCCCTCGGAGAGGATGTTGAGCGCCAGGCAGGTGATCATGATGGCCAGGCCCGGGAACAACGCCTGCCACCAACGGCCGGCGAGCACGCCGCCGCGGGCGTCGGCGAGGATGTTGCCCCAGGTAGCGGTGGGCTCCTGGATACCAGCGCCGATGAAGGTCAGCGAAGCCTCGAAGATGATGGCGTCGGCGACTAGGGTAACGGTGAAGACCATGATCGGGGCGATGCAGTTACGCAGAACATGCTTGATTAAAATCCACGGAGCCTTGGCGCCGGAAACGATGACCGCGCGGACATAGTCCTCGCCGTACTCGGACACGATGTTGGCGCGCACGATACGGGCAATCTGCGGAGTGTACATAAAGCCGATGGCGAAGATGATCGACGGCACGGAGTTGCCCAGGATGGAGACGAAGACGGCCGCGAGGGCGATGCCCGGGATGGACATGATGATGTCCAAGATACGCATGATCGTCTCGGAGACGGCCTTGCGCGAAACCGCTGCAAGGGCGCCCACGACCGAGCCGCAGACCAGAGCCATGGCAGTGGCGCCAAAGCCGATAATCAGCGAGTAACGACCACCGTAGAGCATACGCGACAGAATATCGCGACCCTTATCGTCGGTACCGAAGATAAATCCGTTGCCGGGAGCCTGGCGAGCCGTAAAGATCTCGACCGGGCTATAGGGGGCAAGAAGGGGCGCCAGAATCGCAGTCAGGGCGACCAGCACCAGCACGACGGCGGCAATCTTAGAAGACAGCGTCATCTTCTTCCAGCCACCGAGCTTGAGCCCCTTGGAGGCAGCCTTCTCGAGCTGCTCGGTTTGCTTCTCTCGAATCTTTACCATAATCTACACCGTCCTGATGCGCGGGTTGATGAGCAGGTAGAGCATGTCAACCACGATGTTGATGATGATGAAGGCAAGAGCAACGACGATAACGACACCCTGAACCAGGTTCGCCTCGTTGCCCTGAACGCCCTGCAGAATCGCGGTGCCCATGCCGGGGAGGTTGAAGATAACCTCGATGACGACGGCGCCGCCCATGAGGTAACCGATCTTAAGACCGAGGGTGGTGACCGGGGTGATCAGCGCATTGCGAAGAACATTGATACCGACGACGACCTTCTCGGGAACGCCGGCACCGCGAGCCATACGGACATAGTCCTTGTCGAGCTCCTCGACCATGGCGGTACGCACGATACGAGTCATCTGGCCCGTCAGCGGAAATGCCAAGGCGATGGCGGGCATAATCATGCGGCCCAGATAACCAGCCGGATTCGTGGTGAAGTGAGGCAGAGCACCCGATGCCGGGAGCACCTTAAGGTAGGAAGAGAACAGCAGGATCAACAGAACGGCAAGCCAGAACGACGGGGTTGCCAAGCCGGCGATGGAAAAGACGCGGATCACTTGGTCCGGCCATTTGTCGCGATACAGTGCCGCGATGACGCCGAGCAAAAACGAAACGACCGCACCGATGGCAAGACCGATGAAGGTCAGCTGCATCGTGACGGGCAGGGCCGTGGAGATGCGCTTGGCAACGGAGTTGCGAGCAGCACCATAGGTGCCCATGTCGCCATGGATCAAATCGCCCATATAGCGCACGTAACGCACGGGCCAGGGGTCGTCCAGACCATACTTCTCATGGTACTCGGCAACCGCCTCGGGCGAGGCACCGTCACCCAACGCCGTGTAGGCGGGGTCGGTCTTGGAGAACGACATAAGGAAGAACACCAGGACGGTGACGCCCAATGCCATGATCGGCAGCGCCACAAGACGCCTTCCAATCAAACGTAGCAAGTTGTTCACGTTCTCTCCCCTTTCTTTTGTCGGTAGGACCAACTGGTATATGAGTACGGATACTCATTACAAGACCCGGGCGACGTCGTTGCCGCCCGGGTCTTTGTTTCAACTATGAGGATACGGTCCCAACGACCGACATCCTGCATACAGACTCAAGCGAGCCTTACGCCTTGACGGTCGCGACGCCCCTGAAGGACATGCTCGTCGTGCCGATGCCCTTGAAGCCATCGAGGGCCTCGCCGTTGGGCGCAGTGGACGGATCGTCCCAGGAAGCGGAGACGGTCTTGACGTGGACAACGGGGTACAGAACAGCGTTGTCGGCAATGATGTCGAAGCACTCGTTCCACTTCTTCTGCTGCTCGTCGCCCTCGGCGGCAAGAGCCTCGTCCATGAGACCGTGGAGCTTCTGCCACTCAGCGGACTCCTTCCACGGGCAACGGGTCTGCATCCAGACGTTGTCGCCGTACCACCAGTTGAGCAGCAGGTCGGGGTCGGCGCCGAAGCAGGAAGGATCGCCAGGGGCAAGGAGGATATCGTAGGCCTCGCCGCCGTCGATGGCAGCGTAGGTGGCCGGCGAGGTATCGGTCTGGATGGTCACATCGAAGCCGAGAGCGTCGAGGTCGTTCTTGACCTGGGCGGCCATGCCCTTGATCTGCTCGTTGTCGGTGGTGCGCAGGGTGATGGCACCCGGGGTGATGCCAGACTCCTCGATGAGCTTCTTAGCCTTCTTGGCGTCGGTCTTGTACACCGTGGAAGCCTCATGATAGTTGGTGAAGCTCTTGGGCAGGTAGCAGCTGGCAGCGGTGGCAAGGCCGGCGAAGGTGTTGCTGACCATCTTCTCGGTGTCGAGCGCATACATGACAGCCTGACGGACCTTGACGTTGTTCCAAGGCTCCTTGGCGACGTTGAACATGATGAAGCGGGTGCCGAAACCCTGAACGTTATCGATCTTGCAGCCGGCGCTCTCGAGCTGGTCGACGGCGTCAGCGGTAACAAGCTCCATAACGAGCGTGGAGCCCTCCTGCTGAGCGGTAACGCGAGCGGTGGGGTCGGTCAGGATGCTGTACTGGATCTTCTTATCCTCGGCAGCATACTCACCGTTGTACTCGGGGTTGGGAACCAGGGTGATCTCGGTATCGGAGATAGAGTCGTACATCCAGGGGCCGGAGCCGATCGGCTGCTTGGCGCGATCCTCCTCGGTCTGGGTGGCCGGGGTAACGCGGACGATAGCCAGACGATCCTTGAGCAGGGAGAAGTTGGGGACCTTGGTCTTGACCGTCACGGTGCTGGCGTCCTTGGCCTCGATGGACTCGAAGGGCTGGAAGAACGGAGCATAGGTAGCGGAAGCGGCGCAAGCGGTGTAGGAGGCAACGACATCGTCAGCGGTGACCTCGGTGCCATCGGAGAACTTGGCGCCCTTGCGGATGGTGACCTCGAAAGTGGTGTCGTCCACAGACTTGGGATCGTCGGTGGCGAGCTCGTTGAAGGTGCTGTAGTCGTGGTAATCGATGCCGTAGAGGCCCTCGACGACGTGCCAGTTAGCACCCAGGCCCACAGCGGAGCCGGTGCTGGCGGGATCGAAGCTGGACGGAGCGTAAGCGGAACCAGCGGTGATCACGCCGCCGCCACGGTTGGCGGAATCGGTGGAACCGGAAGCGGAACCCTCGTCGCTAGAGCTGCCACCGCAGCCGGTGAGACCAAGCCCTGCGACAGCAGCGACGCTGCCGGTGAGGCCGAGGAACGAACGCCTGGACATACCCTTGTTGATGATGGCCATGTCTTCTCCTATCAATAGAGAATCTTACCCGGGAGCACCTAGACGCGCCCCCGCGCAACTTGCGGACGATATATACCTTACCTACCGACGAACCCAACTGAGGTGCCGCGCTCGGCGACCGATACATACATACGCTTGAACGGTATTTACTACCGTTCACCGAATTCATTGACAAACGATTCGCCAGACAGTATGTATCGACGAGGTGAGATATCAGTCTTCGTCAACCCGCAGGATAGCAGGGTTGTTCACCATGGCTAGTCAAACGTTTTAGCGTTAATTAAACCCGAAATCGGCTGGTAATCGCCGCGAAACAAATGATTGAAAATCGGCCAATCATGTATATCAGTTGTTTAGAAGCGCGTTTAGTTTTCGGAACGGCTGGCTGATGCCTGGGCACGCTCGGCATTCCATGCAACAAGTGTCTCGTGGACTGCTTTGGCGACATCGGCCGGAACGCCTCGAACTTCTGCAATCTCCTGCTCGCTTGCCGCACGCAAACGCTTCATCGAGCCAAAATGGCGCATAATTGCACGTTTTCTGGTGGGCCCCACGCCTGGAACGTCGTCAAGCACCGAAACCGTCATGGCCTTGTCGCGCAATTCACGATGGAACGTGATAGCAAATCGGTGGGACTCATCGCGCACCTGTTTAATTAGATAGAGCGAGGCAGACCCGGTCGGCAGCACGACGGGGGTCTCGTCCCAAGGCACAAAAACTTCCTCATCGGCCTTCGCCAAGCCACAAACTGGTATATCGAGCCCAAGAGCCTCAAGTTGCTTGATCGCAGCGGTCAGTTGCGGCTTACCGCCATCGACAACGAGCAGATCGGGGCACGAGCCAAAGCGCTCGTCGGCCATGCGCTCGGGAGCATAGCGTCGTCCCAAAACCTCGGACATCGACACGAAGTCGTTTGCCTCATCCAATTCGGTCTGGATTTTAAAACGACGATACTGGCTCTTGTCGGCGCGCCCGTTGGTAAACACCACCATCGAGGCGACCGTAAAGGTGCCATGCAGCGTCGAGATATCGAAGCACTCGATACGCAACGGCGGCGATGGCAGCGCCAACGCACTTTCGAGCTCCAGGAGCGCTTGATTGGTGCGGTCGTCAGCGTACCCCGTTCGCATCATGTAGCGCATGAGGGCATGGCGCGCATTTTTGGATGCCATATCGAGCAGACGGTGCTTTTCGCCACGCTGCGGCCTATGGAGATGGCAGGAACGCTCACGCTTGCCCGCAAGCCACTCCCCCAGCGCCTCCGCATCCTCAAGCTCGACGGAAAGGTTGACCTCAGCTGGAATATCAGCCGTCTCGTCGTAATAGCGCTTAAGAAAGCCCGACTGGAGCTCTTCCTCGTCAACATCAAGACCCTTGTCGAGAATGAACTCGCAGGTGCGAACTGTTCGGCCCTCGCGAACGACGAAGACGCAAGCGGCGGAGATGGTCTCCTCGCGATAGAAACCGATGACATCGATATCGACACTGGAGGGAAAAACGACTTGCTGACGATCGTCCAGACCCCTGATGACCTCCAAACGACGTTTGACGCGTGCCGCGCGCTCAAAGTCGAGCGCCTCAGCGGCATCCGTCATCTCGGAGGTCAGCTCATCGACGACATCCTTGCGATGGCCCGACAAAAAGCGCTCGACACGCTTGACGTTCTTGGCATAGTCTGCCGGGGAAATCGCGCCGACACACGCACCTGGGCCGCGCCCGACATGGTAGTCAAAGCAGGGGCGCCCGTTTTGCGCGCAAATCATATTGACGATGTCTTCCTCGCCCTTGTGGGACTCGACGATACGGCGACAACGACGCCACTCCGCACAGGATGCGGAGCAGATGGGGATAACCTTGCGCAGCGTATCTATCGTCTCACGTGCCGCGCGGCTATCGGTATAAGGTCCAAAATAGCGCGTTCCCGGCTTATGACGCTCACGCGTGTATTTGATAGCGGGATACAGGTCGCCCTTTGTAATGGCGATAAAGGGGTAGCTCTTGTCATCCTTGAGGTCGACGTTAAAGTACGGATGGTACTGGCCAATCAAATTGCGCTCGAGCACCAACGCCTCGTGCTCGGTCTCCACCACGATATAGTCAAAGCTCGCCACCAGCTGCATCATCAGCGGGATCTTCTGGCGCTCGTCCTGCAGCGTCACGTACTGACGCATACGGGCGCGCAGGTTTTTCGCCTTGCCCACGTAGATGACATCGCCCTTGGCGTCTTTCCAAAGGTAGCAGCCGGGCTGCGTGGGAACGCGCGAAACCTGCTCGGCAAGCGTTGGAATGTTGTCGTGACCGGCCACGCGCACCTACTTGCGACGAATCAGCGCCGAGACCTCGGGCATCTTAAGGACGACGGCAAGGCCAAAGGTAACAGCAAGCGAGACGACACCCGCAACGCAAACGTAGCCAAGAGTAATCAGAATCGAGCCGCCAAGTGCCCCGACAAAGTGCTCAAGCGCCCACATGACGCCGGCGCCTGCGGCAGCACCCAGGCCACCGAGCAAAAGGCCAAAGAACCCGCCATGCAGGATAGATTTGACCTGAAGACCACGCAGGCGACGACGCAGCCACCACAGCGAGCAACCGACCAAGATCACGTAGTCGACGACATACGAAAGCGCGATTGCCGGCATACCGAAGCCCAGCACAACGCCAAACAGCAAAACCGAGCCGGCCTGGCCGATGGCGGAATACAGACAATAGCGGCTATAGGGCTTCATGTCAAGCAGGGCAGAGAAGCTCTTCTGCATCAGCACGACCACGCCGTAGAGCGGCAGGGAAAGTGCCAGGTAGATAAGGAACTCCGACACCAGCGCCACACCGGACTCATCGAACTTGCCAGCGCAGTAAATCATGTTGAGCGGACGCGCGAAGACAATCAGGTACAGCGCGAATGGAATCAGGAAGAACAGCATCTGGGCGACGCCACGCGAAATGCCCGTGCGGACGCTGTCGTAATCCTTCTCCTGTGCGTCGTGAGAGAGCTCGGTATAGAGCGCCGTCGAAAGCGAGGCGGCAATCAGCGCGTAGGGCAGCGTGTACCACAGGCGCGCATAGGCGATGACGGAAGGACCGGTCTCGGGCTGGACCACCAGCGCAGCAGCGTTGGTGATAGAAGTCGAGACAAACATGCACACCGTGGCGAGCAGCGTCGGGATACCGAGCGCAATCGTCTGGCGCAGTGCGGGGTCCTTAAAGTCGATATGGATATGGGGATGCACGCCGTGCTTGCCAAGCGCGGGGATCTGACATGCCATCTGAACAAAGACACCGAGGGTCGTACCGGCCGCAATCAAGATGATGCCGGCACGTTCGCCAAACTGTGCGGACACGGGCGCAAAGCCCATAAAGCTCGCAATGACGATCACATTGTTGAGGACCGGGGCAAACGTCGACCAGAAGTAGTCGCGGTGTGCGTTGAGGACGCCCGAAAACACCGAGCCCAAACCATAAAACAGAATCTGGATGGCAAAGAAACGGAACATGAACGCAGCGGTATCCATGCTGCCGCCGTCACCCGAAAGAAACGATTGCGTCCAGATAAAGCCCGGGGCGAACACGGTCCCCAGCAACGAAATGCCACCCAGCACCAATAGCAGAATACCGAGCAGGCTGCCCACGTACTCGTTAGAGGCCTCGCGACCCTGCTCACGCCTCACGCCCATGTACACGGGCAAAAACGCCGTCACGAGCATGCCGCCCATCACGAGTTCGTAGAGCATATTGGGCAGGTTGTTGGCGACCTGATAGGAAGACGAGAGCAGCGACATGCCGATAGCGGCCGCCATTGCCCACGTGCGGATAAAACCGGTGACGCGAGACACGATGGTCAGGATGGTCATAAGCCCGGCGGAACGACCAACCGTGGAGTAGTCCGACGAGCCCATGTCGTCAGTGTCATCTCGCGACGAAGAAGCTTCAGATGAGGGTGTCTGAGGCGCAGATTCTTCTGCAAAATGAGCTCCGCGCTTCAATTCTTCCTGCGGCATCGCTCAGTCCTCTCTCGTAATCGCGGCAACTGTCGCCCCGCAAAATGCAATTAAATCATCAGGTGCAAGCTCGAGCTGATAACCACGCTTGCCTCCCGAAATAAAAATGGTATCCCAAAGGACACATGTCTCATCAATGAGCGTCCTGTAGCGTTTTTTCATACCGACCGGACTGCAGCCGCCGCGAACGTAGCCAGTCGCCGCAAGCAAATCCTTCACATGCATCATGGCCAAGGACTTCTCCCCCGCGGCACGCGCGGCGGACTTTAGATCGAGCTCGTCGGCAACAGGGATGCAGCACACGACATGGTCGTTGGACGGCGTCACGCAGACCAAGGTCTTAAATCCTTGACCGGGCTCCTCGCCAAGCTGCTCCGAAATCGCGACCCCCAGGCCCGCCGACTCATCACCATCGTCTTCATACGTATGTAGAACATAGGAAATGCCAGCGCTTTCCAGCTCGCGCATCGCATTGGTTTTTGGCGTCTTTACAGCCTTTGCCATGACATGTCCTTTCCCTCGCATTCGGACGCAAGGATTAAGTATATGTCCAATTCGGCTGCATACGTCACTTCGACACAGCAAGCGCCATCGAATCACAAGGAGTCGATGGCGCCCATAAACTGAATCGCCTATTTATTGAGCATCAAGTTGAGCCTGACGCTCCCGGTCACGCCTGAGCAACGGCGCCAAAAACTTGCCCGTATAACTCTGCGGACAGTCCGCAACCTGCTCCGGTGTGCCCGAAACCACGACGGTTCCGCCGCCGTTACCGCCCTCGGGGCCCATATCGATCAGGCGGTCGGCAACCTTGATGACATCAAGGTTGTGTTCAATCACCAGCACCGTGTTGCCCGCATCGACCAAGCGCTGCAGCACATCGAGCAGCTGGCGGACGTCCTCAAAATGAAGGCCGGTCGTCGGCTCGTCCAAAATATAGAACGTCTTGCCCGTCTGGCGTCGATGAAGCTCCTTGGCGAGCTTCACACGCTGCGCCTCGCCGCCCGAGAGCGTCGTGGCGGGCTGGCCCAGGCTCACGTAGCCCAAGCCTACATCGTACAGCGTCTGGAGCTTGCGCTTAATCTGCGGGATATTCCCAAAGAAGGCCAGCGCCTCGGTGACGCTCATGTCGAGCACGTCCGAGATGGTCTTGCCACGGTAGGTGACCTCGAGTGTCTCGCGGTTGTAGCGTTTACCGCCGCAAACTTCGCAGGGAACGTAGATATCGGGAAGGAAATGCATCTCGATCTTGATCTGTCCGTCGCCCTTGCACGCCTCACAGCGCCCGCCACTCACGTTGAAGGAGAAACGTCCCGGCGAGTAGCCGCGTGCCTTCGACTCCGGTGTGCTCGCAAACAGCGCGCGCAGATCATCCCACAGGCCAATGTACGTAGCGGGATTGGAACGCGGTGTACGGCCGATCGGCGACTGGTCAATGTCGATCACCTTATCAATGCACTCGATACCCTCGAGCTTTTTGTATGGGCCCACAGGGCGCGTCGAACGGTGAATGGCATTCGTAAGGGCAGGCGCAATGGTGTCGGTAACCAGGGAGCTCTTGCCCGATCCCGACACGCCGGTAACAACCGTAAGCGCACCAAACTCGATCTTGGCGGTAACGTTTTTGAGGTTGTTGGCGCGGGCGCCCGTGATCTTAAGGCAGCCGCGACCGGGCTTGCGGCGTTCATCGGGAACCCGAATCATTCGCTTGCCGGTCAGGTAGGCACCCGTCATCGAATCGGGGCACGCCATGATATCGGCAGGCGTTCCCGCGGCGACCACGTGTCCGCCGTTCACGCCCGCACCGGGGCCCATGTCGATCACATAGTCGGCAGCACGAATCGTATCCTCATCATGCTCGACGACGATGACGGTATTGCCGATATCGCGTAGGCGCTCAAGCGTCTTGATCAGGCGCTCGTTATCGCGCTGATGGAGGCCGATCGATGGCTCGTCCAAAATGTACAGGACACCCATGAGGCCGGCGCCGATCTGCGTTGCCAGGCGAATGCGCTGGGCCTCGCCTCCGGAAAGCGTCGCCGAGGCACGGTCGAGGGTCAGATAGTCGAGTCCAACATCGACCAGAAAGCGCAGGCGCTCCAGAATTTCCTTAACGATGCGCCCGCCGATAAATTGTTGGCGCTCGGTAAGCTCCAAGCCCTCAAAAAACTCGAGCGACTCGCGGCACGATAGGCAGCAGACCTCGTAAATGGACTTACCGCCTACGGTAACGGCGAGCATCTCGGGGCGCAGACGAGCACCATGGCAACTCGAGCACGGCTCCTCGCGGATGTACTTCTCCAAGCGCGCCTTGGTGTTCTCATTCGTCGTCTCGGTATAGCGCTCGTACAGGATATTGCGCACGCCCGAGAACTTGGTGTCCCACTGGCTACGGCGCCCATCGAGCTTTTGATAGTCGACCGAAATCTTCTGGTCGCCCATGCCGTCTAAAAACGCGCGACGCACCCGCGGAGGCAGATCCTCCCACGGCGTATCGACGCTCACCTTAAAGTGTTTGCAGACCGCAGCGAAAATCTGCGGATAGTAGTTAGAGTTGCCAAACAGGCTGCCAAAAACCCCGTCGGCGATCGACTTCGAGGGGTCTTCGATTAGGGCCTCGGCATCGACCGTCTTCTTAAAGCCCAGGCCATCGCACTCGGGGCACGCGCCATAGGGCGCGTTGAACGAGAAATCACGCGGCTGCAGGTCATCGATGGAGTGCCCATGCTCCGGGCACGCTAACGCCAGCGAATACTCCAGCAACTCGCCTTCGGTCCCCTCGGGAGCGTCGCGGTCGGGCAGCAAGTATACGTTCACATTGCCGTGCGCCAGCGCAGTCGCCTGTTCAACGGACTCGGCAATACGGCCCAGCGAGTTCTCGCGAATCACGATGCGGTCGACCACGACCTCGATATCGTGTTTGAATTTCTTATCCAAATCGATAGAGTCATCAAGCGAGCGAACCTCGCCGTCGACACGCACGCGGCTAAAGCCCTCGGCGCGAAGGTCCTCAAACAGCTTGGTGTACTCGCCTTTTCGCCCGCGCACCACCGGTGCCAGCACAAACGCGCGGCGGCCCTCCCCCGCCGCCAGGACCTTATCGGCGACCTGGTCGGTCGTCTGGCGCTCAATGACGCGGCCGCATTCGGGACAGTGCGGGGTGCCCACACGGGCGAACAGCAGACGCAGATAGTCATAAATCTCGGTTACGGTGCCAACCGTCGAGCGAGGGTTTTTAGATGTCGTCTTTTGGTCGATCGACACCGCCGGCGAAAGGCCGTCGATTGAATCCAAGTCGGGTTTGTCCATCTGGCCCAAGAACTGGCGCGCATAACTCGAAAGGCTCTCGACGTATCGACGCTGGCCCTCGGCATAGATAGTGTCGAATGCCAGCGAACTCTTGCCCGAGCCAGAAAGACCGGTAATGACCACGAGTTGGTCACGCGGAATGGAAACATCGATATCACGGAGGTTGTGCTCACGAGCGCCGCGAATAACGATAGAAGAATCAGACATGGAAGCTCCTTGCCTCCTATTGCATCGAATCATACTGCCGATGAGTTTAGCGCACTCGACGCGCACAGATGTTCGTAATACAAGATTCGCAGACCTTTAGCTTTGCGTATCGGGCGCTTTGTTTCTCGAAATGCCGTGGAAAGGTTACAGTAATCTAATGCTGAACTTAATTTGCTGTACCAGAGGAACGTCCATGACCGAAGATATCCCCCTTGAAATCACTTCGAGCGACATGGCCAATCTGCCCATATTCATCGCCGTCCTTATCGTGGCCGCCGTCGTCGTGCGCGTGTATTTTTCAATCAAACGCAACGAAAAGCCACCCATTGCCCGCGTCTTTTGGTGCGCGACGCTCCTCATCCCGCTCGGCGTGGTAGCTGCATGGGTTACGAATCAATTGCTCGTAAATGAGGGCAGCTCCCTATGGGTCCTTTCTTATTCGGCGCTCGGTGCTGCCGCCGTCATGCTTCTTGTCGAGCCCTTGGTTTCGGGACTTATCGACCAAACCGACCTTGCGACGGGAACGGTTGCCTGTATTTGCCGTGACATCCTTGTCATCGCCGCTGTTTCAGCGCTCTCGTTCGTTTCACTCGAAATTGCCTGCAACGAAACGTTCTATCGCATTCCCGCCAACTCATTCGGGTTTTCCGTCGGGCTGCTCGCGACGGTTCTGCTCTCCCTTTATTTGGTGGGGCAGCGTCATGGAGGCGTCATGGCCCTCGTGCCCGTCGTCTGTTGCATCCTTGGCATTGCCGAGCACTTCGTCATAACGTTTAAAGGCGAAGCCATCCTGCCAAGCGATATCTTGGCCCTTGGCACCGCAATGGAAGTGAGCGAGGGATACGAGTTTACCTTTACCGCCGGAATCGTAACCTCTCTCGCCCTGCTGGAGATTTCCCTGGGGCTTCTTTCGCTCATCCGACCGCGAAAGCTCCGTACGCCCACCCATGTCTTCCCCGCTATCGCCGCTAACCTCTGTGCTTTTCTGCTAGTGACCGTTGTGGGGCTCTCAGGCTTTTCCAACATCGACTTGGAGCAGGCGCTGGATTTTGGATTTGACCGTTGGCAGCCCATCACCACGTATGCGTCTCAGGGTTTTATCACTTCGTTCACCGAAATGGTCAACGAGTTGCCCATTGAGAAGCCCGAAGACTATACGCCCGATGAGGCGCAGAGCATCGAGCAGGAGCTCGCCACCGTCTACGACAGCACATATGGCTCGAGCGAACAGCGCGCGGCGGCCGTTGCCCAGTTCAATGAAATCAAGCCGACGATTGTTGCCGTCATGAACGAGAGTTTTAGCGACCTTTCGTGCTTTGAGCAGCTCCAGGCGGCCGGGTACACCGGCCCCGCATTCTACAACTCGCTTCCCGACACACTTGTTCGCGGCACCATGCTCGCTTCGGTCGCCGGTGGCGGAACGGCGAACTCCGAATTCGAATTTTTGACCGGAGCGACAACGGCCTTTGTCGGATTAGGCAAAATTCCCTATCAACTGTATCAGATGAATGGCGTCAACAGCCTGGCAAAGGACCTTAAAGAGCTTGGGTATACCGCTACCGCTATGCACCCGCAAAACCCCGTCAACTACCATCGAGATAAAATCTATCAGCAGCTGGGCTTTGGAGACTTTCTTTCAATCGGCGATTTCGAAGGTGCGCCCTATTACCATGCCGGCGTATGCGACTACGCCACCTACGACAAGATACTCGACCTGCTTAGAACCGACGAAGCGCCGCAGTTCATCTTTGACGTCACGATGCAAAATCACGGCGGCTACGACTATGGCACCGTTCCCGCCGAAGAGCTGACAAACTATTGGGTCGAGGGAGCCAGCGAGGGCGCCAACAGCGCGCTCAACACCTATCTCACCTGCATCAACGCATCCGACCGGGACCTCGAGTACTTTATCAACGAGCTCCGCAATATCGGCAGACCGGTTGTTCTTGTCTTTTTTGGCGACCATCAGCCGAGCGCCGCAACGACTCTCAACGACGAGCTGTACCCTCAGGAAGATACGGCAAGCCACGCTTTCCGTATCTATCAGTCGACATATCTCGTCTGGGCTAACTATGAGATCGCCGGCAATACCGAGCTCAACGTCTACGACACCGTCGGGGCAAACGAGATTGCAGCCATTACCCTTAATAAGATCGGCGCCCCGCTCACCAATTACCAAAAGGCCCTGCTTGCGACAAGGTCAGATGTGCCCACCATCAATGTCGCCGGCTATCTCGGTGCCGACGGGCTGCGCTACGACTTGGAATCGGAAGACAGCCCATACGCCTCGACGATCGACAAGCTGCAGCGCATGCAGTACCTCGAGTTCGCCAGCAAAGTTCAGTAAGCCCGCCCATTCGCTTGGGCCCATCATATTGCAAGCGCACTCGGCCCAAATGCATCGCAAATGACTCCCGCTCGCAAACGAGGGTACAATGACGCTCGTGTCACATCGCGGGGCCCCGGCCCCAGCATATACAAAGGAGTCATACATGGGTTGCGAACACGCACAGGCCGCCGGCGGACAAACGTCGCCATCGCAATTTGAGGAGAACACGCTGTCCGAGGTCAAGCGCGTCATCGCCGTGCTTTCCGGCAAGGGCGGTGTCGGCAAGTCGTTTGTCACCGGCGCCATCGCCACCGAGCTTGCCCGTCACGGCCACAAGGTCGGCGTCCTCGATGCCGACATCACCGGTCCCTCTATCCCCAAGATGTTCGGTATGAGCGGACGCCACGTCCATGCCCTTGGCAACCTTATGCTGCCCGAAATCTCCGAGCACGGCGTCAAGGTCATGAGCTCCAACCTGCTGCTCCAAAACGAGACCGACCCCGTCCTTTGGCGCGGTCCGGTCATCGCAGGCGCCATTAGGCAGTTCTGGAGCGAGACCTCGTGGGGCCCCATCGACTACCTGCTGGTCGACATGCCTCCGGGAACAGGCGACGTCGCGCTCACCGTCTTCCAGTCGCTGCCGGTCGACGGCATCGTCATCGTCACGAGCCCGCAGGATCTGGTCTCGATGATCGTCGCCAAGGCGGTCAACATGGCCGAGAAGATGAACGTCCCCATTCTGGGCATTGTCGAGAACATGAGCTATATTGAGTGCCCCGACTGCGGCAAGAAGATCGAGGTCTTTGGCAAGAGCAAGCTCCCCGAGGTCGCAGAGCGCTATAACCTCGACATCTTGGGCCAGCTTCCCATTAATCCGGCACTCGCCGAGGCCTGCGATAAGGGCGAGGTCGAGACCGCGCTGCCCGATGGCATGTTGCCCAAGGCAGTCTCTGCCGTCGAGGCTATTACCCCGCACGAGACCGACGAGGCCTAAGTGAACGCGAGCGCCCTCTATGACGTCTTGGTAATCGGCGGCGGGGCTTCAGGCCTCGCCGCCGCCATTACGGCCGCACGCGCTGGCAAAAGCGTCTGCATCGTTGAGCGCGATGTCGCCTGCGGCCTCAAGCTCCTTGCGACCGGTAACGGCCGTTGCAACCTCTCCAACGAATCGATTGATCCTCAGCGGTATAACCACCCCGCATTCGTCGAATCCGTCATGGGCCCCCAGCCCGAACAAGAGCTTATGGGTTTCTTCTCCTCGCTGGGCATCATGACAACCTCCGAGGAAGGCCGGCTGTACCCGCGCTCCCTTCGCGCCGAATCGGTGCGCGACGCACTTCTCAACGCTTGCGACCGCCTAGGTATCACCTTAATCTGCGGAGCCAACGTTGCCTCGGCGTACAAAGCTTCTGAAGGCTGGGCACTCCAAATAGACCGTCCAGCGCGGGCGCTCAAGGCAAAAAAGCACGACGACCGAAAATCGGAGCTCCGCTCGCTTCGGAAGGCGCTCGCCGATGTCCCTCGCAAGAACGAGGCCCTGCAGGCACATGCCGTAATTATCGCTACGGGCGGCAACCCCACCGGTATCGCCGATACGTTTCGCCTTCCCCTCACTTCGCTGCGCCCCATCCTCTGCCCCGTATCGGCAACGGTCGTTGGCGATCGAGCGGCACTCAAGACGTTGGACGGCCTGCGCGTCCGCGCCTGCTTGACGCTCGCCCGCAATCATAATGAGCTCTGGCACGAAGACGGTGAAGTGCTGTTTCGAACCTTCGGTATCTCGGGCGTCGCTGTCTTCAACCTCTCTCGTCGTATCCAGCACGGCGATACGATCCTGCTCGACGTTTTCCCCGACCTCTCCAAAGACGAGCTGCTCGATACGCTCAACCGACGCGTTGAACTGCTCGGCCGCTTTTCACCCCGCGATCCCCGTTGGCTCGACGGCATACTCGCCCCGCAACTCTCCCGCGTCGTCTGCACAGCGTTCGAGCAGTGCCATCCAGGCTCCAACGATGTCATCCATCTGGTCTCGATCCTCAAGCACTTTAAGCTGTTTGCCGAGGGGACGACCGATGAGCGCTCGGCGCAGGTCACGCGTGGTGGCGTATCTGTCGAGAGCATCTCAACACCCAGTCTACGCGCGCGCAGCGTTGTCGACGCCCCGCTTTACGTCTGCGGCGAAGCGCTCGACATCGACGCCGATTGCGGAGGCTTTAACCTTGCGTGGGCCTGGCTCTCGGGCATTCGCGCTGCAAGCAGCCTGTAGCCGCGCAGTCTATAATCAAAAACGCATTCGGGCCGTCTGGGATACCGGACGGCCTCTTTCTTGCCTCTAAGGAGACCTCGATGATCGAAATCACCCAAGTCAACGCGTCGCTCGATGAAGCCGGCGATGAAAATGCCTGTCTCATTGTTGGCAAGCGAGTCGCCAAGCGCGTCCTACGTTGCAAGGACTCCGAGATCAAGTCCATCGAGCTCCACCGCAAGTCAATCGACGCTCGCAAAAAACGAGACGTCCATTTTATCCTGAGCTTTCGTGTTGAGCTGACTAGTCCCCACCTCGAGCGAGAAGCGGTCGACAGCGTTGCCGAGCGTGACCGCTCGCGCGTACGCGCGATAGAAGACGATGAGCCTTCATTCCCCTCCCCCGCCTCCGACGCACCTCAAGAACGCCCTGTCGTTGTCGGCGCCGGATGCGCCGGCCTTTTCGCTGCGCTTACGCTCGCCGAAGCAGGTCTTAAGCCCTTGCTCATCGAGCGCGGCGACCCGGCATTTCGCCGCTCGCGGGCGATCGACCTCTTTCTAAAGGAGCGCATCCTCGACCCCGAGAGCAATATCCAGTTTGGCCTGGGCGGCGCGGGGACTTTCTCGGACGGCAAGCTCAATACGGGAACCAAAAATCCCGCCCATCGCCTTATCCTCGAAACCTTCGTCGAGGCGGGTGCGCCCCGCGATATTCTGTGGGATGCCAAGCCGCACATTGGCTCCGACATCCTTCCCACGGTTGTCACCGCTATATCCCAGCGCATCGAGCAGCTCGGAGGTGTCGTCCGTTATCGAACGAAGCTCGTCGACATTCGCATCGACGCGTCTGGCGCCATCACCGGTATTGATGTCCAATCGTCCCAAGACGCCGCTTACGAGCCAATCGAGACAAAGCACCTCATCCTCGCCTGCGGGCATTCTGCTCGCGATATTTTTAAGCTCCTTAAGGACCACAACGTGGCCCTCGCACAAAAGACCTTTGCCATGGGCGTTCGCATCGAGCATCCGCAGCGCGACATCGACCGAGCCCAATATGGAGCCTCGGCGGGACATCCTGCCCTCGGAGCAGCCCCCTACAAACTTGTTGCCCATCTTCCCAACGGCCGCAGCGTGTTCTCGTTTTGCATGTGCCCCGGCGGGCAGGTTGTCGCCGCCTCTTCCGAGCAGGGCCACCTGTGCGTCAACGGCGCCAGTCTCAATGCCCGCGACGGACGCAACGCAAATGCCGCCCTGCTCGTTAACGTCACGCCAGAGGACCTTCCCAACGATGACCCGCTCGCCGGCATCGAGCTCCAGCGCGCCTGCGAGGCGGCCGCCTACCGCCTGGGCGGTTCCAACTGGAGCGCACCGGCACAACTCGTCGGAGATTTCCTCGCAGGACGCGCCAGCAAGGCGCCCGGAAAGGTAAAGCCCACCTATCCGCTCGGTGTGACCTGGACGGCAATTGACGAAGCCCTGCCGCAGCATATCGTCGAGTCGCTCCGCCTGGGACTTCCCCTACTCGGAAAAAAGCTACGAGGCTACGACCGCTCCGATGCTGTTCTTACCGGCGTGGAGACTCGCTCGAGCTCACCGGTCACCGTCACCCGAGACCGAACATGCCATGCCGTGTCGACCCCGGGCCTCTACCCTTGCGGTGAGGGAGCTGGATATGCCGGCGGCATCATGAGCGCCGCCACCGACGGCATTCGTTGTGCCGAAGCCCTGATCGCAGACCTCTAACGCACGAATTCCAGCGCGCAAAAGACACAGGCCCCAAGCTCCACAGGGAACTCGGGGCCTGTTCACTATTTCTTAAACCGTGCACCCTGGCGTTTTCTGCCCGATGCGAACGTGGAACCCTTGCGGGCCTGCGAACGTAAACGCTCAATCGTCTCGTCCTCAGACGCACCCTCGAGCATCGCCCGAATCTGAACGACGGCATCGCGCAGGCGCGCCGCCTCCTCAAAGTCCATGGCGGCAGAAGCGTTACGCATATCCTCTTCCATGGTTTCGACGATCCGCACAAGCTCGTCATGCGGCAGTTCTTCCAACTGCTCCGCAAGTGTCTGCTCGGGCGCCACCGTTTCCGGCACGCCACCCTCGCCCGACTCATCGGGCGTATAGAATGCACCATGTCCAAGAGAGTCGCCCTTCGAGCGCCCCTTGGAACCCACGGTTTTTTCGGCCTCGGCAATAAAACTTGAGATGTCGTTGATGGCCTTGCGCACCGTCTTTGGCACAATGCCATGCTCTTCGTTATATGCCATCTGAATCTCGCGACGGCGCTGCGTCTCCTCGATGGCCTCTTTCATCGAATCGGTCACAACGTCCGCATACATGATGACTTCGCCATCGGCGTTACGGGCCGCGCGGCCAATCGTCTGAATCAGCGAACGGCGGTTGCGCAAGAAGCCTTCCTTATCGGCATCGAGAATTGCCACCAGTGAGACCTCGGGAAGGTCTAGGCCCTCGCGAAGCAGGTTGATGCCAACGAGAACATCGATCTTGCCCTCGCGCAGCGTTCGCAGGATCTCGACACGGTCCATCGTCGCTGTATCGGAGTGCATGTAATTGACCTTAATGCCGGCATCAAGCAGATGGTCGGTCAGGTCCTCGGCCATGCGCTTGGTGAGCGTGGTCACCAGCACGCGCTCCTTGCGGGCAACGCGCTCGCGAATCTCGTCCTCAAGATCGTCAATCTGCCCACGAACCGGACGCACATCGATCTTGGGGTCGAGCAGACCGGTCGGACGAATAATCTGCTCCACGTCGTTTTGGCTCACCCGCAGCTCGTAGTCGCCCGGTGTGGCCGAAACATAGATAAACTGGGGTATCCTTGCCTCAAACTCATCGAAACGAAGTGGGCGATTATCGAGTGCCGAGGGCAGGCGAAAACCGTGTTCCACCAGCGTTACCTTACGCGAGCGGTCACCTTCGTGCATACCGCGAATCTGCGGCACCGTCACATGGCTCTCATCGATGATGCAGAGCATGTCCTTAGGAAAGTAATCGATCAGGGTAAACGGCGGCTCACCCGGCTTGCGACCGTCCAGATGACGCGAGTAGTTCTCGATGCCGTTGCAAAAGCCCATCGTCTCGAGCATCTCAAGATCATAATCGGTGCGCTGCTGCAGACGCTGCGCCTCGAGCAACTTGTCAGTCGCCTTGAGCTCCGCCACGCGCTTCTCGCACTCTTCGCTGATCGATTTCAGAGCCGCCTTGACCTTCGGCTTCTCGGTCACGTAGTGCGATGCCGGCCATACAGGGATGGCCTCGTACTCACGAAGCATCTCTCCGGTGACCTCATCGATCTCGGCAATCAGCTCGACCTCGTCGCCAAAGAATTCAAACCGCAACGGATGCTCGGCATAAGGCGGATACACGTCGACAACATCGCCGCGCACGCGGAACGTGCCGCGTGCCAGGTCATAGTCATTGCGATCATATTGAATGTCGATAAGTGCATGGATAAAGTCATCGCGCTCGAGCGGCACCTTCTTGTCGACGTTTGGAGCCAGACCCGCATAGTCCTCAGGAGAGCCAATGCCATAGATACACGAGACCGATGCGACAACGATCACATCGCGTCGAGAGAGCAGTGACGCGGTCGCCTGATGGCGCAGCATCTCGACCTCTTCGTTAATCGAGGAGTCTTTCTCGATATATGTATCGCTTTGCGGCACATACGCCTCGGGCTGATAGTAGTCGTAGTACGAGACAAAGTAGACCACAGCGTTGTTGGGAAAGAACTCTTTGAGCTCGCTCGCAAGCTGAGCGGCGAGCGTTTTATTGGGAGCCATGACCAGCGTCGGCTTCCCCAGGGCCTCGATGGTTTTAGCCATCGTAAAGGTCTTGCCCGAACCAGTCACGCCCAGCAAAACCTGATAGCGATCTCCGTCCCTCACACCCTGCACAAGCGACTCAATGGCCTTAGGCTGAGAACCTGCAGGCTCATAAGGAGATAAAACTTTAAATGGCACCTCAGAGCCCTCAACGCCAAAACGTTTGAGCTCTCCTCCAACACGTTCAACTTCAAATTCCGCCATGGATACTCCTAACTCATATATCTGCAGTATACGCAGGCGGCAGGCATAGTCCTATACGAACCGATCGGGATAGAGGGTCTTATACCGAACCCAGGCATTATTGACACGAATCAGATAAGCCTGAGTTTCAGGGAAGGTAATCGCATTATGGAGTGACGTGTTCTGCTGCGCCCATCCGTCAACATTGCCCATACCGGCGTTATAGGCGGCAATGGCACTATCCGTCGACCCGTTGAAATAGGTCAGAAGATACGAGAGGTATGCACAGCCAAACTCGATATTGGTAGCCGGATCGTTAAGGTTGTCGACCGAATACTCGTCACCGTCGACAAGGCCCTTGGCGATCATATCCTGAGCAGTCACAGGCATCAGCTGCATCAATCCCTGAGCACCCTGATTCGATTCGGCCTCGGGATCCCAATTCGATTCCGACTTAATGACAGCGCACACCAGATACGGATCCAGATTATGCGAAATACTGGATTGCTTTACATATGCCTCGTAGTCAATCGGATACAGCGGCTTAAAGAAGGCGGCAGGAGCACACGAGTAAACGAATGAGATAAGGCCGAAGGCAAAAACGGCAGCCAGCGGAATAAGGCGATACCACGCAAAGAAACGTGTCTTAGGCATCGGCATCCTCCTTATTCGCAGTGTCTATAAACCCATGGCATGCAAGCCATGAGTCAAGCTGCTCAAAGAGCGAATTATCGCCTGCGGCATTATCAATCACCGTTGTAGCGAGATTGCACAGCGCAGACTCATCGGGCTGGCAAGCAGAACGGGCATCGAAATCAGATGGCTCCATGCCACGCTGAATAGCACGCTCGCGACGAACTGACAAAGGGGCGCTGATGACCAGAATTTCATCAGCCAAGCCAAATGCATCCTCAAAACCAGTCGGAGCAGAAACCTCGACCACCGCAAAGGGATAACGGGGGGACGAAACCGTGCAACAAACCGGATCAAGAATCCTCAGTGACAGCTGCTCAATGAGAACGGGGTGCACAATGCTATTGAGCCTCGCGACCGCATCAGGAGAAACAAAAGCTCGAGAAGCGAGTATGTTACGGCGAACGCCGCCCTCCTCGTCCAAAATATCCCAGCCAAATTCTTCCGCGAGGGCATTGACGATATCGGAGCCTGGCACATACAGCGATTTGGCAAGTTCGTCCAGATCGATGAGCATGGCGCCATGAGATTCGAGATAGCGGCAGGCAGTCGACTTACCCGAAGCAATATTGCCCAAGACAAAAACGGTAAACATCAAGTCCTCCCTAACGCCAATGGGAGTTATTATCGCGCAAATACAAAAGAAGGACTCAAAATACAGCCAAACAGTAAGACAAGCTAAAAGAAGGCGAGTTCTTGTATTACAGCTCTCTATAAAACGGAAAAAAGGGGGAGGCCGCGAGGCCTCCCCCTTCTTCAAGTCATCATACGGCTCGGTGCCGTCCACC
>UQTW01000019.1 GCA_900544115.1 uncultured Collinsella sp. | reverse complement strand
AGGTGCGGGAACGGCCTATTTGCTCAATGTGTTCGGCTGAGATCGGAAATCAACCCGACACGAATCTGACCCATCGAAACACATCTCCACCGTTCCTTCAACTGGGAAAATGCCGTCCCCGGGGCCTGAGAAGGGCCCCGGGGACGTTCGACTGACTGCGGGAACGGCCTTTCCGCTCAATGTGTTCGGCTGAGATCGGAAATCAGCCAAACTGAACTAGGTTCAGCTGGCATGGTTAAAAACGGGGGCGACGCTTTTGCGTCACCCCTCGTCCCGGCCGGTTGCTTTAGTTGTACACACGGTAGTTACACTTGAACTGGGTTATGTGTCCATAGTTGGAGCGGTACCAACCCGACGTATAGCTGATTGCCTCTGCGCCTAGATAGTCGTAGCCCTTGTTGTAGCGAAGCTGACGGTAGGTCGTGTCGTACTCTGCTACGTAAAACGTGTCTCCAGAGAAGGCTTTGTACCGGTCTTTAACCGTCGAAGCCATGTACGCGGGTTCGACATCGCCTTTCTCTCCGTTGAGCGCATAGACGGGTGCCGCGATTCCGCATAAAGCCGTTGCCACGAGGATGGCGTAGACAGCCATGCGCGACGCGTTGGACTTCAGCTGTTCAAATAGTTTCATGTCATTCACCTTCCTCGTATGTATCGAGGTATTCCTGCTTGAGCGTCTGCGAGGACGACTTGATCTTTTCCACGAGCGTGCCGGCCTCGATGAAGTAGAACGAGTTGGTAAGGTCTGCCAGGTCGTCGAGCAGATGGCTTGAAATGAGCACGCTTCGTCCCCGCGCCACCTCGCTGCGCATCGCGTCACAGGAGGTTTTCCGTTTTCCCGGATCGAGGCCGTTCAGCGGTTCATCGAGGATGAGGTACGGGCAATCGGTCGCTATCGCCATGGCAAGCTTTACCTGCTGCTTCATTCCTGTCGAGAGTTTACGGGTCGGCTTGTCGAGATATGGGGAGATTCCGAGGGAGTCGCAGAGCGAGTCGATGTCGGCGGCCGATTTCCACGCCTCCCTAACGAAAGCAAGGTGCTCGATGGCCGATAGCGTGGGATAGAGATCCGCGCTGCCCGAAGAGCTCAGGTAGACGAGTTCTGCAAATTCGGCTGATCGACGTTGGCAGATTCCGTCTGCCGCCAGGCTTCCCGAGCGGATGCGGGTGGGAAATTGGCCCGACAGCGCTTCAAGAAGGGTGGTTTTCCCCGAGCCGTTGGGAGCAACGAGGCCCGCCGCCGTTCCCGGGCTCAGGAAAAGCGATCCGATTGAAAGTATCGTCGTGCTCCCGTATCCCACGCTCGCGTCTAGAAGCTCGAGCCCATGGTGCTTTTTAGCGGGTCCAGCCTGTTTGGGCGAACGTGCCGCAACGGCGCCGACCGCAAAAAGGACCGCGACGTATGCCAGGGCCACGGCAAGCATCGATGCGCTGCCTGAACCGGAGCCAATGAATTCTGTCGGGAAGCATCCTACGTAGCCCGTTGCCTCGATAGGCGAGAACACGGCCAGCGGCAGGAGCCCGAGCACGGCATTATGCTCCAGCGCCGAATCGGACAGCAACGGGAATGCCGGGGCCGCGACAAGCAGCGCGGAGGTAAGGGGGCCCGCGAGGACGCGCCTCGTTGCGGTCGATAGGACGGCGGAGCAAACGGATATCAAGGTTCCGCCCGCAAGCAGCGCGAGAAGCAGGGTCGTGAAGACGTTTCCCGCGGTCGTGGTGGCAAGCGCGCCGTCATGGAAGAAGGCGATCGGGTACCCAATTTGCCCGAAGCCGTTTAGGGCCAAGGCGTAAATGCCCCCGGGTGCGAGGCCGGCGAGGAGCATCGCGGTCCCCGCGACGATTATCGAAAACACGATCTGGATAAGGCGCCGGAATTTGGGCGCGGGCGCCTTTGCCGCCAGGGTCCCGGGCCTTGTGGCGCCGAGCACGAGTATCGACGAGAGAAGGAAGGGGATGAAGGGAAGGAAAGACGGCGCCGTGGCAATGGCGTAAGGCAGTAAGGAAAGGAATGGCAGGTCGTTTGCGGAGGCCGGGATATCCGTGATGCCGGAGCTGCTCAGGGCACGGCAATACGCGAGCGCCGCGTCATTGGTCTCTCGGTCTCCCACGATGGACCCGGATTGGAAGCCTTCGCCCATGAGCGCGTAGTAGCTCTCGGCAGAATCGAGAAAGGCGGCGTCGGTTTGAGCGGCAAGGGCGGCGTTCGCGTATCTTGCAAGCTCCGCGTCAGCTTGCTGCTCTGGCGATAGGTCTGTGCCGCTGGCCTGGGGCGCGCGCGTATTGAATGCGTCGACAAAGCCCTGCATGCCCTGCTTCATAAAGAAGGGCCCGTAGATGGGTGAATTGAACGCAATGGGGATGGAGAAGGCTGCAGCGAGAACGAGCGTACAAATCCATGCGGCCTTGTCTCTTAGGATCAGTTTGAGAAGAAGTCGACAGTACATTCAGAAGCACCTACGTTCCTCAAAGAATCGTTAGATTAAAAGTAACAGACCGGATGAAGATACGTGCGACGGGGGCGAGGCGAATGGCTGAGCGGTATCGATACGCTGGTTCAACGGTATTATATTGACCACATAGATTTTTAACTTGCATTTCTACCCGCCCTTTTCGTAGAGTCGCCGATACGTGCTTAGCGCACCCTCGGCGCGTCCGGCAGGCTTTGCGAAATGGGATCCAGGAGACTTCGGCGCAGCATCATCTTGCGGAATGCTTCTAATGAGCCTCCCATCCTTCAAAAACAGAATCTCATCGCACAGCCTATCGACCGAATCCAAGATGTGGGATGACATGATGATGCACGTACCAGAATCGGCCAGCTTCCTGAGAATCTCGGAATGCAAGTCCACCCTGCTGGGGTCGAGCGCGTTCATGGGCTCATCTAATAGAAGGTACCGCGCGCCCGTCGCATACGCAATCGCCAGGGTAAGCTGCTGCTTCATGCCCTGGCTCAGAGTGCGGATCCTCATCTTCGCGAACTCGCCTATCTGCGTTTGTTCCACTATCTCTTCGATATCGCGAGCATGCGGCCACATATCGCAAACCATCTTGAGGTGATCTTCCGCACGCAATCCGGGATACAGCAGCGTCCCCTCACCAGGTGCATAGAAGATCATAGAACGGACCTCTCTCGCACCCGTACCCTGCACCTCATCCAGAACGATGCTCCCGTCCACGCGAGGACCCGGCAAACCTGCCATCGCACGCAGCAACGTCGTCTTTCCATGCCCGTTCGGAGCGACGAGACCGTAGACCGTACCCGGGGCAAACTCAGCGTTCACCGAATCTACGAGCACCTTCTTTCCATAAGAGATCGTCAGCGTTTGAAGGTCAATCATCGAGATCATCCCCTTTCGATCTTTGGAACACTCAGGCGCACCATCAACGGAGATACGGCGCCCAAGACCACCAGCAGAGCGCCCGATGCGCCGACGACCTCTCCAAAAGGCATCGCGTTCGTCCCTCGCCCAAGGAACCCAATCGTCCCCACCTGGGAAGCGGGATCAAACGAGGCGAATGGAGCCAGCAGCGCGACGCCCATGCCCACGCTTTCAACATGAGCGCTCAACGAACCCAACACCAAGAGAACCGCGCAAACCATTCCGGTGACAACGGGGTTGCGGCTAATCGCTGCTGTCAACGCAGCGACGACGGAAATCACGCCGTATGCCATGACCAGCAACGGAATACTGCACAACACCGCCTCCCCCACCATGGACGTTGTCGAAGCTCCCGCCCGAATGAGAGCGACGGGATACTCCGATCCACCCGCACCGTTCTTAATCACGGACACAACGACAGCGGGAACCATCGACACCAAAAGCAGCACCAAGCCAAGCAGGAGAGCCAGCGCAACAGCCGTCAGAAAACGCACATGCGCTGTTGCGGGGATCTGGAGAACCAGAAGGGAACGACACTGCAGGTGGGTGCACGCGAGCGATGTGACAACCACGGGCAACAGCAAAAATAAGGAGGGAAGCGCTGCCTGGAGATACGAAAGGAGGATTAATGGGGGCATCTTCGTACTTAACTCGTAAACCTTGGGGTCCGGCAAGCTCGCGATCGACTCAAGCAGAAGGGCGCGCGCCTCCGCACGAGAAGGAGTCTCCGGCTCGATTCCGATCGATTGCAGGAGAGTCGCATCTGCCGCGCCCAGCTCACCTCGAGCGCGCTCGTACGTCGCAAGGCTTCGAAACCCCTCCGCAGGCATAGGCGCGTACACGAAACCCGAAAGAGCATCCCGCATGTCTTCCAGGGCCGCTTTGCCCTCGACGTCCATATTCGCAGCGTTCTGCTCTAAATACCGATCTATTGAACGGAGCTCCCCATCCCTATACCGAACAGCGGAAACGTTATCAGCGTCAGGAAACATCTCGACCAGAGCCGGGGCCAGCATCGTCGTCGACATTGCAATCGCGCATACGGCGAGGGTAGGAGAACGCAGGAGCAGTTTCCCCATCGTTCTTACGTATGCAACGGCGGAGGCACAAGCGCTCGGACGAGTTGCCGTTCTCGATGCAGTGAAGGAACCTCTCTCAAGACAAATCGGGGATATCGGGCACGCGCAGCCGCTCTTTCCAGCAACGCAAAGCAGGCTAATTGCCAGCACCTCGATCCCGATTGCGCATACGAGGGCAATCGCGCCACGCTCGAAGCAAAGTCCAGGCAGATTCACTATCTGCGTTGTCGGGTACGGGCTATAGGCGCCGACGGTCAACTCAGTGTTCGCATACGTAAGGGGATTCAACAGGGCGAACTCACGTAAAGCGATGGATCTTCCGTAATACCCGGGAACCATCGTCACCCCCATCAGGGCACATACGAACACGATTCCAAGCGTAGGGTTATTGGCAATCTTCACGGCAAGGTGAACGACAAGCGAGATGAACGCTGCCACCAAGAATTGCAAGATGGCCGTCTGCGCGAACACCAGCCAAGCCGGTTTGATAACCGGAGTCGCATATTGAATGTAGCCTATCGGATAGAACGGCGAGCCCGGGCCATTCTTCACAAGCGCGGCGATTATCCCTGGAAGATTGATGGCGAGGACGGCAAGCATTGCAAAAACACTCGCCCATACGCTCGATGCAACAAGTCTACCCAGCTCGCCCATCGGTGCCTGGATGATGAGCTTTTCACGTTTGTTAAGACGCGCGGCAAGGAACGAGACGGCAACGGCCGTTGCGACCCATAGCAAGTACTCCTTCGATCCGTCATAATAGGTGTACTCTCCATCCGATATCTGCAGAAACGGAAGTAGGGGAGAGAGCGGTGCCAAGATAAGACGTCCCGCGGCAAGAGGGTACAGAAGCGCGGGCATGCTTGATGAAGAGGCATAGACACCGTCCTCCCCCGCATTCACAAGCGCATCCGCATAGGATGCTGACAATTCCTGCTCAACACGGGTTATTCCCGACTCGAGGTATTCGACCCGTCCGTCGATGCCAGCCGCGCTCCTGAAGACGGGCAGAGCACAAAGAACCATCAACGCAACAACGACAACACAGAGCGACCTGGAGGAGAGAAGCGACCTAAAGATCGCCTTCGAGATTTTGAGCATATTCATCGCCAACCTTAACCTCATCCAGTCGGAACAGAGGGGCCGAACAAAATGCTCGGCCCTTCCTCGCATCTAGTAGGTGCTATAGACAAATTGCCATTTATCAGTTGTGCCAAGAACACCACAGGAGCACATTGCAGCGAGGCGGGATTCCCTATGATGCGCGGATCGGCGATAGCCATTTCGGTAGGAGATCGTCTTGTAAGAGATGTTGAACATCGAGATGCTGTGCCCGCTTACGCCGCGAGGACAGCTGTAGCTCCAGTAGGTATCGACGACGTCGTCCGTATACCCGAGGGGCTCAACGAGGGCACACTGGCTGCTCTCCTGGGAAGGAGGCATCGGGGTATCCGCAAAAGCGGGGGCTCCCGGCAGCAACAGACAAAGAGCGAGGCCGAGGAAAACCAAGAGCTTACACGACTTAACAGTACTGAACATAATCCTCTCCAATCTAGAGGGGTTTCGGTTGCAGCACGCTGTGATTACTTGCCGGCAAAGTCAATTTAACATAAACTGTTAAAAAGTAACCTGAGTTTTTTAAATTCTTCGGAGGTTATTATGAGTTCCGACAATCGCACTCCCCGGCTTCATTCCTTCCGCATCGCATGTGCGATAGCCTCTGCGACCCTTTGCGCCACCGCCATCGCACAAGTGGCGTTCTCCTTAAAGCCAGCAATCGAAGTGCTCGACAACCCTGTAATTGCAGACTCCCCCGCGTATCCAGCCCTTGCGATCTCGACATTGGTCCCTGCCGTCATCGGTATCGCTACGACCATCCTCAGCGCCGTTCTCGTGTGGACGATCAAGAGCGGAGACCCCTTCAAGAAAGGGTCTGCGACATGCTTGAAGGTGCTCGGCATTCTCTTCGTTGTTCAAGCTGCCACCAGCCTCTACGCCGGCTCACTCAAAACCTCCGTTTCGATGTTTGGCGGCGAGGGGGCCGTCGGCGCCCAAGAGATCGCTTCATCATTCGATTGGACCTCTCTGGTTCTCGGCATCGTCCTGTTCATGCTTTCCCAGCTCTTCTTGTACGCCCGAGAGCTGTACCTCGACTCCGACGAGATTGCGTAAGGAAACGCCATGCCCGTAATTGTTCGCCTCGACAAGATCATGGCCGAGCGAAAGATTTCCTCGAACGAACTTGCCGAAAGGATTGGAACCACGCCCGTGAACCTGTCCCGTATTAAAAAAGGGCATATTCGCGGCATTCGCTTCAACACACTCGAGCAGCTATGCCTCGCCCTTCGTTGCCAACCCGGAGACCTTCTCGAAGTCATGAGCGAAGAGGATGCCCGAAAGGAGTTCGGACTCGATTGGTCCGCCGAGGATTAGAGGGCGGTCGTACTCGCCCTGCACACGGGGATGCGAATCGGCGAGGTCTGCGGCCTTCGGTGGTGCGATGTGGATTTCGAGACGGGCCTGATCTCGATCAGACACTCGGTGGCGTACGCGAAGGGAATGGGTTCGTTCATCAAGGACACCAAGACCCATGACGCCAGGGGTATCCCCATCGACCCGGTCGGCCTACTCCCCTTCCTGAAGGAGACCCACGAGATCGACTGCGGAAAGCTGCGTTTGCGCGGCCTTACCGGTGCGGTCGAGATCGGGGACTGCTACATCCTGTCGGAGCCGGGCGCGACCTTCGCGACGACAAGCTATATCCGCAGGGCGTTCAAGACGTTCTCGGAGACCAACGGCCTCATGGGCACCAACGACGAGCTGATCACGTTCCACGGCCTTCGCCACACGTTCGCAACGCAGTGGATCCGCCAAGGCGGCGATATCAAGGCGCTCCAATCGATCCTCGGCCACAAGGACGCCATGGCGACGCTCAACGTCTACGCCGACATCGAGCCCATCTCCAAAATCCATAACATGCTGCGCGCCACGCCGTGCCTTTGGCGCGGGCACCTCGGGCCGAGGGTCGATCCGGGTCCCATGTTCCAACAGAGGATCCAGGAGTCCATCGAGACGCTCCAGGCGTTCGGCTACGGCATCACCGAGCCGGACGACCGAAATATCGCCATACGCGACGTGAAGACGAACAGTTGGCTCTAGCTCACCGAGTACGCGGCAGTGCTGGGCCCATCCCAACTGAGGTCACGGTGGTCCGATAGGGGCGCCGCCCGCGGCATGCGCCGCGGAGCGGTATCCCCTACCGAAGGGCGGGGATGCCCTCCGCTTCCAGTTCGGAATCAGCCGTCGGAGGCGTTCGGCTGACTGCGGGAACGGCCTGTCCGCTCAATGTGTTCGGCTGAGATCGGAAATCAACCCAACACGAGCCGGACACGCGCCAGACGGCTCTTCCCCGTGCGGCCTTCCCCCTTACGCTCATGTTGCAGGCATGTAACGCCGCAGCGAGCGCGCCTTTTTTGCGCCAGACAGGTACAATGATGAACACTGTACCGTAGCGGAGCGCCCCGCGCGCGCCGCAATCACGCGAAAGGGTTTCCCATGGCCGAGATCTCGTCCTCCCGTATCGTCATCACCGTCCTTGGCAAGAACCGCCCCGGCATCGTCGCCGGCGTCACCCGCGTTCTGGGCGAGGCCAACGTCGACATCCGCGACATCACGCAGTCCATTATCGAGGACATCTTCACCATGACCATGCTGGCCGACACCGCCGAGTCCAAGCTCGACTTTGCCGAGCTGCAGAAGGCCCTGGCCGAGGCCGGCGAGCTTTCGGGCGTCAATGTGTCCATCCAGCGCGAGGACGTCTTTAACTTTATGTACCGCCTGTAGCGAACAAGCCGCTGGGGATAGCCTGACGCGCGCATGCCCATGCAAGTCACCCCGATGCGGCCCGGAGAGGAGCGCACATGGCCTACGACGCCAAGAAAATCTATTACCGCTTCGATGACCACTTGAGCCGACTGGTTCTGGATTACGAAGCAAGCCGCCAGATTTCGTCTGAGAGTGAAAGCCTCTACCACGGCCTGCCGACCGACCCTTATGACGAGGGCTTGTTCGAAGAGCACAATGTCAAGCGCGGCCTGCGCAATGCCGACGGCTCGGGCGTGGTCGCGGGCCTCACTCGTATCTCGGATGTGCACGGCTACAACAAGGTCGACGGAAAGGTCGTGCCCGATCAGGGCAAGCTCACGCTTCGCGGCTACAGCATCGAGGATCTGGTCAACAATGCCCAGGCCGAGAATCGCTACGGCTACGAGGAAGTCGCCTATCTGCTTATCACGGGTTCGCTGCCCAACAAGGAAGAGCTCGACGGCTTTTGCGAGCGCCTGGGCGCCTTTAGACACCTGAGTGACGAGTACGTTAAAGAGTTCCCTATGACCACGGTGTCGTCGAGCATCATGAACGTGCTCCAGCGCGCCGTACTGTTGCTCTACGCCTTCGATGCCGAACCAGACGTGATCACGCCCGAGCACGAAATCGACGTCGCCATTTCCATGCTCGCACGTCTCCCGCGCATCGCCGCCTTCGCACACATGGCCTCGGTCGCCAAGCTTCGCGGCTCCGAGGTTCACGTGCCGCACCCCACGCCCGGTCTCTCCACCGCCGAGACCATCCTACAGGTCTTGCGCGGTGGCATGGCGTTCACCCGCGACGAAGCCATGCTGCTCGACGTGATGCTCATGCTGCATGCCGAGCACGGCGGCGGCAACAACTCCACCTTCGCTTGCCGCGTGCTGTCGTCTTCGGCCACCGACCCGTATTCCGCCTACGCCGCGGCTATCGGCTCGCTCAAGGGCCCGCGCCACGGCGGTGCCAACGCCAAGGTCGTGTCCATGCACGAGGACATCCGCGCGCATGTCTCCAACTGGGAGGACGAGGACGAGGTCGCAGCCTACCTGGGCAAGATCCTCGACAAGCAGGCCTTCGACGGCACGGGCCTCATCTACGGTATGGGCCACGCCGTCTATACGCTCAGCGACCCGCGCGCCGAGGTCTGCCGCCGTTACGCGCGCACGCTTGCCGCCAAGAAGGACCTGGGCGATGAGTTCGCGCTCATCGAGCGCATCGAGCGCCTGGCACCCCAGGTCATGCGCGACCACGGCATGACCAAGCCCATCTGCGCCAACATCGACCTGTACACGGGCTTTATCTACAAGATGCTCGGCGTGCCCGAGACGCTTTTTACGCCGCTATTCGCCGTCGCCCGCATGGCCGGCTGGTCGGCACACCGCATGGAAGAGCTCTTCTGCGCGCACCGTATTATTCGCCCGGCCTATCGTCCGGTGATCGAGCCGCTGGAGTACAAGCCGCTCGCCGACCGCTAGGACGCGGACCGTTATAGAACTCGAGCGTGGCCAGGGACCCAAGCCCTCGGCCACGCTTTTTATGCCAGTAGAAAGGGCTGCATCAAATGATTGTGTTTTCCGATATGGATGGGACGCTGCTGACGAGCGATAAGCAAATGAGCGATGCCACCTGGGCGATGCTCGACGAGCTCGCACGTCGTGGCATCGAGTTTGTTCCCTGCACGGGACGTCCACTGTCGGGCATCTTTGAGCCCATTCTCGCCCATCCCGCCGTGCATTACGCGGTCTGTGCCAACGGCGCCAGCGTCTGGCAGCTCGACGAGGATACGCCCACCGACGCCTCGCGCGCCACGCGCATCTTGAGCCGTCCGCTCGACCGTGGCATTGCCCACCGCATCCATCGCATTGCCGCCGGCCACGATGTGACCTTCGATATCTTCGCGGATGGGCAGTGCTTCCTCCCCCGCTCGCTCTACACGCGCCTGGACGAATTCTGCGGCGGCGACCCCCACATCGCGGCTTCGCTCAAGCGCACACGAACGCCGATCGACATGAATATCGACAGCAAGATCGACGAGGTCGAGACGCTCGAACGCATCGCCATGTACTGGCACGACCCGGCCGATCGCGATGCCATCGCGGCGGTGCTCGACACGCTCGGAGGCATTGAGGTCACGCGTTCTTACGCCATGAATATCGAAGTCATGGGTGAAGGCGCCACCAAGGGTACGGCCCTCACGTGGCTATGCGAGCACCTGGGCGAGCGTCTCGCCAACGCCTGGGCGTTCGGCGACAACATCAACGACATCCCCATGCTGCAGGCAGCGGGCCATGGCATGGCCATGATCAACGCCGAGCCCGAAGATCGCGAGGCCGCCGACGCCATCACCGAATACGACAACGACCACGACGGCGTCGCCCGCACCATCATGGCCGCCCTCGCCTAGTCATTGGTCAGTCATTGGGGACGTTCTTAAACGACTAGTCACTGGGGACACTCTTCGCAAAAAGCTGCAAGGACTGTCCCCCACTGTCGGCAGAAAAGGAACGTCCCCATCTGCCGGATTAGGAGAGACTCTCCAGCACGCGACGGAGTTCTTGCTGGACGGCGTGATCGCGGTTGCAACCCACGACGCGATCGGCCACCGCCTTGAGCGCGGGGCGCGCGTTTTCCATCGCACAACCCGTGCCGACAAAGCGAATGATCTCGTAGTCGTTCATCGAGTCGCCAAACGCCATGACCTCGTCGCGTCCAATGCCGTAATGCTCCGCGAGCTGCGCGATGCCCGAGGCCTTCGACACACCGGGCTGCATGGCATCGATCCAGGCATTACCCGAGGGAGCAAAAGTAAAGAGCTGACCAAGTTCGCGCTGTAGCACGTACGCACTGTCCATAACCGCACTGTCGTCGCAAAAGATACTCGCTTTGATGATATTTACGCTGGGATCGGGCAGCTCCCAAATACGCTCGGCATTGGGAAGGTCCTTATCGACCTCACGCACGAACTTGCACTCGTCATCGAGCAGGAAGGACTTGGTTCGGTCAAAGAGCGCAAGATGCAGATTGGGAAACGTCCTGACGGCTTGAGCGAGCCTTCGAATCGCCAGGTGGGAATACACCTCACGGTCTACCATCTTACCGTCGGCGTAGACTTGGGCGCCGTTAGCGGCGACAAAGTCCATCTTGTCGCGAACGGGCGCAAAGAACTCGCACAGGCGATCGTAGCGACGACCTGACGATGCGGCGAAATGCACGCCATGCTCGTGTAGCGCCAGAATCAGTTCGTAGGTCTCGGGAGGCACCTGGCCGTTTTCGTCAAGCAGCGTGCCGTCCATATCGGATGCAATCAGTTTAAACATAGAAAAGCTCCCTTCGGGCTTGTTGGAATCGAACGTGTATCCGATTCCAACGTACCCAAAGGGAGCTCAAATAAGACTCCGCGGGCGTAAACGTTACAAGGACCTGGCAAATAGCTCACACATGCCAGAGGTCTCACGGTCGCGGCGTCAGGCGACACGCCACCCCGATGACTAGTCGGCGTAGGTGAAGGTTGTAACGTCGAACATGCCCTCGGGGCGGATGCGGAGCGTCGGGATAACCGGCAGGGGCAGGAAGATGATGCCCATGATGGGGTCGAGCGGCGGCTCAATACCCATGGCGCGTGCCTTGACCATAAAGTCGTCGTGCTGCGCGGCAACGTCCTCGGCCGTGCCTTCGCTCATAAGGCCACCGAGCGCCAGCGGAATGCGCGCCACGACCTCGCCGTTACGCACCAGCACGTGGCCGCCCTGGCCCACGGCCTCAACGGCAGCCATCATATCGGCCGCGTTGTCGCCCACCACGCACACGTTGTGCGAGTCGTGGCCGATCGTCGAGGCGATGGCACCGCCCGTAATGGTAAAGCCACGCACCCAGCCGCGACCAATGTGCTTGCCAACAAGACCCAGGCCCGCAGGGCCATCACCGTCGGCCCCCTCGGCCTGCAGTGACAAGCCGCGGCCGTGGCGCTCGATCAGCATAATGCGGCGCAGGCCCTCGGCATTCTCGGGACGAGCCATGCCCGTGATGGCCTTGCCCGGCACCACGTCGATCACGGCCTCGCCCGGCTTAAAGGCATAGTCGAACACGTCAAGCGATAGCTTCGGCAGCTTAACGGAAGCACGCAGCTCATCGGCAAGGGCCGCAACCTCGGCCATCTCGGGTGCGATCTCGCCCACAAAGGTGCCGTCCTGCGCCACCAGAGCACCGGCGGCATATACGCGATGCGGAGCCGTGGCAAACGTCAGGTCGTTGAGTACCAGCAGGTCGGCACGCTTGCCCGGGGCGATGGCGCCACGCAGCTCGTGCGGGTCGCGGCAACCGTGGTCCAGGCCAAACGCCTCGGCCGTGGAGAGGGACGCCATAGAGATGGCAACCACGGGGTCGATACCGGCCTCGATAGCCACGCGACAGGCATTGTCGATCATGCCGGTCGCAAGCGCATCGGAAGGGGCGCGGTCGTCAGTCGCAAAGCAACAGCGGCGGGCGCGCGCGGGATTCTCCAGCAGCATCGGCGACAGGTTGGCCAGGTCATGGCTGCAGGTGCCCTCGCGCAGCATCACGTACATGCCACGAGACAGCTTGTCGAGCGCCTCCTCGGGAATCGTCGACTCATGGTCGGCGATAATGCCCGCCGCGGCATAGGCATTGAGGTCCTTGCCGGCAACGAGCGGCGCATGGCCGTCGACCTGCTTGGACGGCGTCTGGTTGGCAGCATCGATGCGAGCACAGGTCTCAGGATCGGCCATAAAGACACCCGGCAGGTTCATCATCTCGCCCAGGCCAAAAACGTCGCCCGGATGCTCGGCAAAAAACGCCTGCATGTCAGCGGCGGTAATCACAGCGCCCGCTTGCTCATCGGGCAGCGCGGGCACGCACGAAGGCATCATGTACTTGATGGAGATGGGTGTACGGCGGCCGTCCTCAATCATAAAGCGCAAGCCATCGAGACCGGCAACATTGGCAATCTCGTGGCTGTCGGCAATAGCGGTGGTGGTACCGCGCGTCGCCGCCATGCGTGCATACTCGGCAGGGCGGATGTTCGAAGACTCGATATGCAGATGCCCGTCAATAAAACCGGGGGCAAGATAGCGGCCCTGGCAATCGATGACCTCGGCAGCCTCATACGTACCGGCGGCATCGTCGCGACCGTCGTAGAGCACGCCGACGATCACACCGTCCTTGACGGCAACGCTACCGGGCGCCACGCGCTGACCGTACACGTCGACAATCTGCGCATTGGTAAACAGCGTGTCGACGGGCACGCGGCCCTCGGCGGCCTCGATCACAGACCTCATGACCTCAACGGACATACCTTCTCCTTTAACCGTAGAAAACAGCTGCGGAGCGGACAGGCCTTCACCGCAGCAAGACAATAGCCATTGTATGCCCAAACGATGGGTCGGGAATACACCCCCTCCGCTTAACGGCACACGCCGCTTGGCGCAATGAGGGCAGGTTGCTTTGTACCAATGACAAGGAGTGTCCCAAAGTGCCGGCACAAAAGGAACGTCCCCAAGTGCCAACAACGGCAGCGCCGATGTTTTGGCAACGACAGCGAGCGAATCGTATTTGGTAAAACCGCGTAACTAAACAAGGCCGCAGTCGGGAATCCCGGCTGCGGCCTTGTTGCAACTTGTAAGGTCAACTCACTCGTTAAATCAACTTGAAGCCCTTGCGCTTGCCCACGGAGAGGGTGTCGCCCAGCTTGAGGGCGCTCGGATCGATGTTGTAGCTCTTGGGAGCCACAGCCTTGCCGTTGATCTTGACGCCGCCGCCGTCGATGTCGCGGCGGGCCTGACCGGCGCTGGCCGAAAGGCCCAGGTCCTTGAGCAGGCCAGCGAGGTAAATCTGGCCCTCGTCGTTGACGGTCAGCTCAACGTGCTTCTCGGGGAAGTCGGCAAGCTGGCCCTCCTTGAACACACGGTCGAACTCGGCCTGAGCCTCGTCGCCGGCGCCAGCACCGTGGTAGGTGTCGCACAGGTCGCGGCCTAGAGCGCGCTTGAGCTCGTAGGGGTCGGCGGAGCCATCGGCCAGGGCGGCATCGATCTTGTCGACCTCGGCCGGGGTGAGCGAACTGGCCAGACGATAGTACTTGCCAATCATCTCGTCGGGGATGGACATGGTCTTGCCGAACATATCCTTGGGAGCATCGGTCAGGCCGATGTAGTTACCGTAGGACTTGGACATCTTACGGACGCCGTCGGTGCCCTCGAGCAGCGGCATGGTGAGCGCGATCTGCGGTTCCATGCCCATCTTCTCCATGAGCTCGCGGCCGGCGAGCAGGTTAAAGAGCTGGTCGGTGCCGCCCATCTCGACGTCGGCCTTGATCTGCACGGAGTCGAAGGCCTGCATCACAGGGTACAGGAACTCGTGCAGGGCAATCGGCGTCTGGGACTGGTAGCGCTTGGTAAAGTCGTCGCGCTCGAGGATGCGGGCGACGGTGAACTTGGAGCACACCTGCAGCAGGCCGGCGAGATCCATCGACAAGATCCAGTCGCCGTTGTGCACGATGGTGGTCTTCTCGGGGTCCAGGATCTTCATGGCCTGGCTCACGTAGGTCTCGGCGTTGGCCTCGATCTGCTCCTGCGAAAGCTGCGGGCGGGTGGAGTTCTTGCCCGAGGGGTCGCCGATCAGCGCAGTGCCGTTGCCGATGATAAGGGTGACGTTGTGGCCCAGGTCCTGGAACTGACGCATCTTGCGCAGGGGCACGGCATGGCCCAGGTGCAGGTCGGGGCTGGTGGGATCGACGCCGAGCTTGATGTTGAGGGGCTCGCCCTTCTCAAGCTTCTTGCGAAGGTCGGCCTCGGGGACGATCTGCGCGGCGCCCGAGGTGATGATACGCATTTGCTCGTCAACAGACAGCATTGGGTATCCTCCTTTTGCTATAGCACCCTCACCGGATACGGCGGTGCTGGAAGTTCATAAACCCACTAATAATAACCAAAACAGCGCGACGCGGCACCTACGACAGGAAAATCCTCGTCCTGCCGCACGCGTCGATAACGACCGGCAAACGCGTGCCGTCACGTTCGACCAAAAAGCGCGCCTGCTGACGGCGCGAGCAGTCACGGCAACGGACCTGCCCCGTTGCATCCGTGGCGCAGGCGCCCTCGGCAGTCAGCAAGCAGTGCTCGCACACCATGAGCTCGGGACGGTCGGCATCGACAGGCCCCAAGACACCGGGGCAAGCGGCAAGCTCGGCAACACGCTCCGCATCATTGCCGAGCAACTCGGCCGACAAGCACACCCGCCCCGCACCGAGTCCGCGCAGCCAGGTAAGCGTGGCCCGATTGGCACAGAACACCGGCGCCGCCACGTCAAACGTTGTGCCCAGCTCGCGGGCCATCGCCACTTGTCCCAGATTGCGGCAGACGACGCGCCCGGCACGCTGCATAAGCGCCCGAGTCCGCTCGGCGTCGCCCGCGCGGCACACTTCGTCGAGCACCACCGTTGTATCGGACAGATCTCGCTCATCGCGCGGACCCACATCCATCAGCTCCCAGGCAAAGACCATACGAGCAAAATCCTCGCGCTTTGCCGGCCCCGCCGACCCCACCAACTCCGGCGACGCACCGCTATCCACCGCAACGTCCTCAAAGGGCAGCACCTCAACGGCACGCGCAACGGGCGCAATCGCATCCGCCTCGGCCCGCATGCGCTCCAACACCGCCGCCGTCTGATCCAACACGCCGGCGCTGCGAATCAGATAGACCTCGCAGCCCGCGTCCACCTTACGTTTGCAATGCACGACGATGCGCTCCCCCGCAGCGGCATCCACGGGGCAAGGCACCTGTGGCCAGCGCTTGGGCACATCGGGACGCGCGTCGGCACCCGGGTAAAATCGGATTTCGAGCGTATCGCCCGCCGCCACGGCGGCATCAAGCTCAACCGTCACCTCTTCGTGACCCACCGCCACCAAGTGGCCCACGCGCACGCCCTGGTTGATCGCGCGCTCAAAGCTCATGAGCTCGGCACCCGAACGTCCTCGCAGGTACGCATCGGTAAACCCACGGTTAAACGACCTTCCCAGCTCGCGCTCGAGCTCTTCCACGGCACCGGGGTCCCACGCGCCGTCGCACAGCACATCGAGTGCCCGACGCCACACCCTCACCACGTTGAATACGTAATCGGGATTCTTCATGCGTCCCTCGATCTTGAGCGATGCCACGCCGGTGGCAACAAGCTCGGGCAGGTGCGCGATACCCAGATAGTCACGCGGACAAAGCAGGCGGTCTCCCTCGACGGCAACAACACTCTGCCCCGCCTCGTCCACTAGGTCGTACGCCAGACGGCACGGCTGCGTGCAGTCGCCGCGCATCGCCGAGCGCCCACGCCGCAAGGCCGAGAACTCGCACGCCCCCGAATAGCCGATGCAAATCGCACCGTGGCAGAATACCTCGATGGGCACGCCCGTGGCACATAGCGCCGCAATCTCGTCGACCGTCAGCTCGCGTGCCGTCGTCACGCGCTCGACCCCCAGCTCATCGGCGGCAAGCCGCACGGCACCCTCGCTATGAGCGCCCGCCTGCGTGGACAGGTGAATCTCGACCCCGGGAATCGCCGCGCGCAGCGCGCAGGCCAACCCGGCATCGGCGACAATCAGAGCATCGGCGCCCAGCTCCAGTGCATGAGCTCCCAACGCCACCGCGTCGGACAACTCATCGTCAAACACGAACACGTTGAGCGTTACGTACACACGCACGCCATGGGCATGCGCCACGGCACAACCGCGCGCAAACTCGTCGTCGGTAAAACCGCGCGCACTCACACGGGCGTTAAAGCCGCCCAACCCCGCATAGATGGCATCGGCACCCGCGGCGATGGCCGCAAGCATCTGGTCGAGTCCGCCCGCCGGCGCCAGCAGCTCGGGCAGCGCCGCACCGGCAGCATCCAATCCAGTCTCGTATTGTCCGCTCGGCCCCATCGCCCGAATCGCCATCGACAAACTCCTTACCAAGGTATGCATTCACTCTGAAAAATGCCGTCTTCCAGCATACACGAGGCCTCGCGCGCCCCGTTTGGTTTATCGTGTAATAACTTATGTCCATCCTGCCCCGACGGCACATCCACCGTCCGGCACGACATACCTGGAGGTCAATATATGGGTCCTCGCCAACGACAGGGACACAGCCGTTCAAAGACGCACGCCCTGCCCATAATCCTGCTCTCGTTTTTGGGCTTTCTGCTGATTGCGGGCGTGGCGTTTGGCATCGGCATGGTCGGCAACGTCAACCGCTGGTTGTCCGATCTGCCCGACTACACCGACGCCAACGCGTATCTGGTGAGCGAGCCCACCGAGATCGTCGACTGCAACGGCAACAAGATCGCGAGCTTCTACACGCAAAACCGCAAGTCCATCACCAAGGACGAGGTCTCCCCCTACGTGCTGCAAGGCACCGTTGACGTCGAGGACGAGCGCTTCTACGAGCACGGCGGTATCGACCTGTGGGGTATCGCGCGTGCTGCGGTGGCAACCCTCGGCGGCGGGCACGAAGGCGCCTCGACTATCACCCAGCAGCTTGTGCGCAACACCATCCTGCAGGAGGAGCAGTTCGACTCGACCATTGAGCGTAAGGTGCGCGAGGCCTACATCGCCATCAAGATGGAGGACATGTACTCCAAAGACGAGATCCTCATGATGTACCTCAACACCATCTATTACGGCCACGGCGCCTACGGCATCGAGGCCGCAGCCGAGACCTATCTGTCCAAGAGCGCCGCCGACCTCACCCTGAGCGAGGCCGCGCTACTCATCGGCCTTCCCAACTCGCCCTCGCAGTACGACCCCACGGTCAACCCCGACCTGGCGCTGTCCCGCCGCAACAAGGTTCTCGACAACATGCTGCGCCTGGGCCACATCACCCAGGAGGAGCACGATGCCGCACAGGCCGAGCCCATCACCCTCAACGTGACCGAAATCTCGGGCAGCGGCGTCGACGTATACTCGCAGCCCTACTTTGTCTCCTACGTCAAGCAGCTGCTGGAGCAGGAGTTCTCGACCGACGTGCTCTTTAAGGGCGGCCTGACCGTCAAGACCACCATCGACCCCACGATGCAGCAGGTGGCAGAGAATGCCGTCCGCGAGCAGCTCGACACGCTCTCGCTTGACGGCCTGGACATGGGCATGGTCGTCGTCGACCCCAAGACCGGCTACATCAAGTGCATGGTGGGCGGCTACGACTACAACGCCGACGAGAACCACGTAAACCATGCCACGGCCAAGCGTCCCGTCGGCTCCACCTTTAAGGCCTTTACGCTGGCAACTGCCATCCAAAACGGCATGAACCCCAACGTCACCCTCAACTGCAACTCGCCGCTCAAGGCCAAGGGCACCACAACCGAGGTACAAAACTACGCCAATCAAAGCTACGGCACCATCACGCTTAAGCAGGCGACGGCATACTCCTCCAACACCGGCTACATCCAGGTGGCGGAAGCCGTCGGCAACAGCAAGATCATCTCGCTCGTCAAAAAGCTCGGCATCGACCCCGCCAAGGACAACATCGAGGACGTTCCCGTCATGACCCTCGGCACCGGCTCGATCTCGCCGCTCGAGATGGCCGCCGCCTACGCGACGTTTGCCAACGGCGGCTACTATCGCCAGCCGATCGCCATCACCGAGATTGACTCTCGTACCGGTTCGGTGCTGTACCAGCACACCGACAATCCCTCACAGGTGCTTACCGAGGGCGAGGCCGCCGCGGTCACCGATGTTCTGTCCGGCGTCATGAAGGGCAGCGGTACGGGTGCTGCCGGCGCCCTGAGTGTCAACCAGCCCTATGCCGGCAAGACGGGAACCACCGACAACACCACCAACCTGTGGTTCTGCGGCTATACCCCGCAGCTGGCATGCGCCCTGTGGACCGGCTATTCCGCGGGCGAGATCCCCATCCAAAAGTACGGCACGGACCTGCTGGGCGACAGCACCAACCTGCCTGTCTTTAAGCGGTTTATGAACACCGTTCTGACCGGTACCGAGCGCGAGGAGTTTGCGACCGGAACGGCGCCCACCTACAAGAACAACAGCGTCTGGAAGTTCTACGGCACCAACAACACCAAGAAGTCGGAGAACGACGACAAGGACGAGGACGAAGAGGAAGAGGAAGAGGAAACCACCACAACGACTACCACGACGACCACGACCACCGAGACCACGGGCGGCGACACCACCGGCGGCACCGGTACGACCGGTGGCTCGACGGGCGGCTCCACTGGTGGTTCGACCGGCGGCGATGGCGGCACGCCTACGCCTACGCCCACTCCAGACCCCTCGCCCACGCCTGACGATACGGTCGGCTAAGAAGTATGCGACTAAAGCCAACAAGGCCCCGAGCAGCTTATTGAACTGCTCGGGGCCTTTTAGTTTGAAACGACCTGGAGGGCGGTCTTTATACCGGCAAACAAAAAGGGGGTACCGACCAACGTCGATACCCCTTACAAGCCACTATGTCAGCGCACACAATGCCGAACGCACGACCCGCACGCCTACTTGCGAGAATTGCTCAACTTATTGATCAGCGCCTCGAGACGCTCGCCGTCCTCGGCCGTCTGGGCAATAACCAAAATCGTATCGTTGCCGGCAAGCGAGCCAAGCACATCGGGCAACTCTGCCGCATCAACGGCGGCGGCGATGCCGGAAGCCGTGCCAGGCTGAGCCTTGATCATAACCAGATTATCAGTACGCAGAACGCCCGTTACGAGCTCGGAAACCATACGTTGCAGGTGCAGGTCCTCCGCCAGAACATAGATGCCCTCAGGGAGCTTACGCAGCCCCATATCGGCAATATCGCGAGAGACAGTCGCCTGCGTGCAATCAAAGCCCATAGCACGGAGCTCATCGACCAGCACGCGCTGCGTGCGGACATCCTTATTGCGCACAATATCTCTAATGGCATCCTGGCGCCCATTGCGTTTTTTAGCCATACAAACCCTCTCTCCAAAAGATGGCGGAGACAATCAATCAGTGATTGAATAGTTTAACGCTATTTGAAGGCTTTTGTGTATAAGAACGCATTTCGAAACAATTCTATGCAAGTTTGTTTCGTAATGAGCCGTTTAGGCGGGCTTTGCGCCCGTCCGGTTAAGAAAAGCTGCCAGATGCGTACACATCACGCAGCGCGCGGGCTTAGCGCTGGCGATCGGCCCAAACAACAGACCGAGTCCCCGATGGTTGTCCTTGAGCGCGGCGACCATCTGACGGGTTCGAGGCGCCTCGAGCATATCACGCATGCGGGCGGAACGCTCGATTGACGACACCCCATGCGGGCTCAGACACAAATTCTCGATGCAGGCGACCAGTCCGGCAAAGTAGAACTTTTGGCTTGCCAGCTTGAGCCGACCACCGCTATCTGCTTCCGAGAGTGAGTCCGCAAGCTCGTCGAGCGCTCGGGTGTCATCGGATACCTTGGCATACATGGTGGGATCAAAGGCGTCTGTAAGCTTAGGCGCCACCGCGTGGAAACAAGCGTTGCCGCATCCGGAGACGCGCTGCGCCTGCGAGAGCGCGCATGCCATAAACCCAACTGTGCGAAACGCCTTGTCGCACAAAAGGCATGCCTCAAACAGCGGACGGCTATACATCACGCCAGAGACTTGAGCAACCAAGCCACCTAAAATCAACTGGGGCAGCCCGGCCACCATCGAAGATTTGCTATCAATGGAAATATGAGTAGCATCCAAGACGCGCGAATGGCGCTCTCGATGTGCATCATAGCGGTCGAGCGACACCATGGGGAACACTATGTCTGCCGCAGTATCGCACGCGATATCGACCATCTTGGAAAGGGATTGCGGAGCAAACCACTCATCGGCGTTCATGGCGATGATTTGAGAGCCGCGCGAGGCAGCAAAACCGGCACGAAGACACGCGCCGCGCGTCGCGTCCTCGACGTCAATCAAATCAATATGGATGTCCCTGTCGGCAGTAACTTGAAGCGAATGGCGCACACCGGGCGCAGCATCGCGACAGACAACGACAATCTGCAAATCGTAGAGGTCTTGGTTCTGGATACTCTCGAGCGCACGCATCGCATAGCTGGGCGAACCTTCTACCACAAGGATCACCGAAAGTCGCGGATGCGAGCCACGTCGAACCAAATTATCCGTCCTCTCGACAGCAATGAATCAAACCGTGGTTCATGGTACACCCCGGCAATAAAAGCAATGAGACACCGGTTGTATTGCACGCCAAGAACAGATGTTGCACACGCGCAGCCCACAGATGGCAGGTGTCGACGCACGACGCGTCGAGCCCTCCCCTAGTCGAGCACGACAAGCTCGGCGGGATCGTAATCCACGCCCATAAACGTAAGGCCGCAGGCAGGAGCCGTGGGGCCCGCAGCGGTACGGTCGCAAGCATCGATGACCTCGCGCATCCACTCGGGTTCACGGCGATGCATGCCAATCTCGACAAGCGTGCCCACGATCGTACGGACCATCGAATGCAGAAACGCATTGCCCTCGATGGTGAACGTCAGGATGTCCTCGCCAAACGCAACCTCATGGCCAAATTCGGCACGCATCACGCAGCGATGCGTGGGCTTGCCAACGGCCGAAGCAACCTTGCAAAAGCTTTTAAAGTCCTGCTCGCCCAGCAGGGCGGGGCAGGCAGCAGACATAGCCTCAACATCCAAGGGATAGCGATGCCACCACACGGCACCGCGGGACAGCACGGGGCGCGCATCTCGATCGGCAATACGGTACGTATACGTACGGGAACGCGCGTCAAAACGCGCAGAAAAGCCTTTACGGGCCTTGTAGACCTCGTTTATGGCGATATCTTTGGGCAGCAGGGCATCCATAGCCCGCAGCCACCTACGGCGCGTACAAGCGAGCTCAGCGTCCGTTACGGGCACGCTGATGTACTGAGCCACGGCATGCACGCCGGCATCGGTACGCCCCGCACACGTCAGATCGATCGGGCGGCGAAGCAGCGTCTCGATGGCTCGACGTAGCTCACCCGCAACCGTCGTCTGTCCCGGCTGCTCGGCAAATCCGCTATACGACGAGCCATCATAGGCCACGCGAAATACGAGCGTGGCGTCAAGCTCGGAAATCGAATTGAAATCAGACGGCGCAGTCATGGGCGCTCCCAACAAACAAGCAACGGTATCGCGACAAAAAAAGAGGGGTACGCGAACGTACCCCTCGAATATAGCCTATGCAGACGAAATGTCTACTCAGCGGTCTCCTCAGCAGGAGCCTCCTCGGCAGCGGTCTCCTCGACAGCCTCGACCTTCTTGGGAGCAGCGGCCTTCTTGGGGGCCGGAGCAGCCTTCTTGGCCTTAGGCGTGCAAGGCTCGGTGACGAGCTCCATGATAACGATGGGAGCGTTGTCGCCCTTACGGTTACCGAGCTTCATGATGCGGGTGTAACCGCCGTTGCGGTCCTGCCACATGCCCTGAGCAGCCTTGTCGAAAATCTCGGCAACGAGCTGCTTATCGCCGAGCTTGGCGATAGCCAGACGACGAGAGTGCAGGTCGCCCTTCTTGGCCCAGGTGATGATCGGCTCGACGACCGAACGCAGCGCCTTAGCGCGGGTCTCGGTGGTCTTGATGCGGTCGTTCTCGAAGAGGGCCTTGGCCAGGCTCTTCTTCATGGCCTTGGTGTGGCTCGCATCGGTGCCGAGCTTCAGGCCCTTCTTAACGTTGTGACGCATGGTCTAGTTTCTCCTCAAATATGCGAAGCATTAAGCCTTCAGGCTCAGGCCCATGGACTCAAGCTTGTCCTTCACTTCCTCGATCGACTTAACACCGAAGTTACGGATGTTAAGCAGATCGTTCTCCGAGAACTCAACGAGCTGACGGACCGAGTGAATGCTGGCGCGCTTAAGGCAGTTGTAGGAACGGACGGAAAGGTCCAGATCCTCGATCTGCTTGTCCAGCTCGGCGTTGTCGTTCGTGACCTCGGGAGCGAAGATCGAAGCCTCCTCCTCGACCTCGGGGGTCTCGGCAAGGTTCATAAAGGCGGCCATATGCTGGTTGATGATATTGGCAGCCTGGACCACGGCGTCGCGCGGGGCGATGGAGCCGTTGGTCTCGATCTCGAGGACAAGGCGGTCGTAGTCGGTGTGCTGACCGACACGGCAAGCCTCAACGAGCTTGGCGCAACGGGAAACCGGCGAGTACAGCGAGTCGACGTGGATCACACCGATGGGATCGTTGTCGCGCTTGTTGGCCTCGCCAGAAACATAGCCGCGGCCATAGCCGATGCGCATGCTCATGGTGAGATGGCCACCCTCGGTGAGCGTAGCGATGTGCTGCTCGGGGTTGACCAGCTCAAACTCGGACGGAATAAAGAAGTCCGCACCGGTGACCTCGCAGGGGCCGTCAACCGAGATGGTGGCGGTCGCCTCGTCGGTCGTGCCGAGAGCCCTGAAGACAAGACCCTTGACATTCAGGACGATGTCGGTGACATCCTCGACCATGTTAGGGATGGTCATGAACTCGTGCTGCGCACCATCGATCTGAATAGCCTCGACGGCGGCACCCTCGAGCGAGGACAGAAGAACGCGACGAAGGGAGTTACCCAGCGTATCGCCGTAACCACGCTCGAGCGGCTCGACGGAGACACGAGCAGACGTCTCGTTGATCTCTTCGACCTGAACCTGAGGCCTAATGAATTCTGACATGTATTACCTCCAGCCTCAGCAGCCCGGATGGACTACTTAGAGTAGAGCTCGACGATGAGCTGCTCGTTGATATCACCGCTGATCTGCTCACGCGTCGGCAGAGCGAGCACGTTACCAGACAGCTTCTCGATATCGACCTCGAGCCAGCCAGGGACCTCAAAGCGCTCGGAGGAAATCAGGGCCTCCTTGATGGGGAGGAGGTCACGGAACTTCTCGCCGACAGCGACGACGTCGCCGGCCTTGACGCGGTAGGACGGGATGTCCACGCGCTTGCCGTTCACGGTGAAGTGACCGTGACGGACGGACTGACGAGCCTCTTTGCGGGTACGGGCGAAGCCAAGACGGAAGACAACGTTGTCGAGGCGAGACTCAAGGATGATCATGAGGTTCTCACCGGTGACGCCGTTCATCTTGCGGGCCTTGTTGAAGTAGCCGTGGAACTGCTTCTCCAGAACGCCATAGATAAACTTGACCTTCTGCTTCTCGCGCAGCTGCATGCCGTACTCAGATTCCTTGCGACGGCGCTTGGGCTGACGGATAGATTCCTTCTTGCTGCTGTAACCGAGCTCAGCGGGATCGATCCCGAGCTGACGGCAGCGCTTAAGAACAGGAGTCCTGTCGATTGCCATATTGATACGATCCTTTCAGTTACACGCGGCGACGCTTCTTGGGGCGGCAGCCGTTGTGCGGGATGGGGGTCTTGTCCTGGATGCTCGAGACCTCGAGGCCAGCAGCCTGGAGGGAGCGGATGGCGGTCTCACGACCGGAGCCGGGGCCCTTGACGAAGACGGAAACCTTCTTCATACCGTGCTCCATGGCCTGCTTGGCAGCAGCCTCGGCAGCCATCTGGGCAGCGAACGGCGTGGACTTACGGGAGCCCTTGAAGCCCACCTGGCCAGCCGACTTCCAGGAAATGACGTTGCCCTGGGGATCGGTGATCGAAACGATCGTGTTGTTAAACGTAGAACGAATGTGAGCCTGGCCCACGGAAATATTCTTACGGTCCGCGCGCTTCAGACGGGCAGCGCGAACGTTCTTCTTAGCAGTAGCCATCTATCTAGCGCTCCTTATTTCTTCTTCTTAGCACCGATCTGACGCTTCGGGCCCTTGCGGGTACGAGCGTTAGTGTGGGTGCGCTGGCCGCGGACCGGGAGGCCCTTGCGGTGACGAAGGCCGCGGTTGCAGCCGATGTCCATAAGGCGCTTGACGTTCTGGTTGCGCTCACGGCGGAGGTCGCCCTCAACCATGATCTGGTTCTTATCGATATAATCACGGATGGCGTTAACCTCATCCTCGGTGAGGTCCTTAACACGCGTATCCACGTTAACGTTGCACTCGACGCAGATCTTCGTCGCAGTGGTGCGGCCGATGCCGTAAATGTAGGTCAGACCGATCTCAACGCGCTTCTCACGCGGGAGGTCGACACCATTAATACGGGCCAACGTAGTCTCCTCTCTTAACCCTGACGCTGCTTATGACGGGGGTTCTCGCAAATGACGAGGACCTTGCCATGGCGCCTAATGATTTTGCACTTATCGCACATCTTCTTGACCGAAGGACGTACCTTCATCGTTCTTCCTTTCGGTAGCGCTCAAACTACTTCCCTACTATCTACTCGCCCAGCCGCAGGCGTTTAAAACTATGGCTGGTCTTCACACACAATCCGACCGTAGGTTGAGCTAAGCCTGCAGCCGGAAATGGAATGCGTGTATGCGTGCCGCTATTTGTAGCGATAGGTGATGCGGCCGCGGGTCAGGTCGTACGGGGAAAGCTCCACGACAACCCTGTCACCGGGGAGAATACGGATGTAATTCATTCGGATCTTGCCAGAAATGTTGCACAGAACCGAATGACCGTTCTCGAGCTCGACCTTAAACATGGCATTGGGCAGCGGTTCCTTTACCGTACCCTCGAGCTCAATTGCGTCTTCCTTCTTCACAAGCAATCATCTTTCTCTAGAAAACGACAGCGATTGAGTATTCTACAACACGTATGCTCGCATCGTAATAACTTCGTAATGGCTCCACAACTAAGTGGAACTTGTTACATTTCTCCGCCTTGGAGCGAACACCAAGCACCTTGGGCATCCGTGGTGAGAATCACCGGACCGTCATTGGTAATGGCGACGGTGTTCTCGTAGTGCGCGGCGGGCAGGTGGTCGTTGGTCGTAACAATCCAACCGTCGGAGCCCGTGCTCACATGGTTGGAACCCATCGTAACCATCGGCTCGATGGCAATGACCATGCCGGCCTGGAGGCGAACGCCCCTCCCCTTCTTTCCATAGTTAGGAACGTTGGGGTCCTCGTGCATCACGCGGCCAATGCCATGGCCCACATAGTCACGAAGCACGCCGTAACCGTGAGACTCGGCGAGGGACTGAACGGCGTAACCAACATCCCCGATATGGTTACCGGGAACAGCCTGCTCGATGGCAGCCTTAAGGCAATCGCGCGTGACCTCGCACAGGGCCTTGGCCTCGGGCGTGGGTGTGCCGACAAAAAACGTCCAAGCGTTATCGCCGACCCAACCGTCAACGACAGCTCCCGTATCGATGGAGATGATATCGCCATCGCGCAGGATCATGTCGGGGTTGGGAATACCGTGGACCACGGCATCGTTAATCGATGCGCAAATGGTACCGGGGAACCCGCCGTAACCCTTAAAGGCCGGGGTGCCGCCATGCATACGGATAATCTGCTCCGCGAGCTGATCGAGCTCAAAGGTCGAAACACCAGGGCGCACCATGGCTCCAACGTGGCGGAGCGCCATCTTAGATAGCGCTCCTGCCTTCTTCATCTGCTCGATTTGCGTTGCAGACTTAATCTTGATCATAGACCGAGAGCCTCTTTGACATCCCCGTACACGGTCTCGCGAGCCTGGTCACCGTTGACCGACTTGAGCAGACCATGGCCACGATAGTAGTCGACGAGCGGGCTCGTGGACTTCTCGTAGACGTCGAGACGGTTCTTGATGGTCTCGGGCTTGTCGTCGTCGCGCTGATACATCTCGCCACCGCACTTGGGGCAGGTAGCATCGGCAGCGGTGCCGGTGTAGCCGCAGGCGCGGCAAGTGCGACGCGAAGACAGACGATCGATGATGACCTCGGGGGCCACGTCGACAAGAAGGGCGCAGTCGATCTCGCGACCCATGGCGGAGAGCTCGGAATCGAGCGTCACAGCCTGGGCGGTGTTGCGCGGGAAGCCGTCGAGGATGAAGCCCTGCTGGGCGTCATCGGCAGCAAGGCGCTCCTTGACAAGGTCGATCACGAGCTGGTCGGGAACGAGCTCGCCAGCGTCCATGTACTTCTTAGCCTGAATACCAAGCTCGGTGCCACCCTTGACGGCAGCACGCAGCAGGTCGCCCGTGGAAATGTGAGCGACGCCAAACTCGGCGACGAGCTCCTGTGCGACGGTGCCCTTACCGGCACCCGGAGCTCCGAGCAATACGAGGTTCATGAGCAATCCTCCTCTAGCCTATTTAAAGAATCCATCGTAATCATACATCTTGATCTGGCCTTCGAGCTTATCGACCGTGTCGAGCACGACGCCGACCATGATGAGGATGGACGTGCCGCCAAATGCCTGGATCAGATGGTTACCCGTGAAGGAGAAGATAATCGAAGGCACGATGGCGATGAGCGCCAAAAAGACAGCGCTGGGAAGCGTGATCTTGTTGAGCGCGTTCTTGATGTAGGCCGCGGTAGCCCTACCCGGACGCACGCCCGGAATAAAGCCGCCCTGCTTCTTAAGGTTGTCGGCCGTGTCATCGGGGTTGAACACCATGGAGGTGTAGAAGTACGCGAAGAACACGATGAGGACAACGTTAAGCACCCAGTTGAGCCAACCGGTCGAAAGCGCAGAGGCAACTGCCTGAATCCAACCGATGCCGGGGAAGAACACGGCAATCTGAGCCGGGAAGTACAGCAGCGCCGAAGCGAAGATGATCGGCACGACACCCGCGGTATTGACCTTAATGGGCAGGTAGGTGGTCTGGCCACCCATCATGCGACGGCCCACGACGCGTTTGGCGTAGGAGACCGGGATGCGGCGCTGGCCACGCTCAAGGAAAACAATCAGCGGGATAACCAGCAGGATGATGGCGCAGATGATCACCATGGTGATGATGCCACCGGCATTGCCCTCGGTGCTGGAGAAGATCGCCTGCGGCAGACCGGCCATGATGTTCGCAAAGATGATCAGCGACATGCCATTGCCGATACCGCGCTGGGTGATGAGCTCACCAATCCACATGATCAGCATGGCGCCCGCGGTGAGCGTGCCGACAATCATGAGGTCGAAGATGATCTCGGGAGCGCCGGCGCCATTGAAGCTGATGCCGAAGCTCTTAAAGAGGAAGAGGTAACCCACGGAGTTGAGGATTGCCAGAGCCAGGGTGAGGTAACGCGAATACTGCGTAATCTTGGTCTGACCGACCTCGCCCTCGCGGGCAAGCTCATGCAGGGAAGGCACGACGGCCTGGAGCATCTGGAGGATGATCGAGCTGGTGATGTAAGGCATGATGCCCAGCGAAAACACCGACACATAGCTCAACGCGCCGCCAGAGAAAAGATTCAGGAGGGCCATAGCACCTGCGGCGACCGAATTGTTATCGGTCGAGAAAAGGCCCAGCATCCCCTGGAAGGGAATGCCGGGCACAGGAACGTGCGCACCAATGCGGTACACGACGAGCATAGCTATGGTAAAAAGAATCTTTTCGCGCAATTCTTTGATGCGGAAAGCATTCTTAAGACCATTTAGCACGGCAGCTCGACCTTTCCGCCGGCGGCCTCGATCTTGGCCTGCGCAGAAGCGCTGACCTTGTCGACCTTGACCGTGAACTTCTTGGTGAGCTCACCATTGCCGAGCACCTTGACGGGCTCGAACTCGCTCTTGGTGATGCGAGCGGCCTTAAGAGCGGCACCGTCGATTACAGCGCCGTCCTCGAACTTACGCTCGAGACGCTCAACGTTAACAGCGGTGTACTCGATACGACGGGGGTTGCGGAAGCCCGGAAGCTTGGGCAGGCGCATAGCCAGCGGAGTCTGGCCACCCTCGAAGCCGGCACCCTTGGTGCCACCAGAGCGGGAACCCTGGCCCTTCTGGCCGCGGCCAGAAGTGGTGCCGTGACCCGAAGAATTGCCACGGCCGACGCGCTTGCGGTTCTTAGTGGAACCGGGCGCGGGAGTAAGATCGTGAAGCTGCATTTGCTACTCCTCTACAATCTCGACAAGGTGCTTGACCTTGAAGATCATGCCGCGGACGGACTCGTTGTCAGCAATCTCGCGAACCTCGCGGATCCTGTGGAGACCGAGGGCACGGACAGTACGGACCTGGTCCTGCTTGCAACCGTTGGTGCTGCGGACCTGCTTGATCTTGATGGTGTCAGCCATGCTTAGTTCTCCTTACCGACGAACATCTCGGAGACCGTCAGGCCACGGCGAGCCGCGACGTCCTCAGGGCTGGAGAGCTCCTTGAGGCCCTCGACGGCAGCCTTGATGATGTTGAGGCCGTTGTCGGTACCGAGGGACTTGGACAGGACGTTCTTGATGCCAGCAAGCTCGAAGAGGGGACGCACAGCGCCGCCGGCGATAACGCCGGTACCCTCGACAGCGGGCTTGATGATGATGCGGCCGGCACCAAAGTGGCCGAGAACCTCGTGCGGGATGGTGCCCTGCTCGGTCACCGGCACGTGGAACATGTTCTTCTTGGCATCGAGAGACGCCTTGGAGATGGCCAGGGGCACCTCAGCGGACTTGCCCATGCCAACGCCGACGTTGCCCTTGCCGTCGCCAACGACGACGAGAGCGACGAGGCTCATGCGACGACCACCCTTGACGGTCTTCGACACGCGGTTGATGTAAACGACGCGCTCCTCGAACTCGGAGGCCTCGCGCTGCTGCTTCTGATTACGAGCCATGTGCTACATACCTCCTAGAACTCGAGACCGGCGGCACGAGCACCGTCGGCGAGGGCCTTGACGCGGCCATGGTAGATACGGCCACCGCGATCGAAGGCGACCTTGGTGATGCCGGCCTCGATGGCACGCTTGCCAACGAGCTGACCGACCTTCTCCGCAGCCTCCTTGTTCGAGGTGTGGGTGCCCTTGAACTCGGCCTCGAGGGTCGAGGCAGAGACGAGCGTCAGGCTGGAGCCCTTGCTGTCGTCGATGATCTGGGCATAGATGTTGGCGTTAGTACGGGTCACGCGAAGACGCGGACGCTCGGAGGTACCCGAGACCTTGCCGCGAACACGACGCTGACGACGCTTGAGGCCTTCCAGCTTCGCCTTATGCTTGTTCATACGTAAACTCCTAAAAAGGTTGATCTTGCCAGCACCTGACGGGGTGCTGGTCTTATGCGAGTGAGTCGGTTACGACTACTTGGCGGCCTTACCCAGCTTGCGGCGGATGTGCTCGCCAACGTAGTGGATACCCTTGCCCTTGTAAGGCTCGGGAGGACGATGGCCGCGGATCTCAGCGGCGATCTGACCGACCTGCTGCTTGTTGATACCCTTGACGTTCACGTGGGTGTTGTCGGGAACCTCGAAGGTGATGCCCTCGGGAGCCTCGACGATCACGGGGTGCGAGAAGCCCAGGGAGAACTCGAGGTTCTTGCCCTTCTGCTGCACGCGGTAACCGACGCCGGCGAGCTCGAGCTTCTTCTCGAAGCCCTCGGAAACGCCAACAACCATGTTGTGGATGAGGGCACGGGTGAGGCCGTGGCGGGCACGGGTCTCACGCTCGTCGTCGGGACGGGAAACGGTGAGGACGTTGTCCTCGATGTTGATAGCGAGCTTCTCAAAGACATCGAGCTCGAGCTGGCCCTTGGGGCCCTTGACGACAACGTTGTTGCCGTTGACTGCCACTTCGACTCCGGCGGGAATCTGGACAGGCTTATTACCGATACGAGACACGGTGATCTCCTTTCCTTCTACCTACCGAGCGAATTACCAGACGTAAGCGATGATTTCGCCGCCGACGTTGTGCTTGCGAGCATCGCGGTCGGTCATAACGCCATGGCTGGTGGAAATAATGGCGGTACCAAGGCCACCGCGGACGCGGGGCATGTCGGCAACGCCGGTGTACTTACGCAGGCCCGGCTTGGAAATGCGGCGGATGCCGTTGATGACCTTAGCCTTCTTGGGACCATACTTAAGCGTGATGTGCAGAGTCTTCTGGGGAACGGTGTCCTCGACATCGTAGCCCTCGATGTAGCCCTCCTCGTGCAGAACACGAGCGATCTCGACGAGCTTCTTGCTGCTCGGCATGGAGACCGTGGCCTTGTTCACAGAGTTAGCGTTACGGATGCGCGTAAGCATATCTGCGATCGGGTCTGTAAGGTTCATACAGATTCTCCTTCGTTCTTGATGAACACGTGCTCTTGGTTCTTCGCCGCCCTTAACGGCAAAGCCTAACTAGCGCGTTTTCCCTGTTCCAAACGGATGCTTGAAACGCTGGTAGTGACTTACCAGCTGGCCTTCTTAACGCCGGGAAGCTCGCCCTTGAGTGCAAGCTCGCGGAAGCAGACACGGCACAGGCCGAACTTGCGGTACACAGAGTGCGGACGGCCGCAGCGCTGGCAGCGCGTGTACTCACGAGTAGAGAACTTCTGCTTGCGATTGCACTTGACGATCATCGATGTCTTAGCCACTTATATCCTCCTCACATAGAGTATTGTTCGCCCCAAGCGCCGCCCCCTTCTGGGAACGGCGCTCATAGGGCAGGTGAACCTATTTCTTGAACGGGAAACCGAAGGCGTCCAGAAGGGCCTTGGCCTCCTCATCGGTATTGGCGGTGGTCACGAAAGTGATGTCCATACCACGCTGGTGATCGACGGAGTCGAAGTCGATCTCGGGGAAGATGAGCTGCTCGGTGACGCCCATGGAGAAGTTACCACGACCGTCGAAGCTCTTGGCGGAGATGCCGCGGAAGTCGCGGATACGGGGAATCGCGACGGAGGTCAGACGATCGAAGAACTCCCACATACGGTCGCCACGCAGGGTAACCTTGCAGCCGATCGGCATACCAGCGCGCAGGCGGAAGGTAGCGATGGACTTGCGGGCACGGGTGATCATCGGCTGCTGGCCGGTGATGGCGCGCAGGTCGCGCACGGCACCGTCGATGGCCTTGGAATCGGTAGCGGCCTCGCCGACACCCATGTTCACGACGATCTTCTCAAACTTGGGGATCATCATGACGTTCTCGTACTGGAACTTGTCCTGAAGCTGCTGCTTGACCTCGTTGTTGTACTTGGTCTTCAGACGCGGCACATACTTCTCTTCTGCCATTGTTCACTCCTTCTTGGGGTTTTAAGCACGGGGCGTGGCCACGATGGGTTGTCCTCGTGCCTCCTGGCTGCATCCGCGCCGCTCATGGCATTTCGCGGTTTGGACTCGACGCAGCAGGAGCCGACAAAACAATCGGTACTATACGCGCATTGGGTGCGTATTTCCAGAAAAACCTCGTCTGCCTGCACAACTCCACAACTCCCCCGCACAAATTGATCCCTAGGGCACGGAGGAAAACAGCAGTTGCGGTGAGATAGGGACTGTTTGATGGCTTAAAAGGCTTAAACAGTCCCTATTCCACCGCAACTCATATATGGGGCGTTATTTTTGGCGCGGGAGGACCAGGTTGAGGATCACAGCAACGAGCGCGGCGACGGCAATGGAGGATCCGCCAAAAACGGTGCCGACCCATGCGGGGAATCCAGCGCCGGCAAGCGCGCCGGCCGTGCGCTCAATGCCCGTGCCAAAGGCGATAGAGAGACCCATGAGCGTGGTATCGCGCTGAGACAGGCCGTGGCGGGCAAACATGACCACACCGTTCATACCGATGGTCGCGAACACGCCAATCGTGGCGCCACCGATGACCGGCTGCGGAATAGACGTGAGCACCGCCGCACACTTGGGCAGCAGGCCCGCGATGAGCAGGATGGCAGCCGCAAGCGTAAAGACCATGCGGTTGACGACCTTGTTCTCGGCGATAATGCCCACATTCTGGCCAAAGGTTGCCGTGGGGACGCCGCCAAAAAAGCCTGACAGCATACCGACCAGGCCGTTGGCGATCAGGCCACCCGAGATCTGGCTATCGGTCGCAGGGGTATCGAGCGCAGCGGACGACACGGCGGCAAACTCGCCCATGACCTGTACTGCGTTGACAATGGCGACAACGCCCACAACGGCGCACGCGGCCGGGTCGAACACCAGGCGATGGGCGCCCAGGGCCGGCGGGGCGAACCAGCTGGCGGTCGCGATGGCCGAGAAATCGACCATGCCCAACACCGCAGCCAAAACAAAGCCCGCGCAGATACCAGCCAGGATGCTGCCCAGCCTAAGCGCGCCCTTGCCGTAGTTGCCAGCCATAAAGGTGACGACGAACGTCACAAGTGCGACGGCCCAGTTGGTGACACTGCCAAAATCGGCCGCGCCCTCCCCGCCCGCCATGGAGGCAACTGCCACTGGGCATAGCGACAGGCCAATGACAAAGATGACGGTGCCAAGCACCGGGGCCGGAAACAGAAAACTCACGCGCCTAAACAGTAGGCCGAAGAGTGCGACGAGCGCGCCGCCGATTACCTGGGCGCCCAGTACGGCCTCAAAACCAAGCTCAAGACCGACTGCCTTGAGCGCCGGCACGAAGGTAAAGCTCGCACCCATCACAATGGGCAGGCCCGAACCGACGACACCTTTTATGGGAAACTGTTGAAGGAAAATGTCAATCGCCGAGAGGACGAGCGACGCCTGGATGACAGCGGCTTCCTCTTGAGGGGTAAAGCCACAGACCGACGCGATAATGATGGCGGGCGTGACGATACCCGCGAATGCCGCCAGCACATGCTGCAGTGCATGGGGTAATACCTGCACAAACGAAACTTTTCCCGTACGCTCGAACAGGGCATCCCCTGCTGCCGACTCTGCCATTTGCGCCTCCCATACCCTAGGCAGCGGCCCCATGCCGCTCAACGGTCGGACATTATAGGGCATATGGCACAGGTAGCATTTTGACCCGCATGCGGCAGAGGGCTGGGGCAGCTCATTTGGGATGCGACTAGCGCTTGCGGGGGACGAGTTTGGTGCGACGCAGGTGGATCATCTCGGCGGCGATGGAGATGGCGATCTCCTCGGGGTCCTCGGCCTCGATGGCGACACCGATCGGCAGGTGCAGCTCGTCGATCTGGCCCTGCGTGAAGCCCTCCTGCTCCAGGCGGGCGCGCACAAAGGCGGTCTTGCGGCGCGAGCCCAGGCAGCCCAGATAGGCGGGTTTAGCGCGCATGGCCTGAATCACCACGTCGATATCGGACTTGTGACCCGCCGTGGCGACGACCACCAAGTCGCGCGGGCCGATGGGGCACAGCTCGCTCAGGTTCTTATAATCGACCAGACGACGGTCGTAGACGCCGGGCACCCATTCGGGGGTCAGCGTGCCGGGGCGGTCGTCGCAAGCCACGACGGCAAAGCCCGCCGCCGTGAGCACCCGCGCCGTCGCAGCGCCCACGTGGCCGCAGCCAAAGATATAGGTCAGGCCCTCGGGGCAGAGCGTCTCGATGTGCGCCGGGGGAATCTCGGAGGCGGCGTTGGTGTAGGTGACCTTACTCCCCTCCTCCACCAGCGAAAGCTCGGGGCAGCCGGCAATGGTATGGCGCGATGTCTCGCCATGGTACTCAACCACATCGCCCTCGAGCGCGCTCGCGATAAACGGCTCAAAGTCGATGACGAAGTCGCCGATGCGCCGATAGGCCAAGACGTCGGCAACCGACTGGAACAACGGTGCCTGGGTCGAGTCCAGATGCAGGTAGCACAGGCAGATGGCCCCGCCGCAGATCATGCCGGTATCGGAGTTCTCGCCGCCCATGGTGTAGCGGACCAGACGCGATTGCCCTGCGGCCAGCAGCTCGCGCGCCTCGTCCAGCGCAAAAAGCTCAATCTTGCCGCCGCCGATGGTGCCCGCTTGGCTGCCATCGGCAAAGACGGCCATCCAGGCGCCCACGCCGCGTGGTGATGACCCCGCCGTACCGGCCACGACCACGAGCTCGCACGTCTCGCCAGCACGCAGGGCGGCAAGCGCCGCATTCACAACATCGAGCTTTTCCATTGCCGCCTTCTATCCTCTAAAGACATCGGTGAGCATAGCGAGTGCCTCGAGCACGCCGCCGCCGACCGATGTCGCCTTGTCCGAAATATAGTTGATGTAGCTGGCGTCGCCGCGCGGATCGACATCGGCGCATTTAAAGCCCTCAGTCACCTGCACGCCGTTCGCCAAAAGCCCGCGCAGACAGCCATCGATCTGCGTGCACATGGGCGTATCGCCCGCGTAGCCAATCACGTCTCCGGCGCTCACGATGTCGCCGATTGCGCGGTCGGACCGAAACACGCCGGCGGCGGGGCTGTGGATAACACGTTCCTTGCCATAGCCGGCGATAATGCCCGGCACGCCCGTGTTAGGCTGGGGCGAACCTTGGGTAATGACACGGCCGAGAAAATGCCCGCGCATGGTCTCGACCACGGCGTCGCAGTCAACCGGCGCGGTAAAGCCCGGCCCCACGGCGATGACGGCGGGCGCCATGTCGCGCGTGGTGCCCAAGTTGCGCTTAGCCAAAATCGCGTCGACCACAGCCGCGGATTTCAGCTCGCCGATCATCTTGGCCTGGGGGTCTACCACAACGGCGACGTCTCCAGCCTCGGCAATCGCAAGCGCCTCAGCCGGCGTCTGTGCCAAGCGAGCGCGAATGCCCTCGACCTGGACCTCGCCCAGGCGAATGGCCTCGCAAAAACTGATTGTGCGGCGGATGCACGTGGGAACCGCGATATCGGCCATGACAACCGACACGCCGGCGCGCACCAAACGGGCAGCGACACCCGTGGCGATATCGCCGGCGCCGCGAACATAAACGAGCATTCCCGGGGCACCTCCCTGTGCTACGGTTTGAGCAGAGCAAAAGCGGTTCGACCGCTACTCTGATGATTATTTATTATCACAGTATTATACGGCGGTGAACAGATGGAAACGGTTAGCGGCAATCTTGCCTCGGCGCTCAGGATCGAGCCGGGCATTACCGCGATTATCGGCAGCGGCGGCAAGTCGACCTTGCTCAAGACGCTGGGTCTTGAGCTCATGCGCGCTGGCGGCCGCGTGCTCCTCTGTACCACCACGCATATGCTTCCCGTTGCCGGCGTGCCATGGGACGGGTCGAATCGTCGCCTGGACGCCGCACCTTGGAAGCCAGGTGCCTTACACGCCCCCGGCTGCACCTGCGAGGCCTGCGCGGGCCTTGTGCGCGGAAGCATCTGCCAGGCAGGCGTCTTGGACCCGGAGACAGGCAAGCTCTCCGCCCCCGCTGAGCCGCTCGACCAGCTGGCGCAGCGCTTTGACTATGTGTTGGCCGAGGCAGATGGCAGCAAGCGACTCCCGCTCAAGGCGCATGCCGCCTGGGAGCCGGTAATTCCCGCCGCCACGGCAAACGTTGTCTGGGTCGTCGGCGCCTCAGGGCTGGGCAAGCCCGTCGCCAAGGTTGTCCACCGCCCCGAGCTCTTCTGCGAGCGCTGCGGCTGCGAGCCCACCGACGCTGCCACCCCAGAGCGCGTCGCCATGGTGCTCAATGCCGAGCTGCAGATGCTGAACCTCGACAATGCCCGCATCATGCTCAACCAAGTCGACACGCTTGCCGATCCAACGATGGCAGATTGCTTCGAGGCAGCCCTCGGCCGCCCCCTCATCGCCACCAGCCTCCAGGGGTAGCAAATTTGGGACGGGGCTCTTTTTGCTACCCCGTCCCAAAAAATCATCTCCCAAATTAGCTACCCCGGCGGTCTTCCCGTTAGCGGGGCACGTAGCGGCCGGGTTGGGCTCCGGTGGGCTCGCCGTCGCGCGCAGCCAGCACGCCGTTCACAAACACGGCCTTGGCGCGGCCGTGCGCCTCAAAGCCCTCGAGCGGCGTATAGTCCACAGCCTGATGCTGCGTCGCGGCGCTAATCGTCCAGCGCGCCTTGGGATCCCACACGCACACGTCGGCATCGGAGCCCTCGGCAAGACAGCCCTTGCGCGGATACATGCCAAAGACGCGCGCCGGGTTCTCGCTCATCAAGCGGCACAGATCCTCGGGGCCCAGCTGTCCCTCAAAACTCGTAGCGATCGCGACGGGGCGATGCTCCACACCGGGCCCGCCGTTGGGAATCGCGCGGAAGTCATCGCGCCCGCGGTCCTTTTGCCCGTGCAGGTTAAAGCTGCAGTGGTCGGTCGCAATCGTATCGATCTCGCCGGCCACAAGCGCCTCGCGCAGTGCCGCACGGTCGCCGGCATGGCGCAGCGGCGGGCTCATCACATACTTGGCGCCCGCAAAGCCGTCCTCGCCCTGCTCCAAGTAGCGCGTATCGTCGAGCATCAGATATTGAGGACAGGTCTCGACATAGATGTTCTTCTGCCCGCGCGCTTTGGCAGCGCGAATGGCCTCGAGCCCCAACTTGGTCGAAAGGTGTACCACGTTGACCGGTGCGTCGCCGGCCAGGTGTGCCAGATACAGCAGACGGCTCACGGCCTCGGCCTCGCACACATCCGGACGGCTGAGCGCATGGCCCTCGGGCCCGTGGATACCCTGCTCAAACACGCGCTTCTGCAGCTCATTCACCAGCGTACCGTTCTCGCAATGCACGCACAGTATGCCGCCAATACGCTTGAGCTCCTCCAGCACCTCGAGCGTCTCGGCATCGTCCAGGCGCAGATGGTCGTAGGCAAAGTAGGTCTTAAACGACGACACGCCCGCCTCGCGCATGGCCGAAAGATCGGCGCGGTTGCGCTCATTCCACTCGGCAAGCGCCATATGGAAGGCATAGTTGGCGGTGCAGGTGCCGTCGGCGCGATGACGCCACTCGACCAAGGCATCGGGCATGGTCACGCCGCGATCGGCCGTCGCGTAGTCCACAATGGTCGTCGTGCCGCCGCAGGCAGCCGCGCGCGTGCCGGTCTCAAAGCTATCGGCTGTCCAATCCATGCCGGTCCAGCACTGCATGTGCGTGTGCCCATCGATAAAGCCCGGGAACACCCAGCAGCCCGCAGCATCCTCGACGGTATCGCCCTCGGCCGGCTCAATCGCCGCGGCAATCCGCACGATCTTATCGCCATCCATGGCAAGATCGGCGCGGCGAAGCCCCTGGGGCGTCACGAGTGCGCCGTTTTTGATGATGATCATAATTGCTCCTTATTGATTGATGCAGTTGGCCACGCGATCAAAATACGAGCAGGCGGCGATATGCTCCGTTATGCGTCGCTGTCCCTTGACGGTATCGACGTCCCACAGCTCGTAGGCACGCGCCTCGACCAGCACCACGTCGGTACGGTCCTTGAGGATCGAACCGCCGCCGTCCTTACCCTCAAGACACATAAGTGCATCGAACAGTTCCGCCGGAAAGAGCACCGGGCTCGAAGGCTCACCGTTGCACGCAAGACGCACCGGATGCTTGCGGCCACGCTCGTCAAATGCACGAACCATAGCCTCAAAAGAATCCGAACTCACGAGCGGCTGGTCGCCCGGCAAAAAGAGGCAACCTTTCCAGTTACGTTCGACTCCCCACGAAAGGCCCGCACGGATGCTTTCGCTGCGCAGCTCGCCATCGTGCAACACGCACGGGCAATGCTTGTCATCACAAATCTGAGCGACCTCGGGCCAACGCGTCGAAACCACAACGTCAAAGCCCCGGGGAACCGAATCAATGGTCCGGGCAATCAGCGGCTCGCCATAGATATCGGCGAGCATCTTGTTAGAGCCAAATCGCTTGCCCTCGCCCGAAGCCATAATGACGCAACCAAGTTTCATGGCGATACCTCCCCTGAAACCATCGTACCCATAACTCGCGTCGCGGGGCATCTACATCGAAAGCGCTTATCCCGCACGCCCACGATGCAAAAAGGGGCACCCCGCCGGTTGGCAGAGCGCCCCCTTTACATGGCTTACCTCAACCCAGCTTTAGGCCTGGAACCAACGGGCGATGTTGCGCTCGTCGAGGGCCTTGAGGGTAGCGGCGGGATCGGCAACCTTCTGCAGGAACATCATGGCTGCGATGGCGTACGGCTTGTAGCTGGCCTCCTTGTACATGCCCACGCGGTGCATGTCGAAGACGTCGGCGTTGACCTCGCCGTGCTCGCAAGAGACACCGGAGATGTCGGCAGGCAGCGGATGCATAAAGATGGTGTCCTGGCCGTTGGCGGTCTTCTCCATGAGCTCGGTCGTGGAGCACCAATCCTGATGCGTGGCGTTCTGAGCGAGCAGCTCCTTCTCGAGTGCAGCGATGCCGGCGTCGTCGCCCTCGGCGTACAGGTTGGTGCGCTTCTCCATGGCGGCAAACGGAGCCCAGCTCTTCGGGATCACGATGTCGGCGCCCTCGAAGGCCTCGGCCATGGTGTTGACCTGCTTAAAGGTGGTGCCGGACTCGGCGGCATAACCCTTGGCGCGCTCGACGACCTCGGGCATGAGGTCGTAGCCCTCGGGGTGGGCCAAGGTGACGTCCATGCCAAAACGGGGCAGCAGGCTGATCAGCGACTGCGGGCAGGACAGCGGCTTGCCGTAAGAGGGCGAGTAGGCCCAGGTGACGGCAACCTTCTTGCCCTTGAGGTTCTCAAGACCGCCAAACTCGTTGATGAGGTAGAGCATGTCGGCAGAGGACTGCGTGGGGTGATCGGAGTCGGACTGCAGGGAGATGAGCGTGGGACGGTGATCCAGAACGCCGTCCTCGTAGGCCTGCTGGACAGACTCGGAGACCTCGGCCATGTAGGCGTCGCCCTTGCCGATGTACATGTCGTCACGGATGCCGATGACGTCGGCCATGAAGGAGATCATGGTAGCGGTCTCGCGGACGGTCTCGCCGTGAGCGATCTGGGACTTCTTCTCGTCCAGGTCCTGCAGCTCAAGACCGAGCAGGTTGGCTGCCTTAGAGAAGGAGAAGCGCGTACGGGTGGAGTTGTCACGGAACAGGGAGACGGCCAGACCCGAATCGAAGATCTTGGACGAAACGTTGTTCTCGCGCAGCTCGCGCAGGGCGTCGGCGACGATGTAGAGCGCCTTGAGCTCATCGGTGGTCTTATCCCAGGTGTGCAGGAAGTCGCTGCCGTACATGCCCTTAAAATCGAGGCCGTTCAGCTGCTCGACGAGCTCGGTAAACTTGGCGTCCATGTAAATATCCTTTCCAAAGATGAAACGATTGCAATGAGTAGATGTGCTCCGGCATGCGCGTGTGGCTAGAACATGCAGAGCACTATGACGAGGACCCGCTACCGTTGAGGAAGCATGGGAGATAACGACCGCGGGCCCCAAGTCAACAAGGGGTGCCGGGGACACGAGCTGTCCCCGGCTCAACAAGATCGAGGAATGGGACTAATCGATCTTGTTGTTGGTCAGACCGGCGCGGAACACGGTGGCGTCGCCATCGGCCTGGCTCGGATCGTAGAGGTTCAGGGCAGCCACATACATGGCGGCAGCGGTGACCAGGTCGTCCTTGTAGGTGACCTCGTTGGGAGCGTGAGCCTGAGACTCGGCACCCGGGCCGAAGCCGACGCAGGGGATGCCATAGCGGCCCTGGATGGAAACGCAGTTCGTGGAGAAGGTCCACTTGTCGCACAGCGGGCGACCGGTGCGCTTGTCCATGCTGGGCTCGCAGCCGATGCGCTCGTCACCGAACATGGCCTTGTGGGCGTCGACGAGGGCCTTGACGTGCGGAGCGGTCTCCTTGTTGATCCACGTGGGGAAGTAAGCCTCGGTCTCGTAGACCTCGCCGGTCCAGGACGGACGATCGTACATGTACATGGAGACCTTCACGTCGTCGCCGTACTTCTTGGCGGCCGGCAGGTTACGGATCTCGTCCAGGCAGGACTCCCAGGTCTCACCGGCGGTCATGCGACGGTCGATGGAGATGGCGCAGGAGTCAGCGACAGCGCAGCGGCTGGGGCTGGTGTAGAAGATCTGGCTGACGGTGCAGGTGCCGCGGCCCAGGAAGCGGGCGTCCTCGAAGTGCTCGGGGTTGTACTTGGGGTCGAGCATCTTGACAAGGCCCTTGATGTCGGTCGACTCGTCGCAGCCGTTGTTGTTGAGGGCGCGGACGTCGGCGATGATGTCGGCCATCTTGTAGATGGCGTTGTCACCGCGGTCGGGAGCGGAGCCGTGGCAGGAGGTGCCGTGAACGTCGACGCGGATCTCCATGCGGCCGCGGTGACCGCGATAGATGCCGCCGTCGGTGGGCTCGGTGGAAATGACGAACTCGGGCTTAATGCCGTCCTTGTTGTAGATGTACTGCCAGCACATGCCGTCGCAGTCCTCTTCCTGGACGGTGCCGACGACCATGATCTTGTAGCCCTCGGGGATGAGGCCCATGTCCTTCATCATCTTGGCAGCATAGGTAGCAGAAGCCATGCCGCCCTCCTGGTCAGAGCCGCCGCGGCCGTAGATGATCTCGTCGGTCTCGTAGCCCTCATAGGGATCGGCGTCCCAGTTCTCGATGTTGCCGATGCCGACGGTGTCGATGTGGGAGTCGATGGCGATGATCTTGTCGCCCGAGCCCATCCAGCCGATGACGTTGCCGAGCGCGTCGAACTCGACCTTATCGTAACCGAGCTTCTTCATCTCCTCGGCGATGCGGTGGGCGACGCCCTTTTCCTCGCAGCTCTCGCTGGGGATGGCGATCATATCACGCAGGAAGCGGGTCATATCGGGGCCGTAGGCCTGTGCGGCTTTCTTGATGGCTTCGAAATCCATGGTAAAACCTCCGTTAAAAGTAATAGTATTTTCTGTCGATCGGGGTCAATTTTCTGTTACACTGTCCTTATCATAGCATAAGAACGGCAGTTGTCAAACAAAAAATTTGCATTTCAAAAATTTTTTAAGAAAGTGATTGCAATTCGATCAATTTATGGTATTATAGGGATGAAAGAACATGCCCGTTCCGATGGAAAGCTGTGCAATTTGCACAGCAAAATAGGGCGGACGGGCGATCAGAGGAGGGATAGACCATAGAAGCCGCAACGCTGAAGACCCTGGAGCAGGTCGCAAAGGGCATCGCCGCGACCTTTGGCAGCCATTGCGAGGTGGTGATCCACGATGTGGGCGCCAAGCACCCCGAGCATTCCATCGTTGCCATCGAGAACGGCCACGTCACAGGCCGCAAGGTGGGCGACGGCGCGTCGCACGTTGTTTTAGAGCAGGTGCGTCAGGCCGACGCGCAGCCGAGCGACCACTTGAGCTACCTCACCAAAACGCCGGACGGGAAGATCCTCAAGTCCTCTACCATGTATATCCGCGGCAGGAACGGCAAGGTGGTTGCAATCCTTGGCATCAATTACGACATTTCCTCGCTCCTGATGGTCGAGGATGCGGTGCACGAGTTGATCGACACAAAGGATAAGGCGCAGGGCGAGCCGGAAAAGATCGTGAACGTCAACGACCTTTTGGATGAGCTCATCGCCCAGTCTGTCGCACTCGTTGGCAAGCCCGTCGCCTTGATGAATAAGGAGGACAAGATGCGTGCCATCGGCTTTTTGAGCCAGAGCGGGGCGTTCCTCGTCACAAAATCCGGAGACAAGATCGCAAAATACTTCGGCATATCCAAATACACACTATATTCTTATATTGACAAACAACAGGAGGAGAAGTGAACCATGGGCAAGATCGATTTGACCATCAACAAGACCGGCCTGCAGCACAACATTGAGAAGGCCAAGGAAAACAACGTTATCATCCCGACCATCGCGCAGATGCAGCATCCTGAGACCATCCCTGAGAAAATTCAGGAAAAGCTCAAGACCGTCGGCCTTTGGGACGTCAACCCGCTGAACCTCTTCCGCATCACGTGGAAGAACGAGGCCAAGGAGTCCGGCGGTCTCTATCAGGCCGTGCCGAATTATGTTGAAATTCCGTCCGAGCTCTCCGGCGTTCCCTGCCGCATCCTCGCCATGGCGGGCAAGTGGTTCCCCACGGGCTGCCACAAGGTCGGCGCTTCGTTCGGCTGCCTCGCCCCGCGCCTCGTCACCGGCCAGTTCGACGCGACGTATCATCACGCCGTGTGGCCCTCCACCGGTAACTACTGCCGCGGCGGCGCGTTCAACTCGAAGCTCCTCGCCGTCGACTCCGTCGCCATTCTCCCCGCGGAGATGAGCAAGGAGCGCTTTGAGTGGCTCAGCAAGATCGCCGGTCAGGTCATCGCGACGCCGGGCTGCGAGTCCAACGTCAAGGAGATTTTCGACAAGACCTGGGAGCTCAAGCAGGACCCCAGCATGATGATCTTCAACCAGTTTGAAGAGATGGGCAACCCGCTGTGGCACTACAATGTCACGGGCTACGCCCTTGCAGACCTCTTCGAGGCCGTGAAGAAACCCGGCCAGCGTCTTGCGGGCGCGTGCTTCACCTCCGGTTCCGCCGGTACGATGTCGGCTGGCGACCTTTTGAAGGAACGTTATCCCGGCATGAAGCTCGGCGTGGGCGAAGCGCTCCAGTGCCCGACGATCCTGAATAACGGCTTCGGCGGCCACCGCATTGAGGGCATCGGCGACAAGCACATCCCCTGGATCCACAACGTGAAGAACACTGACATGGCCATCGCCATCGACGACGAGGATTCCCAGCGCCTGCTGCGCCTCTTCAATACGGCCGAGGGGCAGAAGTATCTCAAGGAAGAGCTCAAGCTCCCCGACGAGCTCATCGAAAAGCTCACGTGGCTCGGTATCTCCGGCATTGCAAATGTCCTCTGCTGCATCAAGATGGCCAAGTACTATGAGCTGACCGAGGACGACGTTGTCTGCACCGTCCTGACCGACTCTGCCGTGATGTATCAGTCCCGCATCGAGGAGCTCAACGAGATGCACGGCGCGTATAACGCCGAGGAGGCCCGCCTCGACCACAACCTTCACATGCTCGGCCTGAAGACCGACAGCATGATGGAGCTGACGTACGAGGACCGCAAGCGCATCCACAACCTCAAGTACTACACCTGGGTCGAGCAGCAGGCGCGCGACGTTAAGGACCTCAACGCCCTCTGGTACGACACAAAGGGCACGTGGGACGCTGTCCACGCGCAGGCGAAGGAGCTCGACGAGCTCATCAACGAGTTCAACGAGGCCACCGGCCTTCTCAAAGCGCTCTAAGAGCGCGAAAGGGGAGCAGGAACCCCTTGCTCCAAACCCTGTTAGGATGATAAAAGGGGGTATCTCGAAGAGATGCCCTCTTTTTTATACCCCCAAAGGGGGGACGCGCCCTGCGGGCGCGGGGAAAGCAGCGCCGCAGGCGCTGCACGAATGCGACCCCCATTTTCTTTCCCGAGAAAGAAAACGGGCGTCGCCCGTCCAAAAG
>UQTW01000018.1 GCA_900544115.1 uncultured Collinsella sp. | reverse complement strand
GCAAGACGAAGGCCACATTAAGTGGCCTTCTTTGCGTGCGGAACTCGCGACAAACCAAAACCATCTCGTCAGCCCGGCGACCATGGGGTCCCAAGGTTTTCAAAAAAGCGGTCGGCGCGCAGGTGCGCCGACCGCCGATATATGGGGTCTGATATTTTCTACCAGCTAGGGCCTCTTACTCGTCTAGGAGATCCTCTGGCATGTCGTTGCCGTCGCCTAGGTCGACTGGGGCCTCTTCGGCGTCGGTTGCGGCCTCGGCGCCTTCGCCTTCGGGCTTCTCCTTGGCGGCCGTCATGCGGGCTACGGCGCAGATGCGGTCGTTGTCGTCGACGGTCATCATCTTGACGCCCTGGGTGGCGCGGCCGGTCTGGCTGATCTCGTCGGTCTTGACGCGAATGACCGTCGCGCCCTCCGTCACGATGAACAACTCGTGCTGCGGGCCCACCGTCTTCATGGCCGCGAGGTTGCCCTTACGCTCGGTCATTTGGATGGTGTAGACGCCCTGGCCGCCGCGATTCTGCTCCGGGTAGTCCGCGACCGGCGTGCGCTTGCCGTAGCCGCGCTCGGTGATGACGAACAGATCGCCGTTGCCGTTAGTGACTTCCATGCCCAGAACGCTCACGCCGTCCTTCATACCGATACCGCGAACGCCGCTGGTATCGCGGCCGGTGGCGCGCACCTGCTCCTCGGAGAACATGATCGCCTTGCCCGCGGTGGTGGCCAGGATAATCTTGTCGCCCTCGCGCACGCGGCGCACGTTCAGCAGCGCGTCGTCGTCACGCAGGTTGATAGCGATCAGGCCGTCGCGACGGCTGCGGTCATATGCGCTCATCACGGTCTTCTTGACCATGCCGCTCTTGGTGGCAAACATCAGATACTCGTCGGCAGGGAACTCGCGGCAGCTGATGACGCTCGCGATCTTCTCGCCCTCCTCGAAGGGCAGAAGGTTGACGATCGCGGTACCGCGCGCCTGGCGCGTACCCACCGGCAGCTCGTGCACCTTCAGGCGATAGACCTTGCCCTTGCTCGAGAAGAACAGCACGTACTCGTGCGTGGACGCAATGAACATCTCGTCGATGACATCATCCTCTTTGAGGTTAACGCCCGACACACCCTTGCCGCCGCGCTTCTGGGCGCGATAGGCGGCCACCGGGATACGCTTAACGTAGCCGGTGTGGGTGATGGTCACGACCATGTCCTCGTCGGCGATGAGGTCCTCGACGTCCAGGTCCTTCTCAACCTGACTGATCTCGGTGCGGCGCTTGTCGCCGAACTTCTTCGAGATCTCGCGCATCTCCTCCTTGATGACGCCCAGAATCTTCTCCTCGTGCGCCAGCAGGTCCTCGTAGTAGGCGATGGCGCGGCGCAGGCCGTCCAGCTCTTCCTGAATCTTGTCGCGCTCCAGGCCGGTCAGGCGGCGCAGCTTCATCTCGAGGATGGCCGTGGTCTGCTCGGGCGTAAAGCCAAAGCGCTCGATCAGGCGGCTGCTGGCCTCGGAATCGGTCTGCGAGGAACGGATGATGCTGATGACCTCGTCGATATGGTCGAGAGCCATCAGGTAGCCCTCGAGGATATGCGCGCGGGCCTGGGCCTTCTTAAGGTCGAAGCGGGTGCGGCGGGTGACGACGTCGACCTGGTGATCGATGTAGTGCTGCAGCATCTCGCGCAAGCTCAGGCATTTGGGAACGCCGTTGACGAGGGCCAGGTTGTTGGCGCCGAAGGTCGTCTGCAGCGAGGTGTACTTGTACAGGTTGTTGAGCACGACCTGCGGAATGACGCCCTTCTTGAGCTCGATGACCAGGCGGATGCCCTTCTGGTTGGACTCATCGCGCATGTCCGAGATGCCCTCGATGCGCTTGTCGTTGACGAGCTGGGCGATCTTCTCCTGCAGGGTGCCCTTGTTGACCATGTAGGGGATCTCGGTAAAGACCAGGCGGCTGCGGCCGGTCTTGGTGGACTCCACGTGGGCCTTGGCGCGCACGGTAATGGAGCCGCGGCCGGTCTCGTAGCTCTGCTTAATGCCGGCGCTGCCCATGATGATGGCGCCGGTGGGGAAGTCCGGACCGGGCATGATCTGCATGAGCTCGTCGACGGTGGCGTCGGGGTTGTCGATCAGGTAGCAGGTGGCCTCGATCGCCTCGGTGAGGTTATGCGGGGCGATGTTGGTGGCCATGCCGACGGCGATGCCCTGGCTGCCGTTGACCAGCAGGTTGGGGAAGCGCGCAGGCAGCGCCTGGGGCTCGGCGAGCGATTCGTCGTAGTTGGGCTGCCAGTCGACGGTATCCTTCTGCAGGTCACGCAGCAGCTCCATGGCGGGCTTTGCCAGGCGGCTCTCGGTGTAACGCATGGCAGCGGCGCCGTCGCCGTCGATGTTGCCGAAGTTGCCGTGGCCGTCGATGAGCGGCGTGCGCATGGAGAACCACTGCGCCAGGCGAACCATTGCCTCGTAGACCGCGAAGTCACCATGCGGATGGTACTTGCCGATAACTTCGCCGACCGTCCAGGCCGACTTCTTGTGTGGGCGGTTGGGGTAGATGCCGCTCTCGTTCATCGCGTACAGAATGCGGCGGTGAACCGGCTTTAGGCCGTCGCGCACGTCCGGCAGGGCGCGCGCCGTGATGACCGACATCGAATACTCGATAAATGACTGCTTCATCTCGCGGCCAAACTCCGAAATCTGGAGCTGGCCGCCGTTTATATCCTCGCCGGCCGAGGCGCCACGGTCGACTTCGCCAAAGCTCTCCTCGAGCTCGGCGTCGTCGTCCTCTTCCTCATCATCATCGGCATCGGGGTTATAGGCATCCGGGTCGCCGTCCTCGCCCTGCTCAGCACGGGCAAGCAGGCGTTTCAGATCATCGGGCATACCGGCATCGCCCATACCCTCGTTATTGTTGATATCGTCTGCCACGTTACCTCCTCATGGTTTGCGTGGTCCATTAGTTCCCAACCACGGAGACGGCTTTTCCAGGTGCCGCAGATTCACCCGAAAGAGGAGGGAAGCGTACTTGGGTACGCGACCGACGATTGAGGGCGAAGGTGCGGTGGCTGGGAAAGCCGCAGGGATTAGGCGTCTAAGAATCGTGCGTCGTGGGCGTGCTTCTCAATGTACTCGCGGCGATAGCCGACCTCGGAACCCATCAGCTCGCGCACGGCGCGGTCCGCCACCACGGCGTCCTCGATCGACACACGCTGCAGGATGCGGGTCTTGGGGTCCATCGTCGTCGAGGCAAGCTGCTTGGGGTCCATCTCACCCAGGCCCTTGTAGCGCTGGACGGTATAGCCCTTGCGCTTTTTGGTGATCTTGCCGTCCTTGGCCTTGCCGTCCTCGTCGTTATCGTCGGGGTTCAGGCCCAGACTCTGGATGGTGTCGCGCAGGATCTCGTCTTCGGGCTGGCGGCCGTTGGGATACACGTAGTGGATCTTGTTGCGCACCTTAATGCCAAAGATGGGCGGGCAGGCAACATAGACGTAGCCGGCATCGATCAGCGGACGCATGTACTTGTAGAAGAACGTCAGCAGCAGGATGCGGATATGCGCACCGTCGACGTCTGCATCGGTCATGATGATAATCTTGTGGTAGCGCGCCTTGGTGATATCGAAGTCGCCGCCGTCGCCGGCGCTCGTCGTAACGCCGCAGCCGATCGCGGTAATCAGCGACTGGATGGTGTCACTCGAGAACGCGCGATGGTCACCAACGCGTTCGACGTTCAAAATCTTGCCGCGCAGGGGCAGAATCGCCTGGATGTCTCGGCGACGGCCGTCCTTGGCCGAACCGCCTGCCGAGTCGCCCTCTACGATAAAGAGCTCGGTCAGCTCGGCATCGCGCACCGAGCAGTCAGCGAGCTTACCGGGCAGGGACGCCGTCTCGAGCAGGCTCTTGCGGCGGGTCGCCTCGCGCGCCTTGCGGGCGGCGTTGCGCGCTTTGCAGGCCTGTTGCGCCTTCTTGACGATCTCACGAGCGGGCTTGGGATGCTCCTCCAAGTAATCGGCGAGGCCGTCGGTCACGATCTTGAGCGTGAGCGCGCGCATATAGGAGCTGCCGAGCTTGGCCTTGGTCTGACCCTCAAACTGCGGGTCGGGCAGCTTGACCGAGATAACGGCCGAAAGGCCCTCGCGCACATCGTCGCCGGTCAGGTTGGCGTCTTTTTCCTTGAGCAGATTCTGCTTGCGCGCGTAATCGTTGATCACACGGGTGAGCGCGGTGCGGAAGCCCTCAAGGTGCATGCCTCCCTCGGGAGTGTAGATGTCGTTGGCAAACGACATGACGTTCTCGCCGTAGCCGCTATTCCACTGCAGGGAAACCTCAACCTCGCCCATCTTGGCGACAGGCGCGTCCGGGTCCGATTTGCCCTCGATGTAGATGGGCTCCTTAAAGGCCTCGGGGACGTCCTTGCCCTCGTTGAGGAACTTGACGAAGTCGATGATGCCGCCCTCGTAGCAAAACTCCTCCACGTGGGGAGTCGCCTCGCGCTCGTCGGTCAGCACGATTTTGAGGTTCTTATTGAGGAACGCCGTCTCCTGCAGACGGTTGTGCAGCGTATCGAAATCGTAGATGCAGGTCTCGAAGATCTCGTCGTCGGGCCAGAAGGTGACGGTGGTGCCCGTCGAATCCGAGGTGCCCACGACCTCCATCTTCTTGACGGTCTTACCGCGCGAGAATTCCATCTCGTAGGTGTTGCCATCGCGACGAACCTGAACGACCACGCGCTTGGACAGTGCGTTGACGACGGAGATGCCCACGCCGTGCAGGCCGCCCGAGACCTTATAGGCCGAGTTATCGAACTTACCGCCGGCGTGCAGGATCGTCATGACGACCTCGAGCGTCGGGATCTTTTTAACAGGGTGCTCGTCGACGGGGATGCCGCGCCCGTTGTCGACGACCGTGATGGAGTTGTCGGCGTGGACCGTCACCTGGATCTCGGTGCAGAAACCGGCCATGGCCTCGTCGACGGAGTTGTCAACGATCTCCCACACCAGGTGATGCAGACCGCTGGCGCTCGTCGAGCCGATATACATGCCCGGGCGCTTACGAACGGCCTCGAGACCTTCGAGAATCTTAATCTCGCCGCCATCGTAATCGTTTTCGTTTGCCACACGTCCTCCTTCAGTCAAGAAAATGTGTACAGCCTTACTAGTTTATCGTAAAAAAATACCCTCGGGACCGAGGGTATTTGGCTCTACAAGGCCACCAGATGCGATTTAAGGCTCTTTTTTGCTTTGCACGCCCTTGGCCCACTCGGCACTGGCTCTCATGGCATTCTCGAGGGCCTCGCGCAGTTTTTGGTCTTCGATGGGCGCCACCTGGCGCTCGATCTCGGTGCACTCGGCCTCACTTAGTTCGGCGTGCGGGGCCGGCGGGCGCTCGGTCGTCGCCGGGCGCAGGCGCTCCTTGGCGGCGGGCGGCGTGTGACCGGGCGCGGTGGTTTTGAACACCAGGCCGTCCACATGCGCACCGGCGCGCTCCATGCGCGCGCGGATGATCTCGCGCAACAACGTCATTTCCTGCGTCCACGAGGGCGAGTCGAGATACACCAGCAGCTCATTGGACTCGGGCAGGTAGCGCAGTCCCGTCACATGCCGCCCCTCGCGCGTGCCCGAGCACACCGCGTTCCATGCGCGATAGACCGTGCGCGACTCCTCGGCGGCCTCCATCTGCGCACGGCGCTCGGGGGTCGCAGCCGCCAGGATGCGCTGGCGCTCTGCGTTCAAAAACCCGCTGAAGGCGACTGTCTCGCTCTCGCGCTCGTAATTAGCACGTCTCACCCATGCTCACCACCTTGGCTCGATCAAGCAGGTCATCGGTAAAGTACCCCAGGTTGGTCGTAGTTATGACCGTCTGGATATCATCGCCAATCAGCCGCAGGAAAGCGCCGCGACGCTCGCCGTCGAGCTCGCTCATCACGTCGTCCAAAAGCAGCAGTGGGGCGGTGCCCAGGACATCGCGAGCCACGGCAACCTCGGCCACCTTCCAGGACAGCACCAGCGTGCGCTGCTGTCCTTGGCTGGCAAATGAACGGGCGGAGCGACCCGCCACGGTAAACTCAATCTCGTCGCGATGCGGTCCCACCAACGTCACGCCGCGGCGAATTTCCTCGTCGGCATGCTCGTCAAGGGCGGCCAGCATGCGCTCGTACGCCCAACCCTTCAGCTCTTCGCGATCCTCGACCTGGGGCAAAGCCCCCAGCGTGGACGCATAGGTCACGTTGGCGGCCTCACCTGACGCTACTTGCCCGTAGGCAGTGTGCACATGGCCCGCCAGCCGGTCGAGCAGAGCCAACCGGTGCACGAGCAGGGCCGAGCCCGCGCGGGCAATCGAATCGTTCCACGCGCCGAGCATCTCGCGGCAGCACCAGGTCTCCTTGAGCAAGGCGTTACGCTGGGTCACGCAGCGCCCATAGGTGCTCGCAAGATCGGCATAGCGTGCGCTCAGTTGCATGCCAAAGTCATCAAGGGCGGCGCGGCGCACACTGGCGCCACGCTTAACCATGTCCAGATGGTCGGGGCAAAACAGCACGCTCGGAAGAACCCCGCGCACACCGGCGGCAGAGCATCTCTTGCCGTTGCGGCTAAACGAGCGCTTACCGTCCTCCGCGCTCAATCCCATATCAAGCACGCGGCCGTCGCCCTCGAGCCTCAGCTCGATCTTGCACGAGCCCACGCCGTCATGGACGAGCTCGGCTGCGGTCGGATGCCTAAACGAGGCGCCGCTCGTCAGCAGCTGCAGCGCCTCTATGAGATTGGTCTTTCCCGCCGCGTTGGGTCCCGCAAGTATCGTCACGCCCTCGTCCAGGGCAAGGTGATAGCTATCGAAGCTGCGGTAGTGCGCGACGGAAAGATCGCGGGCGAACATGGTCATGGCGCAGCGCTAGATGCGGACCGGCATGACCAGGTACAGGTAGTTGATCTTGTCGTAGGACTTAAAGATGCCCGCCTGCGAGTAGCTCTTGAGCTCCAGCGTGATCTCCTTCTCCTTGGACAGGGCATTGAGGCAGCCGAAGATGTAGTGGTAGTTGAAGGCGATGGTACCCGACTCGCCCTCGGCCTCGACATCGATCGTCTCCTGCGCAAGGTCCTGGTCATTGGAAATGGAGGACAGGCCCATCTGCCCGTTCTCGACATCGATCTCGAACTTGACGGCGGGGTTGGCGCTCGCGATAACGGCCACGCGCTTGAGGGCGGCGTTAAAGGCGGCGACGTCGATCTTGACGCTCGTCACGCACGAATCGGGGATGAGCTGCTTGTAGTTGGGGTACACGCCCTCGATGCGACGCGACACGTAGGTGGTGTTGCCGGCCTCGAAGACGACCTGGGTGTCGGTAGCCCCGATCATGATGGTCGCTTGGCTGGCCATGATGTTCAGCGCGTCGTTAAAGGCGTCAGCCGGAACGTTGAGCTCAAAGGAGCCCTCGAGGGTCGAGGTCTCGACCTGCGTATCGCACACGGCCAAGCGGAAGGAATCGGTCGCTACCAGGCGTACGGTGTTGTTCTCGACCTTCATGTGCACGCCGCCCAGGATGGGGCGAGCCTTGTCGGTCGAGGTGACGCGCCACACGCGGCCGACCATTTCGGACAAGACATCGGTCGGCAGCTCCACGGCACTCTCGATGGCATAGGCCGGAAACTCGGGGAAGTCATTGGCATCGAGCGTGTTCAGGCGGAAAGAGCTCTTCTCGCAACCAATCAGCACCTGGCGCTCGGACAGCTCAAAGGTAACCGGGGCATCGGGGAGGGTCTTGGTGATATTGGAGAGCATCTTACAGGGGATAACCATCTCGCCCTCTTCTTCGACATGCGCCGCGATGCGATGACGGATCGAGATAGTGTAGTTAGAGGTCTGGAATTCCAAGATGCCGTCTTGGGCCTTAACGAGCACGCCCGACAGGATGGGAAGGGTGGATGCCGAAGCGACACCCTTCATAACGACGCCGATGGCTTGTGTAAGCGAGCTCTGGCTGACGGTGAACTTCATCTTTTAATACCTTTCTATAGATATAAATATCTTAATAATAGTAATAGCACTGACGAAACTGTTGATTACTCCCAAAGACGCAGGTCAGACCAAGAAAGAGAATCGACAGCAACCTGTGTGCAACAGGGGTGGTTTTCCACGTTCAAAACCTGCGCAAAACTTTTCATCACCGCGGGTTGGGTTTTAGACACCTTATGCCCGTGGTTTCGACAAGTTTTCAACAGGTGTCTCTATTTCCCTACGAGCGCAGTGTAATTTTATCGCGCAGCGACTTGAGGTCTTCGGTGACGGTGCGGTCTTCCTGGATCATCTTCTGGACCTTTTTGTAACTCGTACTGACGGTCGAGTGGTTGCGGTTGCCAAATTCGGCGCCCACCGCCGTGGTCGTCATCTCGCACATCTCGATGGCCAGGTAGATAGCGATATGGCGTGCTTTGGCGATATTGGCGTTGCGACGCGGGCCGATGAGCTCCTCGTGCGTCACGCCGTACTGCTCTTCGATGACGGACTGAACCGTCTGGACGTTGATCTTTTTGGCCGATGTGTCAAAGTACTGGCTGGCGATGGCGTCGATATCGTCAAAGGTGAGCTCCCCGCCCTCGCGCTCGCGGTCGCCCGCCTCGCCGGCGCAGCGCTCGCAAAAGCTCTCGAGTTCGCGGATGTTGGTGCCCGAGACCTCGGCCATGTGTTTAAAGTGCTCGTCGGTCAGGTGCCCGCCGTCGCCCCCATAGGCCGCCAGCAGCGAGTCGTCGCCTGCCTCGGGAGCGGCGACGATGGTGTTCTCGTAATAGCGCTGCAAGATCTTGTATTTCATTTCGTAGCTGGGCTCTGCGACCAGGCAGAGCATGCCGGCGTTGAAGCGGCTGGTCAGACGCTCGTCCATGCTCAGGTCCTTGGGGGCGCGGTCTGCCGCGATGACGACCTTCTTGTTGTTGCGGATGAACTCGTCCATGAGCTGGAAAAAGTAGTCCACGCTCGCGCGCTTGCCGATGATGTTTTGGATGTCGTCGATGATGAGCACGTCCACGCCGTGGTACGCCTGCATGATGGGGGCGTTGCTCTTCTTTTGGCGGTCGAACTCGGTCATCAGGTCGTCCAGATATGCCTGGGAGTTGGCATACTTGACCTTGATCTCGGGCGACTTTTCGGCGAGCTCGTTTTTGATGGCAAGCAGCAGGTGCGTCTTGCCCAGGCCCGATTTGCCATAGATGAACAGGGACGTGCAGGTGCCGCGCTCGTCCGCGAGTGCGGCGAACTTGAGCGCCGAACGGTAGGCGTGACTGTTTTCGGGGCCGTAGACAAAGTTTTCAAAGGTGAATTTCGAGTTCGCGGCGAGTGGGGCTCCATCCGTATTCTGCTCGGCCGGTACGGTCGGTGCCAGCATGGGTGAAGCGGGGGTCGCAGCTTGCGTGGATTTAGTTGGCGCTCCGCCCTTCATCTGGTTCATCATGCGACGAAAATCATCGGCCGAGAGCGTGTTCTTGATTGCAATGCCCGAATCCGCGCCCGCCGCTGCGTCGTGAGCGATAGGCATGTGCGTGACGGGTGCGTTCGTTGACGTCGCCGCCGCGGTCGGCAACGGTGCCATGGTTTCACGGGAAACATCGCCGTGCTGGTGCTCGATTGTCGGCACGTCGCCTGCGGAGGCCGGCGCCGCCGGGGAAGCAGCGGGAGCCGTGGCGGATTCCGTCGCGGCGCCTTGCGGTGCCACGATGTCGAGCGCAATCGGTGCAAAGGCGATTTCTTCCAGATAGGCCTCAATGGTCGGCTGATGCTTTTTGAGCTGCGCGATGGCAAAGCGCGAGGGGGCCTCGATCGTGAGCGTATCTTCGGTCAGGCTTATGGCGCGCGATTGCCCCAGCATGTTGATGAGGCGTGCATCTTGGCCGTCGCGCTGGCAAAAGGCGATGGCATCCCCCAGGATGATGCTTGCTTCCTCGTCCACTGTCTCTCCCGTTCTTTAGCTCTGAGCTCGCACGCGAGCGGCGCCGAGTTCGGTCAGATGGTATTTCTGGCCATGCTTGATGACCAAGCCGGCCTGCGCCAAGTCATTGAGCGTGCGTGACCAAGTGGGGGCCGAGTTTCCAAACGCCCTCACCAGATCGGTAGCACCGCACGCTTGATTTTGCGCCAGATAGCCCAGCGCGGCGTTGCCGCGATCGCTTACGAACACGTCCGGTTGTGGCTGCGCATACTGATTTGCTGCATTAGGATACATCATTTGAGCTGCTGGTTGTTGAGAACTCTGCATCGGCGGCATTTGCTGTTGAAAACTTTGAGGCCACTGTTGGTAAGGCTGCGGAGGCATCTGCTGGGCCCAGGGGTTGTACTGCTGCTGCGGCATCTGCTGGTACGGCTGCGGGAACTGCTGGCCATTCCCCAGTGGCGGCATCTGCTGATATGGATATCCCTGCTGGTACGGCTGATAGCCCACTTGCTGGCCGCCCGGTGCCCCCGTCGCCTGCTGCATTGCTGCTGCATCCTGATCCGCCAGCGGCATGGCCTGTGGCACGTTTGGCGGCATCGACATCGACGCCGCCTGGGGCTCTTGTGTAGGAAGCATTCCGGGCTGCTGCATCTGTCCCACGCGGGGCTGCATCTGTTGCGTTGCCATGGGCTGCTGCGCAAAAGCTCCCGGCAGGGGATATGCGGGCTGCTCCGTCTCGGGCCGCACGGCAGCACCGCGCCCGCCGGCGCGTTCGATTTCCTGCACGCGTTTAGGGTCCAGGCTTACCGTAACCACGGTGCCGTTGCCCATATTGTCCTCGATGGACACGGCCCCGCCGGCGTTTTCCAAATACTCCTGCACCATGGGAAACCCTGCTCCTGTTCCACGGATATAGCGCTTCATCTTGCTGTTTGCGCTGGTAACGCCAAAGTCGAAAGCGCGCTCCTTGTCGTCGATGCCGGGTCCTTGATCAGCAAAGCGGATGGTGTCTCCGCCGTCCAGAATCGAGATGATGGGCTCGGCAAAGTGTGCGTGGATAAAGTTTTCGACAATCTCGCGGATGACCATGAGCGAGATATGGCCACCTTGTTCTTTCATGCACTGGTAGACGGTGTTGGTCGTCTCTTCCAAATACGTGCGGACATCTTGCGGATCAATGACGATCACACGCGGTGTCGACAGCATGTCGTCATAGACGGCGATGCGCGCGGCGTACATGGCTTTTGGCGCCTGCGTGGTCGTCTGCTCGCCTTCCTCACGCTCTTCGCGCACGCCGGTGATGTGCTCGTTGTCGGGTGCCGGGTCTCCGGAATCGACCATGGTGTAAAAGTCGTCAGACATGCCGCTCGCAATCTTTCAAAAGGTTTCGAACAAATAGTAGCTCACCGTGCAATGTTTCTCATCTTTCGACAACTTTTCAAAACCTGTTGAAAACTTTGGAAAACGGACGAAAAGTTCTCAACATTGCCAACATGACCTGTTGAAAACTCGATGAAATATCGTGAAAAGTTGCCATGCACCGCTAAATCGAGCTCGGCTTATGGGGGAACCGTGTGAACTGCGCAACCTTTTACCTTTGATTTCTTGACATTTGAACATTGATTTCCCTACAATCTTCAAGCTCACGTGTCTATATCTGCGTCCGCGCCCCCGCGGACACTCGAAATGCAGCAGGAGGAACTTAAGATGAAGCGTACGTATCAGCCTAATAAGCGTAAGCGTGCCAAGACCCATGGCTTCCGTGCCCGTATGGCCACCAAGGGTGGTCGTGCCGTGCTCGCCCGTCGTCGCGCCAAGGGCCGCAAGCGTCTCACTGTCTAGCAGCGATACACACATCTCGCATGAAGACTATTAAGTCTCGGCAAGATTTCGAGCATGTGTTCAGTCAGGGGCGTCGTTTCAGTCACCCTCTGATTCGAATGACCATATGTGAATCGGTTGGCGAAGGCGACTCCGGAAGGGTCGCCTTCGTTGGTGCTAAACGGCTCGGTTGTGCTGTCGTGCGCAACCGTTCTAAGCGTGTGATGCGCGAGGCCGCCCGCAGCTGTGGATTTCCCGTTGCGGGTTATGACATCATCTTGTTCGCAACTCCCAAGACGAGGGTTTCCTCGCCGCAGGAGATGGACAATGCATTGCGTTCGCTTATGAAACGCGCCGGCGTTGCCGGGGAGGAGCGATGAGCAATCACGTTTTGCGACGTGTTGCCATCGCTCCTATTCGCATATATCAACAGGTTATTTCGCCCTTATTGCCTGACGCCTGCATTTATTACCCAACGTGCTCGCAATACGCCGTCCAGGCGATTGAGAAGCACGGTGTTTTGAGAGGCTGCTGGCTTGCCGTGAGGCGCATCGCTCGCTGCAATCCCCTGCACGTCGGCGGTTATGACCCTGTGCCCTAGCGGGCACTCGCTATCGGAGGAAAACTTACATGTGGGATTGGATCGTTAACATCCTTTTCGAGCTGCTCAAGCTCATCCAGACCTTTGCGGTCGACTGGGGCCTGTCCATCATCATCCTGGTGGTCATCATCCGTCTGCTGCTGACGCCGCTTATGCTCAAGTCGACCAAGTCGACGGCTCGCATGCAGGTGTTGCAGCCCAAGATGCTCGAGATCCAGGAGCGCTATGCCGACGATCCCCAGCGTCAGGCCGAGGAAATGCAGAAGTTCTACAGCGAGAACAAGTTCAACCCGATGGCTGGTTGTCTGCCGCTGTTGATTCAGATGCCTGTCCTGTTCGCCCTATTTACGCTGCTGCGTAACCTACCGGACTACTTTAACGACGGCACGTTCTCGTTCTTTAATATTCTGCCCGACCTGACCACCACGCCGAGTGCCTCCTTTGCCGATGGCTTTATGGTCGCGCTGCCTGCGCTGGTCTGCCTGATCCTGTTCGCTGTCCTGACCCTGATTCCGCAGCTCTATATGTCGCGCAACCAGACCGGCCAGCAGGCTCAGAGCATGCGTATGATGGCCGTTGTCATGACGGTCATGATGCTTTGGATGGGCTGGAGCCTTCCCGTTGGTGTTCTGCTGTACTACGACGTCTCGTCTGCTTGGCAGGTTATCCAGCAGATTTTTGTGACGCAGAAGGTCATCGACAAGGCGAAGGCCGATGAGGAGGAGCGCCTTAAGAACGCGCCGCTGCAGGTTGAGGTCACTCGTCGCGAGAAGAAGCCGCGCCCGCACAAGAAGAAGTAGCGGGATATCAATCTTATTTAGGTACCTAACTTTTGGAGTACGTTATGTCTGAAGAGATCATCGAGGATATGCTTGAGGAGGTTGCCCCGCAGGTCGCGGGCGATTATCCCGAGATTGCACAGCGCTACAAGGCTGGTGAAGAGCTGACCGACGAGGAGCTCGACACCATTGCCGATGTCGCGATTTCCATCCTGCGTTCCATCCTTTCGCACTTCGATGCCGCCAACTCTCCTATCGATGAGTATGAGGGCGACGAGGGTGAGTTGATTCTGGATGTAACGGCTCCCGACCTTGCTGTTCTCATTGGCCGTCATGGTCGCACCCTTGATGCCCTTCAGGTTATGTTCTCATTGCTGGTGAGCCGCAAGCTCGGCTTTAGGTATCCGGTTGTAGTGGACGTCGAGGGATACAAGAGCCGCCGTCAGGACAAGGTTGCCTCCATGGCTCAGTCTGCTGCCGAGCGTGCCATCCGCACTCATAAGCGTGTTTCGCTTCCGCCCATGAATGCCTACGAGCGCCGACTGGTTCACATTGCACTTCGTGGCAATGACGCCGTCGATACTCATTCTGAGGGTTCTGACCCCGATCGCCATGTGGTGATTGTTGCTCGATAATCTACTCGAGCTTATGCTAAGGGGACGTGGTTTCCACGTCCCCTTTTTTTGTCAAAAGTTCTCGATACACTGATTTTTGTCAGAAAGGAGCTTTCGTTGTTAGTACTTACTGATCAGCAGGCTGACGAGATGTTGAGTCGTCTAACTTCCTATTGCAAAGAGTATTCCTTGAGCGTAACTGATACTGAGCTGAGGAAATGTATTCAACATTTGGATTTGGTTCTGGAAACAAATAAGACAACCAATCTCACCCGTATTCTTAACATAGAAGATGCTGCGGTACTTCATATCCTCGACTCACTTGTTTTGCTCCCCTATATCAATAAGGCTCCTGAGGGAGCTTTGCTCGATATGGGAACAGGTGCGGGCTTCCCTGGTATTCCGTTAACCATAACCATGCATCGTAAAGCTACTTATATTGACTCTGTTGGTAAGAAGGTTGATGCTGTCAATTCTTTTGTTGATGTTCTTGGATTGAAACATGCTCATGCGGTTCATGATCGCCTTGAAGAATATGCTCGAAGCCATAAGAAGCAGTTTTCTGTCGTAACCGCCCGCGCACTTGCCCCTCTACCGATTCTTGTTGAGTATGCTGCTCCGTTCCTCAAAGACGGAGGGCTATTTGTTATCACCAAGGGTAATCCTTCGGATGAGGAGCTTGCTTCCGGCATGTCAGCAGCTAAGATTTGCGGCTTCACTTTGCTTCTGAATGACGCAATCGATTTGCCTGAGGGCTTGGGCCACAGGGAGTTCATTGTTCTTAAAAAGAGTCATCCGGCATCCGTTTCATTGCCTCGTGCAAATGGCATGGCAAAGAAGAATCCGCTTGCCTAGATGTTTCACGTGAAACATAATGGATACTAACAACTTGCAGTGTTTCACGTGAAACATGGCGGTTGATATCGAATCGGAATGTTTCACGTGAAACATCCTCCGTTTGACAGCTTTAATACACACCAGGAGGGACCGTGGGATTTCGCGACGTTAAGCGTTCTAAGAGCGCAAAAGACACGCGTATCATTGCAATCATCAATCAAAAAGGCGGCGTCGGTAAGTCAACGACGGCTGTGAACCTTGCAGCAGCACTGGGTGAGCAGGGTCGTAAGACACTGATTGTCGATTTTGATCCGCAGGGAAACAGCACCAGTGGATTTGGAATTGAAAAAGAAGACCTTGATCGCTGCATCTATGATGCATTGTTGAATGATGTGCCGGCAGAATCGCTTGTTCTTGATACAAATTGCAAAAAGGTATTCGTAATTCCAGCTACGATTCAGCTTGCAGGTGCCGAAATTGAGCTCGTAAGCGCAATTGCTCGTGAAACCCGCCTCAAAGATTTGCTTGAGCCGATTCAGGACGAGTTCGATTTTATTTTCATTGACTGTCCTCCTTCGCTCGGCCTGCTTACTATCAATGCCTTGACCGCAGCAGACAGCGTTTTGATTCCGATCCAGTGCGAGTACTATGCACTCGAGGGTGTTACGAAGCTGCTAGAGTCAATGAAGATGGTCAAATCACGTCTGAACAAGGGCTTAGACACCTATGGTGTGCTTATGACCATGTATGACTCGCGTACTTCTCTATCGAATCAGGTTGTTGAGGAGGTTCAATCATACTTTGGTGATAAGGCATTTAAGACACTAATCCCCCGTACGGTTAAAATCTCCGAAGCTCCGTCTTTTGGAGAACCGGTAATTACCTATGCACCTCAAAATAAGGGTGCAAAAGCGTATATGAACCTTGCAAAAGAGGTGATCAAGCGTGCCTAGTGTAAAGAAACGTGGCGGATTGGGACGTGGACTCAATGCTTTGGTCTCAGAGGCCGAGTATGAGACCGGTGGTTCTGCTGTATCTGCTTCAAATGCCGCATCTGTAACAAAACTACCTATTGAGGATATCGTTCCCAACCCTAATCAACCGCGAATTCATTTTAATGAAACTGAACTTCGCGAGTTGAGCGAGTCAATCCAAGAGCATGGCGTTTTGCAGCCGCTCTTGGTTCGCAAGCATGGAAACGGCTATGAGATTATCGCTGGTGAGCGTCGTTACCAGGCGTCAAAGCTTGCTGGTCTTGAGGAGCTGCCTGTCATCATTAAAGATGTTAATGATGAAGAGATGCTGGCTCTTGCTCTTATCGAAAACCTTCAGCGTTCTGATCTGAATCCCGTCGAAGAGGCTAAGGGCTATCGCCAGCTCATTGATGCCAGCGGTATGACCCAGGAGGCATTGTCGAAGGCAGTAAGCAAATCACGCTCTGCAATTACAAATTCGTTGCGCCTTCTCGATCTCCCTGAAGTAGTTCAGCAGATGATTTTTGAGGGTAAACTTACTGCTGGTCATGCACGTGCGATTCTTGCAGTTCCCTATGAGGATGCTCGAATTCGACTTGCAGAAAAGGTTGTTGCAGAGGGCCTTTCCGTAAGAGCGACAGAAAATCTTGCTCCATTGTTTTCTGCCGGAGAGACGCCTAAGACGCCGAGGCCTGCAACGCCTCAGTCTTTTAAAAAGGCTGCCCGTGTGCTTCGCCAGGTATTTAATACCAACGTGCGTGTGAAGAGCTCGCGTGGAAAGAATAAGATTGAAATTGAGTTTAAAGACGAAGAAGAGCTTTCTCGTATTCTTGGTGAAATGATTCAGTTTGATCAAGGGGGCCAAGATGAGGAATAAGATTTTTACTGCGATTGCATTGGCGACGACTATCGCTGCTGGTGCCTTTGCTGGCTATAAGATCGCGACAGACGATGAACTTCGAGGTCGTTTGCTTCGTGGCGCGCAAGATATCGTTGATACGTCCAAGAAGAAAATGGATGTTATGACAGAAGATGTTGCCATGCGCACTGCTCAGGTAACGAAAAATCCTAAGATTAATCAAGGTTGGGTTAGCAACCAATGGGAAAATGTAGGCTATTAGGTACCTAACAATTACCCTGCATATTTTAAGGGGCCCTTGTCTGATTCATGAGACAAGGGCCCCTTATTTTGTCCGTAAAAAATGGGAAAGGTAGCAGCTGCTCCAAAATTGAGGCCAATAAATGAAACGGCCCCGGTTGCATATCCTGCAACCGGGGCCGTTCGATGTTTCACATGAAACGTTTTGGAGTGCGACTCCCCTATGCGTTCTTCTGAACTTTAAAGCGCTGTTTCAGCTGTCCGCAAGCGGCGTCAATATCGTTACCACGGGAGTTACGAATCGTGGTCTCGATGCCACGGGACTCAAGACGACGCTGAAGATCCTCAACCTTATGAATCGGCGACGGCTTGAGCGGGCTGCCCTCGATGTCGTTAAGTTGAATCAGGTTAACGTGGCACAGCGTTCCCTCGCAGAAGTCGCAGAGTGCCTGCATCTCGGGATTCGTATCGTTGATGCCTTCGATCATGGCATACTCATAGGTCGGGCGGCGGCCAGTCTTCTCGGTGTAGAGCTGAAGCGCCTCGTGAAGGCGAAGCAGCGTGTGCTTCTTAACACCGGGCATGAGCTTATTGCGCGTCGATTGGATGGCGGAATGCAGGGAAACGGCAAGCGTGAACTGCTCGGGAATATCGGCAAATTTGCGAATACCGGGAATAACGCCGCTGGTAGAGACGGTGAGGTGACGAGCGCCGATACCGATGCCATCGGGGTCGTTGAGGATACGCAATGCCTTGAGAACCTCGTCGTAGTTGGCAAACGGCTCGCCCTGGCCCATGAAGACAACGCTTGTGGCACGCTCGCCAAAGTCGTTGGATACATGAAGCACCTGGTCGACGATCTCTTGAGCAGTCAGAGAGCGCTTGAGGCCGTTGAGACCGGTAGCGCAAAAGGCACAGCCCATGCCGCAGCCTGCCTGGGTGGAAACGCAGACGGAAAGCTTGTTACGACGGGGCATACCGACAGTTTCAACGGAAATGCCGTCGTGGTACTCGAGCAGATACTTGCGAGAGCCATCTTTAGAAACCTGCTTGGTGAGTTCAGTCGGCGTATCAAAGGCAAACGCCTCTTTAAGCTGCTCGCGGAAAGCCTTGGGAAGGTTGGTCATATCGTCAAACGAACAAACGTTCTTCTCAAAGACCCATTCGATGAGCTGCTTCGCGCGGAAGGCGGGCTGGCCAAGTTCGGCCACGAGCTCGCGAATATCGTTTTGGCTCAAGTCGCGAATGTCCTGAGATTTAGTCCTGGGATTCATGGAAGCCTTTCGATTTTGGGGAAACGTAGAGGGTATCGCTACAATATGGTATCAGCTGCAGAAATTATAGAGGAGGAGTCTGCCCATGCCGGGTAAAAGCCTAGAGAACATGCACGTAGCGGTCTTGGCGGGCGGTCATTCCGCCGAGCGCGAGATCTCGCTCGATTCGGGAAAGAACGTTGTGGTGGCGCTGAAGGAAGCCGGCTACACCTCGGTGGAGCTGCTTGACACGGCCGCTGATGACTTTATGGTAACCATGGCGACCGGCGGATTCGATGTGGCATTTATCGCCATGCACGGCGCCGGCGGTGAGGATGGCGCCATGCAGGGTGCCATGGAGACCCTGGGTATCCCCTACACGGCCTCGGGCGTGCTTGCCAGCGCCTGCGGTGCCGACAAGGAGGTCTCTAAGCTCCTGTACGCCAAGGCGGGCATTCCCATTGCCCCCGGCCTCGCGCTCGAGGTGGGCGATAAAGTCGATATCGATCATATCGTCGAGGTTTGTGGCGAGCGTTGCTTTGTGAAGCCGGCCGTCAACGGTTCCAGCTATGGCATTTCCCTGGTCCATGAGCCCTCCGAGCTGCCCGCGGCAATCGCCAAGGCGTTTGAGTATGGCGACAAAGTGCTGGTCGAGAAGTGCATCGAGGGTACCGAGATCACCGTCGGCGTATACGGCGAAGATGACGTGCGCGCCCTGCCGATTGTCGAGATTCGTAAGCCCGAGGACTGCGAGTTCTACGATCTGGACGTGAAGTATGTCGACCCTACGGATATCCATCGCATTCCGGCGCAGATTTCAACCGAGAATTACGCTCGCGCTCAGGAACTTGCCTGTGCCGCTCACAAGGCCCTCGGTTGCCTGGGTATCTCGCGCAGCGACTTTATTGTGAGCGAGGACGGCCCCGTTATCCTCGAGACCAATACCATTCCCGGCATGACCGATACGTCGCTGTATCCGGATGAGATCCGCCACACCGACGACATGACGTTCCCGCAGGTCTGTGACAGCCTGATCCGTATGGGCCTTCGTCGAGCGGGCATTGCATGCTAATCGAGGACGCGGTTTCGTCAGGAACGCCGCAGTTTGTCATCGACTCCTATGCCACGCTTGCCGACCGCGCCAAAACGCAGTCCTTCGGCCTTATCGAGGAAGATGTGATTATCCTCGATACCGAGACCACGGGTCTTTCGGTGCAGGACAACGAGCTGATCGAGATCTCGGCGGCCCGTCTTTCGGGCCGCGAGGTCATCGACCGCTTCGATACCTTCGTGCATCCCAGGCAGCTGATTCCCGCCGAGATTACCGAGCTCACGAGCATTACAAATGCCGATGTTGCAGATGCCCCGTCGGCGGTTGAGGCCGTCGCCGCTCTCGCCGATTTTGTCGGTGGCTGCCCGGTGATCGCACACAACGCCACGTTCGACCGCTCGTTTATCGAGTCGGTCAAAGGCGGCGTCAACGTGAGCGATATTTGGATCGATTCGCTGGCGCTGTCGCGCATCGCGCTTCCGCGCTTGGCCTCGCACAAGCTGTCTTTTATGGCCGATCTGTTTGGCTGTGACTCGGTGTCACACCGTGCCAATGCCGACGTCGACGCCCTGTGTGGCGTATGGCGCGTGTTGCTCGTGGCGCTCACCGACTTGCCCCAGGGCCTCATGGCGCGCCTAGCCGACATGCATCCGGACGTGCCTTGGTCCTATCGCCCTATCTTCTCGTTCTTGGCAGGGCAGAACCCTGGTTCTATCTTCTCTCTCAGCGCCGCTCGTGCTGACGTTCTCAAGGCCGATCGCGCCGACGATCGGGTGGACGCCGATGAACTGCCGGTTCTCAAGATGTCGAGTCGTGAGGAGATTGAGGCAGACTATGCGCCAGGTGGCCTGGTCAATCGCATGTATCCCACCTACGAGCCGCGTGATGAGCAGATCGCGATGGCGCTCGAGGTCCGCGATGCGCTGGTCACGGGCACTCATCGTGTAATTGAGGCGGGCACAGGCGTCGGCAAATCGATGGCCTATCTGGTGCCTTTTGCCGAGGCGGCACGCCGTAACAACATCACGGTTGGTATTGCGACCAAATCGAACAATCTTGCCGACCAGCTCATGTACCATGAGCTGCCAAAACTTGCCGAGCAACTGGACGGTGGTCTGTCATTTTGCGCTCTCAAGGGGTATGACCACTATCCGTGCCTGCGCAAGCTCGAGCGCATGAGCCGCGGCCAGGTCGAGATCACCACCAAGCGCGATCCGGCGGACACGCTCACGGCGGTCGCGGTCATTATGGCGTACGTCTGCCAATCAGCCGATGGCGACCTCGACTCGCTTGGCATTCGTTGGCGCAGCGTCAACCGCCCCGACTTTACGACGGCCTCGCGTGAGTGCGCTCGTCGCCTCTGCCCGTTTTTCCCTGATAAATGTTTGGTCCACGGCGCTCGCCGTCGTGCGGCGCATGCCGATGTGGTGGTCACCAACCATTCCCTGCTGTTCCGCAACGTCGCGGCCGAGGGCAGGATTTTGCCTCCGATTCGTCATTGGGTAATCGACGAGGCCCATTCCATCGAGCGCGAGGCGCGCCGTCAGTGGGCGCGTGTGGTGTCGGCGGACGAATCGCGCGTTCTGTTTGAGCGTCTGGGTGGCTCGAGCACCGGCGCGCTAAGCCAGGTTTCCCGTGATTTGGCAACCTCCGAGGGCTCTACGCTCTATCTGGGCCTTACTGCCAAGGCGACGTCGACGGTTGCGCGCGCGAGCATGGCAATCGCCGGCGTGTTCGATGGCGTTCGCGAGCTCGGCCGCCGTGCGCGTGGGGGTTATGACAATGCCAATCTATGGATTGGCCCCGAGCTGCGCGAATCTGACGACTGGCATGATTTCTTACAGTCGGCCTACACTGGCATCGACGCATTGGAACAAGCTGACAAGAGCGTCGACGCGCTGGTGCAAGCTGTCGCCTCCGACAAGCCAGAGGTTGTTGTCGACCTGGGTGATATCTCGCGCCGCCTGCACGAGCTGGCCGAGAACCTAAAACTCATCATTGATGGTACCGATGAACACTACGTGTATTCGCTGCAGGTCAATCGCAGGCTGCGTGCCGGCGGAGAGTCAATGACCGCAGAGCGCATCGACATTGGCGAGGCCTTGGCAACCGAGTGGCTGCCCGAGGTTCACACGGCTATCTTTGCCTCGGCGACCATGACGGTGTCCAAAAGCTTTGAGCACTTTAACCATGCGGTCGGCCTTGATCGCATCGGTGCTTCAACGTCGTCATCGCTGCACTTGGATTCGAGCTACGACTTCGATTCGAACATGGCTGTAGTCGTTGCGGGCGATATCCCCGATCCGCGCGATCGTGAGAGCTATCTTACGGCGCTCGAGCGCGTACTGGTCGACGCCCATCTTGCCATGGGCGGATCGGTGCTCACGTTGTTCACCAATCGGCGCGACATGGAGGACCTATACGCCCGCGTTGAGCCCAAGATGGCCCGTGCGGGTCTGGAGCTCAACTGCCAGCAGCGCAACTCATCTCCTCGTCGCCTGCGCGACCGGTTTATCAACGAACCGACCTCGTCGCTTTTTGCGCTCAAGGCCTTCTGGGAGGGGTTTGATGCCAGCGGCGAGACGCTGCGCTGCGTCATCATTCCCAAGTTGCCGTTCTCGAGCCCCACGGACCCGCTCTCGTGCGAGCGCAACCTGCGCGAAGACCGCGCATGGGCGCGCTATTCGCTGCCCGAGGCGGTGCTCGAGGTTAAGCAGGCCGCGGGGCGTTTGATTCGCTCGTCGACCGATAGCGGCGTGCTGATCTTGGCGGATCCTCGCCTGGTGACGAAGGGCTATGGCAAGAAGTTCTTAACGTCGCTGCCCACGAGCTCCTACCAGCGCATCGAATCGGCGCAGATCGGGCACTATCTACAGCTGTGGCGTGCACGCCACGAGCGGCGGCGCTAAAGCGGACAGACGAGGGTTTTTGCCATATCGCACAGACGCTTTGACAGGGCGGGGTCATCCAAGATGCGGATGGCTCCGCCCGCTGCGATTATCTGGCTCAGCAGCCAACGCTCGGAGCCGTAATGTACGGTTACCGTTGCCATGTCTGTCCCGCTGCGTTCGATGAGGGTGATGCCGGCCCAGTCCAGATGCTCCGCCATATCGAATGGCATCAAGAGCTTTGCGCTACGCTGCGTCCGGGCAAGGGAATCGTGGAGGGATGCAACGTCCGGTGCGTGAGGCACGACGGAGTCTTCCGTCAAGGCGAGTCCCTCGATTTTATCCATGCGATAGGTGCGCTGCTCATCGACCGCGATGTCCCAGGCAATCAGATATGTTTGGTCGCCGTTTGCTGTAATGCGCAAGGGGTCGACCAGACGCTCGCGTGGCCGCGCATCGTCCATCGAGCGATACGAGATACGACAGCGAACGCCGTCCTGAATGGCGCAGCTCAGCTGCTGCCAGTGCGACCCGTGGTTGACGGTGTCAAAGACGCGCTGGTTATAGCCGAGCTTTTCGGGTAGAAGAGCGTGTCGAATCCGAGCTGCCGTCTGCGGCTCGATCCCCAACGATTCAAGTTCGTGGTTGAGCACAGCGCCCTCGGCGGCACTCAGGCGCAGCGGTAGTACACGCCCGGCGTCACCGGTGAGGACCACGCGCTCGCCGTGGCATTCGCAGATGATACGCGCACCCGATTCTCGGTCCGCGAGCGTCGAGACGATCTCGAGAATCTCGTCGAGCGACGCCCCCGTGATGTCAAAGCGACTGCAAATCTCGGTTCGTGTCATGCCGCTCTCGCCGGCGGCGTAGAGGGCCTCCATGATGTCGATGGCGCGCGAGAGCCTCTGCTCGCTGGTGAGTTTACGCACGGGCATGCTCGTGCACCGTCCTTTCAATGAGGTGGTTCCACGCCTGCTTGAGCGATTTGGGGGCCATGGGCCTCATGCCGTCCATGGCGTGGGCCATGCAAAATGAGGCGGCGGCTTCAAGATCGCGCACGTCAACGGTCCAAGTCCATCCCGAATCGGTGTGTGCGAGCTCACCTCGCCCGCGCGTGAGGCCGTTGATCATATCGATCTGCGTCTGCGGGGCGAACGAGAACGTAGCCGCAACGGGCGGGCGGTCGGCAAAATCGAATTCAAAGAACAGGTAGTCGTTGAGATTGAAGTCTGCAGGGATGGCGTAGGCCTTCGAAGGACGCCAAGCGCGAACGATACGGTCGCAGCGGAATGTCCTGATGTCGTCGGTGGCATTGTCGAGGCCGCAGAAGTACGCAACGCCCTCGCGCTCGAACATGCCGTAGACGCAGACGGTACGCTCTTTTTGCCCACCGCGTCCGTTCTGATATAAAAATCGCAGCGCGCATCGCTCGGCAAAGGCGCTCCATACCGCATCGACGGTGGGAGAGCGGCGGATCGGTGCTTCGTCCACCGCAGATATGCCGGTGAGGTAGGCAATTTTGGAGCGAATGTCGGCAAGCGGCGCGGCAAAAGTGGATGAGCCGGCCGCTATTGTCTGGTCGATAGCGTTGAGCAGGATATCGGCGTCGTCTGCGGTGATGAGGCCGCCTGCCGCAAACGTGTGCTCGCGGTCGATTGTCCATGAGCTTTCCTCGGTCTCCTGCGCGCCGGCGGGGCGAACCTCCTTGATTAAGATGCCGCGTTCGAGCAGTTTGTCACGATCGCGCCGAAACTTGCGCTTATCCGAGTCGATATTGCCCGAGCCATATCCCAGGTCAGAATCCAAGACGATCTGCTCGGTCGTCAGCGGTTCGGGGGAGCTGTTGAGCACAAAGAAAAGATTGAGGATGCGCTGAGCCGTTTTATCGAAACTGGGCTCCGAATTCCCCTTTTTAATTGTCGCGGTCGCGTCGCTTGCCGTCATAGAGTCCTCGCATGAGAAGGTGGTTTGCTGCCATGATTTTAGTCCGATATGGAGATTAGGCTATATCCTTGTCCGCTCGGGGCGTTAAGATGGCCCGAATTCGGTCGTTTGCGCTCGCTCGGGGTATACTTTCGACTATATACGGTTCTAATGTGCATGCATTGGGCCTATTTGTCGGATTATGGATGTGGAGCGCACATGGCGAACACCCAGAACTATATTAACCACCTGCTGCAGAACACCGGCATCACGCCGGCATGCAGCGAAGAAGAGCGCTTGGCTGCCGAGGATATCGCTCAGATCTTCCGCAACCACGGCTTTGATCCCGAGGTTCAGGAGTTCAATGCCCCGGCGCCCAGCAGGTTGGCATTTGCCGTTACCGGTATTCTTGCGTTTGCCGGCGCCCTGCTGATGGGCATCGGCGGCGGCATCGGCTTGGTCGGCACCTTGCTGGCCATTGTCGGTGCCGTTCTTTACGTGCTCGAGCGCACGGGCCACCCCGTGGTTTCGCGCCTGGGCAAGACGGGCGTGAGCCAAAATGTCATCGCCTACCACAAGGCCTCGGGCCCGCTCGCGTCTCCGCGCAACCGCCCGGTGGTCGTTGTCGCACACTACGACTCTCCCCGTGCTGAGCTGCTCGCCCGCGAGCCCTATGCTTCGTATCGTGCGCTCATCGCCAAGCTGTTGCCCGTTGCCACGGTTGCCCCTGCTGCCGTTGCCATCTTGCGTATCCTGCCGCTCCCCGGCGCGCTCAAGGTTCTGCTGTGGATTGTCGCGATCCTCGCTTCCCTCGTTGCGCTCGCCAACGCGGCAAACATCATTTCTAACCGTTTTGTGCTTCCCTATACGTCCGGCGCAGTGTGCAACAAGTCTTCTGTCGCCGCTATGCTCGGCGTTATGGACAACGTTGCTCCCTTCCAGGGCGAAAACGAGTTTCCCGACGATGTTCCGTTCGATACCTATTTTGGGGAGCAGAAGCGTCGTGCCGAGGAGATGGCGCGCGCAGCAGCGGAGTATGCCGCGGCCCAACAGCAAAACGACTACGGCAACACCATCGAGTATGAAGAGCCTACCTACGCCGAGGACGAGTTCGGTCAGCCGATTGCTCCCGACGCTCAGACCGAGCCCGAACAGGGCGAGGCTTTCGACGAGCAGATCGAGGGCTTTGAGGGTGCGTCTGCCGACGAGACGCTGATTGGCGCCATCGTGCCCGAGGATCAGAATCAGGCTGTCCAGGCCGAAGAGTTCAATGACGAGGTTCTCACTGCCGAGCCGGCGGAGGAGCCTGTCGCGGCCGAGCCCGAGCCCAGGCTCTATCGCAATGCCGCCGGTAACATCCGCTTTGGTTCGGATGCCATCCGTGCGCTCGGAATGCTTCCCGAGTCCTGCACGCTCGATTACGAGGAAGGCGAGGAGCCGACGTTTGAGCCCGAGCCTGCCTCCGTCGTGACTGCATCTGCGCCCGCCGTCACCGTGGATGATGAGTCTGCCGCGGTTGCCGCTGCCGTTGCCGAGCCCGAGGCGGTGTCCGCGATCGATCCCGCGGCAGGACTGGACATTTTGGCTCCCGCCGCGCCGGCGCAAGACGTTACGGACGAGCCTGACGACGATTACGCTGAACAGCCGAGGCGCGTGTCTTACGAGAGCGATACTGATTTCTCGGCCGAGATTCCCGCGGCAACGCCCCATGCCGATATTGCATCCGCGTTCTCTTCGATTGGCGCCAGCGCTTCCAACTTCTTTAAGGGTGCGCTTGCAAAGGGCAGGAAATTTGTCGACGATTTCGAGGAGAAGCGCGCTGCCGCACGCGAGACTGCCGAGCAGGAGGCTATCGCTCAGCAGCAGGCAGCCGAGGCGGCACGTGAGCGCGCGGCGCAAGAGTTCGAGCAGAACGAGGCTGTGCAGTCCGTGCCCGTCGACGCTGCCGAAGCTACGACGTCCTTTGAGTCCCAGCAACCGGCGTCCGCGGATGTTGCTGAGGCGACGACGTCTTTCGAGGCTCAGCAGCATGTCGATAGCACCATGTCGTTTGATGCCGCGCAGTTCGATTCCACGATAACGTTTGAAAAGCAAGGCACCGCGATTGCCGAGCCCCTTCCTGTTTCCGATGAGCAGGGCGACGCGGCAGACGATGACGAGCCCATTGATGCTGCCGAAATTCAGGATGCTGCCAAGGACGAGTCCGTCGAGGCCAACTCTGACGAAGAGCAATACGCGGCAGCCGATCAAGGTGATTCAACCGAGGTCGAGCAGGAGGAAGTGCCTGCGGTTTCCGAGACTCCCGAGACGGATGAGTCGAGGCCTTACTCCACGCAGATTTTCACCATGCCGACCCCGAGTGGTTCCGGTGCCACGGTTGCCAATGTCGCTCCCACCCAGGACGAAACGGTCGATTCCCTTATGGCCCAGATTTCCTCCCAAGCATCGCCGCGTCCGCAGATGAATGTTCCCGATCCGGCGTCGGCACCGTCGCCTGCACCCTCCTCGTCTCCGCTGGCTTCGGTCCCCGATCCGTCGCTGCCGTCGATGAAGCAGACAAACGTTGCGTCTCGCACGTCGCTGTTCGACCTTCCCGATCCCTCCGCACAGGTCAACGACCCCTTTGCTACCGCCCAGGGTCCCGAACCCACATCGGCACCCGTTGCGCCTCCTATGCCCGTTGCGTCGGGCGCACAGCCGATCGAGACCATTTCGGCTCCCGCCCCTGCGGCACCCAAGTCTCGCAAGCGCGGCCTGGGCGGCCTGTTCGGTCGTAAAAAGAAAAACGAACAGGACAGCATGAGTGACTGGCTGGGCGTCGAAGACGATTACGATGCCAAGAAGTCCGGTCGCGGCATCGGTTCGTGGGATAATTTCGAGGACGATAACGATGGCTGGAAGGGCGGCGCTACGTCTTCCGACGGCGCTTCTTCCGAAGATATGCTCTCGGCTGTCGCTTCTATGGGCGACGATGAGCTGCTCGGTCACGATATCTGGTTTGTGGCAACGGGCGCCTCGGATTGTGATGGCTCCGGTATGAAGGCCTTCTTGGCTTCGCATCGCGATAAGCTCCGCGGCGTATTCTTCATCAATCTTGAATCCGTCGGCGCCGGTAGGCTTTCGGTGGTGACGGTTGAGGGCGAACAGCAGCTGGTCAAGGGCGATCGCCGCATCATGAACCTGGTCAGCAAGGTGTGCAAGTCGTTCCATGTCGATTGTGGCGCGCTCGAGATGCCCTATGCCAAGACCGATGCCTACGCCGCGCTCGAGGCGAGCCGCCGAGCCCTCACCATCGCCGGCGTGGACGGCACGCGTCTGGCTTGCGCTCGTACCGAGGACGACCTGCCCCACAATGTCAACCCGACGAACATTGCCACGGTATCCGAGGTCGTGACCGAGGTTATCCGCCGTTCGTAGACGGAGCTCTAAGGAGTCAACGTGTTTTCGTATATTAAGCGCCATTGGCCTGTCTACGTGATTTTGACCTTGATTGCCATTGCGTTGGGGTTTGGAGCCGCCTATATCGTGGGCGCGAAGGGCTCGACCCCCGCCTCCGCAATCAGCGAAGAGGTGGAGCAAGAACAGAGCACGGGTGCCGATGGGATTCCTGAGTCCGAGCAAGCAATCGTTGATGGTGGATCTTCGTCTGCAGAGTAGATACGGCGATTTAAATGATTGAAAGCGGGCGAGCCGGGGGACTGGCTCGCCCGCTTTTTCATCGCGCTAGCGCTTCTTTGGGATTGACCTAAGGCGAGCGAACCATAGGGCTGCGGCACCCGAGGTCAGGAGCGCGGTGATGCAAGCGGCGATGGGGGCTGATCCTGTTGCCGGTAGGTCCTGCGGTAGGGTACAGCGTTGAATGACACGGTCCTCGTCATGTGACTCAAGTTTATCGCCGCCGCCGTTGCGGCAAAGATCGACGCGTGCGCTGTTGGTGAGTGCAGTTTGGGGTGTGTAAGCCGACGTTGCCTGCATGTGCACGACTGCGCCCCGAGCATCTGTGCCAAGGATTGCTTTGGCATCGTCAAGGTCGTCGTGCTCATCTTTGAGATCATCGCGGGTCCAAGAATCCGTATCGCTTCGAGTCGTAAAGTCGGCGGCTACCGCACCGTATTCAATGCAAATGCCCGTCACGACGGTATTGGATGCAAGGTCGAGTTCTTTCGCCTCGAGTGTGGCGGATTCCGTGGTCGAGACATCCGCCTTCCAGAGGTGCCAGCCGTCGTAATCGACGAGGCGGCAATCTTCACCCAGACTCTCTTTTACTTCGTCGGACTCAAGCCAAGGATTTTCGTGCCCATCGTCAAGCGTCGCGTTTGCCGGCTCATCGACGTCTGTCGAGTCCAACGGCGTCGTGCGATACCACACGTTGCACAGACCGTTGAGGTCGCCGATGGCGACGGGGGTTTCGATTGAGACGAATCTCGCCGTGCCGTCTTTGGCGCACTCAAGATCATCGGTAATCGTAAACTCATCAACCCAAGTAGCGGAATCGTTTCGAGCATCGATGGTATAGGAGAAAAGTCCGTCCGTATTGGTTTGCATCGCGGCGCGGTTTTTTCCATCGCCGTTAGCCAACAGACCCTTCCCGATAGGTTGGACAAGTTCCTGACGCTTGTCGACCTGTCCTTTGATCTCGATGGGCGCATCCTTCATCGCGACGGATTGGACTTCTCCCGTATCCTTTATTTCAAACGTTATCTCCTCGGCAAGGTCATAGGTCCGCGGAGACATCGTTTCGCGCAACGAGTAGGTGCCGGGTGCAAGATGTTCGATGCGGTGCGGCTTGTCGGATGAGGTCCAGGAGTCTATTTCGGTTTTATCGGGACCATATAAGGTGAGCTGTGCGCCTTTCACTTCCTGCTCTCCGCTTGCATCGACCTTGGAGATATCAACCTTGGTGTAATCGTCGGATACGTTAAGCCGTGCTTCCACAACGGGTGTTTTCTGGTCGGCATAGGTAAGGTCGACGATATGGTGCGTCCGGTCGAGTAAGAAGCCGGTCGGCGCTTGAGTCTCGACAACCTCGTAGCGTGCGGTGCCAGATCCCAGCGGGAGGTCGTCCGCGCGTGCTTCTCCAGTTTCATCCGTCGTGACGGTAGCGACAGTCTCACCGTCGAGCGCGGCAATGCTACCGTCGGGGCGCACGATATAACCTGAGGCACGGATCTCAAAGATGGCGCCCGCGAGGCTGCTGCCGTCTACGGCATCGGTTTTAACGATCCTGATGTTTCCGGTCGCGGCGTGGTTATAATACGAGGCGATTGCAACGGGCGTTAGGTTCATGTCGGCGGGTATGTTTACCTCGATCTCTTCGCCGACAAGATAGGGCTCTTTGGCCGATGTTTCGCGTACATAATAGGTGCCCGGCACGAGCGATTCGGGCAGTGTGACGGTCCCGGTCGCGTCAGTCGTAAAGGTGTCCATTACGTTATGTGCTGGATACCAGCAAGTTTGTGAGACAGGTTCGTGATTGCTGTCGAGGAGTTGGAAGGTGAATCCGGCTAGGGGAACAGAAGCGCCTGTTTGGGCATCGCGTTTTACAATCTGGAGATGCGTCGACAGAGCGTGGTTGTCCACGATATATTGAAGCTCGGCGCCGTCGGAAATCTGATTGGCCCCGACGGTCCATTCCCCTGCACGTTTAAAACCCTCGGGGACGGTTTCCGGAACCTCGCGAACGGTGTAGCCGGCACGGTCGTATGGGACGGCTCCGTGGACACCGGCGGGTCGCTTGCCTGTGCCGAACCATGCTTCGGGCTGATCTTTGGTGGAGGCAAAGCCATAGATGTTTGTGGTCAGTGTGCCAACAACCTGCTGAGAGCTGTTGCTGACAACCTCAAAGACAACACCTCCTGCCGGCTGCTCCAGGCCGGATTGATCGCTATTGCCGTAGTCCTTGAATTTGGAAATCTCAAGGTCAAACGCAATAGGGATATCGGAAACGCGCGATTCGATCTCGACCACGCCTGAATCACCGAGCTGGTCGGCTCCAACGGTATAGGACCAGCTGTCGTTGGCTGGCAGGTAGCCCTCGGGGGCTTTTGACTCATAGATGGTAAAAGTTCCCAGGGGGACATCGGTGAGGGTGGCCCGACCGCTTTCGTCAGTCGTGAGGATTTGCGACCATCCAGGGGTTGATTGCGACACGCACGTGAACTCTGCTCCTGCGAGTGAAGATCCCACCTGGGGGCCGGCATTCGTCGCGGCATCGAGTTTTACGACATGCAGGGTGATGGCGCCGGGTTGTTCATCGATGGCGACCTGCCCGCCGTCATTCCCCGTGGTAAAGGCAACGCGATCGGGGCGGGGGACATAGCCGGCCGGCGCCTTCGTTTCAACTAGGTAGTATGCCGTGTTGGGTAGGAGTGTTGCCTGTGCTCGACCGTTGCCGTCCATCTGGATGGTGCCGACACATGCGTCGCTGGCGCTCTCAAAAATATCGAATGTTGCCCCGGTAAACTGATAGGTATTGTTTCCGCTGGTAATAACAGTGTTCGCAGACTGCTTTTGGAAGGAAACAGAGACCGCTGGCAGTACATAGAGCATGTCTTGACGTCTGCTGCCGCCCGATACGGTTCCTAGATAGCGCCGCGCGCGGTGCGGAGCGGCTTTGATGCTTCCTGATTTTGCGCTGTCGTGGAGCCACCGCGCAGCCGCCACGACTTCATTGTCGGCGGTAAAGTGCCCGCTCTTGGTTTTGCCCTGAGCGGTCGTGTAGGAGTAGGTGCCGTCGACATGGGTAGTGCCGTTGAGCATCCATACGGCAAGCTGGGTGGCGGCGCGGGCGCGATCGGGTGAAAGATGGTAACCGCCAAACGACGCGGCGGTAGGATATCCGTGACAAACGATTGCTGCGAACTCGTCGTCGAGCCACACCCAGCCTTGATCAAAGTTGAGCCATGGGCCGCCCGGCTTGGTGGGGCCGGGACGCTCCTGGTTCATGCAGTAGGCAATCGAGGCGTCTTGAGCTTCATACTTGCCGATAAAGAAGGGCCCACAATTATCGCTGATAGTGCGGAAGCCGAGCTGGTCGTAGCCATCGACGGCAAATGCGGCTCCCGGTGCCAGGCAGCCGAAAAGCAGGAAGAGGAGCAGGAGCAGCGGACCTGTTGCGATTGCGCTGTGGACAGAGTGCGTGGGTGCGTTGGACATGGCTGCTCCTTATCCCTCGTGCGCCGCACGGGGAGGCTGCGACGCGTAGGATGAGGCTACCCCCGAGGTTCATGCGGGTAAGTACCGGAGCCTGACCAAAAGCTTGCCCAATTCCTGACAAATTGAGCTCAAATACAACAATCAAGCAAAAGCGCAGGTAGAAGATAAGGTGAACAGGAAGTCAAAGGTCCTCGTCTCCACAATTGACGCGATTTTCAAACGAATCTCCACAGCTAAAACAAGCATCGCCACCCTTGTATCGAACAAGACAACCGCGTTATACTATCCCCCACATATGCGGGCATCGCCAAGTGGTAAGGCATCAGCTTCCCAAGCTGACACTCGCGGGTTCGAGTCCCGTTGCCCGCTCCATTCGAATTTCAGGCACGGTAACGTTTCGTTACTGTGCCTTTTTCAATAAAGTGCCGGGACTCGAACCCGACAGGGTGCGAGCGTTAAATAAACGCGAAGCGTTTATAGCGAGCAGGCAAGGTCGCCGATAGGCGACCGCAGCCGGTGCGGATTTGCGAAGCAAATACGCGGACGTCCCGTTGCCCGCTCTATCAGCCAAGGGGGATGCTGGGACACTCGGTTCGATCCGGTCTCCTTCGACGGCTTTGAGGACCGGGGCATGCTGACCACAGCCGGCGTGCGTCCGCGACGCGGACGCACGGACGTCCCGTTGCCCGCTCCTGCTTCAAAATGTTAGGTTCATGCCTGCTGCCCATACTTGCACCTGCGCACGGTACAATGGTTGGGTTACGACCAACGTGCCAATAACCAAAAAGGAGCCGCTATGATCGATCGCTATACCCGCCCGGAGATGGGACATATCTTCTCCCTCGAGAACAAGTATGCCATTTGGCAGGAGATCGAGGTTCTGGCCTGCGAGGCCCAGGCGGAGCTCGGCAAGATCGGCATTTCTAAAGACGAAGCCCAGTGGATCCGCGACCATGCCAACTTTGAGAAGGCGAAGGTCGATGAGATCGAGGAGGTCACGCGCCACGATGTCATCGCCTTCCTGACCAACATGAAGGAGTACATCGACGCCGATGTTCCCGAGGGCGACCCCAAGCCCAGCCGCTGGGTTCACTATGGCATGACCAGCTCCGATCTGGGCGATACGGCTCTGTGCTACCAGCTCACCCAGGCCTGCGATCTGATCATCGAGGACGTCAAGAAGCTCGGCGAGATCTGCAAGCGCCGCGCCTTCGAGGAGCGCAACACGCTTTGCGCTGGCCGCACCCATGGCATCCATGCCGAGCCGATGACCTTCGGCATGAAGTTTGGCTCTTGGGCCTGGGAGCTCAAGCGCGATCTGGATCGTCTTGAGGATGCCCGCAAGAACGTTGCCTTCGGTGCCATCTCGGGCGCTGTTGGCACGTACAGCTCCATCGAACCGTTTGTCGAGGAGTATGTCTGCGAGCACCTGGGTCTGGTTCACGACCCGCTGTCCACGCAGGTTATCAGCCGCGACCATCACGCCTATCTCGCCGGCGTTCTCGCCACTACCGCGGCCACCTGCGAGCGCATCGCTACCGAGGTTCGCAATCTGCAGAAAACCGATACGCTCGAGGCCGAGGAGCCGTTCCGCAAGGGTCAAAAGGGCAGCTCCGCCATGCCGCACAAGCGCAACCCGATCACCATGGAGAAGGTCTGCGGCCTGTCACGCATCGTGAAGTCCAACGCCCAGGTCGCCTTCGACAATGTCGCCCTGTGGCACGAGCGCGACATTTCGCACTCCTCTGCCGAGCGCGTCGCCCAGGCCGATAGCTTCATCGCGCTCGACCACATGTTCCAGTGCCTCATTCGCGTTATCGACGGCCTGCAGCTGTATCCGGCCCGCATGATGGCCAATCTCAACAAGACCCGCGGCCTCATCTTCTCCTCCAAGGTCCTGCTTGCCCTCGTCGATACGGGTATCACCCGCGAGGATGCGTACGCCATTGTGCAGGAGAACGCCATGGCCACCTGGCACGAGGTGCAGGATTGTGTCTCTGGCCCCACCTTTAAGGAGCGTCTCGAGGCCGATCCGCGCTGCACCGTCAGCCAGGAGAAGCTCGACGAGATTTTTGATCCGTGGGACTTCCTCACCCGCATCGATACGGTCTTCGATCGCCTGGAGCAGCTGAGCTTCGAGTAGGGTTAACCTAATTCGACCGCTTGCGGATGCATTTCAACCTTTGGCGCCTTGCCCGTCTTGGGCGAGGCGCTTTTTTTACTGTCGCATATGCGCCCGGGTAATAAAATGAACTCCGACTGCTGTTTCGATGAAAGGGGGCACGTGCCCAGACGCATCAAGCGGGCCACCATCGTCTCGTTTACGCTCATACTCCTTGTTGCCGTCTGTGCGGGCGCCCTGACGTATACCGTTCGAAGCAGTTCTTCCTCCTCGAATGAAGCCGACAAAGATCTCCCGGTGCTCAAAATCGGCGTTACGGATAACGACCCCTATGTGTATGTCGATACCACGGGCGATTACGCCGGTATCGATATCGACATCGCCCGCGAGGCCTGCAAGCGTGCGGGGCTCAAGCCACAGTTTGTCGATATTGACTGGAACGATCGCGACCGGCTGCTCAAAAACGGTGATATCGATTGCCTGTGGTGTGACTATTCTCCCTGTTATCGCGAGGATAAGTATTACTGGACCGAGCCGTATCTAACCGTGACGGTCTCGGTTGCCGCCAAGAAAACGAGTGGCATCAAGTCCTTGGCACATCTCGATGGAAGTAAGACCATTGCGGTGATTGCGGGTTCGGTGAGTGAACGCCGATTGCTTGCGGGGGATCTGGGGGTCTCGTCGGACGTTCAAATCAAATCATATGGCTCTGCCGAACTCTGCAAAGCCGCTCTAGTCAAAGGGTACGTTGACTGCTGGATGGCGGATGTCCAGTCGCTTGACCGACTCGTTGCTCAGTATCCCGGCGTTTACCGTGTGTTTGCCGACAATGTTATGACGGTTGACCTGGGCGTCGCGTTTGATGACAGCTATGAAGGATCGGTCGTAAAGGATCTCAATACCGCGCTGTTCGACATGGATCGAGATGGCACGATTGACCGTATTGTGGGCAATTACAAGACAGGAGCGACGACGGGCGGGCAAGGAGGAAATTCATGACAACTGATGAGCACCGCTTGAGTCGAAAGACTCTGAACGTCATAGCTGCCAGCGTTATTGTCAGCGCCGTCTTGTTAGGCCTGTTGTATACGGTTGGAACCCATCGCTGCCTCGAAAAAACGCTTGGGTTTGGCCAAGAAACCATGGTGTTTTTGGAGAACGCTTGCGAAAAATATGACCGCTACGAACAGGGGAGAAAAACCGAGGCGACGCACGATTTGCTCGCCGCGGTCGAATCGTTTGTGACGTTCCTGTCCTCTGATCGCGTTGAGGTTAACGACGATCTTATCGAGCAATTTGTCCATGCCGAGAACCTTTCGGGGCTGATGGTCATGGACTCCGATGGCCATATGGCTGCCCACTACGACATCGATGGTCGCGATCCGCTCATGTTGTGGCGAGATGAGTTGGCCTGTTCGCCGGTCGCATCGATGTATCAAGGTTCCAAAGTGACCTACTCAACTGTCGATGAGCGCCGTGGTGTCGTTTTTGCCGTCTGTGCTGTTCCGTATGGCGACGGCGTTGCCCTGGCATACCGCTCACTTGTTTCCGATACGGCGGACGACTATTCATATGCCATAGCCGACGTGCTTTCGAACAGTACCTTCCACCAGGGTCCCACGGTGCTTGTTATGGAGGATGCGGAGATTGTCTCATCCAACAGTGCCGATGCTGACGTGTCGCTCGCCCGACTCCTCACCAGCGTAGGAGTTGAGTGGAAAGACGACGGCCTGACGCGCATCGAATATCGAGGAGACGAATGGTATGCCGTGCGTGCGGCATATAAGGACTACCGCCTGTTTGCGCTATATCCCAAATCTGAGGTCATGTCTGACAGGATTTCATTTGTCGCCGTCGGCGTCTTGGTGTGTCTTGCGTTTTGGGTCGTGGTGCTGTTGGCTCGAAATATCGTTGACCACCGCAATTTGGTCGAAAAGGATAAACAGCTCGGCATTATCAATGCCATAAGCGCCATCTACGATTCGACCTTCCTTTTGCATCTCGACACCCTCGAGATCGAGGGGATCAATATGTCGCCGGCGATAGCGAAAATATTTGCCGAGCACAGCGAGGCATATGACTTTATGGACACGGTCTGCCGGGATATCGTGAGCCCCGAAAGCCGCGAAGCGGTTGTGGGACTCGTAGATATAAGTTCGCTTCGTGAACGTATGGAGGGCGTACCGTACTTGGCTGCCGAGGTGCGAGATTGTCGAGGCGCTTGGTACTCGCTACAGGTTGTCCCCCAGCATCGCGATGAGCAAGGCCGGCTGGAGTCGGTCGTCGTGGCGACGCACAACATATCGATGGTCAAGCATGCCGAGGAGCTGTCATATCAAGACAAACTGACGGGGCTTCGCAACCGCAACTATCTTGAATCGCGCGGAGATAGCCTGGTAAACGAGGACTTGCCCGTGAGCGTGATTATGTTGGACTGCAATTATCTCAAGCGGACCAACGACATCTATGGTCACGAGATGGGGGATGAACTGCTGCGACGGACGGCGTCCGTGCTGCGGCGGGTGGCTGGTGCGGATTATCTGCCGATGCGCCTTGGCGGCGACGAGTTTTTGCTGGTTTGCCCTCACACCGATCACGAATCCGCGTGTGAAGTAGTGCAAGATCTTCGCCTCAGCCTTGCTGCTGCGAGCGATGAGGTGCTGACAGTCAGTGCGTCGTTTGGCGTCGCGACGGCAGAGGCACCCGGTTATACACTGACCGAGATTTACCACATCGCTGACCACAACATGTATCAAGAGAAACGAAAAGTCCACGCTCGGGAAGCAGATTGCTAGTATTGCTGTTGCCGGTTTGCGCATTGGGGAATGTTGAATCGGTGCCCGCGATACTTTATCGGTTCGGACGGGGATAATAGACGTCTGAAATTGCTTTACGAGAGGGGAACGCAATGATTAGTTTTGATTACAAGCCTCAGGGCGTATGCGCTCGCAATATCCACCTTGACCTGTCCGATGACGGCAACAAGGTGGTGGGCGTCGAGTTTACCGGTGGCTGCAACGGCAATCTCAAGGCTATCTCTAAGCTGGTCGAGGGTGCTCCTGCCGATCGTGTAATCGAGGTTCTCGCTGGTAATACCTGCGGTATGAAAAAGACCTCCTGCGCCGATCAGCTCACGCGCGCTATCGAGGCCGCTCGCGCCGAGATCGCCTAATGGGTATCGCCGACCACGTCAAGAACGGAATATCGCGCCGCGGCTTTGTGCTCGGAGGGGCTGCCGCGGGCGCTGCCACGGTGCTTGCCGGATGCTCAAAGAAAACGGGTACCAGCGACGATGCTGCCGGCGAGCCACAAGTTATCAAAGACGACTCAAAGATTGTCTCGATTACGGATGAGTATGAGGCCGTCGATATCGATCTTGAGCCCATGGCGACATGGACATTGCCCTTGGGTACGCTGCTGTACTACTGCGACGGCGATTACGCCGCGGCGATGATGGCCCCGGCGTCTGCGTTACATGCCAACACGCTTGGCGTGCTCAACTTGGGCGACGGCTCGCTTACCACATTAATCGAGGATCCTATCGAGGGCACGGGATATGCATTTTACGATGTCCGTGCCGGCGATGGCGTGTTTGCGTGGGTTGAGATGAACTTTGCCAATTCATCGTGGAAGCTCTACGCTCAAAATCTGTCGGGCGCTTCGCTCTCTGGCGACGTGGTTGAGCTCGATCGGGGTGGCAAGGACTATGATCCGCCACTGTTTACGGCGTTCGGGTCATCAGTCATCTGGTATAAAATGCCTTCGGCAGGCGGCAATAAAACGAGTAGTGATTCGTTTTGCTATCGTCGCTCGCTTGATGAATCCAAGGCCGAGACAATTTGGAAATCGACGGGCCGCTTTGCATCGGCCCCGCGTGCGAGCGACGGCATTTTGACCATCTCGCCGCGTGTCCGCAACGACGAGGGTGTCTACTACGGCATAACGGCAATCGATCTGACCGACGGCAACAACACCAAACGTGCCCAGCTAGTCCTTCCCTCGTCAGTCTCGCCTTTCGAGGCCGTATATATGGGCGATACCTTCGTGTTTTCTATCGAGGCGACCTATAGTGGCGTGGGCAGCTTGGGCAATATGGGCACGTATATCGGTAATGAGGGAGGGCCGTACCTCTTCCTGTCACGCGAGCCGCTCGCATGTGCGGCTGGCAAGAAGAATAAATACCTTGTTAAGGTGCAGGCATCGCATTTCCTGATCGACACCTCTGCCAAGACCTATGGCTCGCTTCTGTCGCCCGACCGAGCCCTGGAGTATGGCGATTATCCAGCTACGGCGGGAAAATCGGACTCATTCCTTACGTACGCCACGGTGCGCAACAGCCAGGGTATACCAGAGACGGTCACCGCACGCCTATTCTCTCTTTAAGCTTAGAGGGGTTAAAAAGGCGCCAACAGGGGAATAAGCGCGTTGTAATTGTGAGTACCGCCCGCCGAGCTGCCGCGTCATAGTGGCATCCGGCGGGTTCAGGTGCGTTAAAATGGGCTTGTTCTTAGCTAATTGAGACAGGGGGGCCGTGTTATGGCTTCAGATGCAAAAAAGATTCTGCTGGTCGAGGATGAGAAGGCAATCCGTGACGCCGTCGCTGCCTATCTCGAGCGCGAAGGCTACTGGGTTGTGGGCGTCGGCGACGGCCAGTCCGCGATCGAGGAGTTCGAGAAGCATCAGTTTGACCTGGTCGTGCTCGACCTTATGCTCCCCAAGATCCCCGGCGAGCGCGTTTGCCGCACCATTCGCGATACCTCGGATGTCCCCATCATCATGCTGACGGCTAAGGGCGAGATCGAGGACCGTATTATCGGTCTTGAGCTCGGCGCCGACGACTATCTGATTAAGCCGTTCTCGCCGCGCGAGCTTGTCGCGCGCGTACGCGCCTTGTTCCGCCGTGCCCATCAGGCCGACGAGCCAGCCGTCGAGGTACTCGACTTCGGCGATCTGGTCATCGATATCTCGGGCCACAAGATTTTGGTCGAGGGCAAGGAAGTCGACCTGACGGCTTCCGAGTTTAAGCTGCTCACCACGCTTGCCCGTCACCCCGGTCGCGTCTACAACCGCATGGAGCTGGTCGAGAAGGTGCTCGGCTACGACTTTGAGGGCTATGAGCGCACCATCGATAGCCACGTGAAGAACCTTCGCGCCAAGCTGGGCGATGATCCCAAGAAGCCCAAGTGGCTCTACACCGTCCACGGTGTCGGCTATCGCTTCGAGGCTCCGGCCAAGACCGATAAGTCGGACGAGAAATAGGGAAATCACATATGACACCTGCGCGCTTTGAAATCGGACAAAAGCACAAGCAGGAGAGCGAGGCGGGTTCCAAGGCTAGTTGGAACACGCCTCGTTCCGATTCACGGCCAACGATGAGCTATCCCTCGCGCATGGCACTTGCTTTTGCTCTGACATCGCTCATGACGGTATTGGTGCTGGTGGGCGTGGTCTCTGTTGTGTGGGGCACGGTCTTTTCGGATTACACGCGCTCCAATATCGTCGAAATCGCAAATTCCGCTGCCGAAAAGCTTGCGACGTCGTATGAGGAAAACGGCAATTGGACTGCGGGCGAGCTACGTACGGTCGCGACATCGAGTTTGGTGTCCGACGATTTGGGTATGCAGGTCGTCAACAAGAAAGGCGTTGTCGTTTATGACGACTCATGGCCTTCGGCAAGCGCGACCGCCGATGTGCGCGAGAGCGAATCGGCGTCGAGCAGCTCGAGCGGTAAAAAAGCATCGCATAGCCCGGTCTCGTCTGCTCCAACCGACTCCGATAGCGTTGCCAACGTCGAAATCATAACGTCTTCGGGCGAGCATGTCGGACAGGTAAAGCTATGGGCCATCGGCTCCGATGCCTTGCTCACCAAGGCGGATTCTGCATTTAGGGAGAAGACCTTTAACGCCATGGCCCTCGCCGCGGTTGTTGCAGTTTGCATTTCGGTCGTTATCGGATCGCTCGTGTCGCGCATGCTCACCAAGCCGATTCATCGTATTACGAGCACGGCCAAGCAAATTCGCGATGGCGATCTGTCCGCTCGTACTGGTTTGCGCGGTGATGACGAGATTGATCAGCTGGGTGAGACCTTCGATGAGATGGCCACTTCGCTCGAGAAGGATATGAAACACGAGAAGCGCCTGACCTCAGACGTGGCTCACGAACTTCGTACTCCGCTTATGGCCATGCTCGCGACAGTCGAAGCCATGCAGGATGGGGTGTATCCCACCGACGACGAGCATCTGGAAACCGTTGCATCCGAGACACGTCGCCTGGCCCGTCTGGTGCAGCAGATGCTCGATCTATCGCGCATGGAAAACAGCACAGCGCCGCTCAACCTTGAGCCGGTGGACATGGTTCCCTTCGTGCGTTCCATCGTCAACGCTCAGGAGCGCCTGTTTGTTGACCGCGATCTGCGCTTGCGCTTTGCAGATGAAACCCAGGGTCACGACGATGTCGTCGAGGCCGATCCCGACATGATCACGCAGTGCGTCATCAATCTCATGAGCAACGCCATGCGCTACACCCCCGAGGGCGGTTGGGTCGTGGTGTCGGTGCTCAGTGACCGCAAGCATGTCAGTATTGCCGTTTCGGATACCGGCATCGGTATTGCCAAGGACGATCTGTCGCGCATCTTTGGTCGTTTTTGGCGTGCCGACGCCAGTCGCGCCCGCGAGGCGGGTGGCCTGGGCGTGGGCCTCGCCGTGACTAAACAAATCGTCGAGCGCCATCATGGCTACATTTCCGTGGAGTCGGAGCTTGGAAAGGGTACGACTTTTACAATTCATCTGCCTCGCGAGCACACGGCGGACGCGGCATCTACTACAATGGAGCACTAGCTTTTCGCTATTCGGTGAAGGAGGGGTTTCGTCCCTGCCGCTCCGAGTTTGCGAAAACGTGCGGGAAAGAACCCGCATTACTGTCGTATTTTGGTAAGGAGTGACTCACGTGACAACGATGGAGCGTCGTCCAGATTCCCGTGGCAAGGTTCGTGATATCTACGATGCCGGTGAAAACCTGCTGATGGTCGCCACCGACCGCATTTCTGCGTTCGACTTCATTCTTCCCGACGAGATTCCGTTTAAGGGAGAGGTGCTCAACCGCATCTCGGCATTCTGGTTCGATAAGTTTGCCGACATCGTTCCCAACCACCTCGTTTCCATCGACCCGGCGGATTTCCCTGAGGAGTTTGCTGAGTATCGTGACTACCTCGCCGGCCGCGCCATGCTGGTTAAGAAGGCCCAGACGATTCCTATCGAGTGCATCGTCCGCGGCTATCTGACCGGTTCGGGCAAGAAGACCTACGACGAGAACGGCACCGTCTGCGGCATCCAGCTGCCTGAGGGCCTGACCGAGGCTTCCAAGCTTCCTGAGCCGCTGTTCACGCCGTCCACGAAGGCCGAGATCGGTGACCACGACGAGAACATCTCGTTCGAGCGTTGCTGCGAGATCGTGGGCGAGGACATCGCCACGCAGATTCGCGACCTTTCCCTCAAGATCTACAAGGCCGCTGCCGAGTACGCCGCGACCCGTGGCATCATCATTGCCGACACCAAGTTCGAGTTTGGTGTCATCGATGGCAAGGTCACGCTGATCGACGAGTGCCTCACGCCCGATTCCAGCCGTTTCTGGCCTGCTGCCAGCTACGAGGAGGGCAAGATCCAGCCCAGCTACGACAAACAATTCGTCCGCAATTGGCTCAAGGCCAACTGGGATATGACGGGGGAGACCCCGCACCTGCCCGCCGAGGTCATCGATGGCACGTCCGAGCGCTATCGCGAGGCCTTCCAGATCATCACGGGCTCCCAGTTCACAAGCATGAAGGAGAACGCATAAGTGAGTACCCGTAGCGCCACGAACAAGCGCACGCAATCCCACGAGGTTACCGGGGTTGCGCGCAAGTCCGCCGCATCTGCTAAGCCTGCCCGTCAGGCAGCGAGCTCTGTCCGCGTCGTGCCGGCTTCGTCTAAGGCACGCCGCAAAGAGCTCGAGAAGGGCGAGAACCTCGAGGGCCTCTCTAAAGAGGAGAAGCGCGCCCGCAAGGCTAAGCAGCGCGCCAAGGAGGACCGCATCTACACGGTGTCGAATATCCTTCTCAAGCAGGATGAGGACTACACCAAGCGCCGCCGTATTTGGTGGGCTGTGCTCGCTATCGGCATGGTGCTCGTCGTGGCAATCGGGGCTTCGCTCTACTTCGCTCCCGGCGGCACGGTGTCCAGTCCTGTTCAGATGGTCGGCATCGTTTTGTCCTATGTCATCATCCTGGGTGACTTTATCTACGACTTCGTTCGTATTCGTCCCCTGCGTAACATGTATCGCGCGCAGGCCGAGGGCATGTCCGAGAACAAGCTCAACGCTCTTATCGAGCGCGCAGCTGCCGAGGAGGATAAAAAGGACTCCAAGAAGAAGTAGCGTTTGCATTCACACTTATCGCTAAGATATAAGGCGTGTCGTTTTTGCGGCGCGCCTTATTATTGTCCTATAGATAGATGGAGTGGCACATGATTCGAGCTGCCCTGACGGTCGAAGAAGCTCTGGAGGGCATGAAGGCCCTGGAGCCCAAGATTAAAAACTATGCGCGCCTGGTTGTCCGCAAAGGCGTAAACGTCAAGCCCGGCCAGGAGGTTGTCGTTCAGTCTCCGGTCGAGTGCGCGCCTTTTGCCCGCGTGGTGGTCGCGGAGGCTTATGCCGCCGGCGCTGGCCACGTGACGGTCATTTGGGCCGATGATGCCGTGACGAGGCTCACGTACGAGCATGTCGATAAAAGCTATTTTGAGCAGACGCCCGAGTGGAAGCGCCTGCAGTTGGATTCCCTGGCCCAGGATGGCGCCTGCTTTATCTTTATTGAGGGTGCGGATCCTGCAGCCCTCAAGGGCATCGATCCAGCCAAGCCGGCCGCGGCATCCAAGGCGAGGAATACGCAGTGCAAAGCTTTCCGCCGTGGACTGGATTACAACATCAATCCGTGGTGCATCGCCGGCGCTCCGGTCGTGGCTTGGGCGCACGAGGTGTTCCCGGGAGACGCCGATGAGGTTGCAATCTATAAGCTATGGAATGCGATTCTGCACACCGCTCGTGCCGATGGCCAGGACCCGGAGAGCGACTGGGAGCTTCATGACGCGGCGTTCGAAAAGAACCTGCGTTTCCTGAACGACAATCGTTTTGACCGCCTGCATTACACCGCGGAAAATGGAACCGATCTGACGATTGGCATGACGAAGGGTCACGAGTGGGCCGGCGGCAAGGGCAAGACGCCCGATGGACACCCCTTCTTCCCCAACATTCCCACCGAGGAAGTCTTCACCTCGCCTGATCGTATGCGCGCCGACGGTATCGTGTACTCGGCCATGCCGCTCATTCACCACGGTAACAAGGTCGACGATTTTTGGATTAAGTTCGAGGCCGGCCGCGTAGCGGACTACGATGCCCGCGTGGGCAAGGCGACGCTTGCGAGCATCATTGACACCGATGAAGGTGCCGCTCATCTGGGTGAGGTCGCGCTTATCTCCAAGAACACGCCGATCCGTGAAAGTGGCGTTTTGTTCTATGACACGCTCTATGATGAGAACGCCAGCTGCCATCTCGCGCTAGGTGTCGGTTTCCCCGAATGTATCGAGGGTGGGTATGACATGTCCAAGGAAGAGCTCCTGGAGCATGGCGTTAACGTCTCGAGCACGCACGTCGATTTTATGATTGGCACGGACGACATCGATATTACGGGCATTACGCCTGATGGACGTGAAGTTGTGATTTTCCAGAACGGCCAATGGAGTTGGGAATAGTCCCAGACCGTGGTACAATGCCACCCGCGGGCCGTTAGCTCAGCTGGCAGAGCAGGGGACTTTTAATCCCAAGGTCCAGGGTTCGAACCCCTGACGGCCCACCATAGAATGGAAAAGCGACTGGCGGATGCCGGCCGCTTTTTTGTTGCCGCGACGCGGGTTCGAACCCGAAAGGGCGCGGAGCTGAGTAAACGCGTGAGCGTTTGCCAGCGCAGCGCGCATGGCGCGAAGCGCCGCAGCGGCCGCCTGCGGCGCAGGCTGAACCCCTGACGGCCCACCCAAAGTAAGGAATACGAAATGAAAACAAATAGATATGGAATTAGCGGCAGCACATTAAAGATAATAGCAGCCATTTCGATGGTTCTCGATCATGTAAGCAGGATCGTCCTGACCAATGGAATCATGACTCACGCATCGTACAGCCAGATATCAGACGAACAGTGGGCGATTCTAAGCGAGGCTTCGGATGTGCTTCATGTTCTTGGCAGAATTGCATTTCCCTTATTTTGCTTTTTGATAGTTGAGGGATTTTTGCATACTCATGACTTAAAGAAGTACCTGCGAAATATGCTTGTCTTCGCAATCATTGCGGAGCCCATATACGATTTCGTCCAAACCGGGCAACTATTTGACCTTCGGCAACAAAATGTTATGTGTGAGCTCCTGCTTTCCTTGGTCTTTTTGATTGTTCTGGAAAAGATACAAAGTCTTTCAAAACGGAAAAGATACATCGCAGAAACTGCTCTGATTGTTTTGACAGCACTGGCAGCTGAATACACTAAACTAGATGGCGGTGTGTATGGCATTATGCTTGTGGCTGCATTCTATTTATTCCACGACAGCAAGGCCAAGATGTTCTTTGCTGCAGTATGTGCAGTGCTCCTTTCGTCATGCCATATAGTTGGCGGCGGATTTGAGTTTGCTACAGCTAATGTATTTAATCCTGATGTTGCTGCCGCGGTCGTTTCGTTGCTGCTTATCAATCTTTATAATGGTAAGCGAGGGCTGAAGCTCAAATATTTCTTCTACATTTTCTATCCGGCACATCTTGCTCTGCTTTATGGTGTCTCACTTATTGTTTTGAACTGTCTTTAAAAACTCTCAAACAAGTCTCTGAAAACGGAAACAAATTGACTCTAAGACTGCTTGTGAATTTCCAGAAGACCTGAGAGATGCGAGGATAGGCAACGAGGGCTGCAGAGAGATGCTTCTCAGTTCTCTGGCGGATCGCACGTATCTGTATGAGGATCACTTCCACACACTCATTAATAACAGTGATAAACACGGCAGATCCTCAAAACATGAGGCTGTGGAGGTCGAACGATGCTTCGAAAGCATGAATGGCAGCGAGAAAATGAGTTCGGAAGCGCCCTCTGGATGATCCAGCATAGAATAGAAAGCGATCGGCTCCGGCTGGTCGCTTTTTTGTTGCCGCGCCACGGGTTCGAACCCGAACTTCTCTATATATAAGAACGCTTGGCGAACAAAACCTGCCTTTTACCGACGGGAAACAAATAGCTGATGCTTTTGGAGTAAAGTGGCGCTCCAGAGATGACCGATGCCTTAACACCTATAAACCAGCTGGTCATCGCCAATATCAGAAGCCAATGCTTCAGTTTTAACCTCAGTGATGCGACTGATGGACCTATTCATTTGTGAACAAAATATGGAGTGCGCGATTCCCGCCCCCGGCGCCCCTCCGGTCTGGCAATATATCTCCTTGCCGCGCGGCCCGGTCGGACCGGATCAGCCGCA
>UQTW01000017.1 GCA_900544115.1 uncultured Collinsella sp. | reverse complement strand
CTTCTTTGCATGCGGAGCTCGCGACAAACGTAATGCCCGCCCGCCTCCGGCCGACGGTCGAGTGAGATTACTTCGCAGCACCTGGGATGCCGTGGGAGGTTTTGGCGGTTTTGGCTCCGTTTACGATGGCGGTTTGCAAAGCCCTTACGGCGAGCATGCCCAGCAGGTCTAGGGGAACGGCGGCGCTTGCCTGGGCACCCAGTTTGCCGCTGGCGAGGGTGTAGATGGTGTCGCCATCGTTGGTGGTGTGCGTGGGACGGATGGCGTGTGCGTAGGCGTCTGCGGCCATCTGAGAGACCTTGGTGGCTTGTGCCTTAGTGAGTTCCACGTTGGTGACGATGCAGCTGATGGTGGTGTTGGTGCGGTCGAGCGGCATCTGCATGGACCCGGCGGCGGCAAAGGCTGCGAGTTCCATGTCGACGATCTGGTCGCTATCGGCTGCGGCGCGCATACCGGCGACCCACTCGCCGGTGAAGGGGTCGACAACGTTGCCACAGGCGTTGACCGAGACCACGGCGCCCACCTTGATGGGGCCGAGCGCCACGGCGGCAGCGCCAAGGCCGGCCTTCATGCAGGTGGCAGGGCCCATGAGCTTACCCACGGTAGCGCCCGTGCCGGCGCCTACGTTGCCCTGTTCGAGCTTGGTGGGGGTGTGGTCGAGCGCCTCGCGCACGGCGGCGATGCCGGCCTCAATGTCGGGGCGAACGGTGGGGTCGCCAAAGGCAAGGTCGAAGATACAGCTGGAGCACACGATGGGCACCTGCGTGGGGCCGACGGGCAGACCAATGCCGCGGCTCTCGAGTTCGCGGGCCACGCCGCTTGCAGCCTCGAGGCCAAAGGCCGATCCGCCCGAAAGGCAGACGGCGTGGACCTTGTCGACGGTGTTCTCGGGTCGCAGCAAGTCGGTTTCGCGCGATGCGGGAGCACCGCCGCGAACGTCAACGCCACCGGTGGCACCCTCGGGCGCCACGATTACGGTGCAGCCGGTGCCAGCTTCCTCGTCCGTATAGTTGCCAAAGCAAAAGCCATCGACATTGCAAACATCGATGGCTTCGAGCAGTGTGTCCATGTTTTCTCCTATCGGTTTTCCGCCGGGCCTTATGCCCGGTCGGGATCCGTACGGTACGGCAAAATTGTAGGCGCTGGGGGATACCCAGCGCCAGATGCAATTACGAGAGTTTTTGAATCGCGCGTGCGACGCGAGCGATGGGCAAGCCCACCACGTTGTAGAAGTCACCCGAAATATCGTGCACAAGCATGCGGCCGCCTGTGCCTTGGATGCCGTAGGCCCCGGCCTTGTCCATGGGTTCGCCGGAGGCAACATAGCGCTCGATCTGCTCTTCGGTAAGCTCATAGAACGTCACGTCGGTCACATCGACAAACGACAGGCTCTCGGCGGCATGCGGAGCTGTAGCGTCGCCGGCTTTAACGATGCAGACGCCGGTTGCGACCTGGTGCGTGCGGCCCGAAAGCTCGCGGAGCATGGTGCGTGCCTCGTCCCCGTCTGCCGGCTTGCCCAAAATATGGCCGTCAAAGGTGACAATAGTATCGGCCGCGACGGTCAGTTCGTTGGGCTCGGCATGCTCGGCGGCAACGGCGGCGGCTTTGGCGCGTGCTAAGCGTTCAACGAGCGTAAGCGGGACCTCGCCATCAAAAGGCGTTTCGTCGATATCTGCGGGAATCACGCGAATGTTATAGCCTGCCTCGCGCATCAACTCGATGCGGCGCGGTGATTGCGAAGCCAAAATCATAGCTGAATGCCCTCGGCGACCTTCTCGACGGCCTTGTCGCCGGCGAGCGTGCGCAGCAGCTCAAGCGCAAAGGGGAGCGACTGGGCCATGCCGCTGGCGGTGATGATGTTGCCGTCGTGCGTGACCTTGTCGCCGGTATAGGCGCCCTCGGGGAAGCTCTTCTCAAAGCCGGGGAAGCACGTGGCGTGGCGTCCCTCGAGCAGGTCGAGCTCGCCCAGGATAAACGGGGCGGCGCAGATGGCGGCAACGTGCTTGGTCGCGGCGAAATCGCAGACTACGTCGCAGACGCGCTGGTCGGCGCGCAGGTTGGTGGCACCGGGCAGGCCGCCGGGCAGCACGACGCAGTCGTACTCGTCAAAATTGATCTCATCAAAGAGCGCATCGCAGGTCACGGGGATCTGCAGCGAGCTTACGACCTCGCGCGTGGGCATGATCGAGACAAGCGTGGCGCGCACGCCGCCGCGACGCATGACATCGACCATGGTCAGGCATTCAATAGTTTCAAAGCCATCGGCGGCGAGAACGGCAACGCTGGGCATGAGGGTTCCTTTCATAGGCGGCATACAATTAGCCGTCTTATACCCCGAAGACCTCCGCTTGCCACGCTCGATTTCCCAATGTTTAAAATAGCCCCGTCCGAATTAGCTACCCCCACCCATCCTCAACAATCTCAATCTGTAACATCCATCGACCAAAACTAGCCCCAACTGTTACAGATCGAGACAGTCCCCAACAGCACCGCCCCGTTCGGGGAACGACCGCCACAGGTACGGCGGGCAGAGGCTCACTTTTTTCCTCGGTTTTTTTTTCTTGACGGAATCTCACCTGTTGTAGTACTTTGTCCCAGTCTAAAAACGCGTGGACTTTTCTGGGCGCTAGCCACCTTTTTGCCACGCAACCGAGCAGTCGGTTGCGTGGCTTTTTTCGTCTTGGCAGCAGGTACCACATGCACCGCCAGAAGACCGCACGAGCCCACCTTCCGACTGCAGGGAACAGACGCACGAGACGTGCATCTGCAAGACAGCAGACGGAAGGGAGCCTAATGGCAGGAACAAACACAATCAAGCAACAGGCCGCCGGGGCAGGAGCCACGGGCGCGGGACAGGCCAAGGCGGCGCTCCAGGTCTTTGCGGGCGGCGCCTGCTACGGCGCGATGGCCACGACCTACAAGCTCGCCTACGCCGCGAGCTTCACCTCGGCACAGGTGGTGGCGAGCCAGGCGTGGTTCGGCTGCCTCTTCTTCGCCCTCGCCACGCTCGCAGGGCACGCACTCGGGCACCGCTGGCAGCGCGTGGGCTGGAAGCTCGCCCTCAAGCTCATGGGCCTGGGAGCCCTCACCTGCCTCACCTCAATCCTCTACTGCTACGCCATGAGCGTGCTGCCCGCCCCGGTGGCGCTCACGCTCCTCTTCCAGTTCACGTGGCTGGGGCTCCTGTGGCAGACCGTCATGACGCGCCGACCGCCGAGGGTCCTCCAAGTGGTCTCCGCCCTGGTCATCGTCTTCGGAACGGTGTTCGCCAGCGGCGTTTACAGGACCGGCATCACCGGGTACGACCCCGTGGCCCTGCTCTGCGCGCTGGGGGCGGCCGTGTCCTGCTCCCTCTTTGTCACCCTCTCCGGCAAGGTCGAGGCCCCGTGCTCGTTCGAGCAGCGTGGCGTCATCGTATGCGCGGGCTCCGTGGTCATGTCGCTCACGGTATGCCCGGACTACGTCGTCTCGGGCGTCCTCGCCCAGGGCATCCTGCCCTTTGCCGTCATCGCCGGCTTCTTTGGCATGCTCTGCCCGGTCCTGCTCTTCGGCATGGGCTCTCCGCACCTGCCCGCAGGCCTCTCCACTGTCATGGCCGCCGCGGAACTCCCCGCCGGCCTGCTCATCGCCATGATCGTCCTCGGCGAGCCGCTCGGCGTCGTCGAGTGGCTGGGCGTCGCCATCATCCTCGCCGGCGTGTGCCTGGCACAGGTCCCCTCCCTGTTTGGAGGCCGGGAGGCACGTCGCGTCGCCGCAGGACAAGCCGTCAGCTAGTCACCCCTTCACGGGCGGCCCGCGCGCATCAGGGAAAGGGCCACGGGCCCGGCGCGTGAGGTCGCAAGGACGTTATAAAGCGTCCCCCGCAGAGATGGGGGGCGCCAGAGAGAAGGAGGCACCATGCCATTTCCAAAAGGGTTCCTTTGGGGAGGAGCCACCGCCGCCAACCAATGCGAGGGAGGTTATGACGAGGGCGGCCGCGGCCTTGCCAACGTCGACGTCATCCCACACGGGCCGGAGCGCAACGACGTAAGCCGCGGCCTGAGGCGCATGCTCGACTTCGAGCCCGGGTACTACTACCCGGCCCAGACGGGCATCGACTTCTACCACCACTACCGCGAGGACATAGCCCTCTTCGCGGAGATGGACTTTAAGGTCTTTCGCCTCTCCATCGCCTGGAGCCGCATCTTCCCCAATGGCGACGAGGAGGAGCCCAACGAGGCCGGGCTCGCTTTCTACGAGGACGTGTTCCGCTGCTGCCGCGAGCACGGGATCGAGCCCCTCGTGACCATCACGCACTTCGACTGCCCCATCCACCTCGTCAAGAAGTACGGCGCCTGGCGAAACCGCACCCTTATCGAGCTCTACAAGCGGCTTGTGACGGTGCTCTTCAACCGCTACCGCGGCCTCGTGCGCTGGTGGATCACGTTCAACGAGATGAACATGATCTTGCACCGTCCCTTCATGGGTGCCGGCATCGTCCTCGAGCCCGGGGAGAATGCCCGCGAGGCCGAGTACCGCGCCGCGCACAACGAGCTCGTGGCGAGCGCCTGGGCCACCAAGATCGCCCACGAGGTCGATCCGGAGAACAAGGTGGGCTGCATGCTCGCCGCGGGAAGCTACTACCCCTACTCCTGTCGTCCCGAGGACGTTCGCGCGGCGCAGGTCAAGAACCAGGAGGACCTCTTCTTCGTGGACGTGCAGGCGCGCGGTCGCTACCCCGGCTACGCGCTCAAGATGCTCGAGCGCGAGGGCATCGACGTGGGCATGACCGCCGAGGACGAGCGCATCCTTGCGGAGAACACCGTCGACTTCATCTCGTTTAGCTACTACTCCTCGCGCTGCACCGCGGGCGACCCCGACTCCGTGGGCGGCGTCGCCGAGGGCAACGCCTTCGCCGGCGTGGAGAACCCCTACGTGCGCACGAGCGACTGGGGCTGGGTCATCGACCCGCTGGGGTTCCGCATCACGATCAACGACCTCTGGGACCGCTACCAGAAGCCGCTCTTTGTGGTGGAGAACGGCCTCGGCGCCTATGACGAGGTGCTTCCCGACGGCACGATCGAGGACGACTACCGCATCGCCTACCTGCGCGAGCACATCGAGGCCATGCGCGACGCCATCGAGCAGGACGGCGTCGAGATGCTCGGCTACACCACCTGGGGGCCGATCGACCTCGTGAGCGCGGGCTCCGGCGAGATGGAGAAGCGCTACGGCTTCATCTACGTGGACCGCGACAACCTGGGCAACGGCACGCTCGAGCGCAGGCGCAAGAAGAGCTTCTACTGGTACCAACAGGCCATCGCCACCAACGGAGGCGACCTGGGCTAGCCGCCCGGGCAATATCGCTAAGGAGAAAATAATGGCTGAAAAATACGACAATCTGGCCAGATCCATACTCGAGAACGTAGGCGGCACAGAGAACGTCGCCAGCGTCGCGCACTGCATCACGCGCGTGCGCTTCAAGCTCAAGGACGAGTCCCGCGCCAACACGGCCAAGATCGAGGCCCTCAAGGGTGTTATCCAGGTCATCCAGGCCAACGGCCAGTACCAGGTGGTCGTGGGTAACATCGTCGAGGACGTCTACGACGCGGTCCTGGAGGCCGGCAACTTCTCGAGCGGCGCAAGCGCCGACGACGAGCCCCAGGGCGATAAGACCGTTGCCTCCGTCGTCATCGACCTCATCTCTGGCATCTTCCAGCCCATCCTGGGACCGCTTGCCGCCGCAGGCATCATGAAGGGACTGCTTGCCCTCATCACCTACTTCGTCCCGGCCTTTGCAAACGACGGCCTCTACACGCTGCTCTACACCGTGGCTGACGGCTTCTTCTACTTCCTCCCCGTCGCCCTGGCGTTCAGTGCCGCGCGCAAGTTCCGCATGAACGAGTTCACCGGCGTGGCAATCGGCGTGGCGCTCCTCTACCCGACGATGGTCGCCCTGACCTCGGGTGAGGCGCTCGGCAGCATCGACCTCGGCGTGGCCGGCACGTTCTCGTGGTACGCCACCGCCCTCGGGCTCCCCATCATCATGCCCGTGTCCGGCTACGTGAGCTCGGTGATTCCCGTCCTTCTCATGGTGTGGTTCGGCTCTATCCTTGAGCGCTGGCTCAAGAGCTGGATGCCGGTTGCGCTCAAGATGTTCCTCGTCCCGCTCGCCACGATGACGGTCTCCATCGTCTTGGGCTACCTCGTCATCGGCCCGGTGGCCACCCTCATCACCAACCTGCTGAGCGCGGCGTTCTCGTTCATCTTCCAGCTCCCCGTGGTTGGTTCCGTCCTGGGCAGCGCCCTGGTCGGCGGACTGTGGATGTGCCTCGTCATCTTTGGCTTCCACTGGAGCCTCATCCCCATCTCCATCATGAACCTGAACACCCTCGGCCACGACAGCGTGCTCGCCGCCACCATCGGCCACGGGTTCGCGCTCGGAGCGGTCATCTTTGCCATGTACCTCAGAAACAAGGACGAGCGCTTCCGCGGCATCGCCCTTCCCGCGATGATCTCCGCCTTCTTCTTCGGCGTCACCGAGCCTGGCATCTACGGCATCGCCCTGCCCAACAAGCGCGCGTTCGTCGTGGCATGCCTGAGCTCCGCCGTGGGCGGCGCCATCGTGGGAATGACGGGCGCCCTCATGTACATCTCGGGCGGCCTCGGCGTCTTCAACCTACTCAACTTCATCGACGGGACCCCTGGTGGCGCCGGGATCTCCCACATGATCTTCGCGATCATCGCCTCGCTCGTCTCTGCCGTCCTGGCCTTTGTTATCGAGTTTATCACCTACCGGCCCAACGACGATGAGGAAGGCGCCCGCTAGCCTGCGCTCTTTTCGACCAGCTCTATGTAATTGAGGAGCAGTTGAGGTGGGTGAGGGCCGAGGGCGATCAAGGTGGCCGCCCTCGGCCCGGGACAACCTGCCAGAAGGCGTTTAGCTTTCTCGGGCGGCGCTGAAATGAACTGAGCCCCGAAACTTGGACGAGTCAATTAGCGGCCTATGTCGCACATGGGGACTGATTCCGGAACTCCTCCGGGGTCAGTCCCTTTTGCTTAACCCGCCTCCCCTTGTTCCAGTGAACGGTATAGGCTTCGAGGTCCCGCTTGAACTCCTCGAAGCTCCGCCACGTCCGGTTCCTGTAGAACTCGTCCTTCAGGCGCCCGGGCAGCAGCTCCGTCGCATGAGCTTGCCCCCGCACGCCGCCGGCCCCGGCCGGGTACGGACACCCTTCGGCCTCCCGCCGGCCTTCGGCGCGCCCGTACCCCCTGTCGCAAAGCTCTGCTGCAAGAGTCCTCAGCGTGGCGTCGAGCCTGACTCTCCCGTCCATAAAGAAGCCCCCATTTCTAATGTTCAAGAAATGGGGGGCGGTTCAATTTCGGGACGGGGATTAAATAATCATTCGGAGCAAATTTATTTTTATCCCCGTCTCAGAAAATCATCGGGCGTGGTCTTGGGCAAACAGTCTAGTTGCGCTTGAGGTGGACGACCGTTTCGCAGTGGAAGGTTTGCGGGAACAGGTCGACTGGCGTGATCTTTACGGGGGAGAAGGTGCCTTCTTCGACAAAGCGTTTGAGATCGCGCGCCAGGGTGGCCGGGTCGCAGCTCACGTAGGCGACATCGCGAGCACTCGTGCTGGCGATAAGGTCGATCGCCTCGGGGGCGAGACCTGCGCGCGGCGGGTCGACCACCAAGACGTCGGCATCCTGGTCGGGGAACTCGCGCACCGCGTCTCCGCCAATGACGTCGACGTTATCAAGCTTGTTGATCTCTAGGTTACGGCGTAGATCGCGCACGGCGGGGCCGTAGGCCTCGACGGCGGCGACAAAGTCGCAGCGGCGGGCGAGCGGCAGGGTAAAGGTGCCGGCACCGCAGTACAGGTCTACGGCAAGCTCGTCTTCCTGCGGGTCGAGCGCTTCCATGACAAGCTCGATCAAAATCTCGGCACCCTTGGTGTTGACCTGGAAAAAAGACGGGGCAGACAAGCGCATCTGACCCTCGGCGATATTCTCGGTCCATGAGCCCTCTCCGGCGAGCATTTCGACCTTGGAGACACGGCGGGCCTTCTTTTCGCCCTTGCTCATCACGCGCACGATGCTCGTGGGATGAGCGGCGTCCGCCAGCACGCGGGAGACCTGCGAGCGCGGAAAAGAGCCTGTAGGCGTCCAGAGTGCGACCTCGAGTGCCTTGGTACGGCGCGATGCACGAATGCCCACGCGTTCGAGTCCCAAGTCATGGCTGCCGCTTAGATAGTTGAGTGCGCCGACGACCGATTTGAGCGCCTTCGGGAAGCGCTTATCGAACAGCGGGCACGCATCGACGGTCACGATTTTGCTGGGGTCGACACCGTGCATGCCAAGGCGCACGCGACCGTTGACGACGGTCGGTTCGAGCTCGATTTTATTGCGGTAGCCCCAGTCGTCCTTGGTGTGGCAGATGGGCTGTACCAACTCATCGACCTGCTCAGGAGCGAACTTGCCGATGCGCTCGAGCGTGGAGCGCAGGTTTTGCTCCTTGGCGGCGAGCTGTGCCGTGCGTGAGAGATTGCCCCACGAACAACCGCCGCAGATGCCAACGAAGGGGCAGGGGGGCTGAATGCGATCGGGGCTCGGCTCCAGAATCTCGGTCGTGCGGGCGCGCATGAACGACTTGCCGTCCTGTACGACCTCGGCCTCGACGGTGTCGCCTGCCACGGCGCCCTGCACAAAGACGGCCTTGCCGTTGTCGGCGTGCGCCAGCCCGTCGGCGCCGTAGGTCATCGATTCTATAGTGAGCTTCATATCCCTGCCTGTCATTCGTGTTGTTGCTCGCACCATGGTAGCAGGGAAAAGCGCCCCGCATCCGAGGCTTTCCTCAAATGCGGGGCGCTTCTACAAACTGCTTCTACAAACGACTATTTCGTCTTGCCGGTAATGAGCGTCTTAAGACCCAGGCCGATCAGGCCCAGGCCCATGCGCACACGACCGGGGCGATGGCGCTCGATGGCCTTGGTCTTGCCGGCGGGCTTATCGCGACGGGCGCTCGTCTCGGGTGCGGGCTTAGCTGCCTGCGGCTCGGGCTGAGGTGCAGGTGCGGGCTCGGGCTCAATGACGGTCGCCTGGACCTTCTGAACCTCGGGTGTGGCCGGCTGCGGCTTAGGAGCAGGGGCGGGCTTTGCCTCAATGACGGGCTCGGGCGCGGCCTCGGCGTTGCGGTAGGCACGCTCCAGCAGGGCTTCCTGCGAGTTGAAGGGTTTCTCACCCTCTGCGCGCTCCACGGGGACCCAGGTGCCGTCGCTCGTGAGGCTGCGGGCCTTCACGTTGTCGCGCAGCTGCATGCTCATGTACTCGTGCACCAGGGCGCGGCAGGTGGGGTCGAGCACGGGGAAGGCGATCTCCACGCGGTGCTCGGTGTTGCGTGTCATCATGTCGGCCGAGCTCAGATAGATCATGTCCGAGTCCACGCCAAAGGCGTAAACGCGCGCATGCTCCAAAAAGCGTCCGACGATAGAACGGACATGCACGTTCTCGGTCTTGCCAGGAACGCCCGGCTTGAGGCACGAGATGCCGCGGATGATCATGTCCACGCGGACTCCTGCGCACGATGCCTCGGCGATCTTGTCGATGACCTCGCGGTCGGTGAGCGAGTTGAGTTTAAAGAACACGCGGGCGGGCTCGCCGGCGAGGGCGCGCTGGATCTCGCGGTCAAGCCCGCGCATGATGAGCGGTTTCAGTCCGACGGGCGCCACACCCAGGAAGCGGTAATCGCCGCGCAGGTTGCCCAGCGACAGGTTGCGGAAGAACAGGTTGGCGTCCTCGCCGATGCCGGGGTGAGCGGTCATGAGCATAAAGTCGCTGTAGAGTTTGGCCGTCTTCTCGTTAAAGTTGCCGGTGCCCAGCAGCGTCAAGCGCGTTAGCGCCATGCCCTCGCGATAGGTGAGCTGGCAGATCTTGGAGTGGCACTTAAAGCCCTCGGAGCCGTAGATGACGGTGCAGCCGGCCTCTTCCAGGCGCTCGGCCCACTCGATGTTGTTCTGCTCGTCAAAGCGCGCGCGGAGCTCCATGAGCACCGTGACCTCTTTGCCGTTCTCGGCGGCATCGATCAGCGACTCGCACAGGCGGCTCTGCTTGGCCACGCGGTAGAGCGTGATGCGCAGCGAGATGCACTCGGGGTCGTAGGCGGCCTCGTGCACCAGGTCCAAGAACGGATTCATGGCCTCGTAAGGGTAAAAGAGCAGCTTGTCGTGCTGCAGCACCTGCTCGCGGATGGAACGGGACATGTCGATGGTGGGGTTGGGCTGCGGCTTAAACGGCGTAAAGAGCAGCTCGTTGCGCAGGTGCTCGGGAATCTTGCCCTCAATGCCAAAGACGTAGCCTAGGTCGAGCGGGATATCGCAGGTAAAGACAGAGCGGCGCGAAAGCTCGAGCGCCTTGCGGATGGTCTTGAGCGTCGCCTTCTCGAGCGACCCCGAGACCGCGAGCACCACCGGCTGCAGGCGCAAGCGTTTCTTGAGGATGCGCTTCATGTGCTGACGGTAATCCTCTTCCTCCTCGACGCCCTCGCCGTCCGGGTCGATGTCGGCGTTGCGGGTGACGCGGATGAGCGCGCGGTCGAGCGGCTTATAGGAGCCAAAGCAGCTGTCCAGGCAGGCGAGGATGACGTCCTCGAGCAAGATGTAGGAGTAGGTGCCGGTGGGCGAGGTGATCTCGACCACGCGGTTCATCGAGGTGGGAATCTCGATAAGGCCCAGCAGACTCTCTTCGTCGGTGACGCCGTCCAGGCCGCAGGCCAGGTAGAGTGCGCCGTTGCGCAGGTTGGGGAAGGGGTGGCGCGGGTCAATCACCAGCGGTGAGATGACCGGCGACACGTAGGCCTGGAAGTAACGGGTTACAAAGGTGCGCTCCTCGGGCGTAAGCGAATCGATGCGGGCGCGGTGAACGCCCAGGGTGTCGAGCTTGCCCTCGATGCTCTTAAAGATGGACTCCCATCGGGTAAGGAGCCCGGGCAGCTCGGCCATGACAGCATCGACCTGTTCGGAGGCGGTCATATTGCTCTTGTTGTCGACAGGCTGTTTTTTGAGCTCTGCCAGATCGGACAGGCCGCCCACGCGCACCATGAGAAACTCATCGAGGTTAGACTCGAAAATCGACACGAACTTTAGCCGCTCGAACAGCGGAACGGTCTCGTCGAAGGCTTCGTCAAGCACACGGTTGTCAAAGCGCAGCCAGCTGAGCTCTCGGTTCTGCGTGTACGAGAAGTCGCGCGGCGGCTTACGCAGCTTTGCAGCGGCTTGCTTTTTTTCGATTTTGCTCGGCATATGCATCTGTCCGTTCAGTCCCCGCAGGGGACGGTTGCCTAACACTATTCACTATTGTCTCAATTTAGTCGACCTATGGCACGGACGTATCGCGTGAACGGTATATTTACCTACTTCTTACGCTGACAAGCCATAGAGCTGACGCCCTTCGCGTTGTGAAAAACGGTCTATATCCTCACTCAACTGGTGAGTATGTGTGAATAAGAATGATAGGTAGCTGAATATCATCGAATACAGACAGAAACACGAACAAGCGTCATTTATATACATAAAACCGTTTTAGATATGCAATTCTTAATCGAAAGATTGGAGTTGTGATTGCGAATGATTTTTAAGAAAAAAGAGCATTTACCTTAGAAAAGCTACTTTAGAACGCCGAAGTGCATTATGGGGGAATCATATTCGATATACCGTTCATCGAACTTTGTTGACCGTTCGGGGGCGAGGTGGAATTGCGGGTGATATTTGGATATAACTAGAGCTGTCAGCAAGCAGCACCCGTTACGGAAGGGTGCTGAGAGATTCGGCCGAAAGGCCCGAAAGAAAGGTAGGAGGCCATGACGAAAGGTCTGCACGTGCCTTCCGAGATCGGCAAGCTCAGGAAGGTCTGCCTGCACCGTCCCGGCGACGAGCTCCTCAACCTGCCGCCCGACGAGCTCGAGCGACTCCTGTTCGACGACGTCCCGTTCCTGGAGGTCGCGCAGCAGGAGCACGACACCTTCGCCCAGATCCTGAGGGACCAGGGCGTGGAGGTGCTCTACCTCGAGAACCTCGTCGCAGAGGTGTTCGACCAGGTCCCCGGCGCCCGCGCCGAGTTCACCGACCAGTACATCGCCGAGGCAGGCATCCGCGGCCAGCACATGCCGCAGATCGTCCGCGAGAAGCTGGACTCCATCGAGGACAACCTCGAGTTCGTCAAGAAGACCATGGCCGGCATGACCAAGGCCGAGATCGACATGCCCCTCACGGCGTCCACGACCCTCGACTCCCTGGTCAACTCCGAGTCCGAGTCCGACCTGATCATCGACCCGATGCCCAACCTCTACTTCACCCGCGACCCGTTCGCGGTCGTCGGCGAGGGCGTCAACCTCAACCGCATGTACTCGGTCACCCGCAACCGCGAGACCCTGTACGGCAAGTACGTCTTCAAGTACCACCCCGACTACAAGGACGTCTCCCTGTACTTCCGCCGCGACTGCCAGTTCCACACCGAGGGCGGCGACGTGCTGAACATCAACGAGAAGACCCTCGCCGTCGGCATCTCCCAGCGCACCCAGGCCGCAGCCATCGACGTCATGGCCCAGAACATCTTCTGGAACTCCGACTCCAAGGTCGAGCGCATCCTGGCCTTCGACATCCCCGTCTCGCGCGCCTTCATGCACCTCGACACGGTCTTCACCCAGATCGACGTCGATAAGTTCACGATCCACCCCGCCATCATGGGCACCCTGCGCGTCTACGAGCTGACCGCCGGCAAGAACCCGGGCGAGGTCAACATCCGCCTGATCGAGGACACCCTCGAGCACGTCCTGGAGGACGCCACCGGCGTCGACCAGGTCAAGCTGATCCCCTGCGGCGGCGGCGACCCGATCGCGGCCTCCCGCGAGCAGTGGAACGACGGCTCCAACACCCTGTGCGTCGAGCCCGGCAAGATCTGCGTCTACGCCCGCAACACCGTCACCAACGACGTGCTGTACAAGGAGGGCCTGGACCTTCTCGTCGTGCCCTCCGCCGAGCTCTCCCGCGGCCGCGGCGGCCCGCGCTGCATGAGCATGCCCTTCTGGCGCGAGGACCTCTAAGGTTTTCAAAGACCCGTACAGGTCTTAATACAAACATCTAGCTGACATTAGATGTCTCCCAATGGGACGGTGCGGTTCTTTCGCACCGTCCCATTCATGTTTATTGACGCTAAATTAAGATCAGATAAGGTGGCCATGGATATCAAGACAATTGGCGTTGAGGATTGGCTCAACGTTTGGGAGAAGAGTGCTACCTGGGATATCGCTCAGTCGACGATCTCGTCGCTGACCATGGGTGAGCTTCGCGCACTTGACGAGCAGGACGGTGCTACGTTCTACGAGCGCCTGGATCGCGAGAAGATGAATTACGGCTGGATCGAGGGTTCGCCGGAGTTTAAGGCCGAAGTCGCCAAGCTGTATCGTCGCGAGGTCAATCCCGATCACATTTTGCAGACCAACGGCTGCACGGGCGCGAACCTCAACGCCATCATGGCTGTGGTCGAGCCCGGCGACCATGTGATTGCCGAGTGGCCCACCTATGCGCCGCTCTATGAGATTCCGCGTACGCTCGGTGCCGAGGTCGAGTATTGGGAGCTTCGCGAGGAGCTCGGCTGGAAGCCCGATATCGAACAGCTCAAGCACCTCGTTCACCCCAACACCAAGCTCATCTGCATCAATAACGCATCGAACCCCATCGGTACGGTGCTCGATGCCGATACGCTCGGCCAGATTGCCGAGATCGCCCGCTCGGTGGGCGCCTACGTGCTGTGCGACGAGGTGTACCTGCCGCTTGAGAACACCGAGTCCTTTATATCGATGGCCGACGTGTACGAGAAGGCCATTGTCACCAACTCGGTGTCCAAGACCTATTCGACGCCTGCGGCTCGCGTGGGCTGGGTCGTGGCCGACGAAGAGGTCTCCAACCGCATCCGCACCTATCGTGACTACACCATGATCTGCGGCGGCGTGTTCAACGACGCCCTGGCGACCTACGTGCTCGAGCACAAGGATAAGATCCTTGAGCGCAACCGTAAGATCGTGTTTGGCAACCGTGATATCGCTCAGGCATGGATCGATGCGCAGAGCCGCGTCTCTTGGACGGCGCCGCAGGGCGTATCCACCTCGTTTATCCAGCTGGATATTCCCGAGGACGATGAGGAGTTCTGCAAGCGCCTGTTGGCCGAGAGGGGAGTGCTGCTGGTTCCCGGCAGCCGCTTTGAGCTTCCCTGCGGCGCGCGTCTGGGCTACTGCGCGAGCGAAGACGTTCTTCGCGAGGGCCTGAGGCTTCTGGGCGAGGCGCTGGCGGAGTTTGATCGCTAGGATTCCGACGGCTCTCAAAGCCACTCAAATCTGTCTACGATTATCGATAACAGACCCGTTTCCCATGAGGGGAGCGGGTCTGTTTTTCTATACCGAGAAGTCAAGTTGTTACAAATGAGGCCGTAAGGCGAGCCGGTGTTCGTTGGGCCTTATACTGAACTTCCGGTGAACGGTACCAAGCGTCTGGTAAACGGTAATATGCATACCAGAAATGAATAGGACAAACTTTTTTCTGAATAAAAATGAAAATGGTTGAGACGCGGTATGAATCGTTAATTCTATTCATAGCTTTATTAGAAATATGCAATTTGAGGGTGGTTTAATAAAGTTAAGTTCCATTTGCTATTTGGTTAGAAAAAGCATTTAAGCACGTAAATAAACTTTATTAAATCAAAGTGTGCCATGCGTGAAGTATATGTGTATGCCGTTCACCCCCTATAAAAAACCGTTCGGGGGCAAGGTGGAAGTATGGGCTGATTTTGGATATAAATATGTCGTCAGCAATAACGCCTCACACGGAGGGGCGCTAACGAATCGGCCCTGACAAGGGCCCGAAAGAAAGGTAGGAGGCCATGACGAAAGGTCTGCACGTGCCTTCCGAGATCGGCAAGCTCAGGAAGGTCTGCCTGCACCGTCCCGGCGACGAGCTCCTCAACCTGCCGCCCGACGAGCTCGAGCGACTCCTGTTCGACGACGTCCCGTTCCTGGAGGTCGCGCAGCAGGAGCACGACACCTTCGCCCAGATCCTGAGGGACCAGGGCGTGGAGGTGCTCTACCTCGAGAACCTCGTCGCAGAGGTGTTCGACCAGGTCCCCGGCGCCCGCGCCGAGTTCACCGACCAGTACATCGCCGAGGCAGGCATCCGCGGCCAGCACATGCCGCAGATCGTCCGCGAGAAGCTGGACTCCATCGAGGACAACCTCGAGTTCGTCAAGAAGACCATGGCCGGCATGACCAAGGCCGAGATCGACATGCCCCTCACGGCGTCCACGACCCTCGACTCCCTGGTCAACTCCGAGTCCGAGTCCGACCTGATCATCGACCCGATGCCCAACCTCTACTTCACCCGCGACCCGTTCGCGGTCGTCGGCGAGGGCGTCAACCTCAACCGCATGTACTCGGTCACCCGCAACCGCGAGACCCTGTACGGCAAGTACGTCTTCAAGTACCACCCCGACTACAAGGACGTCTCCCTGTACTTCCGCCGCGACTGCCAGTTCCACACCGAGGGCGGCGACGTGCTGAACATCAACGAGAAGACCCTCGCCGTCGGCATCTCCCAGCGCACCCAGGCCGCAGCCATCGACGTCATGGCCCAGAACATCTTCTGGAACTCCGACTCCAAGGTCGAGCGCATCCTGGCCTTCGACATCCCCGTCTCGCGCGCCTTCATGCACCTCGACACGGTCTTCACCCAGATCGACGTCGATAAGTTCACGATCCACCCCGCCATCATGGGCACCCTGCGCGTCTACGAGCTGACCGCCGGCAAGAACCCGGGCGAGGTCAACATCCGCCTGATCGAGGACACCCTCGAGCACGTCCTGGAGGACGCCACCGGCGTCGACCAGGTCAAGCTGATCCCCTGCGGCGGCGGCGACCCGATCGCGGCCTCCCGCGAGCAGTGGAACGACGGCTCCAACACCCTGTGCGTCGAGCCCGGCAAGATCTGCGTCTACGCCCGCAACACCGTCACCAACGACGTGCTGTACAAGGAGGGCCTGGACCTTCTCGTCGTGCCCTCCGCCGAGCTCTCCCGCGGCCGTGGCGGCCCGCGCTGCATGAGCATGCCCTTCTGGCGCGAGGACCTCTAAGTCTTTCCGTTTCCGGTGCGGTCCCCCTACAACCGCACCGGTTTCGCCCGTCAAACGGGCAACACTAATACTTACGTAATTCATTTCTTCGAAAGGAAACGAACCATGGGTGTTAACCTCTCCGGCCGTAGCTTCCTCAAGCTCCTCGACCTCACCACCGAGGAGATCGAGTACCTGCTCAAGCTCTCCAAGAACTTCAAGGACATGAAGCGCGCTGGCGTTCCGCACCGCTATCTCGAGGGCAAGAACATCGTCCTGCTCTTCCAGAAGACTTCCACCCGTACCCGCTGCGCCTTCGAGGTCGGCGGCATGGATTTGGGCATGGGCGTCACCTACCTCGATCCGGGTTCGTCGCAGATGGGCAAGAAGGAGTCCATCGAGGACACCGCCCGCGTTCTCGGCCGCATGTATGACGGCATCGAGTTCCGTGGCTTTGCCCAGGACGACGTCGAGGAGCTTGCCGCTAAGTCCGGCGTGCCCGTCTGGAACGGTCTGACCACTGAGTGGCACCCCACCCAGATGCTCGCCGACATCCTGACCGTCCAGGAGAACTTCAACTACGACATCAAGGGCAAGACCCTCGTCTTCATGGGCGACTGCAAGAACAACGTCGCTCGCTCCCTCATGGTCGTCTGCTCCAAGCTCGGCATGAACTTCGTGGCCTGCGGCCCCGAGGAGTGCATGCCCGCTGACGACGTTATCGAGGCCTGCAAGCCCATCGCCGAGGCCAACGGCTGCACCATCAAGCTGACCACCGACGTCAAGGACGGCGTCACCGGTGCCGACGTTCTCTACACCGACGTTTGGGTCTCCATGGGCGAGCCCGACGAGGTCTGGGCCGAGCGCATCGCTCAGCTCACCCCGTATCGCGTTACCTCCGAGGTCATGGCTATGGCCAACCCGGGTGCCATCTTCCTGCACTGCCTGCCCAGCTTCCACGACACCAACACCACGATTGGCGCCGAGAAGTGCGAGCAGTTCGGCATCACCGAGCAGGAGGTCACCGACGAGGTCTTCGAGAGCCCCGCTTCCAAGGTCTTCGACGAGGCCGAGAACCGCATGCACACCATCAAGGCTGTCATGTACGCTACGCTCAAGTAAGAGCATCTAGCATCTCGCTCGGGGTGCATTGCTGCGCACCCCGAGCGCTTTTGACTGGTAAAAATCTCGCATCGAGCGACATGCACGGCACGGAAGAGCCGCTTCGGGCGAGATCAGTAATTGATTTATGAAGGGGGGATGAGAACTATGACTGAGACCGCTAAGAAAAAGCGCGGTATGCCTTCATCGTTCACCATTCTTCTTGCTCTGCTGGCAATCGTCGCGGTTGTTACCGTTATCGTCTCCGGTACGTCCGGTGGCGCGGTTACCGCTGCCCGCTTGAGCGATTTCTGCACCGCCCCGGTCAAGGGCTTCGCTGACGCTCTGCCCGTCTGCCTCTTCGTTATGATCCTCGGCGGCTTCCTCGGCATGATGACCGAGACCGGCGCCCTGGACAACGGCATTGCCGTTCTGGTGCAGAAGCTTAAGGGCAATGAAATCATGCTCATTCCCGTGCTGATGCTCATCTTCTCTCTCGGTGGTACCACCTATGGTATGTGCGAGGAGACCGTTCCCTTCTACGCCCTGCTCGCCGCCACCATGATGGCTGCTGGCTTCGATCCCATGGTCGGCGCCGCCACCGTCCTGCTCGGCGCTGGCTGCGGCTGCCTCGGCTCCACGGTTAACCCGTTTGCCGTCGGCGCTGCCGTTGACGCTCTGACTGGCGTTGGCATTGAGGTCAACCAGTCCATCATCATCGGCCTCGGTGCCGTCCTGTGGATTGTTACCACCGCCATGTCCATCTTCTTCGTCATGAGCTATGCCAAGAAGGTCAAGGCTGACAAGGGTTCCACCATCCTTTCGATGCAGGAGCTCAAGGACGCCGAAGAGGCTCACGGCAAGGCCGCTTCCGAGGTTCACAAGGAGGTCAAGCTCACCGGTCGTCAGAAGGGTGTTCTGATCGCCTTTGCCTTCACCTTCGTCGTCATGATCGTCGGCTTCATCCCGCTGGCCGACCTCAACGAGGGCGTCGCCAACTTCTTCGATGCTGGCGCTGTCTATGACGCCGACGGTAACGCCATCGTTCAGGGCTGGTCTGCCCTGATCACCGGCCTGCCCATTGGCCAGTGGTACTTCGACGAGGCTTCCACCTGGTTCTTCCTCATGGCTGTCCTGATCGGTATCATCGGCGGCCTGTCCGAGAAGCAGATCGTCAACACTTTCATCACCGGCGCTGCCGACATGATGTCCGTTGTCCTCGTCATCGCTCTTGCCCGTGGTATCTCCGTCCTCATGGCTAGCACCGGCCTCGACGTCTACGTCCTCGACGCTGCCGCCAATGCTCTGGCTGGCCTGTCCGGCGTGATCTTCGCTCCCATGAGCTTCTTAGTCTACTTCGGCCTGTCCTTCCTGATCCCCTCGACCTCCGGCATGGCCACCGTCTCCATGCCCATCATGGGACCGCTGGCCGTCAAGCTCGGCTTCTCGCCCGAGGTCATGGTCATGATCTTCTCCGCCGCCATCGGTGTCGTGAACCTGTTCACCCCGACCTCCGGCGCCATCATGGGCGGTCTTGCCCTGGCCAAGATCGAGTGGACGACCTGGCTCAAGTTTGCCCTTAAGCTCATCGTCGCTCTCTCCGTCGTCTGCGCCATCATCCTGACCGTCGCTTGCGTGATGCTCTAAGTACCCAACGGGTACCCCACGGAAACCTTGACGATCCTGTAGAGGATCATCTGGTCATCGTCTGTCCGGTGGGGTCAACCCACCGGTAGACTCCTACCTTTAGCCCCCTCCCGTTCCGTGCGCGGGAGGGGGCGCTCTTGTGTTCCGGCGTTTTACCAAACCGCGGAACCACTCGACGCTGCACGCCGCCCAGAACTACAATTTGTCATTCAAAAGGCAAGGCATGACCAAAAGGTCTATGCCTTGCCTTTTTCATGCCAACTTGTACGTTCTGGACGGCGCTCGCTGACTTATGCTCAACCTGCGACGCTGTTAGTGTTGGTGCAGGGGAACAGCTTGCCCGCTCTGGTGCCCGTTCGTTGACTTTGGCTCTGCCTGTGACGTTTCCATTGTTGGTGCGGAGTGACTTGGTTCCTGCTTCAAATTAGCTATCCCGGGTCCCCGGTGGTTGCGGTGGCGTGTTTGGTTGGTGCCTGTTGGTGGCCAGGCCCTTGCGAGGGGCAGGCTCCGTTATAATCGCCTAGAACATTAAATGGAAACGGGACGGGAGCCATACATGCGTCAGGGTTTCGACAACGCGAAGTATATCGAGCTGCAGGCCGCTCATATTAAGGAGCGCATCTCGCAGTTTGGCGGCAAGCTGTATTTGGAGTTTGGCGGCAAGCTGTTTGACGACTATCACGCGAGCCGCGTGCTGCCGGGTTTTGAGCCGGACAGCAAGTTTCGCATGCTCAAGAGCATAGCCGACGACGTTGAGGTCATCATCGCGATCAACGCGAACCACATCGAGAAGAACAAGGCTCGCGGTGACCTGGGCATTACCTATGACGAGGACGTTTTGCGCCTGGTCGACCTGTTCCGCGGCAACGGTTTTGCTGTCGCGGCCGTGGTTATCACCCAGTACGCCGGCCAGCCCGCCGCCGATGTGTTCCGCAATCGCCTGAACGCGCTCGGCATTCCCGCCAAGCTGCACTATCCCATCGAGGGCTATCCGCACGACGTCGACCTGATCGTGTCTGACGACGGCTATGGCAAGAACGAGTTTGTCGAGACTACCCGTCCGCTCGTCGTCGTGACGGCGCCCGGCCCTGGCTCGGGCAAGCTCGCCACTTGCCTGTCTCAGCTCTATCACGAACACAAGCACGGCACCGCCGCTGGCTATGCCAAGTTCGAGACGTTCCCGGTCTGGAATCTGCCCCTCACGCATCCGGTCAACATCGCCTATGAGGCCGCCACGGCCGACCTCGACGATGCCAATATCATCGACTCCTTCCACTTGGAGGCCTACAACAAGACCACGGTCAACTACAACCGTGACGTCGAGGCTTTCCCGGTGGTCCGTGCCCTGATGGAAAAGATTCTGGGGGAGAGCCCCTACCAGAGCCCCACCGACATGGGTGTCAATATGGTCGGCTTTGCCATCACCGATGACGATGCCTGTCGCGATGCCTCCAAGATGGAGATCGTCCGCCGCTACTTTGCTGCGGTGGAGGCCGTGCGCCGCACCGGCGTGGGCGATGAGCAGGTTGATCGTCTCAAGCTCATTATGAAAAAGGCCGGTATCGACAAGAATTACTCGCCGGCACGCTCGGCCGCCCTTACCAGGGAGCAGCTGACGGGTGGCCCTGTAGGCGCTATGGTCATGCCCGACGGCTCCGTGGTGACCGGTAAGACTTCCACGCGCCTGGGCGCCGCGAGCTCGCTCATCATGAACGCGCTTAAGCATGTCTCGGGCGTTGGCCTTGAGCTCGAGGTCATTAGCGATGAGGCGATCGAGCCTATCAGCAAGCTCAAGACGCATTTCCTGGGTAGCAAGAACCCGCGCCTGCACACCGACGAGACGCTTATGGCGCTCTCGATCACCTCGGCAACGAGCGAGACGGCGGCCCGCGTCCTTTCGGGCCTGGAGCAGCTGCGCGGCTGCGATGCCTTCTTTAGCGTGATCATCTCGCCGACGGACGAGACGGTGTTGCGCAAACTGGGCATCAACGTGTGCTGCGAGCCCAAGTTCGAGCGCCGTGGTTTCTTCCACCGCTAAGCCTGTATAAATTGGTCTGAAAGGGGCGCATCGGATATGCATTCGGTGCGCCCCTTTTATCAACAAAGCTACCGTTTAACCTAAAATTAGCCCGTTTACCTGCCTATAAGCGATTTGGACGGTATACAATAACCCTAATTGTTTCATCCTTTTGCGGGGATGCCGCATGATGGATGTTGCCGGCCATCATGGGGTGTGCCGGTCGCGCACGGTGCAAGTGATGCCCGTGCTCGGTTTGAGGAGGCTGCCATGGCTGGCAAGGGTCGTGCGAGTGTCAACGATATGAAGCGTGTCGAGGTGCAGGTGCTGATGGAGATCGCTCAGCAATCCGAAGACAACGGCGGATTTTATGGCTTTTCGCGCAAGACGCTTGCCGAGCGTGTGGGGGTGTCTCCGTATCGCGCCCGCGCGGCAATTGAGCGCTTGGAATCCGAAGACATCATTGAGGTCGTCTCGCGCTACAGCGACGACGGCGGCCAGCTCGCAAATGGTATTTGTCTCACGGAGCGTGGCGAGTGGTATCTAGAGGGCGTCCGTGCCGGTATGCTCGTGCAGGACTTAATCAAGGACGAACTCGCCGATCGATAACAGCATGCATTCATAGTGGAAACGACGCCGCCTGGGCAACCGGGCTGCGTTTTGTTTCGAGATGGAGAAATGCGATTGCACGTAAGAAAAATTGCGTGCGGCGCGCGTCGCGAGTATTACAATGAAGACCCGTAAGATGTGTATGGACAACTTCTACGGGAAGCGCAGGTAACTCAATATGACCAAGCATGTGTTCGTGACCGGCGGCGTGGTTTCGTCTCTGGGCAAGGGTATTACCGCGGCCTCGCTGGGCCGTCTGCTCAAGTCGCGCGGCTACAAGGTAACGATGCAAAAGGCCGACCCGTATCTGAACGTCGACCCCGGCACCATGAGCCCGTTCCAGCATGGCGAGGTCTTTGTGACCGAGGACGGCTACGAGTCCGATCTGGACCTGGGCCACTACGAGCGCTTTATTGACGAGAACCTGACCCGTGATTCCAACTTTACGACTGGTGCCATCTATAAGAGCCTGATCGCCCGCGAGCGTCGCGGTGACTTTTTGGGCGGCACCGTGCAGGTGATTCCGCACGTCACGAACGCCATTAAGGATAAGTTCCGTCGTATTGAGGAGCAGACCGGCTCCGATGTGGTCATCACTGAGTTGGGCGGCACCATCGGCGACATTGAGTCGCAGCCGTTTGTCGAGGCCATTCGCCAGTACCGCAAGGAGGCCGGCCCCGAGAACGTCTGCTACATCCACGTGTCGCTCGTTCCCTATATCGCCGCCGCCCACGAGGTCAAGACCAAGCCGACGCAACACTCCGTCAAGGAGCTCCGCAGCTTTGGTATCCAGCCCGATATTATCGTTCTGCGTTCCGATCACCATATCGACGATGCCATCCGCGGCAAGATCGCAAGCTTCTGCGACGTCGACATCGACTGTGTCTTTACCAACGAGGACTGCGCGAGCATCTACGATGTTCCGCAGCTACTCGCCGAGCAGGACTTTGACCTGCGCATTTGCGAGCGTCTGGGTCTCGATCCGCGTGAGCGCGACATGAGTGAGTGGAACGAGTTCCTGCGCAAGCAGAACCATGCCAACCAGCACGCCGACAAGGTGAAGATCGCCGTCGTGGGCAAGTATACGCAGCTGCCCGATGCCTACCTGTCGGTTATCGAGGCCCTGCACCACGCGGGCGTGTTCTACGATCGCCACGTTGACGTGCAGCTGGTCGATGGCGAGAGCCTCGACGAGCAGAACGTCTCCGAGGTTCTGGGCGACGCCTCGGGCATCCTGGTCCCCGGCGGCTTTGGCAAGCGCGCCCTGGAGGGCAAGATCCTTGCGGCCGAGTTCGCCCGCGAGCACAAGATTCCGTATCTGGGCATTTGCCTGGGTATGCAGGTGGCCGTGTGCGAATTTGCCCGCAACGTCGTCGGCCTTGCCGGCGCCAGCTCTTCCGAGTTCGATCCGGATGGCCCGTATAGCGTCATCGACCTGATGAGCTCGCAGGAGGACGTGACCGAGAAGGGCGGCACCATGCGTCTGGGTGCCTATCCGTGCAAGCTTGCTGCCGATTCCCTCGCGCGCGAGGCCTATGGCGAGGAGCTCGTCTACGAGCGTCACCGTCACCGTTTTGAGTTCAACAACGCCTTCCGTGACCAGCTCGAGGACGCCGGTCTGGTAATCTCGGGCCTTTCGCCCGACGAGCGTCTGGTCGAGATGGTCGAGCTGCCGCGCGATGTACATCCGTGGTATGTGGCCACCCAAGCTCATCCCGAGTTCAAGAGCCGTCCGACCAACCCGCAGCCGCTGTTCCGCGAGTTCGTGCGCGCCTCGATTGGCCAGCATGAGGGCGTCGATCGCGTGCAGGTGACGCCCATGAACCTCGCTACGGACTAAGGGTGTCGGCGAACCAAGAACATACCGAAGCTGCTCCCTCGTCGCTCACTGTGGTGGCGGGGGAGTATCTCGATTACCTTGCGGTCGAACGGGGTTTGGCGCGCAATACGATTGCGGCCTACCGTCGTGACCTGACGACGTATTGCGCCTATCTGGAGCGGGCTGACATTGCGTCTTTTGAAGATGTGAGCCGTCAGGTCGTGGAGGGCTTTGTTGCCGATCGCCGCGACGGAGGCTATTCCGACGCCTCGGTGGAGCGCGCGCTTGCTGCCGTGAAGGGCCTGCATGCCTTTTTGGTGCGCGATGGGGCCGTGGCCCAAAACCCGACGGCGGCGTTGCGCCTGCCCAAAAAGGCAGATCGCCTGCCGGAATACCTTTCGGTGGAGGATGTCTCGGCACTGCTCGATCAAGACTTTCCCGAGGGCGAGATGGGGCTGCGCGATCATGCCATCTTGGAAGTGCTTTACGGTTGCGGCTTGCGCGTGAGTGAACTGGTTGGGCTCGATGTGGGCGATATCCATATCGATGACGGGTTTGTCCTGGTGCGCGGTAAGGGCTCCAAGGAGCGTCTGGCCCCGTTGGTGGGAAGCGCGGCGCGTGCCCTGACACGCTATATAGGTGACGGGCGCACGCTCCTGGCCGCCCATGCTCACGGGACGGAGACCTCGGCGGTCTTTTTAAATAAGAACGGACGTCGCCTGTCGCGCCAGGCCGTGCATGCGATATGCGAGCGGTATGGGCGCCAGGTGGGGCTGGTGGGGCTCCATCCCCACACCTTGCGCCACTCCTTTGCCACCCACATGCTCGCGGGCGGTGCCGACCTGCGTGTGCTGCAGGAGATTTTGGGCCATGCCGACATTTCGACCACGCAGGTCTACACGCATGTCGACCGCACGCAACTGACCGAGGTCTATCTGGCGGCGCATCCGCTGGCACATCGCTAGCACCTCGCTGACCTGCATATTTATACATAGTAAGGGGGACGGGCCCCAGATTGTCGCGACGCACTTTTGCGCGCATGGGCAATCTGGGGCCCGTCCCATTTTTCGCCAGACACCGACGCGGTGGTGGGCCGTGTGCGCCGTGGGTGGGGGAGTTTGGGGGCGATGTGAACGGCGTGTAAAGGGACGTAAAAATCGCCTCAAGGTCAACTTGAAGGTTGAGGTTCGCGGGCGTGGTTCTACAGGTGGCATCGCGCCTTTGCTGCAAACACAACATATTGTGTTTTCGAACATATGCTCGGGGGTGTTTTACAGCATATTTGGTGTGGAGTGATGGGGCGGGGTGGGGGAAGGGGTGGGGAAAGGTGTTGAAAAATGGGGCGGTTCCCCATATTATTGATGACGTCGACAGGCGGGGTGGTTCCCCGCGTACGTGCCATCTGAGTAACCGAGGGGAGGGCGCACATGGGAATGACGGGTGCATACGAGCGCAATCTCGATGCAAAAGGTCGTCTGTCCCTGCCTGCACCCCTTCGTGAGGAGCTTGGAGAGCACGTTCGCGTGTTTAAAGCCCTGGATGTCGATGCTCTGTACGTGTTCTCTGCCGAGGCCTTCGATAAGTGGGTCGAAGGACTCTTCGCGGGTCGTGAGGGCCACGAGGGTTTTAACCCGCGTGACATCAACGACCAGAAGCTCATGAGGGCGATCAACAAGCGCACCACGTCGATGGATGTGGACAGCGCGGGTCGTATCGGTCTTTCTGAGTCTCTCCGCAAGCAGGCGAACCTCGACCGCGAGGTCACGGTTGTGGGCAACTACGACCACCTTGAGGTTTGGGACCGCGCTACGGCCGATGAGGACGATGATGACGAGGCCCTGCTGGACCTCTTCTTCTCGTAAGGGCAAGGCACGAGTAACGGATGGAGCGTGGGATCTTGACACAAGAATATCGGCATGAACCTGTCATGCTCGGCGAAGTGCTTGAGTCGCTGCAGCTAAAGAGCGGCTCCGTCGTCTGCGACTGCACCCTTGGCGGTGCCGGCCATTCGGTAAAGATGGCCGCGCAGGTGGGGGAGACCGGCCTTTTGCTCGGCGTCGATCAGGATGACATGGCCCTCGAGGCCGCTGGCGCCCGTCTGGACCGCGAGGTTCCCGGCGTACCGCACCAGCTGCTGAAGGGCAACTTCGGCGACTTGGACGAGCTGCTGTGCTCGGCCGAGGTGCCCGGGGTCGATGGCTTCCTGTTCGACTTGGGCGTTTCGTCGCCGCAACTCGATATCCCTGGCAGGGGCTTTTCGTACAACGAGGACGCCCCATTGGACATGCGGATGGATCCGGGTAACAACACCTTAAACGCAGCTGAGGTCATCAACACCTATAACGAACACGACCTCGCCCGGATTCTACGCGTCTACGGCGAAGAGAAGTTCGCCTCGCAGATCGCACGTGAGATCGTGCGCCGCCGCGAGCATGAACCGATCGAAACCACCGGTCAGTTTGTCGAGATCATCAAGGCTGGTATCCCCGCTGCCGCCCGTCGGCATGGCGGACACCCAGCCAAGAAAAGTTTCCAGGCCATTCGCATCGAGGTCAATCACGAACTCGATGTGCTCGAGCGAGGGCTTGACGCCGCCACAAGGTGGCTCAACCCGGGCGGACGCATCTGCGTCATCTCGTATCACTCGCTCGAGGACCGTATCGTAAAGAACCACTTTAAGGAGATGAGCCAGGGGTGCACGTGTCCGCCGGAGATTCCGGTGTGCGTGTGCGGCAACGTGCCGATACTCAAGGTCATCACCCGCAAACCCCTGGTTGCCCAACCCGATGAGGTTGCGCGCAACCCTCGGGCGAGATCAGCCAAGATCCGCGTGGCGCAGCGTCTGTAGACGCGACCGCGCGATATTGGACCTCCCGCTCGTACCACAAACGAAGCTTAAACACACTACCAACGTACTCGGGATGGGAGGCGGCATATCATGGGCTACAACACCTCAAACGCAGCACTCGCCTATGATATGAACGCCACGCCCGCCTATCGTGAGGCACCGCAGGCCCCCGCTGCTCCCCGCGAGCAGCGCACGCCGCGCTTTGATGTCTACACGGGCGCGGGCCGTCAGGCAAACCAGGCGGTAAGCCCGGTTTTCATGAGCGTTCTTAAAACGTTTTGCATCATTGCGGCCATCTTCATGACGATCGGTGTCGCCCGTGTGGCGCTCGCCGGCGTTACTGCCCAGGTGCTCAACAGCAATGCCGCGCTTACCAACACGCTCGAGAAGGCGACCGATGAGAGCTCCGACCTGGAGGTCATGCATTCGGTCTATGGTGCCGACACGCGCATTCGCGACCTTGCGGGCGCTTATGGCATGGTGGAGCCCAGCGAGAGCGTTACACTTGATTTTTCGCAGGATGCAGCCGCGGGCGCTAGCTCGACCGCGACCGCTCAGTAACAAGACGGTAGCTGAGTATGACAAATGACTATCGCCGCGGTTCCGACGGGGGTCGCGGTTCTGGACGTCCCTCATCGCGGGGACGTTCTGGTTATCAAGGAACGGGTCGGCCATCTTACAACGCGAGACCGTCCTATGGCAACGACCCCGCGTCGCGTCTCCGTGGCTCGAGTGGTCCTCAAATGCATAACACCAGACCGCGCAAGAGCTCGTCGACCGAATGGCTCACGGGCACGCCGCTGCCCCGTCGCAAAGCCGTCATGGGCTTCATTGGGCTTGGCTTGGGTTTGGGCGTCCTTCGCCTTGCCGACTATCAAATCGTGGAAGCCGATAAGTTACGCGACCGTGCCGATGCACGTCGCTTGCTTGCGCAGACGCTGTATGCCAAGCGCGGTACCATCTACGACCGTAACGGCAACGTGCTGACGTCGTCGGTCGAATGCCGCAACATCGCCGTGAATCCTCAGCTTATCGAGGACGTTGACAAGACGGTCTCGGCACTGGTCAAAGCTACGGGCATCGATAAGAAAACCTGTCGTGATCTCGTTATGTCCGATGGCACCTGGGTGTATATCAAACGCCAGGTGGACGAGGACGATGCTGCGGCGCTGGAGAAGAAGAATCTGCCCGGCGTGCTCTTTGAGCAGGCCATGAAGCGCGTATATCCTTATGGCAACCTGGCATCGCAGGTGCTTGGCGTGGTAAACGTGGACAACGACGGTCTGACGGGCCTTGAGGAGCAGTACAACAAGCTTTTGACCGGAACGAACGGTTCGCTGGTGCGCGAGCGGGCGAGGGACGGTAGCTATATCGCGGGCGGCGCCTATAAAAAGGTTGCCGCGGTGGACGGCGTGGACATCGTGACGACACTCGATGTCAATATCCAGCGTGCCGCCGAGGACGCCCTGGCCGAGGCGGTCGAAAAGACCAAGGCCAAGAATGGCTCGGCCCTGGTCACCGATCCCACGACGGGCGAGATTCTGGCGGCATGCTCGTATCCGACATATGACCAGACCGATCTGGAAAACGCCAAGACCGAGGACATGAACTTGCGCCTGGTTACCGATGCCTACGAGCCCGGCTCGGTCTTTAAGACACTTGTGGCCGGTGCCGGCTTCGACTTGGGCGCCGTGCGTTCGAGCACGTCGTTTGAGGTGCCGGCGAGCATTAAGGTCGGCGACGACACCGTTACCGACGCCGATAAGCGCGACTACACCATGACCATGGACGTGCGTGAGATGATGCGCCGTTCGTCCAATGTGGGCTTTGTCCTGGTGGGACGCAAGATCGGTGCCGATGATTTTGCCACCTATGTGGACAAGTGGGGCATCGGTCATAGCTCCGGTGTCGATTTTCCGGGTGAGAGTCTGGGTATCGTCAAGGAGCGCGACCAGTACGACGGCGCCACGCTGGGCTCGATGAGCTTTGGCCAGGCGCTGTCCGTCTCGCCGATTGAGGTCGCACGTGCCGTGGGCGGCATCGCGAACGGCGGCGTGATGATGACTCCGCACTTCTATAAGTCCAGCAAGGGCGATGAGAAGGACTGGGGCGAAGGCGAGCGTGCGATATCGGACGACGCTGCCGCCCAGGTGACATCGTGCATGCAGACGGTCGTGTCCGAAGGCACGGGCGTTGGCGGTGCGGTCGATGGCTATGACGTGGCGGGCAAGACCGGTACGGCCGAGCGAGCTGACGAGAACGGCGGTTACCTCAAGGAGAACTACATGTCGTCCTTTATGGGCTTTGCGCCGGCGCAATCGCCCAAGGTGCTGTGCTATATCACACTCGATGGAACGCCGAGCGGCTCGGATGCCGCCGCGGTGCCATTCCAGTCCATTATGGCCAACGCACTCGACGTGCTGGGTATCCCGCGCACGAAGTAGGGGGTTACAATCTTGAGCGTGGTCTGCCGTTTGATCTGAAAGGTGTTCACATGCCCTGCACCACGCGCGCATGGCACTGGGATACAATACGCCGATAGCATTATTAGGTTTACAGGGGAGCTGCAATGATAGAGATCGCCGTCAACAACCTCGCGGCCTCAACGGGGGCCCGAACCGTGACGGAAGAAGTCGATCGGGTATGCCGCGGGTGCGTTATCGACTCGCGTCAGGTCGAGGAGGGGACGATCTTTGTCGCCTTCCCCGGCGAAAAGGTCGACGGCAATGATTTTGCCTCCCGTGCCATCGAGTCGGGTGCCGGTGCCGTCGTGATGACGCGCGAGCCCGATGCCGAACTGGTTTCGCTGGCGCAGGACAAGGGATGCGCCATCTTGCTGACCGACGACCCCGAGGAGTTCTTGCTGCGCCTGGCGCATGTTTATCGCTTGGAGCTTGGCTGCCTGGTCGTCGGCATTACCGGTTCGATTGGCAAGACGACGACTAAGGACGTGCTCGCCGCCGTGCTCGCCAAGCGTTATCGCGTTTGGGCCACCAAAGGCAATTTCAACAACCTGATCGGCATGCCGCTCACGGTGCTTTCCGCTCCGGCCGATACCGAGGTTCTGGTGCTCGAGATGGGTATGAACCATTTTCATGAGATTGAGCGCCTGTCCCAGTCTGCCAACCCCAATCTTGCCATTGTGAGCAAGATTGGAACCTCCCACATCGGTATCCTGGGCAGCCGCGAGAACATCGCCCGCGCCAAGTCCGAGATTGTCCAGGGCATGTGCGCCGCCGGCGACTTCTCGCCGTTGCTGGTTTTGGGCGGCGAGGACGACTTTACGCCGTTCATTCGCGATACGTTCGCTCGGCCTGCGGGCATTGACGTGATGCTGGCCGGTGTCTCGGACGACGACGAGGTCCGCGCACGCGACATTCGCGTCGACGACGAGGGCCATCCGGTCTTTACGCTCGACTTTGGTCAGGGCGACACGGTCGATACCATGCTGGCCATTCCCGGTGTGCAGTCCGTGCCCAATGCCGTCAAGGCCGCCGCGGTCGCCTATCGTCTGGGCGTGACGCCCGAGCAGATCGATGCTGCCTTTAGGGGCCTTACGATCACCGGTCACCGCCAGGAGATCAAGCGCGCCAAGAGCGGAGCACGCATCATCGACGACTCCTACAACGCCAGTGCCGAGTCTATGGCTGCCGGCCTCGATTTGCTGTGCTCGCTTATCTGTGACGGTTCGCGTATGGCGATCTTGGGCGAGATGGGCGAGATGGGCGACGAGGCTCCCCGCATGCATGAGCTCGTGGGCGCTTATGCCGCCGCCAAAAAGCTCGACATGCTCGCGTGCGTCGGCGGCGAGCTGGCTCAGCTCATGGCCGATGCCGCACGTATGATGGGTATGGATGAGGACCGCATCCAGGTGTTCTCCGATTGTCAGCAGGTGCTCGACCGCATGGGCGGCGCGCTTGAAAATCATGATGTTGTGTTGGTCAAGGGTTCCCGTTTTGTTGAGCTCGACCGCTTTGTGGAAGGTGTGTGCTAGCCCATGTTCGGCAATCCCTCGTATCCTACGTATCAGGCCTTTTTGGGACTTGGCATCGCTGCCGCCATTGGGTTGCTGCTTATGCCGTGGTGGATCAAGCTGCTGAAGGTCGAGGGTATCGGCCAACAGGTCCGAGCCGACGGCCCCAAGCGTCATTTGATTAAACAGGGTACGCCCACCATGGGCGGCGTCATCATCCTTGTCGCGATCTCGCTGACCTGCCTGCTGATGGGCAAGCTCACCACCGAGCTCGTGCTCGTGCTGCTTGCCACGCTGGCCACCGGCGTTCTGGGTCTCATCGACGACCTGACCTCCGTCACGCATGGTCGCTCGCTCGGTCTGACGCCTCACGCCAAGATGATCGGTCTGACCATCATCTGCGTCACTTTTACCGTGCTCGCCGTCAATTGGTGCGGCGTCGCCCCCGAGATTCGTTTTCCCGGCGGCCTGACGATTGACCTCGGTGTTCTTTCGACCACCATCTGCGGCCTTTCGTTCCCGTGGCTCTACATTGTATTTTGCTGGCTGATGATCGCCGGTCTTTCCAATGCCGTGAACCTGACCGATGGTCTGGACGGTCTTGCCGGCGGCACTTCCATGATCGCCATGCTCGCCATGGCCGCCATGGCGTTTTTGCACGGTGACGTGAACCTGTCCATCTTCTGCACGGCGTGCGCCGGTGCCTGCCTGGGCTTTTTGTGGTTCAATTGCTACCCGGCGAGCATCTTTATGGGCGATACCGGCTCGCTTGCCCTGGGTGCCGCGTTTGCCTGCACCTCCATCATGACCAACACCGAAGTCGTTTCCCTCATCATCGGCGGTCTGTTTATCGTCGAGACTCTGTCGGTCATGATCCAGGTCGTCTATTTCCACTTTACGCACAAGCGCGTCTTCCTTATGGCGCCCATTCATCATCATTTCGAAAAGAAGGGCTGGGCCGAGACCAAGGTCGTTATCCGTTTTTGGATTATCGCCGCGGCCTTTGGCGCCGTTGGCCTCGCCCTGTTCTTCCAGTTGGGATAGTGGTCTTTCATGCCTCTTGCTGATGTCTTTAGCCTGCTTGTTTTGGGGCAGGGTAAATCCGGTCTCGATGTCGCCCGTTGGGCGTTGGCTCACCCCGAGCGCGTGAGCGCCACGACCGTGTATGGCGGCGGTACCTCCGAGCCCAATGACGCCACACGTGCGCTCGAGGCGCAGGGCGCGTCGTTTGTCTACGGCACCGAGCAGGTCGAGGGTGCCTATGACGTGTGCGTGACATGCCCGGGAATCTCGGAGTTCTCGGCTTTCTTTAAGGCCGGGCGTGAGCATGCCGCTCAGATTATGGGCGAGCCCGAGTTTGCCTATCGCCTGTCTCCCCAAAATTGGATCGCCATCACGGGCACCAACGGCAAGACAACTACCACGTCGCTGACCGATTATCTGCTCAAGGCCGCCGGTGAAGCCAGCGTGGCCGTCGGCAATATCGGTGAGCCGCCGGTGAACGAGATCGACGGCCGCGCACACAATGAGTGGCTTGTGGCTGAGCTGTCGAGTTATCAGATTGCTACGACCGCCGAGCTCCATCCTCGCGTGGCGGTGCTGCTCAACATCACGCCCGACCACCTGGGCTGGCACAAGAGCCACAAGAACTATGCGCTTGCCAAGATCAAGTTGTTCGAGAATATGGTCGACGACGACCTCGTGGTTATCGACGTTGAGGATGCCGGCATCCATGAGTTCGATGAGTACATCTATACGCCGGGTCGCCGCATCTGCAAGGTCGCTTTTGACGAGCCCGAGGGTGCAGACGCCGCCTTTGTGCGCGACGGCAAGATGGTCGTCCGCCTGAAGGGCGTCGAGACTCAGCTTGTCGCCACATCCGAGCTCAAGATCTCGGGCCATCACAATGTCATCAATGCTTTATGTGCCGCCACGGCTGCTCTGGCCGTCGGTGCCGATCCCGAGGGCATTTGCCGCGGTTTGGCATCGTTCCAGCCGCTCGAACACCGCGTGGAACCCTGCGGCGAGATCGATGGCGTGCGCTATGTCAACGATTCCAAGGCAACGAACACCGATGCGGTCGAAAAGGCCCTGACGGCGTTTCCCGACGACGATGTGATTTTGCTGCTTGGCGGCCACGACAAGGGTACGCCGCTTGCGGACTTTGCCCGCGTCGTTATGGACAACGTGCGCTCGGTCGTTTGCTTTGGCGATGCGCGCGAGCGCTTTACCGCCGCTATGGACGAGGCCGATGTCGATGGTGACGTGGATATCGCCCAGGCCGATGATCTGCGCGATGCCGTTGACGTTGCCCGCTCGCTCTCGAGCCGCGGCGACGTGATTCTGCTTTCGCCCGCTTGCTCTTCGTTTGACGAGTTCTCGGGCTACGAGGAGCGCGGTCGCGTGTTTAAGGACTACGTTGCCCAGCTTGCCGCAGCAGCGAAATCGCAAACGGAATAGGGGTTGCCGGTGAGAGAGGAGAGCCCCCGAAGTGATATGAGGAGGCCCGACTCGGACCGTGCTTCCTCGCTGCGTAGCACGCCGCGTTCCGGACGCGGCGGGCAGACGTTCAGTGAGCGCTATATTGCCGGCGTCCCCGCCCGCATCATGCGCCCCCGTTTGATATTTATGGCCTGCCTGTTTAGCTTGGTTTGCTTCGGCTTGCTGATGGTGTACTCGGCATCTTCGGTCGAGGCGCTGCACGAGAATGGTTCGGCGACGTTTTTCCTGTTTCGACAGGCCGCGTTTGCCGGAGTTGGCGTGCTGGCTATGGTTGCCATCGTGCGCGTCTTGCCGGACAGTTGGTTTGGGGAAGACGTGCTCAGGATCTTCCTCATGGGCATGATGGGGCTACTGGTTCTGGTGTTTTTTATGGGTAGCGGCAGTCGTGGCGCCACGCGCTGGCTCAACATCGCCGGTATTCAGTTCCAGCCGTCTGAGTTTTTAAAGCCGTTCGCCATCGCGTATTCGGCAATCATGCTCGACCGTATCTTTTCGCCCGGCGGCAACATCAACGAGTTTCTTCGCAAGATGGGCGGCTACCTGGGAATTTCGCTCTTCCTGATCTTTGTTCAGCCCGATTTTGGTACCGTTCTGATCATTTTGTTGACCCTCATATGCATGGCGTTGTTTGCGGGATTGGACCCCAAATATATCGTTTGGACGGTCGTTGCCGGCATCGCCGTCATTGCGATTGCCCTTATCGCCGAGCCGTATCGTATGACGCGTGTCCAGGTTGCTTGGAATCCTTGGGCAGACGAATATGGTGACGGCTATCAGGCCACGCTTGCCATCATGGCGTTTGCCTCGGGCGGACTGTTCGGCCGTGGTATCGGCAACTCCACCATGAAGTACTCGTATTTGCCCGAGGCGCACAACGACTACATCTTGGCTATTATCGGCGAGGAAGTTGGCTTTATCGGAACCGTGCAGTTCTTCTTGGTGTTTGCGATGTTGATCTACTCGGCGTTTCGCATTGCCGAGCAGGCGACTGACCGTCGCGGAGCACTTATGGCATCGGGTTCCGCGGTCATACTTGCGGTGCAGTTTTTGATCAACGCGCTGGGCATTCTCAATGTGTTTCCCATGACGGGCAAGCCGCTGCCGTTTATTAGCTACGGCGGCTCGTCGATTATTGTGTCGCTTATGCTTGCCGGTCTGATCCTACGCGTTTCGTACGAGAGCGCCCGTCGCGATGAGTACGACCGTCGCCGCGAGAGCTTTGCCGTTATGGATGAGAGTACCGCCGGCGTGCCCCACGTGCGCGGCGAGCGGTCTTCGCGTAACGGCTTTACCGTTCTGGATGGCTCTGCGACCGAGCCGGCAGCCCGTCCGCGTCAGCGAACGGCGCCGCAAGGTCGTCCGCAGCGCCCAACTCCTCGCAATGCGGGCGGCGGATATAATCGAATCGATTTGAACTCGGACCCGTCGGCGCGTTTGCGCACCGACGACCAGGGACCGCGTGTACGAAGGGACTACCATGACCGATAAGATGACCGTTGCTATTGCAGCCGGCGGCACGGCAGGGCATATCAACCCCGCGCTCGCCTTGGCCGAAGAGCTGCGTGACCGTGGCCACCACGTTGTGTTCGTGGGCCAGTCGCGCAAGCTCGAGGGTCGTCTGGTCCCCGAGGCTGGGTTTGATTTTGTGCCCATTACGGTTACGGGCTTCGACCGCTCCCGTCCTTGGACGGCGCTGACCTCGCTGTGGCGTGTCAACAAGGCCAAGCGTGCGCTCGCCAGTCATTTCTCAAAGGTCGGCAAGCCCGATGCCGCCATCGGTTTTGGTGCCTATGTCGAGGTTCCGTTGCTGGGGTGGTGCAAGGGCGCAGGCGTTCCGTATCTGCTGCATGAGCAGAACTCTGTTCCGGGCCTGGCCAACAAGATGATGAACTCCCACGCCGCTCGCGTGTGCATCTCGGTGCCGGCAGCGCGTTCGGTCTTTGAGCGCGAAGGTGACCCTGACCACGTGCTCATGACCGGCAACCCCGTACGTCGCTCGGTGATCGAGGGCGATCGCGCTCGCGGCCGCAAGGCACTTGGCGTTCCCGAGGACGCTACGCTGCTGCTCGTCTTTGGCGGTTCACTTGGCGCCCAGCACCTCAACGAGCGCGTGGCTTCGCTCAAAAACGAGCTGCTTTCGCGCAAGAACCTCTATGTGTTGCATTCGACGGGTGCCGACGGCTTTGAGGAGACCGAGCGCGCTTTGGCGCTGACGCTCGAGGAGGCGAAGCGTTACCGCGTCCAGCCTTACATCGACAACATGGGCGACATGCTGGCTGCTGCCGATTTGGTGCTATCGCGTTCGGGAGCATCGAGCGTGGCCGAGATCGCTGCGCTCGCCGTGCCTTCGGTGCTCGTGCCGTACCCGCATGCGACGGCCGACCACCAAACCACCAATGCCCGTTATCTGGTCGACGCCGGGGCCGGCGTGCTCTGCGCCGATGCCGATATCGACGGTTCTGCCTTTGCCGATGAGCTGCTGCACCTGGTCGATGACGCGGCGGCGCGCGACGCCATGCGTCAGGCGGCGCGTGGTCTGGCTCAGGATAGAGCCGCCGCTCTTCTGGCGGATGCAGTAGAGGGTTTGCGTTAGTTAGACGGGATATCTTCGGTCGCCCTCGCGCTGATGCGGTAGGTGCGGTACAGTTAACGGGTTACAGGCAGTGTTTACGCAAGGAGTACACGAGCACATGGCTGATTCCCAGACTGCAACCTCCGCGCCCGAGTTTAAGAGCGCCCACTTTATCGGTATCGGCGGCGCCGGCATGAGCGGCATCGCCCTCGTTCTGCACGAGCGCGGTTATGCCGTTACCGGCTCCGACCTTAAGACGTCACGTTATATCCGCCAGCTTACCCGCGCTGGTGTGAAGGTGCATGTGGGCCATGAGGCCGCCACGATCGACGAGGTCAAGCCCGACGTGGTTGTTGTCTCCACCGCTATTCCGGAGTCCAACCCTGAACTCGTGCGCGCTCGCGAGCTTGGTATTCCCGTGTGGCCCCGTGCCAAGATGCTCTCTGCTTTGGGTCACGGCTACACCACCGTCGCTGTTGCCGGCACGCATGGCAAGACCACCACGTCTTCGATGTGTGCCACCATGCTCGACCGCATGGGTCTGGATCCGAGCTTCCTGATCGGTGGCATCGTCGAGGGCTATGACACGAACGGCAAGAACGGCTCGGGCGACTACTTTGTCGCCGAGGCCGACGAGTCCGACAGCTCCTTCCTGTTCCTGAACCCCAACGTAGTCATTGTGACCAACGTCGAGGCCGACCACCTCGATCACTACTCGGGTATCGAGGAGATCGAGGCAACTTTCGCCAAATTCATGAGCCTGGTGGGCGAGGACGGCACCGTCATCGTCTGCGGTGAGGACCCGCATCTGGTCGAGCTCGCCAAGTCGACGGGCCGTCACGTGCTTTCCTACGGCTTTGCCGAGAGCAACGACATCGTCTGCATGCACCCGGATGTCAAGGGCATCCAGAGTGACTTTATCGTTCGCTTTGAGGACGGCACTGAGCGCGCTGTGGAGATCAAGAGCAATCCCGGTCGCCACAACATGCTCAACGCCACGGCGGTGCTCACCGTCGCCCATGTCCTGGGCCTTGACATCGACGCCGCCGCCAAGGCGCTCTCGAGCTTTGAGGGCGTCCGCCGTCGCTTTACCCACGTGGGCGATATCAATGGCATCACCGTGGTCGATGATTACGGCCATCACCCCACCGAGATCAAGGCGACGCTTGCTGCCGCTTCGTCGCTGGGTTACAAGCACGTCGACGTCGTGTTCCAGCCGCACCGCTATTCGCGCCTGCAGGCCCTGTGCGAGGACTTTGCCGATGCATTTGCCAATGCCGATAAACTGCTGCTGATTGATGTGTTCTCGGCTGGCGAGATGCCCATTCCGGGTGTCACCTCTAAGATGCTCGCCGATACCGTGCGCGCCAAGCATCCTGGCAAGGAGGTCGTGTACTGCTCCAGCCGTCTTGAGCTCAATCAGGAGCTCGAGCAGATGGTGGGCGAGGGCGACCTGCTGCTCACCATGGGTGCCGGCGACGTTACGACCGTCGGTCCCGAGTTCATTGAGTATCTGACTGCCAAGAAAGACGCTTAAGTCTAATGGGTCTGTTTAACGCCGTCATGGCGCTCTCGGGCATGATCGACACGGATGTGATCGAGGACGAGCGCCTTGCGCGTCATACGAGCTATCGTATCGGCGGCAAGGCCGACCTCTTTGTGACGTGCCATAGCTATCATGCCCTCCGCCGCGCCGTGGCGGTGCTCGATCGCGAGCAGGTGCCGTGGGTCATCATCGGCAAGGGCTCCAATCTGCTGGTTGCCGATGGCGGTTATCGCGGTGCCGTCATTTCGCTCGGACGTGAGTTCCAGCGCACGGTTGTTGCCGATGACGGTTGTACGCTGACGGTCGGTGCGGGCGTGATGTTTGCGCGCCTGGTCAACGATGCCCTGTCGCGTAGCCTCTCGGGCCTTGAGTTTGCCGTTGGCATTCCTGGTTCGGTCGGCGGTGCGATATCTATGAATGCCGGCACGCGGACCGAGTGGATTGGCTCGCTGGTTGAGGATGTCGTAACGTTTGACCCGGCATCCGGTATCAAGCATTATGCGGGGTCCGAGATCTCTTGGGGCTACCGCGAATGTAGCCTTCCCCGCAATGAGATCATCCTCGAGTGCGTGCTCAAGCTTAAACCGGCGCCCAAGGCCGACATTCGCGAGCGCATGGAGCGGTACCTTACAAGGCGCAAGCGTACGCAGCCCATGGGTCGCGCATCCTGCGGGTCTGTCTTTCGCAACCCGCCCGATGCGAGTGTGGGCAAGCTTATCGAGGATTGTGGATTAAAGGGTTTTTCGATTGGCGGCGCGGAAGTTTCGCCCGTTCACGCTAATTTTATCGTTAATAACGGAACTGCCACGGCCGATGACGTTGCCGCGGTTATCAGACATGTGCACGGAAAGGTGAGGGAGGCGTATGGCATCGAGCTCAGACCGGAAGTTAAATTCCTCGGCTTCTAGAGCATCGAAACCCACCTTCCGCCGCGCCGGAGGGCGTTCCGGCGCGCCTGCCAAACCTCAACGCAATACCGTCGCGCACTCTAAGTCTGTCAGGCATGCTCGACAGACCAGTCGTCCGGTCGTCGGCTCGCAGCTCGGTAATCGTCCGGCCGCAAAAAAGTCCTCGCGTCCCTCGGTGACGTCAAAGCCTGTTATGGGCGCCAAGCCTGCCCGTCCCATGGCAGCTCCCAAGCCCTCGACGGGAACTAAAGCGGCGCGTCCAGGTCTCACGCTGGGCGCATCGAAACCGCGCTCGCTGACATCGGTGCCGGCTACCGCCAAGAAGCCTTCGAGTAAAAAAGGTTTCAACCCGTTATCTTCACTTGGAGCGATGGCAAATAAAACATCAGATGCCGCTTCTGTCGTTACAGGCAAAGGCAAAATCGTGGGCGGCGTTCTGGCCGTCTTGGCCGTGCTCGTCGTCGTTGCCATCGTGGTGATCAACTCTGGACTGTTTACTGCCACTGATATTCAGATTCAAGGCAGCGAGCATGTGACGAAGCACGATGCTATCCAGCTGATCGACTTGCCCGAGGGAACGTCGCTTTTTAACGTCGATCCCGACCAGATTACCGAGGATCTCAAGCAGAACCCGTGGGTTTCGGGCGTGGATGTCCAGCGCCAGTTTCCCCATACGCTTATCATCACGCCGACGGAGCGTAAAGTTATCGCCATTGCGTATATCAGCTCCGACGACCTTGCCTGGGCTATCGGAGACGATGACACCTGGATCGCCCCGCTGTCGACGTCGGTCGAAGTGGACGACCAGGGCAACGTCATCACGACAGGGCAGGGCTCAAATACCTTGACCGGAATCGATGCCGCGCTGGCGCTCGCCAAGCATTATGGCGCGGTGTTATTGACTGATGTCTCGGCGGATGTCGCTCCGGTTTCCGGCCAGGCGGTGAACTCCAAAGCCGTTAAGGCCGGCCTGGATTATGTGCGTGGTTTTTCGAGCGAGTTCTTGGGACAAGTCAAGGATATTTCCACGCCTTCGGTCGAAGCCATCTCGGCAAACCTCAATAACGGCATTGAGGTGTCGCTGGGCGATTCGGACGATATCGCCAAGAAGGAACGCGTAGTCACCAAGTTGCTTTCGCAGGTAGAGGGCGTAACGTATATCAATGTGCGCTCTCCGGGCAACTACACATTTAGGAATGCTCCGACCTCGTAGCGCTGGTTGATGCTTTGTTGAGGGGCCATACCACGCCGTTTATCTGGTTTGTTTGGTTTTCACGGTCAATTATTTGACTGATACGTTCATAATGTGCAAACATAATACGGTTTACCTTTGCATTTACTTTCAACCTGAAGGTTAATGTGCGCAGGGGTCGACCCATGCTATGGCTATAACCTTTGTTCGGAGGACCGACATGCACGAGACAGAGATCAACAACTACCTTGCCGTCATTAAGGTGGTCGGCGTCGGCGGCGGCGGTACCAACGCGGTCAATCGAATGATCGAAGAGGGCATCCGCGGCGTCGAGTTTGTTGCCATCAACACCGATGCTCAGGCACTCGCGATCTCTGATGCCGATATCAAGGTGCACATCGGCACCGACCTTACCCGCGGCCTGGGCGCCGGCGCCAATCCCGAGGTTGGCCGCAAGGCTGCCGATGAGTCCCGCGACGACATCGCCGAGGCGCTCGCTGGCGCCGACATGGTGTTTATCACCTGCGGCGAGGGCGGCGGCACCGGTACCGGCGCTGCTCCCATCGTTGCCGATATCGCGATGAACGAGGTCGGCGCACTGACCGTCGCCGTCGTGACCAAGCCCTTCACCTTCGAGGGCCGCAAGCGTAAGAAGAGCGCCGAGGAGGGCATCAAGACCCTCTCCGATTGCGTCGACACCATGATCGTCATTCCTAACGATAAGCTGCTCGACATCGCCGAGAAGAAGACCACCATGCTCGAGGCCTTCGCGATTGCCGATGGCGTCCTTTCCCAGGGCACCCAGGGCATCACCGACCTCATCACCGTCCCCGGTATCATCAACCTGGACTTCGCCGATGTTAAGACCATCATGAAGCAGGCCGGTACCGCCATGATGGGTATCGGTACCTCTTCTGGGGATACTCGTGCCGTCGACGCTGCCCAGCAGGCCATCTCCAGCCCGCTGCTCGAGAGCTCCATCGATGGTGCCACGCGCGTGCTGCTCTCCATCGCCGGTTCCAAGGACCTGGGCATCCAGGAGATCAGCGACGCCGCCGACGTTGTCGCCAACGCCGTCGACCCCGAGGCCAACATCATCTTCGGTACCGTTGTCGACGAGTCCCTGGGCGATCAGGTGCGTATCACCGTCATCGCTACGGGCTTCTCCGACTCCAACGTCAACCGTCAGGATGAGCTCTTTGCTGCTCAGCAGTCTCAGAGCAAGGCCGCTGCCTCCGCTGAGCCGCAGCGCACCGCCCCGGCTGCCAGCCCGGCTCAGGCAGCTCCGACCCGCAACGTCGGTGGTACCGAGCTGCCCAACTTTGGCAACGACCAGTTCGAGCTTCCCGACTTCCTGAAGCGCGGTAGCTTCTAGTTCGTTTTTCTCAACGACCTGCACGGGGTGTGTCCATTTGGATGCACCCCGTTTTGTTTCTCGTTTGTAAACGAAAGCCTCCAATCTCCTTACGTTCCCTTTACGTTTGGTCCCTACCGCTGCGGGTATCCTTTTAAGGAAGTATGACAGCCGTATAAACGCGGACTGCGCGGCGACGCCGCGGTACTTGTGTTATTAGGAGGCTTTAGTATGGCAGCACGTGCGGACAACGTTTCGCGTGTCGACCATGATGGAGTTACGTTGGTGGAGGGCGCGACATCCGATGTCCGCTTTGCCTTTACCGAGCGCACCGGTGGCGTTTCTGAAGATGCGTACTCCTCGCTCAACCTGGGCTCGCATGTAGGCGATGACCCCTTTGCTGTTCAAGAAAATCGTCGTCGAGCGCTCGAAGCTATGGGCGCCACTGAGTGCGAGCATAATCTGCTCGTGCCCAATCAGGTACATGGTGACCATATCGTTACGGTGACTTCGAACGGTGCCGACGATCTTGAGGCTGTTCGCGAGCAGATTGCCGAGGGCTGCGATGCCATCGTCTGTACGGCTCATGACGTGCCCGTGCTGCTCTGCTTTGCCGACTGCGTTCCCGTGGTGCTGGTGGCCCCTGGCGGATTTGCCGTGGTGCACTCCGGTTGGAAGGGCACGATTGCACGTATTTCTGCCAAGGCGTGCCAGGCGCTTTGCGATGCTGCCGGCTGCGATGCGAGCGACGTTTCCGCCTATATCGGCCCCCATATCTTGGCTGACGAATATGAGGTATCCCAGGAACTCATGGACCGCTTTGCCGCCGAGTTTTCGTGCATCGATGCGGGCGCTTCTCGCATGCTCGATCTATCTGCCGCCATTCGTGAGGCGTTGGTAGATATCGGTGTGGACGCGGATAATATCGTGGATACCCAGCTTTCGACTGTGCGTCAGAACGACCGCTTTTATTCCTACCGTAACGAGGACGGCACCTGTGGGCGCCATGCTGCGATCGGCGTGATGCTATGAGAAAGATCGTATCGGTCCTGAGCGCCGCTGTGCTTACGCTTACGCTGTGCGCCTGTTCTTCGGGATCTTCTACCTCTTCCATTACCGTGGCCGGCTCCACGACCTGCCTTCCTATCGCCGAGATTGCGGCAGAGGGCTTTAAGGAGGAGACCGGCATCGACGTGCTCGTTTCCGGTTTGGGCTCTTCCGCTGGCATCGAAGCCGTCAGCGCTGGCACGGCCGATATCGCCAGCTCCTCCCGTGGACTCAATGCCGACGAACAGGATCTGGGCCTGACTCCCATCGTCATTGCCCACGACGGTATCGCGGTCATCGTGAACGACGATAACCCGGTCGATAACCTCTCGACCGAGCAGCTCCGCGATATCTATGCCGGCAAGATTACTAATTGGAAAGAGGTCGGTGGCGAGGACCTGAAGATTCAGGTCATCAACCGAGACGAGGCGTCTGGCACGCGTGAAGCATTCCGCACCATCGTGATGGACGGCACCCCGTTCGATCGCCGCTCCGCCGTTCTTTCGGGCACGGGCCAGGTGCGCGACGTGGTATCTCGTTCGCGCGGTGCCATTGGCTACATTTCGCTGGGCTTCGTCGATAGCCTCAACGCCAAGACCTCGGTCAAGGCCGTCTCGGTCAATCATGTTGAGGCGTCCGAGAAGACGGTCGCGAGCGGCGGCTATCCCATCTCACGCGACCTTTACTTCTTTGTGAAGGGTGCGCCTTCGCAGCAGGCGCAGGATTACATCGACTATGTGACGTCCGAAAAGATGGACAAGCAGATTCGCGAGGCGGGCTTTATCCCCGTCACCAACGACGAGAAGGGGAGTGAGTAGCATGGAAGCACAGGAAAACTCCCAGACTGAGCGGAATGTTCAGACGCCCAAGAAGCGCGAGCTGGCGCTCGTATCGCGCAGTACCTATATCAAGGAGAAGGCGCTGCAGTGGATCTTCTTTGCCTGCGCGTTCTTGGCGGTCGTTACCGTCATCCTGATTTTTGTCTTTACCACGTACTCGGCGCTGCCCGTCTTTACCGACATCGGTCTGGCGGACTTCTTTAGCTTTACGTGGGCGCCCTCTGAGGGTCACTACGGCATCGTGTCGCTGCTTGCCGGCTCGGGTCTGGTGACCGTCGGTGCACTCGCCATGGGTGTGCCCCTAGGCGTGGGCACGGCCGTGTATCTGGTCGAGATCGCCAGCAAGCGCGTGCGCAAGCTCATCAGCCCTGCCGTTGACCTGTTGGCCGGCATCCCTTCTATCATCTATGGCTTCTTTGGCATGATCATCATCCGCCCGTTTATCGCACAACTGACCGGCGGTCTTGGTTTTGGCGCGCTGACGGCGTGGTTCGTGCTCGCCATTATGATCGTGCCCACCATCACGACGCTTACCATCGATGCTCTCAATTCCATTCCCATGGGCATTCGCGAGGCATCGTATGCCATGGGCGCCACCAAGTGGCAGACTATCTATAAGGTCGTGTTACCTGCCGCCAAGCTGGGTATCGTGGATGCCATCGTGCTGGGTATGGGCCGTGCCATCGGCGAGACCATGGCCGTGCTCATGGTCGTGGGTAACGCCCCGGTTATTCCCGACAGCATTGCGAGCCCCATCTCGACGCTCACGAGCCAGATTGCGCTCGACATGAGCTATTCCTCGGGTCTGCATCGCTCGGCGCTGTTCGGCATGGGCGTGGTCCTGTTTATCATTTCCGCCACGCTGGTGGGCATCGTCCGCCTGGTTTCCAAGAAGAAGAGGGGGTAGGCTATGTCCGATTCCGTTGACACGACGGTCGATACGACCTCGTCGCGCGAGCGCATCAAGCGTGCCCTTTCCCACGGCAAGAAGGGTCGCATCAACAAGGACCTGTCCAACAAGATCATGCTCGGCGTATTCCGCGCGGCTGCCTACATCACCACGCTGGTGCTGGTCGCTATCATTGCCTATGTGGTCATTAACGGCCTGCCGCATATCTCGCTCGACTTTATCTTCGGTTGGCCCCAGGGCGTCAACGCCGAGGGCGGTATTTGGCCCACGATCGTCTCGACCGTCTATGTGACGGCGCTCGCCATGCTTATCTGCACGCCGATCGCTGTGCTGGCAGCCGTCTATCTGGCCGAGTACGCCAAGCAGGGCAAGATCGTCGAGCTCATTCGCTACGCTGCTGACGCTTTGGTCTCGGTGCCCTCCATCGTTATGGGCCTGTTTGGCTACGCCTTGTTTGTCGAGGCTATGGGTCTGGGCCTTTCGATGGTCTCGGCCGCTCTGGCGCTTGCGCTCTTGATGCTTCCCATCGTCATGCGCACCACCGAAGAGGCCATTCGCGCCGTTCCGCGCTATATCCGTTGGGGCGCGTATGGCCTGGGCGCCACCAAGTGGCAGGTTGTCTCCAAGATCGTGCTTCCTTCTGCCTTTGGCCGTATTGCCACGGGCATTGTCCTTGCCATCGGCCGTGCCATTGGCGAGACCGCCGTGGTGCTCTACACCATGGGCCAGGCCATCAATCTACCTATCTCGCCGCTCGATTCCGGCCGCCCCATGACCGTTCACCTGTACCTGCTTGCCAACGACGGCATCAACATGAACGCAGCCTACGGCACCGCGCTCTTGCTGATGGTGATCATTCTGGCCTTCAACCTGTTTGCGCGCTTCCTGTCGCGCAAGCGTCGCTAGTTAAGGAGTCCCATGTCCGTTTATCAGTCCGCTCCCAAGCTGGAGCAAGCGGCCATTACGGCCAAGGATTTCAACTTTTGGTACGGTGACTTTCATGCGCTGACGGGGCTCGACCTCAACATCGCCAAAAACGCCATCACCTCCTTCATTGGCCCTTCGGGCTGCGGCAAGTCGACGTTTTTGCGCTGCATCAACCGCATGAATGACCTGATCGAGGGTACGCGCGTCGAGGGCACCATGACGCTCGACGGCAACGATATCTATGCCGAGGGCGTCGACCCGGTCGACCTCCGTCGCCGCGTGGGCATGATTTTTCAGCAGCCCAACCCGTTTCCCAAATCCATCTACGAGAATGTCGCCTTTGGCCCTCGTCTGCAGGGCGTGACTAGCAAAAGCGACCTCGATGACATCGTGGAAGAATCGCTCAAGCGCGCCAACCTCTGGAAAGAGGTATCCAATCAGCTCAACAAGGATGGTTTGGCGCTCTCGGGCGGTCAGCAGCAGCGTCTGTGCATCGCGCGCGTGCTTGCGGTGCAACCCGATGTCCTCCTGATGGACGAGCCCTGCTCCGCCATCGACCCCACGTCCGTCTCTAAGGTCGAGGATTTGATGGCCGAGCTGGCGCCCGAGATGACGATCATCATCGTCACGCATTCAATGCAGCAGGCAGCTCGTATCAGCGACTACACCGCATTCTTCTTGCAGGAAGTTGCCGGTGAGCCTGCCACGCTCATCGAGTATGGTCAAACCGACGCGATCTTCACCAGCCCGGTGGACTCGCGGACGGAAGACTATATCACCGGCCGCTTTGGCTGATCGGTGCGACTAGTCCCAAGCCGATCGGACCTGGTCCGGTGCGTATTCACTGTGCGGGCGGCATGACCGCACCCAACTGATTGGAGTGAACCATGCGTAAACTGTTTTCCCGTCAGCTCATCGAGGCCCGCCACGAGATGCTGAGCATCTACGAGGCCGTCGATCTGGCCCTCCACGATGCCGTTAAGGCCTATGTGACCGACGACCGCAAGCTCGCCACCAAGACCAAGAAGCGCACGCTTTCGATTGACGCACGCTGCGCCAACCTGGAGGCCGTCTGCTACAACCTGATTGCCACGCAGTCACCGGTCGCCTCCGACTTCCGCCTGCTTCAGACGATCATCTACGTCGACTTTAACCTGCAACGCATGACCGATAAGGTCCGTCAGATCTGCCGTGCCACGCGTCATATGATCAAGGCCGACATCTCGCTGCCCAAGGAGCTTGTCGGCACGGTCGAGGCCGAGGCTGAGGCCGTCTACCAGGTGCTGGGCTCTTCGCTTTCTGCGCTCGTCACCAACGACATGTCCATCATCTGCAACTTGGCCGTCGAGGACGAGCCAGTGCACGCCGCCTACGAGAAGTTCTTCCGCACCTTTAACCGTATGGATACGGGCGACTTTATGGACGACGACAGCAACTATGACGACCTGCGCCGCGCCATCATGGTTTCGCGCTACCTCGATCGCATCGCCTCGATTTCCATCGATGCCGCCTGCCGCCTGACCTTCCTGCTGACTGGTCAGCGCATGAATGCCGGCGATATCGCCCGCACGGACGAGGACGAGCTCGAGAGCATGCGCGTGCCTTCGGGCGAGGGCGTCATCATGAGGCCCGCCGTCGATGCGCGCTACGTTGCCAAGGTGCCCGTTAACGAGGTCAGCGAGGGACTTCGCTACCTGCTCGATCATCTTGAGGACGAGGACGATGACGAGGACGACGAGGAGTAAGTAATCCCGTTCGTCGAAAGATTGTAAATACCTAAGTGAGCGCGGCCTTGCACATGCGGGGCCGCGCTCTTGCGTTAGCATGGGACTACTTGTTTGGCCGTCAGCGGAGGCGATTGGCAATGGATAACTATTTGGACTTGATGCGCGCTCGCCGCGAGCAGATTCTGGAACGTTTTTATGCGGCGCTCGATCGCGCAGGCCGTCCCCACGACGCCGCGAGCCTCATTGCCGTGTCCAAGACCGTTGGTGTCGATGAGACCGTTGCCGCCATCCAGGCGGGGTATCGCCATTTTGCCGAGAACCGCCCGCAGGAGCTGGTTCGCAAGCTCACGGGTCTGGCGGAGCATCCGGAGCTGCCCGAGGTGCGCTTCGATATGATCGGCAACCTGCAGACCAATAAGATCAATGCGGTGCTGGGCTCAGCCGAGCTGATTCACTCGGTGGGTTCGCTGCATCTGGCGCAGGCGATCTCGAGCCGTGCTGTCCGCAAGATTGAGGCAGGCGAGCTCGCCGGCCCCCAGCGTGTGCTCATTGAGGTCAATGTGAGTGGTGAGGAGTCGAAGGGAGGCTTTTCGCCCGATGAGATTCGCGCCGCCGCGGGTGAGCTTGCGGAACTTGAGGGAATTTGCGTGCAGGGGCTTATGACTATGGCGCCCCGGGGGAATAAGGATGTGGCACGCCGCACCTTTGCGGGGCTTCGTGAGCTGAGGGATGAGCTGGAGGCGGCGCATCCCGATTTGAACCTGCCTGAGCTTTCCTGCGGCATGAGCGAGGACTTTGAGCCTGCCCTTGAGGAGGGCTCTACGCTCGTTCGCCTGGGCAGGGTAGTATTTAGCCCGGAGTTTGCAGTAAAATAAGGCTCTGAAGCGCGCACTGATTATCGGGGCGCCTGCACTAAACCGCGAGAGGACACAACCATGGGCTTCCTTGACGAGATTAAAAATAAGATGCACCTGGGCGGCCAGCAGGGTTACGACCAGGGTTATGGCCAGGACGACGACTACGGCTACGATGACGGCTATGACGATAGTTATCAGGGCAACGGCTACGGCGGTGCTTCGGGCGAGGGCTTCTACACCCAAGACGAGCCGAGCAACGGCCTGCTTGGTCAGACGCGCCGCGGTGAAGCTGAGTCGGTTGCCGTGTATACGCGCTCCGGTCAGCTGGTCGGCGATGACTCCCGCCATGCCACGACGTATAACCCGCCTTCGCGCTCGCAGGACAGCGTTGCGAGCGGTTATCGTCCTGGTGCCTATGACACGCCGTCGAGCTACGCCGAGAACACCCGCGCCCGTGCCGCCGCTGCACCCGCGCCTGCACCGAGCGATGCCTCGGCCTATGCGAGCAATATCATCAACGCCACGCCGCAGCTGCCGGCCTATGTCCTGCGCCCCGAGAGCTATGACGACGTGGAGACCGTGGTGCGCCGCGTTCGCACCAAGCAGCCTGTCGCACTGATTTTTGTGGGCGTACGCACCGAAGTTGCCAAGCGCGTCTTGGACTTCTCTTACGGCTTTGCCTGCGGTCTGGGCGCCACGGTCAAGGAGGTGGGCGACCGCGTGTTCATGGTGCTGCCCGCCGGTTGCGAGGTCAAAGATTCCGATCTCAAGAAGCTTCGTGCCGACGGCTACCTTAAGTAAAGACAAGACGAGGAGATTCCCATCAACATCTACACTATCGTCCAGCTGGTCAACACGCTGTTCAACTTCTATTCCACGCTCATTGTCGTCTACTGCTTTATGACGTGGATTCCCATGAAGCAGGGTGGTTTGCTTCAGGATATTGCTGCGGTGCTCGATAGCGTGTGCGGTCCGTGGCTCAACCTGTTCCGTCGTTTCATCCCGCCGATGGGCGGTATCGATTTTTCGCCGGTCGTTGCGATTATTGCGTTGCAGTTGGTGCAGAGGCTGGTTCTGCAGCTTCTTATAGGTATACTCGTATAGAACTGACTTAGTAACTTACGTCGGGCGTGTAGCGCCGAGGCGATGAAAAAGGAGACTTGTTATGGCTATTACCCCTGCAGACATCCAGGCTCAGACTTTCTCTGAGGCCAAGCGTGGCTACGATCCCGCCGAGGTCGACGTCTTCTTGGAGACGCTGTCCTCCGAGGTTGACGCTATGCTCGCTAAGATCGTCGACCTTAAGGGTCGCCTGACTGCTACCGAGCAGCAGCTTGCCGATGCGCAGGCTCAGCTTGCCCAGGCTCAGGATGCCACCGCCCAAGCCGTTCCTGCCGCCCCCGTGGCTGCTCCCGCCCCTGACTTCTCCGCTCAGGAGCGCCAGATTTCCGCTGCCCTGATCGCTGCCCAGCAGACCGCTGAGACCATCGTCAACGATGCCAACGAGAACGCTGAGCGTATCCGCAACGAGGCTGACGCTAAGGCCCGCGAGGTTATCCGCCAGGCTCTGACCGAGAAGCAGGCCGAGCTCGAGGAAATCGATCGTCTCAAGGCTTCCCGCGAGGAGTTCAAGGCCGAGTACCTCAAGCTCATCCAGCACTTCATGGACGATGCCCAGAACTCCTTCCCGGCCGACCTCATGGCCTCCACGCCGGTCGGTTCTGCCGCTTCTCCTGCGGTGACTGTTCCCGCTGAGCCGCTGCCCGTCGCTGACCCGGTTGTCCCCGTGGCCGATCCCTTTGCCCCGATCGACAACTTTGCTGCCGACGACCTGGACTAACATTCGGCCTACAATTTAGTGCCTAGAAAGGACCCGCAGCTTGCGGGTCCTTTTTTATGACTGTGCCGGGGTGCGTAACATAAAAAAACCGAGCCCTGCACATAGTGGCGCAGAACTCAGCGACGGGTGAGCGGTCAAGGGTAGATTTTAAGGTATGTCCAAAAACTACTTGAGGAGGAAGTTGGAGAGGGGAATAGTGCGGGCCTCGCGATGCTCGGGATCGGCGATGTGGTCGGCGGGATAGCCACAGACGAGCATGTGATAGGGATAGACGCCCTTGGGCAGATTGAACTGCTCCTGTGCCACCTCAGGCTTAAAATGGCATACCCAGCACGTTCCTAGGCCCTGCTCGGTGGCCTCCATCATCATCTGATCACACACGATGGACGTATCGATTTCACTGGAATTCATCTGGTCATACGGGCGTACCCAAGCATCATCGGTAACGCAGCAAATAAGGAAGATGAGCGGAGCGCCAAAGATAGACCCATCACGAGCAAACCGAGGCTGACAAGCAGCAGCCTTCTCCAACAGCTCAGGCGTATCCAGCACCATCACACGGGCTGGATGATTATTACAAGCAGAAGGAGCAATACGCCCAGCCTCAACAATGGCATCCACCACAGCTTGCTCAACAGAACGATTCTCAAACTCGCGACAAGAATACCGAGACCGAGCCAGATCCAAATAAGACATACAAGCCCTCCAACAATTAAAAATCAAACAAACCCAAAGTAACCCAAACAGTACCCAAAGCAGCAATCAGCCAAACGCTCATCAAGGGCCAAAGTGTCCGAACGGGTACCATAGGTCCCTTCAGCCAAACCCCCCATCGCGCTAAATCTATCAGCCAAAGTTCCCAATGGTGGTACGTAAGGCGAAGGGCCGGCCACGGTTTACTTTCGAACGACTCTGCAAAGCAGCCGGAGTGAGAAA
>UQTW01000016.1 GCA_900544115.1 uncultured Collinsella sp. | reverse complement strand
TCCGCACATGTGCGGATGAATGTGGGAAGTGTTCGGATGAAGTTGCCAATCAAGGGTTGATAATCAAGGGTGCACCATTCGTTGTGTCTATTTAACCATTTGTATATCTCTCGCTATAATAATGAGAAAAACTAGAGATCGGTTTATGTGTATATGACACCCAAAACTCTTATCGCTATTCCTGCTTATAATGAGGAGGAATGCATAGAAAAGACGATATGCGAGCTCAGGCAAATTGCACCTGAGTTTGATTTTGTTGTTATCAATGATGGGTCTCGAGATCGAACGCTAGCTATCTGCAAGGATCTTGGTTGTGACATCATTGATATGCCCATTAACTGTGGTTTGACCGTTGGGTTTCAGACGGCTGCGCGTTATGCGGTTGATCATGGATATGACTATATGGTTCAGTTTGATGCTGACGGCCAGCATTGTCCGGAATATATAAAGGTCCTTGTTGATAGGGCTCAATCTGATGGATCAGATATTGTCATTGGCTCTAGGTTTGTAAGCGTGCGCAAAGACAAGACGCTTCGCATGATCGGCTCGCGTATGATTACGGTGCTAATAAAGATTCTGACAGGCAAGAGGATCAGTGACCCCACGTCTGGATTTAGGCTATTTGGGCGGGATATTCTTACGAAATACTATTACGACAATACCTTAAATCCGGAACCAGAATCTCTCGCTCTCTTTTTGAAGCAAGGGTATTCTATTTCAGAGGTACAGGTTAAGATGCGCGAGCGTCAAGGTGGCGAGAGCTATCTTAACCCTGTTAGGTCTATGCAGTATATGGTTCGTGTTTTCGTTACGCTCCTTGTCGTTCAGTGGTTTAGGTGATCCATTTGCCGGTCTCTCTTCGTATTTTGCTTCTCGTTTGCGCTGTTTTGGTATTCGTGTTCGTATTGCGCAAATTAAAAAAATCCCAAATGCAAGTTTTGGATTCTCTGTTTTGGCTGCTATTCAGCGTCAGTTTTGTAATTTTGGGCGTTTTTCCACAAGTTGCAATGTGGCTTTCAAGTCTATTTGGTTTCATGTCGGCTTCTAACTTCGTGTTCCTTTACGTTATTGCCGTTCTTGTGGTCCGTGATTTCTGCAATTCTCTTCGCCTCTCTCGACAGGAAGAGCGTTTGAACTCGCTTGTTCAAGCTGTTGCGTTAAGTAGGGAGAAGGAAAAGTAGGCTATGCGTTTCGCTTTGGCGTATAAATCATCTGGATGGGAATGTCTCTACTTATATTTCTTTCAACAGTTGTGAACAGTGCTTGGTGCCCATACTTGTCATCCAGATGGCTGGGAACGATTCTTCGAGGGCCCTTGCAGCTTGATTTGGATAAAGGTGAATTAGCCCCGTGTTGTCTCGATGCGTAAACCAAAAGCAAATAATGAAAGCCGTCTTCGTTGCTCTTCTCTTTATTGTCGAGCTTCTGTGCATGAAGCACTTTTATGTGAACCACTCTGTCTCACAGCTGTTCGTTTTAGCGCTCTATTGCGTCGTTGTAGATGTTGCCATTTGGCAATCATATTGTATCTTCCTTTCCTCAGATGATGAAAAAAAGCGTGGCAACTGTTCTGGTCGCTGCGCTCAATTATTAGTCTTGTTGCTTGCGGCATTTGCTGTGGCGGTCATCTGGGAGGGCTGCACCGTTCTTGGCTCGCCGGCTTCTCATTTCTCGAATATTGCTGACTGGAATAAAAAGCGGCTCATATTCTTTTTTCTGATTTTCTATTGCGCAATACTCTATTTATTCCAAAGCGGCTTTTCTCTGAAAGCGTTGTTCCATTCTGTTTCGGCGAGGGTCAAGGCTACCGACTACGTTTCCCTGCTGATTATCGCATTCTTTATTGTTTTTGGCTGCTCAACGATTGCATTCGTGAATGGGTTCATTAATGCTGTTGTTTATTTCCTGCTGGCAATCATAACTTCGGTTTTCACGGCTTGCTCGGGCATTCGAAAGAGAAGCTCTGTCCTTCCCGTTGCTTTCTTTATCGCTGCATTCTCAATTGGTGTTTTCCTTGTGGTGAGCACTCCGATAACGACGGGCATTTCATGGGATGATCAAATTCACTATTCCAATGCCCTTTCGACATCTTATTTATTTGAAACTCAAAAAACTGATACGGATATCAACTTTACTGACGAAGCGGTCCGTCGTGCACAGGGCTATGAAGAGCCTTCTCTTTCCCATTTTGATCGAGCGGAAATTCTTGAGCATGCTAGGCAGTTGAATGGCTCCTATAGATCTGATATCGCTTCTGGTCATGTGCAAGTTAACAAGCATGAAGAATTCGTTTATACGCTTAGCAGCATTGGGTATATTCCATCGGCAATTGGCCTTTGGCTCGCTCGCCTTCTGCATTTCGATTTTTCTTCTATGATTCAATTCGCTCGGATTTGCAATTTATTTAGTTACTGTCTTGCAATTGCCATTGCAATTAAGGTTACGCCCTCAAAAAAGGGACTATTTGCTTTTGTGGGAATGCTGCCAACTTCGATCTTTCTTGCGTCATGTTTCTCATATGATGCATGGCTCATTTCGTTTATTATTCTCGGTTTTGCTTATTTTTTGAGGTATGCATGGGGTGATTTAAATGAATTTACAGTTCGCAATATAGCACTCGCATTTTTATTTACCTTTTTAGGACTCGCAGTCAAAGCTGTGTATTTTCCGATAATCGGTCTTTTCTTTATGGTTCCGCGTAATCGTTTTGCGGGCTCGAAGCAACGAGTTCATTACTATGCCGCCGTGTTTGTTTTGGGCTTGATTGCTTTTGCCTCATTTGCGCTTCCGTTCTTGTTTTCAACGGCCAGCGGATCTAACGTTGGCGATATGCGAGGCGGCTCCGATGTTAACTCTGGTCAGCAAATCGCTTTCATTCTCGCCGATCCATTGCGCTACGCGGAAATACTCGCCAATTATTTTTCAACTTATTATTTAAATCCGATAACCTCTTCTGGATATGCATTGAACTTTGCATACCTTGGATCGCTTGCTGCTCAGATTTCTGTAAATGCAATCCGTGGGTTGGTTCAGGTGCTTCCAGCTGTTTGCCTATTGTTGTTTGGGCTTTTTTCGGCCGATTCGATTAGCGTTAATCATATTGGTCTCGCACAATTTCTTTGGGCCTCATTTGTGTTTTTGTTTACGGTGATTTTGGTGGCAACTGCACTTTATGTGTCTTTTACTCCCGTTGGATTGGGAACAGTTAATGGTTGCCAGAGTCGTTACCTTTTGCCACTTCTGGTTCCGTGCCTATCGTTTATCCTTAACCAAAGTCGCTTGGTCTTTGGGGACAGCAAACGATTCATATTGATATGCCTCGTATTCCCGTTTACTTTGGCTACGATTTGCGAGTTTGTTTTAGTTGTTGGAAAGTGTTGCTGATATGGGCATAGTTTTTAATACCGAATTTAACAATAAGCTAAATTGCCGTGGCGACGGCAAGCTATATCTACTGTATGAAGCCGCATCCGTTTTTCCTGATGCTGTTGAATCGCAATCACCCAATGGGCAAATTCTGCCCGCAAGAATCATCCCTTTTTCAGAGACTGAATTTGTTGTTATTCTTGCCGATTTTGGTGTCGACCAATCGCTGTCTTTCTTTAGCGGAGATAATGGAATTTACCAGCGCCGTATCAATCCTGGCAAGTTTTCGATTGAGTCGAAAGTTAACGGCTTGCTGTACGCGGAGCATTGTGGACAATTTCGCAATATTGACCGTTCTGGCGTGCATGCGCTCGCTTCTATCCAAATTGAGGACTTTATTCCCTGCGTTGATGGCGTAATCGTTAGAGGTGTTCTTTCGGGTACTGATTGCCTTGAGGGTGATCGTATTGTTGCTTTTAATGAAGAAGCCTGCGTTGTTGGTGAATCTTTGTTATCTAATAACTTAATAGCCGATGCGAATCCTGGTTTAATAAATTTCTCTCTTCATATTCCTGAGGTCGGGGATAACCTGTGCATTTGCATGCATAGGGCTTCTGGTCATCTAGATACGTTTATCAATCTAAAGAAAGATATGCTTAAGGAGCTTTTGGATGAGGCTGATCGGAATCATGCGTGCGCATTCGATCAACCCCGTTATTTGTCCTGGTTTTCTGGGCGCAGATTGACTGGATCCGATTCGCGGGCACAAGCACAAATAAAACTTGCATACCAGCCCTTGTTTTCAATTATCGTTCCGCTATATAAGACCCCCTTGAATTTCTTCAGGGATATGGCTGATTCTGTCATTGCTCAGACGTATTCGAATTGGGAACTCATCCTGGTTAACTCTACGCCAGATTACGAGGGCCTTAGCGACTTGGTCTCCGAGTATGTGACTGCAGACTCTAGAATTAAAGTGACCAATCTTGAGGGCAATCTAGGTATCACTGAGAACACCAATGTCGGAATCAAGATGGCCAAGGGAGACTACCTCTGCTTTTTCGATCATGATGATGTTCTCGAACCGAATATCTTGTTTGAGTACGCCTGTGCTTTAAATCAAAATGCTGAAATCAATCTTCTTTATTGTGATGAAGATAAGCTATTGCCTGACGGGTCCTTGGCTCATCCTACTTTTAAGCCGGATTTTAGTCTTGATATGGCTCGTGACAACAATTATATATGCCACCTTCTTACTGTTAAAAGGGCATGTTTAGACAGGATTGACCTTTCCAGCAACGAGTTGGATGGCGCCCAAGACCATGCCATGGTGCTGAAGATTGCCGAACTTGGTGGGACGATCCATCACGTTCCTAAAATCTTGTATCACTGGAGAATAAGCGAGAATTCGACTGCGGGTAATTCCGATAGTAAGCCCTATGCAACCCTTGCTGGAATTAAAGCGGTTCAGGAGCACCTTGATAGATGCGGTATTAAGGCGACTGTGGTCAACTCTCATAATCGTGCTTTTAGATATAGCCCTATTTATGATGTTTCTTCATCTGAGTCCTGTTCATTAATCGTTACCACCCGCGGCAATTCTTCGGTTCTTTCGACTCTTGTATCTTCAATCAATGACACCGATTTTGATGATCTTGAAGTTGTTTTCGTGTGCTCGCGGGTTGCGGAAGCTGCTGTTCAGCAATCGATCTCTGGACTTCGTTGTCGCTATATCGTTCACGCGCTTGATGGCCCGTTTAATATATCTGCATGGAGAAATGCCGGTGCTCTCGCCGCGCATGGTGAGCAACTCGTCTTTGTTCATGACGATATTCAGGCACTAGACTCCTTGTGGCTAAAGACTCTCGTTGGTTTTTCCCAACGAGAGGATGTTGGCGTTGTTGGAACAATGACGTGCGATCTTGACGGCATTGTGCAGCAGGCAGGCCTGTCTTATGTTGGAGAATCAATCGTCAACCTATCGCAAGGCATTCATCGCTCATCTCCTGGCTATATCTATATGCCATTGACCGTGAGGGATGTGTCGGCGGTGAGTGGTGTCTGTTTAGCTATTTCACGCGAACATTTTAATCGTCTGGGTGGTTTTGACGAGTCGTATCTTCTTGACTATTCGGATGTTGATATTTGCTTCAAGTCTTCTCAAGCTGGGTTAAAAGTAATCTATACACCAGAGGCATGTCTCTACCATTTGGCATGTGTTGACAAATCCCTTGATAGTAAATCTCGTTCTCATAAGCATTTTGAGGATAAGGCACGATTGCTGCATAACTGGTCCGAGCGATTCTCTGAGGGGGATCCATGGTTCTCCGTTAACTTTTCTCGAGATCCCAAGCGCGCAGCGTTATATAAGTTCGATCCTTTTGACTACGAAGCGATTTGAGTGCTTTAAATGAAACAAATTGCCTGGATAATATCTCCGCCGGCAAAGGGTTCTGGCGGCTTTCGAACCATCTGCAGCAAGGCTTCCTTTCTAGATTCACGCGGATATGAGAACTACTTTTACATTATGCCGGGCTGTGAAGCATACAAAAGCGCTCATAGAGTTCAGACCGAAATAAAGGATTGGTTTGGTTATTCGCCTAAAGAGGTTCTTGTGGCTCCGAGTGTGCCCGAGGATTTTTTTGCAGTAATCGCCACCGCTTGGAATACGGCACACTTTGCATCTATGCAGAAATGCGCCCATAAGTTCTACTTCATTCAGGATTTTGAACCTTGGTTCTATCCGATGGGGGAGATGTATCTAAATGCCGAAGCAAGTTATCGTTATGAACTAAACCCCATAACGATAGGCAGATGGCTTTCTAAAAAAGTTGAACCCTATTATTCGCATGAAGTCCCATATTGTGATTTTGGCGTTAGCGATATATATACTGCGCAGGAACAAAATCTAAGCAGAGAGTATGCCGTCTGTGCTATTTATCAATCCAATAAGGATCGACGTTTGTCTGGCATGTTGCTTGATGCAATTAAATTGCTTCTCAAGCTCGACGATGCAGTTGTCGTATATTTATACGGTGAAGACACAATGTCTCCCATTCATGATTCACGTGTACGCAGCCTCGGCATCTTGACTGCTGATGAATGCGCCTCGCTTTATGCCAAGTGTGTTGCCGGCGTATCGTTGAGCGTGACCAATCCCTCTCGCCTGCCTTTCGAAATGCTTGCATCGAAGCTCTCGGTAATTGAAATAAACCGTGAGAATAACCTACTCGACTTTCCGGAGGGCACCATCCACCTCGCTGAGCCCTCTGCTTGTGGCATTGCTTCTTCTATTCTTGAGGTTCTTTCAGGCTCAAAATGCGATTCGCCTAATCGATTTAGCTGTACGTCGATTGAGCGTGAAAATGAAATGTTCTTCGAGGCCATTACGCGTTATTTGAATGAAGAGCCATCCTTGGCTAGCGGGAAGTCCGCCTTCGGGAATGTTCTAAAAACTGAAGAACAAAGTAAGGTCTTCTTGCTCAGCGATCGTCTTGCTGATGCTCGATTGCTATCGTCTGCCATGTCTCAAACGCTCATCCAAGCTTCTTCTGTTGATTTGACTGTGCGTTTCGAGTCGTCTTTGGTGCCCGTGGATGTTCGCGCAGCTGTTTGGCGCGCCCTTGATCAGTCTGATATTCGCTGGATTAGTCTTGAATCTAGGGACGGCCATTTTGCGGGGCATGTTCCGCTGTTTTTAAATGATGATGAAGAGGCCTATCTTCGCATTCATATATACTCTTTTGCGGAAGACGGCAAAAATCCGCTTTGTGTCGCCGAGCTAAGCCAACTTGTCTGTCTTTCGCCTTCTCGCAACGCTCATCCTGTTGTTCGTTCGGTTGAAAGTGGCGCATGCAGCGTGTCTGCCGTTTTTAACCTATCTGATGAATATTGTGAACCGTGTTAGCCTTCTGCATCGACGGGTGTCGATGGCGGTCACGTTGCTCTACTCAAACGTTTATTTCGGAGAAACTAATGGCGCGCTTTAACCAATGGACTCAGCTACTTAAAGCCTCTGCGACATCGCGCAGGCACGATGAAAAATCCGATGGTGTTAAGCAAGAACGCTATCTCCTTTTGGATACGGCTATGGGAAGCGAGAACTCTGGTGACCATGTGATCATGGATGCCTGTGGCTGTATCGCGGATCAAATCTTTGGCGGTGCGTTGCCCCATGTGGCAACGCACTATTATTCCAAAGAGCTTGAAATGTATCCTGAACACGTAAAGCTCTTGTGCGGCACAAATATTCTGTATACGCATATGGCTGATCAGCAGCAATGGGCGCTTGCCAAGCGGTTGGGCAATAATAGAAATGTTGTTTTGTTCGGCGTGGGCATGTCTGACATTGGGGTGGACGATGCTATCGACGCCTATACAAAGAAGTTCTATAAAACCTTGCTATCCGATGAATATCTTCATAGTGTTCGAGATGAAATGACTAAGAAGAGGCTTAACTCTATTGGCATAGAGAATGTTCTTAATACCGCATGTCCGACCATGTGGTCGTTAACCCCATCTAAGCAACTCGAGATTTCCTCCAAGCGTTCTAAAAATGTTGTTACGTCAATTACCGATTATTGTTTCGATGCGGAACGTGACCGTAAGATGCTGGAATTGCTGTCGTCGGAATACGAAAAGGTAACGATCTGGGTTCAAGGAAGCCATGATGTTGATTGGTGTCTTGATCAAATAGTCGATCTGACGCAATTTAATGTTATTGGCCCCAATATCGAAGACCTTAATCGTGTAATTGAAACCGAGGAGTTTGATTATGTGGGGACGCGTCTCCATGCGGGCATTCGCTGTTTAAATGGAGGTCATCGCTCCCTAATCATTGCAATTGATAATCGAGCCCGTCAGATCGGTGAGGATACGGGGCTTCCCGTTCTTGAACGCGAGGACGGCTATCTCCATAAATTAGCTGATTGGGTAAACCATCCCGTTAAAACTGAGATTAATCTTCCCTGGACGAGCATCGATAAATGGAAGAAACAGTTTAATTAGCTGTATTCCTTGGCTATTGCTTTCCCTGTTTCTTATCGTGTGATGCCTTTGGCGTTTCCCCGATTATCCAACCCATGTTTGTGGCTCGAATTAGATTTGTCAACATATAGGCGACTGATCCAAATCCAATCAGGTTAATTGCTGCCATCGCCATTGGGGCTATGTCGGGCCAGTAGGTAAAAGAAATGTAAACCAGTGGAGAATGAAAAAGATATATTCCCATACTGTTTTTGCTAATCTTTTCGGTTAGTAGGTTTGTCTTTTGGGGGATGACGCAATAAATTGATGCAACCGCCATGCAAGTAAGGGCGGTGGAAGCAATGGGGGGCACAACTTGTTTTAGTAAGTTTACAAGGAATAATAGTATTAGGACTATTGATAGGCTTTTACGCCTTTTATAACTCTCGAACCATTTGTTTGCTTCCAAGTAGTGGATTGTTAGGCCAAGCGCAAACCATATCGCATTTGCTTCTGCCAAATTGATATACCTGTTCGCTGATGGTATTCCAAAATGGTAAAGATAAATTGAAGCGCCGAAAACTATCGGAACCTTAAAACTTGTTAGAGGGCTCTTTTCGAGTATTTGAAAGATGCACGACGTGGCTGCTGTAATGAAAAAAAGAGTCGGGAGAAACCAAAGGTGACCGTTGTCTTCGCCCAACAGAATTGATTTAAAGATGATGTGCGGTATAGTTTGGCCATTGTAATAGGGATACTTAACGAGCATCCTGATGGGGAAGAGCCAACATATTCCAATCATGATATAGGGGATAATTAAGCGTTGAGCTTTTTTAATGATCTGACTTATAAAATCGCTTGCTCGATTCCAGCTCCATAAAAAACAAAAGCCAGATAACGAAAAGAACAAGGGCATCTGGATTCCGTTTATTAAGAATTTGAGATTATCCAACAGAATTGATTTTTGTTCAGTTGGATAATATCCCCACGCACTTGAATACAGAATAATGCTGTGGCCTAGGACTACAAGGAATATTGCAAGGGCCCTTACGTTCGTTATGTCGTCTCTACGGGTTGTGTCCTTGCGGTTGTTCATCAATTGCTTTTTTCGTTAATATTGAGAAGGATTAACTTAATAGAATATCAAACTCTTACTAACCACTCGATTTATAACTATTTTCGATTGTAGAGGACGGAATATATGAAAGGCATCATCCTCGCCGGCGGGTCCGGCACGCGCCTGTACCCGCTCACGCTCGTGACCTCGAAGCAGCTGCTGCCGGTCTACGACAAGCCCATGATCTACTACCCGCTGTCCACCCTCATGCTGGCGGGCATCCGGGATATCCTGGTCATCTCCACCCCGACCGACCTGCCCAACTTCGAGCGCCTGCTCGGGGACGGCTCGCGCTACGGCGTGAACCTGTCCTACGCCGAGCAGCCGAGCCCCGACGGCCTGGCCCAGGCCTTCACCATCGGCGAGGACTTCATCGCCGGCGAGCCGTGCGCCCTGGTCTTGGGCGACAACATCTTCTACGGCAACGGCCTGTCGCGCCACCTGACGCGCGCCGTCCAGAACGCCGAGTCGGGCCGCGCCACGGTCTTCGGCTACCACGTGGACGACCCCGAGCGCTTCGGCGTCGTGGAGTTCGACGGCGAGGGCAGGGCCGTCTCCATCGAGGAGAAGCCCGAGTGCCCCAAGAGCTCCTACGCCGTCACCGGCCTGTACTTCTACCCGGGCGACGTCGCCGCCAAGGCACATAGGGTGCAGCCCTCCGCCCGTGGCGAGCTGGAGATCACCACGCTCAACCAGATGTACCTGGAGGAGGGGACGCTCTCCGTCGTCACCCTGGGCCGCGGCTACGCGTGGCTGGACACCGGCACCATGGAGAGCCTGCACGAGGCCGCGGAGTTCGTCCGCGCCGTGGAGCACTCCCAGGACCTGCCCGTGTCCGTGCCCGAGGAGATCGCCTGGGAGAACGGCTGGATCACGACCGCCGAGCTGGAGGAGGCCGCGAAGGCCTACGGCAAGTCGGTCTACGGCCAGCACCTGAAGAAGGTCGCCGCCGGCGAGATCGTCAACAGCCCGCGCGAGTACTAATTGCCTGGTGGAAGGGGATGAGAGATGAACGACATTCTTGAGCGTGATGGCCTTTCAGTCGACCTTCTCTCATCCCTTTCGTACTGGGGAGGCGAGTTGGCTGATGCGTTATTTGGTTGCTAAGTGGTTTTCTGAGCAAGGTTCGTTGGTAATGGCCGTTAAGCCGGGCCAGGAGCTTGTCGAGATGATGCGAAGGATAGAGGATCGTTTCGGCATCTCTGACCTTCAGCTCATTAACATCAGTCGTCCTTCCGCATATGGCGAGTATGAACCATTTGAGTTTGTCCATTCTGAGGAACAGCTTGTAAAGCGCCTTGAGCAGCAAGCGAAGTAAGAAGTTGCGTTAGAATTTCATGATAATCGGGCAATTCGAATATGTGTTCGTATTTTCGGTTATAATCTAAGTAGATATTTTTAAGGGAAGGAGGGCATATGGCTACTTCAAGTTTAAAAACACCGATTAGGATGCTCTCTCCTCAGGGCGTAAAGGCGTTGTGCGACGCATATGATGAAGGCGTAACCAAGGATTTGAAGTTCAAGCCATCGCCTTCGGATCCGTCTTTGACGCCAGACATGAAGAAGGCCATCGATTCTTTGTTTAAATCGATGGGCTTCTAGAAATGGCGCTTGTATCGTATTCTTTACTCCAATTACTTAATGCGCGAGGAGAGGACGAGGTTTCGGACGTTCTCTCCTCTTTTCGCTGTGAACGTAACAAGGATATAGAGGATTTTGTTCGTTATAACGCGTTTGATTTTAACCTGAGGGGTTTCTGTGCCTCTTATCTTGTATTTGATACAGATGCGGCCGCTTTAGTTGGCTTTTATGCCCTTGCTCTAAAGATTGCCTCCATTCCTGAGAATGTCGTTTCAAAAACAGCTCACAAGAAGTTGGCTTCTTTTGGTGAACTTAGACCAGAAACTGGTTGTTTTGATTTGCCTTGTGTTCTGTTGGCGCAATTTGGGAAAAGCGATTCAGGTATAGGTCGCGTAACCGGTGAAGAACTCATGGCTTTCGTTGAAAAGTCTATTTCTGACATACAGCGTCTTGTTGGCGGAAGGTTTGTGTTTCTGGACTCTGTCAATGAGCCTGGTCTTATTGAGTTCTATAGTCGCATGGGATACAGAGAGTTTGGCATAAGAAACAAACCTGCAGGAGAAGATTCTGATTCTGCTGAAGGCTCATATGTTCAAATGTTTAAGTACTTACATCTCTAGTAGGCGAAAAAAGGAGATTCATGTCTGAGATTTTTGAACCTAAGAACATCATCGTCACGGGCGGCTGCGGCTTCATCGGCAGCAACTTCGTGCACTACGTGGTCGACAACCACCCGGGCGTCCACGTCACCGTCCTGGACAAGCTGACCTACGCCGGCAACCCCGAGAACATCGCGGGGCTGCCCTCCGACCGCGTGGAGCTTGTCGTGGGCGACATCTGCGACGCGGAGCTGCTCGATAGGATCGTCCCCGGCCACGACGCGATCGTCCACTATGCCGCGGAGTCCCACAACGACAACTCCATCGCCGACCCGGAGCCGTTCCTGCGCACCAACGTGGAGGGCACCTTCCGCCTTCTGGAGGCCGTGAGGAAATACGGAATCCGCTACCACCACGTCTCCACCGACGAGGTCTACGGCGACCTTGCGCTCGACGACCCGGCGAAGTTCACCGAGGAGACGCCGTACCACCCGTCCTCGCCGTACAGCTCGACCAAGGCCAGCTCCGACATGCTCGTGCGCGCATGGACCCGCACCTACGGGCTTTGCACCACGATCTCCAACTGCTCCAACAACTACGGCCCCTACCAGCACGTGGAGAAGTTCATCCCGCGCCAGATCACGAACATCATCGACGGCGTGCGCCCCAAGCTCTACGGCCGCGGCGAGAACGTCCGCGACTGGATCCACACCGAGGACCACTCCTCGGCCGTCTGGGACATCCTCACGAAGGGCCGCATGGGGGAGACCTACCTCATCGGCGCCGACGGCGAGAAGAACAACATCACGGTCCTGCGCATGATCCTCGAGGCGATGGGCCGCGACCCCGAGGACTTCGACTGGGTCGCCGACCGCCCCGGCCACGACCGCCGCTACGCCATCGACAGCACGAAGCTCCAGCGCGAGCTCGGCTGGAGGCCGGCGCACACAGACTTCGCCGAGGGCCTGAAGGCCACCATCGACTGGTACGTGGCCAACGAGTCCTGGTGGCGACCGGCCAAGGAGGCCACCGAGGCCCGCTACCGCGCGCAGGGGCAGTAGAGGTAGCAGCCCTTGCGAAACAAAGCGGGGTCCCGGACTAGCGCTCCGGACCCCGCTTTGTTTAGTGCGCAGTTGGCCGAATGTGTCCCTGAATGGCGGTTGGTTGGTGGAGCGTCGTGCGTCGTGTATTGTATTTCTTGCGCCTTTGCTTGTGGCCTTCCTCGCCATAAATACTGTGGTGATGCTATTCACCCAGTTGTACGCCTACGCGGACGAGCCCGGCGGGGACGTATACCTGCACGGCGATCTGATCTGGTGCGGCGAAACGCCCGAATGCAAGCAGTCGATGGCCATGTGCGGCGCAAGGTGGGGCTGCAGGTGAGGCTCGTGCCCAAGAGCAACACGAGGCGGCTCTCCTACGAGTGCTGGCAGGGTGCGCAAAATCTGCATCGACCCGGTGCGCTGCCCGCTGGCGCATGAGAAGTCCAGGCTCAAGAAGTACGACCACGACTGCGACGGGACGTGGCTTGAGGGCATCCCCGACGGCAACGACCACTCGATCGAAGCAGTGAGGTTCGCAATTATGGACGACATCTTGCGTGGGTGAGGGCGCAGCGTGCTGCTTCTCCTCGCCACTGAAAGGCGCTAAAGGTTAATCTGCTGTCTTCTCCGTTGTCTTAGGATCAGCCTCCTCGCCCTGCTCGTCAGATACTCCCTTGAACTTCGCCATAACGTTTTTCTTTGTCTTGACAATCTTTGGACGCGCGGTCTCACGCCACCATTTTTCGACATGAGGCTTTGCCGCCTGAGCACCTTTCACCGCCAGAAAGCTAACGGCAATTACGGTAATCGCAGCAGCCGCCACCTTGCCACCGTTCGAATCGGAGGCATCATTACCATCGCGCTGGCCGTCATCAAGACTGTCATCGCCATTTGCCGCAAGCGATGCCTCCCACTCTTCTCTCTGCCTTTTCTTTTCGGCGCGATTGGCTGCAACCGAATCGGAAAGCTCACGTCTGCGTTCCGGGGAAAGCGGGCCAATTTCATTGAGGATTTCCTCTTTCCATGACGTGGAAACATAGCCAGCATGATTAGGGCTTCCGGTTTCCCAGTGCCTCTGCGTGGCATAAGGACGCCCCTTCTCGGTGACCCTATAATCTCCAGGTTCGCCTTCGAGGTAGCCTTCTTCCTTCAGCCAGACATTCACCTCCTCTGCGTTAAGCCCAACATCCCGCCCCAAGTATCTTGCTGACTTACGCATCGCAAGCCCCTTTCGCTTATCAACAGTATGGTAGTGTCGCGAATCATGATGTAGGGCTCGGTTCTCGAGGGTGGCCGCAGGCTGCCCGAGGAACCGAGAATCATCTAGAATGCCGTCATTCTAGCCTATGTCACGCCGCCTTCCTGCCGACAACGGGGTTACCGGCCGCGACGAGTGCGATGATCCCGGCCGCGTGCTCGGCGGCAGGGCCCTCGTAGGCAGGCGCGTTCACCTTGGCGCCCTCGACGGCCCTGCCGATGGGGTCTTCGTTGAACTGGCGGCGTCCGGCCCAGCCCTCGTCCATCTCTGAGAACACCGCTCCCATCATCCTGATGAGCGACTTCCTGCTGGGGAAGACCTGCACCACGCAGCCGCGGCGCTTGGGCTCGCGGTTGGCGCGCTACTGCACGTTGTTGGTGCGAAGTCTCACGTGGTGCTCGTAGGGGAAGTCGAGGTAGGCCAGCGCGTCGGCCTCGGCCTCTTCGAGCGCCTCGGACGCCTTGGGGCAGAACCCCTCGATCTGCTCGGTGGTCAGCTGGGTGCTCGAGTCCGGGCTCGCCGACCGCAGGGCCACGCGCGCCATTAGCGAGGGATGTGGTGATCGCGAGATACACGGTAGCGACCTTGGGCGCATGTGCGCGCTTCTGCAGGTTCGAGCGGAAGGAGATGAAGTGATTGGCGAAGACGTGAAATGGGCGTTGGGCATTGCGGTCACGGCGCTCGTGCTCATGGCGTTCCTGCTGCACGTGCCGTTCGCCCTGGTGCTGGGGCCGTGGAGGACTAGGGGGCGCGTCCGAGACCGGAACCCCCGCTGGAGGGACCGTCCGTTTTTTGTCCGGGCGAGCTGAGATGCTTTTATCACGATAAGCGCAGATGGGAAGCACATCACTGGTATGATTTGGGAAAGGAGGAAACAGATGAAAGTCCAAATCGGGACAGAGTACTGTGCGATGGAAATCGCCGAGTACGCCGTCAGCAGGCGATATCGCCACGACACGCCAATCAGCAATCTTCAGCTCCAGAAGATTCTTTACTTCCTGCAAGTCATACACGCGAGCGAGACCGGCGAGCTGCTATTCGCCGACCAGTTTGAGGCATGGCCCTACGGCCCGGTCATCAGAGATGTCTACGTTAAGTTCTCTGACTGCGGCGGCTTCCCGATAAAACGCGAGTTCGACACCGAGATAAATGATTCCATCCGCCCGTTTCTGGATGCGGGGGTGGACATGCTCGCCGAGAAATCCCCATGGGAGCTCGTCAGGATCTCACACGCCGAGGGGTCTCCGTGGGACGTCATCTACAACCAGAAGCGCCTACACAAGGGAATCATCCCAAATGAATTGATCATGCAGTGCGCTAGCGAGGTCTCTGAGTGACCGAGCAAGACTACGCAAAGGCGGCCGAAAACTTCGAAAGGGCCCTCTCTCTGCTCACCAGCAAGATTGGGACTCTTTCGAAGCCACCCCTGAAAGTTCCCCCAATAAACGCAGGCAGCGACGACGCAGAGAAACGCAAGGCTCTCCGCGACATGCTCGAATCCCTCGCCAGCACGGATGATGCTGCGGTGCTCTCCCAGGATGACATCCGCCGAGCCTCGAACTTCTTCGTAAAGCTATATGGGGGGAGCGAGCCCTATCGCCATAGATATGCCGACATCTGCGACCTGGTATTCAATGCACTCGGGCAGTCCCCTGGGGACTTGGACGAAGGGGTCCCCTATTCGGTCAACTGCCTCGCCGAGAACATTCGCATCATCCATGACAACCTGACGAAACATGGATTTTGTGACCAGGCGAAAAGTGTCCTCAAACTCGCCGACCACATCGACCTGGAAAAGACGAGGCTGAGCCACGACATCGAACAGCAGCAGGCCATGCGCACATTCAAAGCGGCAATCGCCGAAGTGAAAGCGGAAAGGGACGAGGCGGACCAGAAACGCGCAGAGCTGGAAAGGGAGTTCGACGAGCGCCTCGACAAGACGAGGATGGAGTACATCGCGATCCTCGGCGTGTTCGCGGCGGTCGTGCTCGCCTTCAACGGCGGCGTCGGGTTCTCGACCTCCGCGATGGGCGCGCTCGGCATCGACGGCGGCATACGCGCCATCGTGCTCCTCGCCGCGCTCGTGGGCTTCGTGCTCATCAACACGGTCTGCATCCTGCTGGTCTTCATCTGGAAGATGTCCTTCAACCATCGGAATGTCGAGCTGGGAAAATGGCCGAGGAACTGTCTGATCGCCGCAGACGTCGTCCTCGTGGTCATCATGGCTGCGATGATGGCGCTCTCCCACCCTGGACTCAGGGGGCTCATCGGGCTGTAGCCCGAACGCCATGCCGAGGGCCGTCCTCCGGGGCGGCCCTCGGCATGGCGACACGTCTAGGAACATAGCCGTGCGGTCATCCTCCGCCGCACGGGACACTGGGGAGCCGTCCTTCGGGTCGGCTTCCTGCTTTTCGCGGCGGGGCGAGATTGATTGGAGGTGGCGCTTGGACGCCGACGAGCCGATGGCGAAGGTAGTGTCGCGATTGTTGGTGTAGGGTCTCCATAAGGCGGAATCTGTAGAGGAAGGAGACTGTGATATCGTGCGCTCCGATGATGATATGCCTGGAGAAGGGTTTTACGAGCGCTACCGCGTGCTCTTTTACCCATGGATTCACGAGAGGCCTGCGGCCAGAATGCGGGATGTGCGACGGGAGAAGCGAGCCGTTCGCCAAGTGGGGCCCGTTGACCGGAAGCCTCTCCTTGAGGCGGCGGCGCTGGCGGATGGGTTGACCAAATGTTCCCAGATAGCGTTGTAATTAGTTTCAACGGTCAAATCGATTTCGGCACGGCTGTTGCTTTCCTCTCGTTGGCGCTCACTCTCCTCCAGTGGATTGTCACGCTGATACGGGGCCGCCGGGCGGCCGCGCGGAGCCAGGCCTCGGCCATCTGTGCCCGTGTGGTCAGGATGCCCGAGGGGGAGACGGCCACGGTTGGCAGGTGCAGGGTTGATTTCGGGCCGCAGTTCGGACTAGAAGTGATGAACAATAGCAACGACGTCGTTTACCAAGTTATCCTCACTGCCGCGCTCGTCCAAGGTGCCGGGCCTCAAGACGGGAGGGACGTCGAGGGGTGTGGCTGCAGAGTTCTACTCTCGTCCGTTGCTCCGGGCAAAACCGTGAGGTGTATCGGGCATCTCGATTGCTCGATGCATAAGGCCCTCGGCTGCGAGGTGGCTTTCACCGATCGCTACGGACGCAGTTGGGTGCGGAAGAGCGACGGTCATTTGGGCAGGATTCGATTCAAAACGCCCGTCGATTATTACGGTCTGATGCTGCCTGTGGAGTGGATGGACTTCGATGAATGGTAATCGACACACTCTGGTTTTGAACGAAGAGTCCCCGAGGCGATCGATAACGATTCTTCTTTGATGATGCAGGCGGCGCTACCATTAGCAGCGCCGCTTCTTTTATGTTCCGTACGCAGATAGGCCCCGTCATGTTGACCACCGAACGCATCTTGGCCGACGTGCTCGTGTCGGGCCGCTGTTCGTGATCGAGCCCGACCATGATAGCGAGGCCGTATACGATTTCACCAACCCGAGGTCGGGGGCGAGGATGGACGCGAAGACAGGAGAGATTCTCTGATGGATAGCATGTTCAATGACCATGTTTTCCCTAAATACAAGGATCAACAGGTCATGAAGCCTCAGATGGATGGCCTTGATGACCCCACTTTAAGGTATTTCACGCTGTTGGACTCGTCTGCCCTAGTGAAAGACGAACTTAAAGCCGACAGGTTCGACGATGAATTCATTAAATCCTTCCTCAATGCCGCCAAGGAGCTTGCGGCCGCCGGGAGGAGAGCGACCGACAGGCCGGGCATGTATGTGTTCCTGGAGCATTCCTACGCGATTCCGGTGATGTTCCTCACAAGGCACTGTATTGAGCTTTCAATCAAGAGGGCGATAAAAAAATGTGGGGCTAAGCCTAAGAAAGACCACAGCCTTAGAAACCTGTGGAATTCCTTGCTCTCGAGGTTTCCGAAGCAAAAGTGCCGTGAAGACAATAGAACCATCAAGAACATGGGTGCTTTTGTAAATGCCATTGCCGACATCGATGACAACGGCATCAGTCTCCGCTATCCGCAGGACAAATCAGGCGGACTGACGCAGGACAGGCCGCTATTCGTGAACGACGAGGAAGTCGTCTTGTATTTGGAGAAGTTCGTAGAGCAACTTCAACTTATTGACTTCGATTATCTTGTCGAGAATGGTAAATAAGTAGCTGGAGACCGCTCTTTATCGTTTGTAAAACCATTGGTTGGGATCGATTTGACCACCGGCCCCAACCAGAAATTTAACGTCCGATAGTTGTGAATCATAACCAGTAAATTAACGTAGCATCACAGCGGGATTGCTAAAGAAACTCGCCAGACTCAAGGTCGATAAAGTAGCCAAGTCTGATCTGCGCCTTGAAAGCGGCCTCATATTCTCTCGCTCGCGTCTGATCATCAAGCTTGAAGCCGATGTTGAACAGCTTTCCCGACTTCGTTCTCCGAATCAGGTCTTGTTCCAACATGAATGCGATCACGCGGCGATGCGCTTCGTCGTCGTCCATATTCAAATAGAAGCACGCGACACCGCGCCTGCCCTTCGCGAGGGTCTCGCAGGAGCTGTGCTTGCATTCAGCAACCACCTTACCGAGAGCCGCTTCACGGCAGACCTCCTCTACGAACTCAATATCATTGAAGAAGAACATCCATTTCCCGCACCTGTGCTTATCAAGCTCCGGGGCCAGCTTGGTATCGATGTAAAACGACCACCACGGGTTGTCCACCCTGATGATTCGGCCGTCTTCGCTCAACATCGACCTCACTTCCATCCATGCCTCCTATGCCAGGATCTCACCGGTTACCAAATTGAACTTTATGCCCGAACGCGGTTCGTTGAACTCGTCGACCGCCTCGCCGTCATGGTCGGGCTTGGTCACGAACAGCGGCCCCGGTGCATCGATGCGAGGTCCGATCGTGAATTCACATCGCTGTAGGATTATAAATTGACTTTCGATATTGGCACTCTTTATAGCGTTGTAGCAAAGTGAGCCTGTTACCGGCTTGTTCCGGCAACGGGTTTTTTAATATCTACTTGGAGTCATGCAAATGGTCCAACATAGATCTGTAAGTAAGCGCTTCGAGGAAACGATGCCGATCTCGCATCAATTCATGGGTGCATCGGAAAAATAGGGCGGAGTCGCCCTCGCGATCCCGCCCCGTAGACCCGAGTGTTTCTGACTTTCCCGTTATCCGGAACGGCTGGAGAAGGTCGCGTCTCAGTTCGGAAAACCCAATGCTTGAAGCGACGATGCCAAGGGGCTACTCGGTCAGCTTTTCGCATCCGCGCCAGGGCAAGGGGAGGGACAGCCTGTAGAACGAGGCCGGCTCCATAGGAATCTCCTCGAGCCTTCCGTTGCCTCGCCGAACCCACGATGTTCCGTTTGCGTCGGTGAAAGCCGTTTCGGGCGCCGTGCGTACTCCCATTCCGTGCCCTTCCGTCGGGAGCCATATGTACCATGCTCCAGGAGGAAGCGTGCCGACGCAGACGCGGTTGGGAAAAACGGGGCGGTTGTCCTCTCCTTTGAAAGAGGGGCCGGCTCCGCTAATCCCGACGCAGGTGACGATTGCGTCGTAGACGGGGGACTCGCTTTCGTTTCGAAGCACGACGAACTGCCAGACGAATCGATTGTCCTCGGGCTGACCGGTACGGTTTCGACCCCCTTCGTACCATGCCGATATGCGGGATGGCTGATACCGCTTGATGTCGTCCTCCCAGTTCCTTTTGCTCTGGCTGCCTTGCCAGAATGCGACAATCAAGGCCACCAAGGTAACGAGTCCGATGAATGCTTGGACAATCAGATTGGCGATGTCTATATCGATGCCAAAAATCATTGGATGGTCACCGGCTCAGCGTCGTTGGGCGATAATTCTAACTCCGAATAATACGGCTTGATCGATGGTCGACGTTACGTAAACGTCAAAATGGGTTTGTCTTAACAGCCTTATTTTCTTAAGACAAACTTGCCGCAACGCCAATTCAAAGAGTTTGCCGTGACGCAGACAGATGCAGTTGGTTGCTGAAAAGCGTGGTTATTTGGGCAGGATTCGCTTCAAAACGCCCGTCGATTATTACGATCTAATGCAGCCTGTAGGGTGGATGTACTTCGATAAGCAGTAGTCGACATGTTCTGGTTTTGAACGAAAAGTCCCAGAGACAATCGATAACGATTCTTCTTTGATGATGCGAGCGGCGCTACCATTAGCAGCGCCGCTTGTTTTCCGCTCGCAGATAGATCCCGCCATGTTGACCACCGAATGCATCTTGACCGACGTGCTCGTACTCCTATTCGGGCACAGAAATTGGAGGCGCGGCCCCCAGCGTCTACTCAGCGAAATTCGTTAAGAAAGCTGACATCGAACACTGTGAACTCCGTCATCGAATCGAATCTCATTGACTGGGATGCGTTCATTAATGATGACTTTGATGCCTATTTCAAAGCTCGCGTCATGGCTTTGCTGGACGCTATTGAGTTCGCACTGGGCAAGTCCATCTCCGATAGGGGCACCGAGGAAACAGTAAAGAGATTTGGCCGCTCATTGGAATAAGATGCTTCTTAGCTCCGTTATTGGTTATAGAAAGAAGGCTTAATGTCTGATTTTGAAATTTTGCAGCAGTTGTGCGAAACAGCAGACGAACTTTCAAAGAAATACATCAGCTCTAGTTCGCCTGACTTTAAAGCATGGAAGACAAGGGCGGACAGGCTTTTAATTAGGCGATTTGGAAAAGACAGCTACGAATTTAAAAGCTTTAACAAAATCAGCTACTCGTTGTCTTTTTTCACCTCCGGTACGCCCGACTCGGCTTTCGTTGAAGCCTGTGCGGACGGCCTGCGCAGTGCAAAAGCTGTGCTGGAGACATACCTTGATGAGTTTTCAGACGAAGGGGAAACCGGATCGACTGCAAATGTTGGAGATTATTCGAAGGTATTTATCGTTCATGGTCACAACGGAGAGCTTAGAGAAAGGGTCGCGAGAATCATCGAAAGGCAGGGCCTGACGGCGGTTGTCCTAAACGAGCAGTCAAATCAGGGCAAGACAATCATCGAAAAGCTGGAAATTGAAGGCGATGCAGCAGGAGCGGTATGCCTTTTTACGGCGGACGACGAAGGAAGAGCCCAGGCAGAACAGTCGGAAAAGCCCAGGGCTAGACAAAATGTTGTATTTGAAGCCGGATACTTTATTGGTCGGCTTGGCAGGGAAAACGTTGCAATTCTTGTTGACAAAGGTATCGAGATTCCCTCCGATCTACAGGGCGTCGTTTATACCGGAACAGACAGTTGGGAGTTCGGCCTCTTGAAAGAACTCAAGTCCATGGGATATTCCATCGACTTTAATAAGATGGATATCTAATCCGTTGATCCCTCCTTTCACCGACTGGCAAAACGATTTACACCTAATTGTGGACATTGCCCACACGATTTCTCTTTGCTCCCGCATTGATCTCGCTAAACTATTAATTGCTGCTACCAGGGCATTTTCTGGTGCACATTCTATTGGCTCCTGCGAAGATCGGAGCAGGTATGTTTGCTGCCAAGTCCCACACCAGCCGTCATTACATTCCGATTGTTGCCATGGCCTGCCTATGCGTTTTGCTGGGCGGGCCTTCTTATGCCGCTGGCGCGGAGAGCCTCATCATCGCGGGCGCGACGTACTACGAGCCGGGCGTGTCGGGCCCCGGCTGGGTCTGGACCGATGCCGACCACCTGGAGCTTAATGGCTACGCGGGCGAGGCCATCGGCGCGAGGGCGACCTGGTGCTGACGCTTGCCGGGCAGAACTCCGTGACGGAGTCGCATGCGCCCGATGCGGACATCACGCTGTGCGGCATGGAGGTGTGGGGCAACCTGACGCTTCGCGGCACCGGGACCCTGACGGCGACGGGCTCGCAGTGCGGGATCCACGTGTCGCAGGCGCTCGTGGTTGACGGCTGCACCGTCGATGCGCGGGCAGACGGGGCCGATATTACAAACGAGGAGGTCGCCGGCGTGATTGCCGGCGACATGGCCGTGCGCGGCGGCGGGCGCGTCGTTGCCGCGGGCGCCGGGTCCGAAGCGGGCGTGCGCGCCTACGGCGTGTATCTGCAGGATGCGGGCCTTGGCGACGGTGCTGCCGGCTGTCGGCTTTCCGTCGACGCCTCGTGGCTTGATGCGGCCGGCGCCGATGGCGGCGTTGCGTGCTTGGGCGGGTCGCTTGTGTCTGCGCGCTTTGTGGCGCCTGCTGGCGGGGTCTTTGGTGCTGGTGGCGTGTTGGATGCCTCTGGTGCGGTGACACCGCACGTGGTGGTTGAGCCCGATGTCGCCACGCCTCCGGCGGGGGAGACCGACAGGGGCGAGGTGACTGGCGATAGCGCGAAAAAGTCACCCACCGATGCTAGCCCCACTGCCGGAGAGCCCACCACAGGCCCCACGGCAAATCCCTCTCTGAAACCCGCGGCCACGCCAACCAAGACAACAAAGACAGTAACCAAGACCACGGTCGCCAAGACAACCAAGCCCAAGGCTGCCACCGCGACCACTTCGGCGCTCCCCAAAACCGGCGACAGCAACTGGATCGCTGCATCTTTATCGTTATTCCTGCTGGGGTTGGTGCTTTTTGGTGCCACATATCGCTGCTGAGACTGCGCGACGCACCTAGCTGCAATACAAGACCTCTGTTGAAGCTTTAAGGGCAACATTTCCGGATAGGGAGCGTTGCCTTTTTCGTGCATGCAATGTATGACGTGCCATACCACTTAATTGACTATGTAATTACTTGTAATTACATAGTCTACTATTGTATATGCAGTATAATAAGGTTACACTCACGCGATTGGAAGGTCTAAAAATGGCAAGCTCAACATTAACCATCAGGGTTGACGACGACCTCAAACGCGAGGCGGCGGAAGTTGCTGATTACTATGGACTTGATTTGTCGTCCGTGACTCGCGCTTTCTTCAAGCAAATGGTCAACACCCATCGCATCCCGTTGACTTTTGCCCCTGAGGAGCCCAGTGCCGAAAGCCTTGAGGCCATTCGCGAGGGGGACGCTTTTCTTGCATCTGGCAAAAAAGGACGGTTTGACAATGGCGCCGATCTGATCGCTGCTGCGATGGCACAATGAGCACGTTAACCGCAGAGTTCTCTGCAGCCTTCTCCCGCGATTTAAAGAAAAAAGCAAAACGCCGTAAATGGGATTTATCTGAGCTTCAAAAGCTAATTGACCTGGTGCTACAGAATACACCTGAGTCAATGGACATATTAAAGCGACGTCATAATATGCACCGGCTAAGCGGCAACTGGGCAGGGCGAAACGAATGTCACGTAGCAAACTCGGGCGACTGGCTTGTCATATGGTCATCAAACGAAGAGGTAGCTTTCTTTGAACGCACTGGCAGCCATGATGAGCTGTTCCGATAATTCCCTTAATATCGAAACCACCAAAACCATTCGGATTTCAACCTAATGGCATCCAATTTGTTCAATCTTGTTGGATATGTAGCTGCACAATGACGATTACCTGCCTATGCGTTTTGCTGGGCGGGCCTTCTTATGCAGCGGGCGCGGAGAGCCTCATCATCGCGGGCGCGACGTACTACGAGCCGGGCGTGTCGGGCCCCGGCTGGGCCTGGACCGATGCCGACCACCTGGAGCTTAACGGCTACGCGGGCGAGGCCATCGGCGCCGGCCCCGGAGTGGGCGTGCGCGTTTATGGTGTGTGTCTGTAGGACGCAGGTCTTGGCGATGGCACGGCCGGCTGCCGACTTTCCGTCGATGTCTCGTGGCTTGATGCGATCGGTGCCGATAGCGGAGTCGCGTGCACGAGCGGATCGCTTGTGTTCGCGTAGTTTGTGACACCTGCCGGCTGCGCATGTGTTGATTGAACCCGAGGGTGCCACGACGCCGGCGGGGGAGACCGACGGGAACGACGTGCCTGTCGGTGGGACGGGTGAGCCTGCCGGTTTTACCGTCCCTGCTGCGGCACAACCCGGTGCGGATCCTGCAGTGAAGCCCGCGGCCTCCACGTTAAAGACGACCACGACAACGGCCAAAACGACGGTGACCGTGAACAAGGCTTTAAACTCAAAAAGTTGTAAACGAGGTAGCAATGCTTTTGAGCTATGTTCAGCTAGATGACGGCTCTCAGCTTGCCTACTCAGAAAAACGAGATGACGGGACCGTTCGCGTAGCCGTCGAGCGTCCGGTTGGCCCTGGCTTTGACCATGCGGAATGCTTCTTGCCTGCGGTTAATTGGTTCAATGTCGAAGGTTTTTCTACTGACGATCTAGATTTTTTGACCGAGTTCGTTAGATCAAACGCTCCGTTTATCTTCGAGCTTGCAGAACGGCAAAAAGCCGGACCCGCGGTATCGGCACTGGCCCCCTGACGCTCTACTGTTGAACGGAAAATATCCCATGATTTCGCCTTCCGACATATCCACCGCCGCCTCCCGCGTGCTGGCTCAATACGACGTCAGCGAAGCATATTTATTTGGCTCGTTTGCCCGAGGCGAGCAAACGCCCGATAGCGATATTGACTTGCGCCTAATCTGCGGCAACACCATGACGTTCGGCACGCTTTACGAACTCTCCCATGAGCTCGAGAAGGAACTTGGACGAAAGGTTGATATCGTCACCAACCCACCAGAGCACATGCGCCCGGCTTTCCGCCAAAGCATCGATCAAGATGAGGTGCGCATCTATGAAGCAACATGTGCGGGACGATGAGTTTGCGAATATCATCCTGCTATCTGATCCTCCCGATGTACTCAACGTTGAGAGCCTAAAGGCCATCCGCGATGGGGATGCGTTGATAGCCACGGGAAAGCCCAGCCGGTCTAACGCAAAAATAGCTCGCCACCCAATCGGGGGTTTACTTCGCGCTATACAGGTCTACGAGCAGATCCGACTCGACCTACGCCGTGCCTCGGTCTCTTCGGCATTGGCGCTCGCAAAGACCCTAAACTGCGCCATCGAAGACCCTGTCAGGCAACCGGTTGCTCTGGAGTACGATTCGAAACCCTGTTCATCCGAAACATTCAATAGCAAGAATATTGCTGTTTAACTTTCCTTTACGTACGTATTTAAATGAAACTATAATACGTATTAGAGACAGATTTTAAAGGAGGTTGCTATGGTTGCCGTGATAGACAATAAACTCGTTTTCGGACGCGAACAGGTGCTGACTTCGACGCAGGCAAGCAAAAATTTTGGCGAAGCGAGACGTCGCGCTCGAAGAGAACCGCAATTTGTCTCAGACAGGAACGATGGCATCGATACTGTTATCGTTGGCTTCGACGAGTTCGAAGCGATGGCGGTCGAACTCGAACAGCTCCGAGAGGAGCGCCTGCACGCTATAGCCGCTGCAAGGCTCGCGCAGAGCGACGCTGATTCGAATCGCAAGGGCATTCCGTTCTCCGATACCGTGGGACGTGAGAGGTTCGAGGCCATGCTAGAAGCCGAGGCAACCGATCCCATTTCCGACGAAGAGCTGTTCGAGTGAGCGTGGCTAGGTTTAAGGTTGAGTTTTACGACAAGACTGCCGAGAAAGAGTATCTGTCACTCGATGGCTCGGTTCGCGCTATGGTGGACAAAGGTATTGCGCGTCTTGCACTTCGGGCCGATGAAATTGGCAAGCCGCTTTCGGGTCTTCTTGCAGGTTGTAGGGAACTTAAGTTTCGCACTGATGGCATTCGCGTAATTTATCGCATCCGCGATGGGTATTTTACCTGCTGGTTTGTTGGGTGACTTGACTGCTTTGGCTTGACTTACGCGCACGAATTTAAAATCGAGGGCAAAAAGTTCTTGGAAAACCTCGCGCGGCTATGTTAGTATCTCTTTTGCCGAAAGGCGACGGGCGATTGGCTCAGGGGTAGAGCATATCCTTCACACGGATGGGGTCACAAGTTCGAATCTTGTATCGCCCACCATCTAAAGCGCAGGTCAGTGGTGTTAAGCCTCTGGCCTTTTTCTTTATGACACCAAAATCGAAGCGAAGTTACCTAAGGCGTTATATGTTACGCAGTTCACCTTAGGTGTCGTCATTGCGCGTTTTGCAAAATGCGTCTGCGTTTATTCATTGAATTCCCTGCGTAATCTATGTGCAATTGTGGAGACAGAGACCACTGGCTCACAGCTTGTACCAGCGCGTTCATGCCTATGGCGGCTTTTCAACGGATTGCGTCAAGCTTTTGGTCAGCGTTTGGTCAGCTTCCCGTACTTACCCGCATGATGCCCCAGTAGATAATCGGCCATGCCCGCAATCCGCACGGCCCGAGGCCGTAACCAGGGGAGGCGCAAATGGACGAAATCGTCTGCGCAAACACTGCATTCCGCTATTGGCGCTGCCCACCGCAGGTGCGAGACCTCTACCCGCACTTACCTAGCTCCGAAGATGGCTGGCGAGCTCTATCCCAAGCCCCTTTTGTAACCGAAGTTCTCAAGACGCCAGTCATCACAGCAGCATCAACACGAAGCAACCTGCATTCCAAGACAAGACGGACCATCCGATGGAACAACGCCTATACGGAGAAGGTTTCCATCGACACGGGCATGGGCTTTAGCGTCACAGACCCTCTTAATACGCTATTCACCATGACTCGAAGCGTTTCTTCATGCGATCTGGTTCTGGCTATGTACGAATTTTGCGGATGGTTCTCGGTTTTTAAACCATCGCCCGCGGTTGACATGGCACTTGAGCGGGCAAAATCAGAAGAAGAGCATTACACCACAGAAAGTCTGTTTGAACTAGACGAAACCCAAGACGAGGCCCCATGGAAGCGAGTCTACGCTCGGGTGCACCAGAAGGACAGCGAGAATGATCAAAGTGGGCAGCGGGCTGACGGATCCGGAAATAAAACTAACAGAAAGGGCACATCGCTTTGGATGAGAAAGCCTCTTATTGAAATAGAAGAATTACATAGATTTTCGGCGAAGGTTTAGGGCGAGATGTGGGGAAAGCAATTCTGCGAAGCCGCACAGCAGGTAATGGGTATTGCTGCATCCCCGCTAGAAGTTGCTGGAATCATGTTGCTAAGTCATCCGAGGCGTGCCGGCGGAGCGGAGTTTAAAAACATATTCGTCAACGACCTAACACCGCTGTCGAATTCAGCTCGGAAAATCGCAGGTCAGAAAATCTGTTACGGCGATATCGTCATCGTAAACCCAATAACAATGAAGGCCTTGATTATCGAACTTCAAGGTGAGGTTATTCATGGATCGGGCGCTGTGCTTGACCACGATGCCACCCGAATGACAGCATTGCAAAGCATGGGATACGACGTATTTCTTGTAACCCATGACATGCTCAATGATCACGATCAGCTTGATGCCATCATTCACAGTGTGTGTGAGCGATTGGAGTTGTGCTACAAACCAAAAACCGAGGCGATGAGATGCGCTGAAACCAGATTGCGGGCCAACGTTCTGTGCAATTGGCTTGGTATTGGTAAGTAATAATTTCAATGTGAGCAATTTTAATACTTTATATGCTGTTAGTAATTAAGTGCCATTTTAAAACCATGCCGGTTTACTACGTTGGATTGAGGGTGGCTGAGCACATCGAATTCGCCGCTCGTAAAACCGCAGGTAGATAGCCTGCCCGTTATGCGAAAGTAAGCGAGAGGTCGGAAATCCGGGAATCAGCGTAGTAAACCGGTCTGTTTTTGAAGCGACAGGATGGATGGGGCATCGTGGGTCTTTTCGGCCCCACACCCGTTCCACGCGCCGCAAAATTGTTCAAAATTGTCCTTGCATCGGCTGGGGAGTTCACGTATAGTACTTCTTCGCACGGGGGCGTAGCTCAGCTGGGAGAGCGCTTGACTGGCAGTCAAGAGGTCAGGGGTTCGATCCCCCTCGTCTCCACCCGAGCATTGAATGAGGCTCCAACGCAAGTTGTGGCCTTTTTTCATATCAATCGATTTACACATCTGTTGGCTGGGCAGCATCTTGGCTACATATCCATTGTTAATCATGAATATGAATGTTAATAACTTTACGTCTGTGGATGGCAAAGCTAGTCCGCAGCGCCAATAACAAAAAGGCCAGGCGTAATGCCCGGCCTTAAAACTCTCTGGTGGGCCCTCCGGGATTCGAACCCAGAACCCAGGGATTATGAGTCCCCTGCGCTAACCGTTGCGCCAAGAGCCCTTATGAACGGTGAATGCAATTCTAACAAAGGCAACTTAGACCTAATTTCTTCGCTTCACGACGTGAAATACTACCATGCACGAGCAAGTCGCACAACGCAAGATCAAATCCGATGCTAATCAACAGCTAATCTAGGCGCGTCGCAGAAAAGACGCGATCTAAAAAAGTTAAGGCCTTTAATTCAGGGCTCCAACACACTTTTGCGTGAAATCAACCTGATGCCATTTCAAAACCATGCCGGTTTACTACGACGAATCGGCGACCCCCGAGCACCGTGTGTTCTCCGTTTGCAAAACCGCAGGTAGGTAGCCCGCCGGTTGCACGAAAAGGCGTGTGTGGTTGGACATTCCTGATTTATCGTAGTAAACCGGCATGGTTCTGAGGCGCTGGGGAGGGGCGCTTCGCAATCGGATCCGATAATGGGACTGGCGGCGCACGGAAAACCCTGTTGAACGGGGCGCGTCGTGTTCCACGCGCCAAGTCGGCCGGCGTACGGGCCGTGCGGGGGCCAGGCGCCCCGCGGGCTGGCGCGGTCCCGTGCGCGCCGACACTCGCGAAATTTTTTCCAAAATTGTCCTTGCATCGGCTGGGGAGTTCCCGTATAGTACTTCTTCGCACGGGGGCGTAGCTCAGCTGGGAGAGCGCTTGACTGGCAGTCAAGAGGTCAGGGGTTCGATCCCCCTCGTCTCCACCCGAGCATTGAATGAGGCTCCAACGCAAGTTGGGGCCTTTTTTCATATTGGCACACAAGGTCAAAGGCGGCACCATGATCCTCCTGGTCGACAAGATCGAAAAAAGCTTCGGCGCACGCGTCCTCTTTAGCGGCGCGTCCTTCCAGATCAACCCCGGCGAGCGCTTCGCGCTCGTGGGCCCCAACGGCGCCGGCAAAACCACCATGCTCAAGATCATCATGGGCATCGACAGTCCCGACTCCGGCCAGGTCCAGTACGCCAAGGACTGCCAGGTAGGCTACCTAGAGCAGGAAACCAACCTGGAGCAAAAGGACACCACCATCCTCGCCGAGGTCATGGCCGCCGCCAAGGAAATCCGCCGCATGGGCGAGCGTGCCAACGAGCTGCAGGCCCAGATCACCGAGCTCTCCGAGCAGGGCAAGGACGTCGACGCCCTCCTCAACGAGTACGGCCAGGTCCAGGACCGCTTTGAGCATCTGGGCGGCTACGAGCTCGAAAGCAACGCCCGCAAGATCCTGTCCGGCTTGGGCTTTAAAGTCACCGACTTTGAGCGCCCGTGCTCCGAGTTCTCGGGCGGCTGGCAGATGCGCATCGCGCTGGCCAAGCTCTTCCTGCGTCACCCCGACCTGCTCCTTCTGGACGAGCCCACCAACCACCTGGACCTCGAGAGCGTCCAGTGGCTGCGCGGCTTTATCGCCAACTACGACGGCGCCGTCCTCATCGTCAGCCACGACCGCGCCTTCATGGACGCTTGCGTCGACCACGTCGCCGCACTCGAAAATCGTCGCGTGACCACTTACACCGGCAACTACAGCAGCTACCTCAAGCAGCGCGAGGACAACCTTGAGCAGATGCGCGCCAAGCGCGCCGCCCAGGAGCGCGACATCGCCCACATGCAGGTCTTCGTCGACAAGTTCCGCTACAAGCCCACCAAGGCAGCCCAGGCCCAGGAGCGCATCCGCAAGATCGAGCAGATCAAAAAGGAGCTTGTCATCCTACCCGAGGGCCACAAGCACATCGACTTTAAGTTCCCTGACCCACCGCGCTCCGGCGATATGGTCGTGGGCCTGGAGGGCGTCTCCAAGTCCTACGGCAACAAACACATCTACAGCGATATCGACCTCAAGCTCTACCGCGGCGAGCACGTGGCGCTCGTCGGCCCCAACGGCGCCGGCAAGTCCACGCTCATGAAGATCATCGCCGGACTGGAGCCGCCCACCACCGGCACCCGGGACCTGGGCACCAACGTAGGCGTAGCCTACTACGCCCAGCACGCACTCGAGGGCATGACCGAGTCCAATACCGTCCTGCAAGAGATTGACACCGTCACGCCCAAGTGGACCGTGCCGCAGCAGCGCAGCCTGCTGGGCGCCTTCCTGTTTAGCGACAACGATTCCATCGAGAAGCAGGTTCGCGTCCTCTCCGGCGGCGAAAAAGCGCGTCTGGCCCTGGCCAAGATGCTCGTGGCGCCCGAGGCGCTCCTATGCCTGGACGAGCCCACCAACCACCTAGACATCGACTCGGTGGACATGCTCGAGAACGCCCTGCAAAACTTCCCCGGCACCATCGTGCTGATCAGCCACGACGAGCACCTGGTACGCGCCGTGGCCAACCGCGTGATCGACATCCGCGATGGCAAGGTCACGGTCTACGACGGCGACTACGACTACTACCTCTACAAGCGTGAGGACCTCGCGGCCCGCGCCGCCGCCGAGGCGTCCACGGAGAGCGCGCCGGCAACGACCAAGTCCACCAAGGCCAGCGCTGGCCAGGCCGACACCCCCGTCGCCGCCCCCAAGCCTGCCGAGGGCAAAAAGACCAAGGAGCAAAAGCGCGCCGAGGCCCAAGCCCGCGCTGCGCTCAACAAAAAGCTTAAGGGCGTGCGCAACCAGCTCAAGAAGATCGAGACGGAGCTCGACAAAAAGCGCGCCCGCTATGACGAGCTTATGGAATTGATGGCAAGCGAAGAGCTTTATGCCGATCAAGACAAGTTCAACGCCGCGCTGGGGGAATATAACGGCCTTAAGCAAGAGCTGCCCAAGCTCGAGGACGAATGGCTGGAGCTTTCCACCCAGATCGAAGAGGAGACCGCGCGTGAACTCTCGTAAGGCCGCTGCCGTGGCGATGAGCATCATCGCCATCGCCTGTCGCATCTGCGGCATTTTTATGAGCGCGATGACCGTGCTGCTGTGTTTTAGCGGCCTCACCGCCAAGCTGCAGATCGTGGGCTTTGTCGTCGAGCTTTCGCGCGCCCTGCCGAGCGCCATCGCCGGCTACGGCGTCATCACGTCGCCCTTTGGCGGTGTGTTCCGCTTGGATTACGCCATCGTCGCAGTGATCCTGTTTGTGATCGACTACCTGCTCACGCGCGCCTCGCGTCGCGTCCGCTAGAGGAGCGCCATGTCCAGCAGCTACATCATGAACCTGCTCGCCAGCGCCGTCGCCGTCATCGTGGGCATCGTGATCCACGAGAGCGCACACGCCGCCGCGGCCTGGGCGCTCGGCGACAAGACGGCCCGTTCGCGCGGCCGCGTGTCGCTCAACCCGCTTAACCATATCGACCCGTTTGGCACCATCATCCTGCCGCTGCTCATGCTCGCGGCCGGCGGTCCCGTGTTCGCCTTCGCCAAGCCCGTGCCGGTCTACCTCAACAACCTCAAGCACCCCAAGCGTGACGAGGTCCTGGTGAGTGCGGCCGGCCCCGCATCGAACATCGCACTCGCGTGCCTCGCGGCCGCCCTCATGCACGCAACGTACGGCAACCTCTACACCAGCATGTCCTTTGCCGTAGCATCACAGATCATGAACTTCGGCGCCACCTTTATCGTGGTCAACCTGTCACTCGCGTTCTTCAACCTCATCCCGATCCCGCCACTCGACGGTTCGTCGATCATCGTGCCCTTCCTCAAAGGCAAGGCGCTCAACAACTACTACCACCTGCAGCAATACGCCATGCCCATCCTCATCATGGTTCTGTATCTGCTGCCCATGTGGACCGGCATCGACGTGATCGGCCGCTATTTCGACGTTACCGTGTATCCGCTCGCTGAGCAGCTGCTCAACTTCGCAATCGCCGGCATCTAAGGTAAACTTACAGGTCGACCGTGCAAAACGGTCGTAACATGCACCCAAACCGCGCCGCGAAGGCGCCGTCAAAGGAGGTCGAAGATGTCGTATCGCGTGTCGACGCAGGTCTACAGCGGACCGTTCGACCTGCTGCTGCAGCTGGTAACCCGCCAAAAAGTAGATATCGGCGCCATCTCCATCAGCGAGGTGGCCGAGCAGTACCTTGCCGAGGCCGAGCGCATCGAAGCGCTGGACCTGGACGTGGCGAGCGATTTTTTGCTGGTCGCAGCAACCCTTTTGGACATCAAGGCCGCCTCGTTGGTGCCGCAAGAGGCCCCGCGCAAAGCCGATGACGATGACGAGATCGACGATGACCTCGAAGAACTTAGCGCGCTCGACGGGGACGCCCTACGCGAGGTCCTGATCCAGCGCCTGATCGCCTACAAGCAGTTTAAAGGCGCGGCTGCGGCCCTCGGTGCCCGCATGCAGGCCGAAAGCCGCATGCACCCGCGTGTGGCCGGCCCCGACCCCGAGTTCCTGGGGCTCATGCCCGACTACCTGGCCGGCATCACCCTGCGCGGTCTGGCCGTCATCTGTGCCGACCTTGACGGCAAGCGACAGACCTTCTTGCTGGAAGCCGAGCACGTGGCGCCGCATCGTGTGCCGCTCGACCTGACCGTGGCCTCGGTCGATCGCTTTACCATGGCACACCAAACCTGCACCTTCCGTGAGCTGCTGGACGGCGACGCCACCACCGAGCAGCTCGTCGTCACCTTCCTGGCCATGCTCGAGCTCGCCAAGCGCGGCTCGCTCACGCTGAGCCAGGACGAGCTCTTTGGAACCATCTGCATCAACCGAGTCGAGGGCGCCGAGGCATACGTGCCCGGCGAGGGCCCCGAGCTCACCGAATAGGAGCGGCAACCATGTCAACCCTTTCCACGCTAGAGGCAAACAGCCTCAAAGGCGCTCTCGAGGCGCTGCTGCTGGTGTCGAGCGACCCCGTAAGCGCACCCGCGTTGGCAGGTGCGCTGGATATCGCCCCCGGCGAGTGCGCTTCGCTGTTGGCCGAGCTCAAGGTTGAGTACGAGGAGGCCAACCGCGGCTTTCAGCTGCGCGAGGTCGCCGGCGGCTGGCGCCTGTTTACCCACCCCGCCTATCACGACGTGGTCGAAGCCTATGTGCTGAGCTGGGACACGCAAAAACTGTCGCAGGCAGCGCTCGAGACCCTAGCCGTCATCGCCTACCACCAGCCCGTCACACGCGAGGTGGTCAAAGGCATCCGCGGCGTCAACTCCGACGGCGTCATCGCGTCGCTCGTGGACAAGGGCCTGGTTCGCGAGCTCGGCCGCGACCCCGAGCGCGGTCAGGCCATCATCTATGGCACGACCAATGCCTTCTTGGAAAAGTTCGGCCTGCGCTCCACTCGCGACTTGCCCGATCTGGAACAGTTTGCCCCCGACGAGCAGTCGCGCCAGTTTATCCGCGAGCGCCTGAGCGGCCGCAGCATTCAGTCCACGCTCGAAGAGCAGGCTGAGGACCTGGACGAAGAGCGCGAACTGCTCGATACCGATGTTGAAGATGTTGAGGCAGTCGAGAACTTGGAGACCCTGGTCGTCGACGAGACCTCGGAGGATTTGCATGACGAGGACTAACGAAGTAGGGGAGACGCGCGCCATGGGCAACGCAATACCCGCAACCGACACCCAGCCTGTCTATCCGCACACCATGCGCCTGCAGCGCTTTTTGGCGCGTGCGGGCGTGGCGAGCCGCCGCGGCTCGGAGGACCTGATGACCGCCGGCCGCGTGACCGTCAACGGCCAGGTCGCGACCGAACTAGGTACCAAGGTCGACGTCGACCGCGACCATATCGAGGTCGACGGCATGCCCGTCAAGCTCAACCAGGGCGCCGTGTACCTGATGCTCTACAAGCCGACCGGCTACCTCACCACCATGAGCGATCCGCAGGAGCGCCCTTGCGTGGCCGACCTGGTCCCCCGCGACCGCTTTCCGGGACTTTTCCCGGTGGGCCGCCTGGACCGCGACACCACGGGCCTTTTGCTCTTTACCACCGACGGCGACCTGTCGCAGGACCTGCTGCACCCCAGCAAGCACGTCTACAAGACCTACCAGGCACTCGTTGACGGCCAGCTGTCCGACCGCGATCTAGACCCACTCCGCCGTGGCATCGAGCTCGACGACGGCCTGTGCCAGCCGGCGATCTGCCGCGTCATCAACGCGCGCGAGGCCGAGGCCGTAGCTCCCCAAGGCATCAAGCCCGGCACCACCGCCGTGGAGGTCATCATCCGCGAGGGGCGCAAGAACCAGGTCAAGCGCATGCTGAGCAAGATTCACCATCCGGTGATCCGCCTGCACCGCTGCAACTTTGCCGGCCTTGAGCTCGAGGGCGTGGCCAAGGGCTCGTGGCGCGAGCTCACCGACCGCGAGGTGCAGATCCTCAAGGCCGGTGGCATCCCGCCCAAGCAGGCGATCGACAAGCGAAACGGCGGCAAGCCCCAAGACACGCCCGCCAGTCGCACGCGTCACCACGGTAGCCACGGCTCCGCACCCAAGCGCAACACCTACCGCGAGCGCTACACGGGCTAGACAACCCGCCGTGCCCCCAGCGCCCGCGAACCATACCAGCACGTCAACCATCGAAAGGAAGCATTGCATGATCGTCGCCATCGACGGCCCCGCCGGTTCCGGCAAGTCCACTATCGCCAAGGAGATCGCCCGCCAGCTTGGCTTTAACAAGCTCGACACGGGTGCCATGTATCGCGCCGTCACCTTCGCCGCGCTCGACCGCGGCATCGATCTAGACGACGAGGCGGCCATCGACGCCCTCGCCGAGCAGATCGAGATTCGCTTTACCAACGGCACCGGCGAGGACACGCGCCTGACCATTGACGGCCAGGACGCTTCGGCCGCCATCCGCACCCCGCAGGTCGACGCCAACGTGTCCAAAGTCTCGGCCTACCCGGGCGTGCGCGCCGCCATGCTCATCCATCAGCGCCGCGCCGCCGAGGACCGCGATATCGTGGCCGAGGGTCGCGACATCGGAACCGTCGTGTTCCCTAACGCGCAGGTCAAGGTCTTCCTGACCGCCGACCCGCGCGAGCGCGCCCGCCGCCGCGTGCTGCAGCGTCACCAAAACGATGCTCAGCCGCTCACGCCCGCGCAACTCGAGACCGAAGTCGACGATACCCTCGACGCCCTCAAGCAGCGCGACAAGCTTGATAGCAGCCGCGAGGTCGCCCCGCTCGTGCCCGCCGAGGACGCCGTGCACGTCGACTCCACCGCCCATACCATCGACGAGGTCGTCCGCATTATCGAGGGCCTCATCAACCAAAGGAGGTAGCCCATGCGCCTGTTTAAGCAGACGCCCGAGGATTACTACAACGCCCCCTACGCCGAGTTCCCGGCGCTCATTCGCGGCACCGTCGCCGTGGTCATGGGCATCCTGTGGGTCTTCTCCAAGCTCATGTGGCGCTGGAAGGTCGAGGACGCTGACTTGCTGTTTGAGCGCCAGGAAGGCCGCGGCAGCGTGGTCATCTGCAACCACACCTCGATGGCCGAGCTCTTGGCCGTGGAGACGGCGCTGTTCTTTGGCGGCCGCCGCATTCGCCCCATCTTTAAGTCCGAGTTCGCCAAGAGCAAGATTGTGCGCTGGGCCTTTAGCCGCGTTGGCGGCATCCCCGTGGAGCGCGGTACTGCCGATATGAAGTGCCTACGCGCCGCCCAGCATGCGCTGCAGCGCGGCGAGGACGTCCTGATCTTTCCCGAGGGCACGCGCATCCGCTCGCGCGACATCAAACCCGAGGTCCACGGTGGCTTTGCGCTCATCGCCCAGATGGGCAAGGCGCCCGTCAACCCGCTCGCCATCTGCGGCTGGTCCGACATCACGCCTGCGGGCAAAAAACTCATGCGTCCCAAGAAGTGCTGGATCCGCGCCGGCAAGGCCGTCTCGCTTTCGGACGCGCCGGCCGGGCTTAGGCGCACGGAGCGCCTGGCCTGGTTTGAGTCCGAGGCCATGAACCGCGTCTACGCCATGCGAGACGAGCTGTGCGCCGAGCATCCGGGCAGGTTCTAGCCATGAGCGAGAACGTGACGAACACCGCCGCGACCGCGTCCGATCAGGACGGCGCGCCCACCATCGAGATCGCCGCCCACGCCGGCACCTGCTACGGCGTACAGCGCGCGCTCGATATGGCCCTGGCGGCCGCCCCGCAGGCGGGGGAGACCGCTACAGTCCATACCCTAGGCCCGCTCATCCATAACCCCATCGTGGTACGCGAGCTCGCCGAGGCAGGCGTCGGTCTGGCCGACACCTTGAACGACGCCACATCGGGCACCGTGATCATCCGCGCCCACGGCGTAGTTCCGCAGGTGATCGATGCCGCACGCGAGCGCGGCCTCAACGTGGTCGACGCCACCTGCCCCTACGTGAAAAAAGTCCACGTGGCGGCCGAGCGCCTGGTGCGCGAGGGCTACCGCGTGATCGTCGTGGGCGAGCCGGGCCACCCCGAAGTCGAGGGCATCCTGGGCCACGCCGGCGATGACGCGCAGGTCGTGAGCTGCGCTGCCGATGCGGACGCGCTGTCACTCAAGGGTAAAGTGGGCTTGGTCGTGCAGACCACCCAGACCGCGCAGAACCTCGCCGAGGTCGTGTCCGCTATCACCCCGCGCGTGCAGGAGCTGCGTGTGATCAACACCATCTGCGCCGCCACGAGTGAGCGTCAACAGGCAGCAGCCACACTTGCCAACCGTTGCGACTGCATGGTCGTCGTGGGCGGCAAGAACTCGGGCAACACCCGCCGCCTGGCGCAGATTTGCGCAGACGCCTGCGAGAGCACGTATCACATCGAGGAAGCTTCCGAGCTCCAGGCCGCGTGGTTTACCGACGCTCACCACATCGGCATCACCGCCGGAGCCTCCACCCCACAAGAACACATCGAACGCGCCGTCACGCGCATCAAGGAGCTTTGCCGCTAACCATGGACCAGACCGTACCCGCATACGCCTCCGAGGTGGCCGATTACGGGCGCAGCCGCGACCCCGAGCCGGGTGAGGGCGCGCTCGTTAAGAACGTGCGTCCCGAGTCGCCCGCATGGGATGTGGGTATCGAGCCGGGCATGCGCGTGCTCGCGGTCAACGGTGAGCAGCTTACCGACATGATTGTGTGGCTCTGGGAGGCCGACGATGATACCGTCGACCTCGAGGTTTTCGACCCGCGCGACGGCACCGTCACCCCTGTCGAGCTCGACCGCTTTCCCGGCGAGGATTGGGGTTTGGAGTTCGATGGCCCCATCTTCGACGGCATGCGTACCTGCGTCAACGCCTGCGTGTTCTGCTTTATGACCATGCTCCCCAAGGGCGGCCGCTCCACGCTCTATATTCGCGACGACGACTATCGCCTAAGCTTTTTGCAAGGCAACTTTGTCACGCTTACGAACCTCACCGACGAGGACGTGCAAAACGTCATCCAGCGCAACATGAGTCCCATGAACGTGTCGGTCCACGCTGTGAGCCCCGACGTCCGCCGTCGTATGATGGGCCGTAACGCTCAGCGAGGCATGGACGTACTCGAGACCATCATGGCCGCCGGCATCGAGATTCACGCGCAGATCGTGTTGTGCCCCGGCATGAACGACGGCGAGGAGCTGGAAAAGACCCTGCACTTTTGCGAGGAGCACGAGCAAATCACCAGCCTGGGCATTGTGCCGCTCGGTTTTACCAAGCATCAGAACCGTTTTAGCTGGTCCTACAGCGACAAGCCCGAGCTAGCGCGCGAGACCATTGCCATGATCCGTCCCTACCAGGACCGCGCCTATGAGCGCTTTGGCCGCCACACCTTCCAGATGAGCGACGAGTTCTATCTGGACGCCGGCATCGATCCTCCCGAGGCAGACTTTTACGACGGTTACCCGCAGTACTACGACGGCATCGGCATGATCCGCTCGTATCTGGACGAGACCGACGACGTGCTTGCCGCCGATGCCGAGCGACTGGCCCGCGTCCGCGAGGCCATCGCCGCCCGCAGCCAGCATCTGCTGTGCCTCTCGGGCGCCAGCGCACGCGACACGGTGGCCCGCTTTGTGGAGTCGCCCCAGGGACTCGCCGGCACCGTCACGGCTATCAAAAACCGCTACTTTGGCGGCAACGTGGACGTGACCGGCCTCATCGTCGCCTGCGACATCTTGGAGCAGCTACCCCAAGACCTGTCGGGGGTTATGCTCTTTGTGCCTAAGCTCATGTTCAACGCTGACGGCATGACGCTTGACGAGTATCATCGTGACGATTTACTCGCAAGCCTTACCAGTCGCGGCGCCGAGGTTCATGTGGTGTCGACCATGCCGCATGAGCTGCTCGATACCCTGGAGCACATCCTTGGCATTGTGCCTGCCGACTCTACTAATTCCGCTGACCCTACCCATTAAAGGAGAGCAGATGAAACCTATCGTCGCCGTCGTCGGACGCCCCAACGTGGGCAAGTCCACGCTCGTCAACCGCCTGGCCCAGACTTCGGACGCCATCGTCCACGAGTCCCGCGGCGTCACGCGCGACCGCTCGTATCACACGGCCGACTGGAACGGCCGCGAGTTCACCATCGTCGACACGGGCGGCATCGAGCCGCTCAAGAGCGATGACGTCTTTGCCACATCCATCCGCGACCAGGCCCTCGCCGCCGCCGAGGAAGCCGCCGTCATCCTGTTTGTGGTCGACGGCCGCACCGGCGTCACCGAAGAGGACGAATCGGTCGCCCGCATGCTCAAGCGCTGCGACAAGCCGGTCTTTCTGCTGGTGAACAAGCTCGACAACCCCGATCGCGAAAACGACAGCATCTGGGAGTTCTATTCCCTCGGCATCGGCGAGCCCACGCCGCTCTCGGCCCTGCATGGCCATGGCACGGGCGACCTGCTCGACGATATCGTGGCCCTGCTTCCGGAAGAAGAGGACGAGGTCGCCGACGAGTTCCCCGATGCGCTGAACGTCGCCATCATCGGCCGCCCCAACGCCGGTAAGTCCTCGCTGTTCAACCGCATCCTGGGCGCTGACCGTTCCATCGTGTCTAACATCGCCGGCACCACGCGCGATGCCATCGACACCGTCGTCGAGCGCGACGGCAAGCACTACCGCATGGTCGACACCGCGGGCATTCGCAAGAAGAGCACCGTGTACGAAAATATCGAGTACTACTCCATGGTTCGCGGCCTGCGCGCCATCGATCGCGCCGACGTGGCGTTGCTCGTCGTCGACGCCTCCGTGGGCGTCACCGAGCAGGACCAAAAGGTCATGGGCTTGGCCATCGAGCGCGGCTGCGCCATCGTGGTACTGCTCAACAAGTGGGACCTGCTCGACGACGACCGCAAGCGCGAGGCCTGCATGGAGACCGTCGACCGCCGTCTGGGCGTCATGGCTCCCTGGGCCCAGTATCTGCGCATCTCGGCCCTGACCGGCCGCAGCGTGGAGAAGATCTGGGCAATGGTCGACGCAGCCGAAAAGACGCGCTCGCAGAAGATCAGCACCTCGCGCCTCAACACGTTCCTCACCGACCTGCGCGAGTTCGGCCATACCGTGGTGGACGGCAAGCGCCGCCTGCGCATGCACTACGTGACCCAGACGGGCGTCAACCCGCCGACGTTCACGTTTTTCGTCAACCACAGCGACCTGGTCAACGACACCTACCAGCGCTACGTCGAGAACCGCATGCGCTCGACCTTCGACTTTGCCGGTACGCCCATTCGACTCTTCTTTAGGAAGAAGGAACAGAAGGATGCATAATCCGATTCTGCTGACCGCCATCTGCGCCGTGGTCTCGTTCTTTATCGGGGCGATTCCGTTTGGCCTGATCTTGGGCCGTGTGTTCAACCACACGGACATTCGCAAGGCGGGCTCCGGCAACATCGGCACCACCAACGCGCTGCGCGTGGCCGGCCCCAAGGTGGCCGCACTCACGCTGCTGCTCGACTGCCTTAAGGGCGCCATCTGCGTCCTTATCGCCCGTCCGCTCATCGCCGACTTGGGCTATGGTTTTCCGCCGAACATCATGGCGCCTGGAGCCCCCGGCGACTGGATGCTCGGCGTCATTTGCCTGGCAGCTGTATGGGGCCATATCTTCTCGCCCTACCTCAACTTCCATGGCGGCAAGGGTATCGCCGTTGGTCTGGGCGTGATCCTTGCCTGGTACTGGCCCATTGGCCTGTCGCTGCTGGGCATGTTTATCGTGGCCGTCGCCATCACCAAGTACGTGTCGGTGGGCTCGCTTGCCGCCGCCATCGGTCTGCCTATCGCTGCCTGCGCGGTCTTTCCGTACAGCAGCCTGGGTCTCAAGTTTTGCATGGCGATGATCGGCATCACCGTGGTGTGGGCCCATCGCTCGAATATCCAAAAGCTCATGGCCGGTAAGGAGTCCAAGCTCTCGTTTACCAAGCGCGTCACCGAGCCCGACGATAAGTAGGAGAGAGTCATGAATGTTGCGCTGATTGGCTCAGGCTCCTGGGGAACCGCCGTCGCCGGCCTTGCCGCCGCGCGCGCCGAGCGCGTGACCATGTGGGCCCACAGCGAGCAGACGGCCGCCGGCATTAACGGCGAGCACCGTAACCCCCGCTATCTGGTGGACTACCTGCTGCCGGAAAACGTTGTCGCCACGATGGACTTAGCCCAGGCGCTCGACGGCGCCGAGGCCATCATCTTTGCCGTTCCTTCGACGCACCTGCGCAGTGTATGCCACGAAGCCGCACCCTTTATTGCCGCCGACACCCCGGTGCTCTGCCTCACCAAGGGCATTGAGCCCGAGTCCGGCCTACTCATGAGCGAGGTCATCGCCAGCGAGATCGGCAACGAGCGTCGTGTAGCCGCCCTCTCGGGCCCAAACCATGCCGAGGAGATCTGCCGCGGCGGACTTTCTGCCGCCGTCATCGCCAGCGAAGACCCTCAGATAGGGGAGACCTTTAAGGACCTACTCCTATCCACGGCCTTCCGGATCTACCTGTCGCAGGACATGACCGGCGTCGAGGTTTGCGGCGCAATGAAGAATGTCATCGCCATCGTGTGCGGCATTTCCGCCGGCTCCGGCGCGGGCGACAACACGCTCGCTCTCATCATGACGCGCGGTCTGGCCGAGATCAGCCGACTGGTGCATGCCCGCGGCGGGCAGGCCATGACTTGCATGGGGCTTGCCGGCATGGGCGACCTCATCGCCACCTGTACCTCGGAGCATTCGCGCAACCGCACCTTTGGCTACGAATTTGCCCACGGCGTGTCGCTCGACGAGTACCAGGCACGCACGCACATGGTGGTCGAGGGCGCCGTTGCGGCCCGCAGCGTCAGCGAGCTCGCCCGTTCACTGGGCGTAGACATTCCGCTCACCTTTGCCGTGGAGCAAACGCTCTACAACGGTGTTACTTTGGATAGGGCGCTCGAAATTCTCACCGACCGCGTCCCCTCTCAAGAGTTCTACGGACTCACCGACTAGCGCAGAAAGGCTACTACCATGGGTTCCATTAAAATCGCTCCGTCCGTCCTTTCGGCCGACATGGCCAATCTCAAGGGCGAGCTGGACAAGATCGCCGGCGCCGACTTTGTGCACTTCGACGTCATGGACGGTCACTTTACCGGCAACCTCACCTTTGGCGTTGATATCCTCAAGGCCGTCAAGCGCTCCACCGACGTGCCGGTCGACGCGCACCTGATGGTGTCGAACCCCGACGAGACCGTCGATTGGTACGCCGATGCCGGTGCCGATATGATCACCGTTCACTACGAGGCTTCCACGCACCTGCACCGCACGCTCACGCATCTGCAGCAGCGGGGCGTCAAGGCAGGCGTGGTGCTCAACCCCGCCACGCCCGTTTGTGTGCTCGAAAGCATCATCGACGTTGTCGACATGGTACTGCTCATGAGCGTGAACCCCGGCTTTGGCGGCCAGAGCTTTATCCCCGGTACCATCGCCAAGCTACACGAGCTCAAAGCCATGTGCGAGCGTCACGGCGTTTCGCCCCTCATCGAGGTCGACGGCGGTATTTCTTCCAAGAACATCGCCGAGGTCGTCAAGGCCGGCGCCAACGTGCTCGTAGCCGGTTCCGCCGTATTTAAGTCCGAAGATCCCGCTGCCGAGGTTGCGCTGCTGCAGAAACTGGGCAACGAGGCCACACAGGAGGCATAAACCCTTATGACCGCAGGTCAAAACCGCATACCCGTGAATCTTGACTATGCCGCCTCGACGCCCATGCGCGCCGAGGCGCTCCTTGCGCAGCGCGAATACGACGACAGCGAGCTTGCCGGCGTTAACCCCAACTCGCTGCATTCGCTCGGCCGCAAGGCCGCTGCGCGCCTTGAAGTCGCGCGTCGCGAGATTGCCCGCAGCTTTGGCGCACGCGTTCGCCCGTCCGAGATCATCCTGACCAACGGCGGCACCGAGGCCAACCAGCTTGCACTACTCGGTCTTGCCGAGGGCGCTCGTCAGCGCGATCGCAAGCGCGATCGTGTCATCGTTTCGGCCATCGAGCACGATTCGATTCTGGACAACCTGCCGCTGCTGCGTGCCGCCGGCTTTACCGTCGACCTGGTGCAGCCCTGCCGTGCGGGCTACATTGAGCCTGCCACGCTTGTCGAGCTGCTCGGCGACGACGTGGCGCTCGTGAGCATTATGGTCGCCAATAACGAGACCGGCGTGGTGCAGCCCATCCGTGAGCTGGCCGCTGCCGCGCATACCGTTGGCGCCCTGTTCCACACCGATGCCATCCAGGGGTATCTGCATATTCCGCTCGATGTCACCGAGCTGGGCGTCGACGCCATGTCCGTCGCAGCCCACAAGATTGGCGGTCCCGTGGCATCTGGCGCACTCTACCTTAAGAGCCGCACGCCGCTGCGCCCGCGCATCTTTGGCGGCGGACAGGAGGCCGGTCGTCGTGCCGGCACGCAAGACCTGCGAACGCAGCTCGCCTTTGCCGCTGCCGCCTCATCTCTGACGCCCCATGTGGCTCAGGAGCGCGCGAAGCTGCAAGCCCTTTCCGACAAGCTCTACGCCACGCTTACGGCTCATCCGCGTATTCATGCCACCATGGGCGACTACGCACAGGCCGATCGCCTGCCGGGCATGGTGTCGATCTACGTTGATGGCATGGACTCCGAGGAGCTCATCGTCAAGCTCGATGCCGCCGGCTTTGAGGTTTCGGCCGGCTCGGCGTGCTCGAGCGGCAGCATGAACCCGAGCCATGTGCTCAGCGCCATGGGCATTGGTCGCGAGCAGGCACTAGGTGCACTGCGCATTTCCTTTGACGACCGCGTGAATCCGGACGATCTGGACGAGTTTGCCCAGACGCTGCTCTCGATCGCAGGTGCCGCATGATCGTCGCCGAGCTCGAGCGCGCGCTACTGGCACGCTATCCCAAGACGGACACCGAGCCCTGGGACCACGTAGGACTCTCCGTTGGCGATCCGGCCGCGGAGATCACCGGCGTTGCCTGCGCACTCGATGCGACTGAGGCTAATGTTCGCCGCGCCCAAGAAGCAAGCGCCAACGTGCTGCTGACGCATCATCCCATATACATCAAGGCACCCGAGGCCTTTTGTCCGGCGGATGCCACACGACCCCAGTGCAGTGCGGCCCTCTACGAGGCTGCCCGCTGCGGGGTGAGCATTATCTCGCTCCACACCAACCTGGACCGCTCGCACGAAGCCCGTGTCTGCCTGAGCAAGCTGCTGGGTGCCGCACCCGTGAGCTCACTGGAGCACGTGGACGACCCCGAGGCCACCGGCCTGGGCGCACTTGCAACGCTCAACGACCCGTGCACGCTGCGCGATCTTGCCACCCGTGCTGCCACGGCCTTTGGCAGCGACCCGCGTGTGTGGGGCAAAGCTGATCGCCCGTGCCGCACCGTCGCCATTTTGGGCGGCTCCCTGGGCGACTTCGGAGAGCTCGCCATCGCCGCGGGCGCAGATGTTGTCGTGACGGGCGAGGCGGGCTACCACGTGGCGCAAGACCTTGCCTTGCGCGGGCTGCCGGTGATCTTGCTCGGCCACGACCGCTCCGAGGAGCCGTTCGTTGATATATTGATGAACTCTGCAGTTGACGCCAGGGCCGACCCCCGTCATGCGATTAAAATACTGAACCCTTGCCAATGGTGGACTGTGACAAAAGGAGAGAACTTATGAGCGCCGGCGCTACGCTACTCAAGCTGCAACAGATCGATTTGGAGCTCGCCCGCAACAAGAGCGAACTTGCCAATATGCCGGAGCTCAAGGAGCTCGCTTCCAAGCGCAAGACCTACGTTAAGCTCAAGGCCGAAATGACCAGGCTCTACGCCCAACGCAAGGACCTGGATATTGAGCTCGACGATCTCAACACCACCGAGATCCAGACCAATAACGCCATCGAGGCCGCCAAGAAGCGCCATGTCGACGGCTCTGACTATCGCGAGGTTCAGGACCTGGAGAACGAGCTCGCCACCCTGGCCAAGCGTCTGGACAAGATTGAGCACACCCGCAAGGACGTCGTTGTCGCCCACAAAGAGGCGCTCGACCGCGAGACCCGCGCGCAGGCAATCATCGCCAAGTTCGAAGAGGGCGTGAAGGCCGATACCAAGGCCGCCCGCGCCAAGGCTGCCGACCTGCAGGCTCAGATCGAAGCCGCCACTAAGGAGCGCACCGCGCTGGCCGCCACGCTGCCGGCCGACGTGCTCACCGACTACGAGCGTCTGCTCAAGCAGTTCCGCGGCCTGGCCGTCGAGACCATCAAGGGCAACATCCCCACGGTCTGCCACACCGCGCTGCAGGCATCGTCCATGAGCGACCTCAACCACGACGGCAGCGAGATTACGCACTGCCCGTACTGCCACCGCCTCCTGGTACTCCCGAGCAAGGAAGCCTAGCGATGACGGCGGCATCCAACAATTCAATGCAACTTGAGGGAAAAACGATCCTGCTGGGCATTACCGGCGGGATCGCCGCCTATAAGTCGTGCAATATCGTGCGCCAGCTCCAAAAGCGCGGCGCGCGCGTCAAGGTCGTTATGAGCGAGCATGCCACCGAGTTTGTCGGCCCGCTCACCTTCCGTGCGCTCACCAACGAGCCCGTCGCCGTAGGCCTGTTCGACGACCCCTCCGACCCCATCCACCACATTTCGCTGGCGCAAGAGCCCGATCTGGTGGTCGTGGCGCCCGCGACGGCCAATATCATCGCCAAGATGGCCAACGGCATCGCCGACGACCTCATCTCCACCACGCTACTTGCGACGCCGCGACCCATCGTGATCGCACCCGCTATGAACAACGGCATGTGGAAGGCGCCGGCGACACAGGCCAACATGTCCACGCTGCGCGAGCGCGGTGTCCATGTGGTGGGACCCGGCAGCGGCTACCTTGCCTGCGGCGACGTGGACACGGGACGCATGAGCGAGCCCGAGGACATCGTCGAGGCTGTCTGCGAGGTGCTCAACCCCGCGCCTCAGGACCTGGCAGATAAGCGCATCGTGATTACCGCCGGCCCCACGCACGAGCCGATCGATCCCGTGCGCTTTATTGGCAACCGTTCTTCGGGCAAGATGGGTATCGCCCTGGCGGGGGAGGCCGCACGTCGCGGTGCCGCCGTCACGCTCGTGCTGGGACCGACATCGCTCGACGTTCCCCACGGCGTGGAGTGCGTGCGCGTGCAGACCGCCGCTGAAATGCTGAAGGCAGCGCTCAGCGCCTTTCAGACGGCCGATGTGGCCATTTGTGCGGCCGCTGTCGCCGACTACACCCCCGTATCCCCTGCGGACCATAAGCTCAAAAAGGCCAACGAGCGCTTGGATCGCATCAAACTGGTCGAGACGGTCGATATTTTGGCTGAGCTTTCGCGCCAGAAGGGGGAGCGGTGCGTGATCGGCTTTGCGGCCGAGACCGATAACGTCCTGGAGTACGCACAGCGAAAGCTCGACCGCAAGGGTTGCGATGCCATTATCGCCAACGATGTCTCACGCGCCGATTCGGGCTTTGGAACCGATACCAACAAGGCCTGGATTGTGAGCACAACGGGTACGCAAGAACTTCCCGTTCTAACAAAACCCCAGCTCGCAGATACAATTTTGAACTTGCTTCAAAATTTGTAAAAAAGTTCTTGCACAAGTCTAAAGTTTCGGGTTAATATACTCCCTGTTGCGAGCGAGAGCAGAGCAACAAACAATAGCTTCGGGACGTGGCGCAGCTTGGTAGCGCACTTGACTGGGGGTCAAGGGGTCGCTGGTTCGAATCCAGTCGTCCCGACCAGAAGTTTGCAGGTCAGGCACCTTGTGCCTGACCTTTTTTGTTTTAAGCAATTGCTTAATTTTGTTTAAGCAACAGGGTGCCAAAAATCTACCTGCGCGATAATCGCCTTTTGCGGCTACTTGCGCGTTTTGCACACGCTTGAGCCGATTTATTAACGCGATATGAATCTACATACGCGTAGCTGGTATGCAGCCGAGTACAGGCTGTATTTATCGCGGCGATTAACACAGATATAGCGACTATAACGGACAAGCATGTCGCTGTATTTATTCCAGTAGTTCACTTGATCGGTGGACAAGTGGGCTGTTGCAACGAAACGCCAAGCGGGATGGGCTCTATACGAGGACGCCGCAGGGTAATGGCGGGGGAGTGCGGCGGGCGCTCTGACAGCCGCTGTGTGACCCCATGTCTCCTTAACTCGATAATTTGTGTTTCAAGCCACGAATCGGTCGAGCAATTGCCAAAAGAACGGCCCATGCAGGATTGCACGGGCCTTACATCAGATCAAATTTGAGCTAGAAGCACCAAATGGGGCAGACGCAACACCATCTCGTCGCGGCCTCGGCGAGCGACATATCGCAGTCGAGGTAGACATCGAGGAAATCGTCAGATCCCGCACAGGGGGACCGCGATGGTGACCACCGCGCCGCCCGAGGGGCTGTTGGCGAGCGAGACGGAGCCCCCGTGGGCGCTCGCGGCCTCGGAGGCGACGTGGAGGCCGAGCCCGTAGTGGCGGCCTCCGTCGCGCGAGGAGCGGGACGAGTCGTCTGTGAAGAGGCGCTCGCAGCCGCGTTCGAGGGCGGCGGGAGAGAAGCCCGGTCCGTCGTCGGCCACCTCGATGACGAGGTGTCCGCCCGCGACGTCGCAGGAGACCGCCACGCGCGAGCGCGCGTGCTCGGCGGCGTTGGCCACGAGGTTCGCGGCGGCTCGCGCCAGGGCGGTTCGGTCGAGTAGGGCCTCGGGCGCGCCCGCGACAGCGGGGCCCGTGGCCGCGTCGAGCGTCACGCCTCGCGCCCGGGCGATCTGGGCGGCCTCGGCGAGGACCTGTTCGCAGAGCTCGGCCGGCCGCATGGGGGCCCTCTCCGCCCCGCCGGACCCGCGCGAGGCCTCGATGAGCAGGCGCACGTAGCCGTCGAGCCTTTCGACACTGCCGGCTATGTCGCGCGCGGCGGCCGCGAGGTCGGCGTCTTTCTCGTCTTCCAGCTCCTCCGCCACGAAGTCGGCGTTGGCGCGCAGCACGGTAAGCGGCGTCTTGAGGTCGTGGGCGATCGACGTCATCTGCTCGCGCTGCCCCCGCTCCGCGGCCCAGCGGGCCTCGAGCGACTCGGCGAGGGAGGCCCGCATGGCGTCCATCGCGGCGAGGACGTCGTTCACCTCGCGCACATTGGTGCTGCCGACCGCGAAGTCGAGCTCTCCCGCGCCGACGCGCCCCGCCGCCTCCGCGAGCGGCGCCATCTTGCGCGAGATCACGCGGCTCGCACGACGCGCCACGAGCGCGAGCGCGAGCGCGCTTCCCACAGCGGCGCCGACGAGCATGAGGTTCTGCGGGTTGGGAAGCAGGCCGGCGAGGTCGCGCGAGACCCACTGCGGCAGGTACTCGCTGACGAGTGCGCAGGCCCCGCCGCCCTTGAGCGGGAACGCAGCGTAGGTGAAGCCCGAGCCCCCGCCCTCGATCTCCACTGTGCCCGGATCCGCGGCGAGTGCCGTACTGGCCATTTCCGTCGCATCCTCGAGCCGCGTGCCCTCGAGGTCTGTCATCAGCACGTATCCGTCCTTGTTCAGGATGAGGTAGCGGTAGGCCGTCGGCACGTCCTGCTGCCCGCAGACGCCGTCGCGTGCCAGGCCCTCCGCGACCTCGCGCGCATTGGCCGGCCCCCAGCTTGCCTCGTAGACGAAGCCCGCGCTGATCGCCACGGAGAGCACCATGAACGAGGCGAGCCACGCCGTGGCGACCGCCGCGAACGCGTAGGCGAAGTAGCGCGCGATGACGAAGGAGAGCGGCATGCCCCCGCGACCTCGCGCCCCGATCCTCAAAGCTGCCACTTGTACCCCATCCCCCAGACGGTCGCGATCGGATCGGCGCCGGCCTCGGAGAGTTTCCTCCGGGCGCGGCTGACCTGCATGGATATGGCCGCGTCGTCGGCGTCGCTCTCCCAGCCGAGCACCGCCTCGCGTATCTGCGCGCGGCTCATGACCTGCCCGGGGTGGCGGGCGAGGTACTCGCAGATGGCGTACTCGGTGGGCGTGAGCGGCACGGCCTCGCCGCCCACGGCGAGGCCGCGCGCCCCGAGGTCGATCCGCACCTCCCCGAAGGAGAGGGCGTGCGAGCGCGGCCGGCGCTCACGGCGTAGATGGGCCGCGACCTTGGCGCGCAGCTCCGCGGCCCCGAAGGGCTTGCGGACGTAGTCGTCGGCGCCCAGGCCGTAGGCGGCCACGGCATCCTCCTCGGCCACGCGCGCGGTCAGGAAGACGATGGGCCCATCGAAGTCCGGGCGGATCTGCCGCACGAGCTCGAAGCCGTCGAGCCCCGGCATCATGACGTCGCAGAGCACGAGGTCGAAGCGCGAGAGGTCCATCCCCGGGACCGCCGTCGGGTCCGTCGCCCTGACGACCTCATGGCCGTCGCGGCCGAGGACGCGCGCGAGCGCGTCGAGGATAGCCCGTTCATCATCCACTGCCAGTATCCTCGCCATGTTGACCTCCTGAAACTCTCGTCGGAATTGTACTAGCGCCGCACTCAGCGGTCCAGAGCCCCGCGCGCAGCCGCGGGCGCCTCGGCCGCGTCGCACGCGCGGTAGCGCACGCCCGAGCCGCCGCGCGCCTCGATCTCGAATCAGCCCTCGCCGTCCGACTCCCGCCCGAAGAAGATGAGCTGGAGCTCTCGGACATTGCCCCTGTCGTCCGCCGCGTCCACCAGGTAGACGTAGTTCGCCCCCGCCCCGGTGGCGTCGGCGTAGGAGCTCGCGTGGCTGCCGGGCCCGAGCGCGGGCGCCCCACATGGCGATCTCAAGGTTGGGCAGCACTCGGTCGGCGATCGAGCGCAGCGCCGACCCCCCCAGCCGGCGTCGAGCAGGGCATTCCCGCCCAGGACGAGCGCTGCGGAGAGGAGGACGAGCACGGCGGCGAGCGGCTTCCTATGCATCTGCCCTCCCGTCCTCGAAGCGGCAGAACCAGGCGAGAAGGACGGCGTCGGCTGCCAGGGTGAGCACGAGGCTAGCGAGCGCAGTCGTGAGGAGAGGGCCCGCCGCGCGTGCGGCGTCGATGAAGGCCTCCACCCCGAGCGACCCCAGGCGCGCGGGCCAGGCGAGCGGCACCCAGCCCAGGGGCGTCGCCAGGGCACCGGTGAGCTCGCCGGTCATGAGGCCGTGCGCAAGTCCGCCCACCGAGAAGAACGCGAGGAGCACCCCCGCCGCGCCGGCGCCGATGGCGGCGTTGCGGCCGAGGCGCAGGGCCACGCCGAGCCCCAGCGCGTAGAGGGGCAGGCTGCCAAGTACGATGCCCGCCCAGGCGGCCGCAAGCGGAGTGGGCCCGAGCGGCAGGCGCCCGGCGACGGCGAGCACGGCCCCGAACGCGCCGA
>UQTW01000015.1 GCA_900544115.1 uncultured Collinsella sp. | reverse complement strand
ATTGCCGGGGCGTCAGCTGAAACTGATTCTTGCTTGGTGTGAACTGCATAAGGATGAGCTGATGCAGAACTGGGAACTTGCCAGAACAGCTTCACCACTGAACCATATTGCGCCGCTGATTTGATGGAAGGAGGCTCCTATGGATACATTGATCCCGAAGGTATTGCAGGCGGTGGCCGGAGAAAATTTCACGGTATATCTTTACTTTAATGACGGTTCGGTTCGATTGTATGACGCGAAACCTTTGTTGGAGCTGGGTGGTGTATTTGAACCCTTACGGGACGAGGACTTCTTTAAATCCCGTCTGACCGTTCTGAACGATACTGCCGCATGGGATGTGACCGGGAATCATGACCCGTGTGCCTGTGTAGACCTTGACCCAATCGAACTGTATGAGACCTGTCCGGTCGTTGTGGACCCGCTGGAAACTGCATCCTGAGAGAATATAACAGCCCCCGCAGAACCGTGTGCATCGGTGCACGGTTCCGCGGGGGCTGTTTGTCATCTTATCGGTTGTTTTCCTGAATGTAAGCCCAGATGTCCTCCGGCACGGCGGCCAGGGCGTCGGCTCCGGCGGCGGTCAGCTCTGCGCGGCCGCGGAAGCCCCAGCTGACGCCCGCGCTCTTAAGGCCGGCGTTATGACCGGTCAGGATATCGACATTGGAATCGCCCACGTAGAGCGTGGTCGCCGGGTCGGCGCCCAGCGCTTCCATCACATGCAGCGTGACGGGCGCCTCGGGCTTGGGCGGAAAAGCGTCGACACGGCCCTGGACCAGCGCAAAGCGGTCGGGGCCAAAGTACTTCTCGATAAGCGGGGCCGCCGAAATGTGGTCCTTGTTGGTGAGCACGGCAAGCTGGATGCCCGCGGCGCGCAGGCGGTCGAGCATCTCGATTGTGCCGGCATAGGGGGCGGTGTGGTCCTCCTTGTGCTCGCCGTAGTAAGCCCTAAACTCGGCAAGCGTCTGCTCAAAGGCGCGCCCGTCGCCCGCATACTCGGCGGGCATAAAGCGCTCGACCAGCTTGAGCATGCCGTTTCCCACCTTATAGCGGTATTCGTCAACGGCAAACGTAGGCCAGCCGTGCGTCTCGCAGGTATGGTTGCTAGCGGCCGCCAGGTCCTCGAGCGTGTTGAGGATGGTGCCATCCAGATCAAAGATCACATGGGAAAAAGCTGCTGCCATGAAAGCTCCCGTCATTGGGTTTAAAAACGCACCTCATAATACTGGGCTTACGCATCGGGCTTGTTTGGAATCTGAACATCTTCAAGGGATATCGAGCTGCATCGCGCCGTCTGCGAGAATGTGCCGCTAGCAAATCCTCGGCAGCTGCTCTCCCACGAGCATGTCGAGAATACGGGTCGATCCCCAGCCGGTGCGTACGCGCACGGCGGGGCGGGCGTCCTCGGCAAGCGGCAGCACGCGACCGATGATGGCGGCGCTCTCGCCGTAGCGGGCGGCGCGCATGGCCGCCAGCGCGGCATCGGCCTGTTCAGCAGGCACCACGGCGACCATCTTGCCCTCGTTTGCCACCTGCAGCACATCGTAGCCGAGCATCTCACATGCCGCCTGCACGTCGGGGCGCACGGGCACGGTATCCTCGTCGATCTCCATAGCAACGCCGCTGGCCTGGGCAAACTCGTTGAGCGTGGATGCCAGGCCGCCGCGCGTGGGGTCGCGGAAGCAGCGGGTGTCGGGGGCAGCGGCGAGCACGTCGGCAATCAGATGATTGAGCGGCGCAGCGTCGCTTCCGATGTTGCTCGAAAACGCCAAGCCCTCGCGCTGGCTCATGATGGCGATGCCGTGGTCGCCGAGTGTACCCGACACCAGGATGACATCGCCGGGCCGACAGTTGGCACCGCTGAGCGCTACGCCCGCGGGCACTTCGCCCACGCCGGCGGTATTGATGTAGACGCCGTCGGCACCTCCACGCTCGACCACCTTGGTGTCGCCGGTGATTATGGACACGCCCGCCTCGCGCGCTGTTTCGGCCATGGTTTGCACAATCTGGCGCAGCTTATCCATGGGATAGCCCTCTTCGAGGATAAAGCCGCATGAGAGGTAGCGCACGTTAGCGCCTGAGGTCGCGACGTCGTTGACGGTTCCGCATACGGCGAGTCGGCCGATATTGCCGCCGGGGAAGAACTGCGGCGTTACCACAAAGCTGTCGGTCGACATGGCGATTCGCCCGCTTGCGGGCAGTACGGCGACACCGGCATCGTTGCCCGCAAGCAGCTCGGGCGACCCAAAGGCATCCAGAAAGACCTCATCGATAATGCGTTTCATCATCTGGCCGCCGGAGCCGTGGCCCAGCAGGACGGTGCTATCGGTAACGCTATGGGACATATCGAAAACTCCAATCGTGGGTGGTGCCGGTACGCGGGGGCGTCCGGGCTAGTCGCGGTATCTAAAGTACGCCGCGCAGCTGCCTTCGGAGCTCACCATGCAGGGGCCGACGGGGTGTTCGGGCGTGCAGGTGCGGCCAAACAACGGGCAGCTGCTCGGCGTGATGGCACCGCGCAGCACGTCGCCGCAGCGGCATCCGCGTGGCTCGACCGCCGGTTCAATGGGCACGTCAAAGCGGGCGCCGGCATCAAAACGCGCGAATTCTGGTCGGATGGAAAGACCCGAGTTGGCAATCGGTCCCAGCCCGCGCCACGTGGTGTCGCACGGTTCAAATACCTGCTCGACCAGCTGGCGCGCCACGGGATTGCCGTCTGCATTGACGCCACGGCGGTAGGCGTTGTCGATTGCGGGCCTGTGCTCGACAATCATCTGGACCAGCATGCAGATGCCCTGCAAGATATCGACCGGCTCAAACCCGGTGACTACGCCGGGGGTCTCGAACTCATCGACCAAAAACCCAAAGGGTGCCAGGCCTGTGATGGTAGCGACGTGACCAGGCAGGATAAAGCCGTCGATGGTCGTCTCGGGGTCGTTGGAGATCGCACGCAGAGCCGGCGGCGTGGTCTTGTGAGCACAGTAGACCGAGAAGTTCTGGAGCCCGCGCGCGTCGGCCTCCAGGATAGCGGCGGCAATGGTGGGCGTTGTGGTCTCAAAGCCGACACCCATAAAGATGACCGGGCGTTCGGGATTTTGCTCGGCAATGTCGAGTGCGTCGAGCGGAGAGTAGACGATGCGGATGTCGCGCCCCGCCGCCTTTTGCGCGGCAAGCGAGGTGGACGATCCGGGCACGCGCATCATGTCGCCAAAGGTGGTGATGACAGCGCCGTCCATGTTGGAAAGCGCGATTGCGTGATCGATGTCGCGGTTGGCGGTGACGCAAACGGGGCACCCCGGGCCGCTTAGCAGTTTGAGTCCCGTCGGCATAATGGAACGAAAGCCATAGCGGCCAATGCTCACGGTATGCGTACCGCAGACTTCCATAAGGTTGATGCTGCGGTTGCCGACAAGCTCATGAATACGATCGATGAGCTCGCGAGCCAGCTTGGGGTCACGAAATGACGAAAAGTCGATACCGGAGCGAACCGGCTGCGCCGCCGCCACTAGTATGCCTCGGCCGGGTTGGTGACGAGCTGGTCCTCTTCGGCCAGCTCGGTCATGGTATTGACGAGCTCGAGTGTCTCTTGGGCTTCCTGCTCGTCGACAATCTGAATGCCAAAGCCGGCGTGCACGAGAATAAAGTCGCCTACCTGTGCCGTCGGCACGAGGCGCAGCGAAACGGGGCGCTCGATGCCCATCATGTCGACGGTCGCCTTAAGGTCGTCGTCGCGTTTGACCACTTTACCGGGAACGGCAAGGCACATAATGTTCCCCTTTATACGTTTTGCGCTGGATAGGCGCCTAATTACCCATCAGTTGATGGTAGCGCTCGCGGGAGTCACGAGCAAACGCGTTACACCTGTGAGACGGCGGCGCGCAGGCTGGCAAAACAGCCTATCGCAACGCCGTCTGCGCGAGGCGAGCGCGAGCGATGGCGGCCTGACCGTAGGCGATGCAGCCGTCGTTGGCGGGTACAGCGTGGGGGACCAAGACGGCAAGACCGGCGTCTTTGAGTTCGTGGGTAAGGAGCTGAAGCAAAAGCCGGTTCATGAACACACCGCCCGAGAGCGCGACGGTGTCGAGGTCTTCACGGACGCAGATCTCGCTTGCGATGCGGGCCGACGCGCGTGCGATGGTGACATGGAAGTCGAGCGCGAGCTTGCCGGCGGGCACGCCGGTCCTGATTCCCTCCAAAAGCGCCTCAAAAAGCGGTCTGGAGTTCAGAACATGGCAGTCGTCCGGACGGGATGATTCGGTTACGGAAAAGCTGGCCATATTGCCGGTGGGGCAGGCACTTTCACTGCTGAACGCGCGCCAGGCGGCGGCTTCGAGTTCTATGGCAGGCTCGCCCTCGTAGGTTGCCTTGTCGCAGATGCCCAGAATTGCTGCCGCGGCATCAAAGAGACGCCCCATGCTGCTGGTGCGCGGGCTGTTGATGCCGTGCTCGATCATGGTGGCTGTCACGCTGCGCGTTTGCTCGTCGAGGCTGCCCAAAAGCCGAGCGGCGCCTGGGTGCTCGAGCAGACCGAGCTCACTGAGCAGGGCAAAGGCGTTGCGGCGGGCGTCGCGCACGGAGGCCGCCCCGCCGGGGAGCGCCCAGGTGAGTAAATGCGCGGCGCGCTCAAAGCCGCCAAGGCCGGCAACAAGAAACTCGCCGCCCCAAATGGTCCCATCGGTGCCGGCGCCGGTGCCGTCAAAGGCGATGCCAAGGACACGCGCGTCGGTTGTAAGCTGGCCCGCGGCGATGGCCTCGGCCATTACGCTCGCGATATGCGCATGATGGTGCTGCACCTCGACGAGCGGCAGATTGTGCTCCCGTGCCTGCTCGCGCGCCCACTGGCTCGATAGATAGCTGGGGTGCAAATCGCAGGCCAAGGCGGCGGGCGCCAAGTCAAAGAGATCTTCCAAGCGCGTGCGCGCGGCGTTCCAGGCATCGAAGGTCTCGCCGTTTTCAACATCGCCGATATACTGCGACACAAAACAGGTTGCCTCGCCGTTCGTCCCTTCACGCGTGAGCGCAATCGTGGCCTTTTGTTGTGGCCCGCAGGCGAGCACGCAGGACGGAGCGCCGTCGAGAGCCGGCAACGGCAACGGCTGGGGTGCATATCCGCGAGCGCGGCGCACGGGCATAACGGCGCCGTCGACCACGCGCACTACAGAGTCGTCGTAGCGCGAGAGGATCGCGCGGTCGTTGCCGAGCAACGCATCGGCGATGCCGGCGGCAACGAGGTGTTCCCAGGCAAGATCGTCGTCGGTTTCTATGGGTTCTTCGCTCAGGTTTCCGCTGGTCATGACGAGCGCGTGCATACCGCAGACTTCTGCCGCGGCAAGCAACAGATGTTGAAGCGGCGTATAGGGGAGCATGATGCCGAGCTCTGGAAGGTCGTGCGCGACGGACGGCGCGAGCGCGAGGGCGTCGGGGGAGCCGCCGCTCTCGCAAGCAGCACGTCGGCGCAGCAGCACAATGGGGCGAATGCTGCCGGCCAGCAAGCCGCGCTCAACGTCGCTGACATGGCATAGGCGTTCAACGTCGGCAAGGTCGCGCATCATGACGGCAAGTGGTTTGTTGCTGCGGCGTTTGCGACGGCGCAGCTCGGCCACCGCCTGCTCGCTGGCGGCGTCACAGGCTAGATGAAATCCGCCCAGGCCCTTGATGGCGACGATGCCACCGCTGGCCAGCAGCTCAACGCAGCGCTCGATAATGGCGTCGCTGGCCTCGCGTGTGGTGCCGACTGCCGGTGTCGCGGACGAATTCCCGCACGCATCGCCGTTCACAGCCTCGCGCCACGTAATATGCGGCCCGCAATCAAAGCAGGCATCGGGTTGCGCGTGAAAACGCCGGTCGAGTGGGTCGGCATACTCCGCGGCACACTTGGGACACATGGGAAAACAATCCATCGACGTGGCCGCTCGGTCATAAGGCAACGATCGGATGATGGTAAAGCGTGGGCCGCAGTTAGTGCAGTTGATAAAGGGGTAGTGATAGCGTCGGTCGGCGGGATCGAACAACTCGCGCAGACAATCGTCACAGGTAGCGATATCGGGCGAGACGAGCGTCGTGTGCGCGGTCTGGTCCTGCGATGCCACAATGCGAAAGCCCTGCTCATCGGCAGCACTCCAACCGCCAGGCCCCAAGTCCACAACCTCGACATGCTCTACGCGAGCCGCCGCGGGCGCATGCTCAGAAAGCGCGGCAACAAAAGCATCGAGCGCATCGGCCGGAGCGTGCGCCTCGATATGTACGCCGTCGCCCGCATTGAGCACCCATCCGCAAATGCCATGCGCCATGGCCTCGCGATACACAAATGGTCGCATGCCAACGCCCTGCACAATGCCCGTCACATGAATATGCACATGCCGCATGCGACACTCCTCATCAAAACCGACCAAAAAGGGACAGGTTTATTTTGGTCGGTAAAACTTCTAAACCTGCCACAACAAACCTGTCCCTTTTTGGCAGGTGCGCTATAGCCCCAGGCTTTGCTTGGTGGCGGCGCAGGTGAGCTCGCCGTGCTTAACGCCGCGCAGGCCCAGCAGTCGGTCGGCTAGTTCGTAGACGCGCTCGCCGCGACCCTTGAGCGCCAGAATCTCCAGACAGTTGTGGTGATCCAGATGCACGTGCATGGTCGATACGATCTCGTCGGTGTAGTCGTGCTGCACTTCGTCCAGACGGCGCGTCAGGTCGCCGGTATGGTGGTCGTAGATCATGGTGAGCGACCCGATAACATGCTCGTCGGGCGTGCGCATCTGCTCCTTGGCGATCGAGGCGCGAATCAGGTCGCGCACGGCCTCGGAGCGGTTGGCCACGTCGCCGCGGCGCGCGATCTGTTCGTCAAAACGGCGCAGCAGGTCATCCGGTGCGGTAACCGAAAAACGGACCAGCTCGGAGCCGGAGCCACTACAGTGGCAGCCCGCGTCACCGTCCGCCCCGTGCGGATGCTCGTGCTCGTACCCGCAGCCGTGCTCGTGTTCGGCCACCTTACACCAGCTTCACGGAGCCGACGGAGTTGTGGTCGGCCTCGATGGCTTCCTCGTAGCCCTCGAGCGCGTCATGCGCCTCGTGCAACGCGGCCATGGCGGCCTCGAGCTTGGCGCCGATGCGCTCCATGTCAAAATTCTCGGTCGCATGCAGCAACTGATGGCTCCATTCGTGAGCGAGCTCGATGGTGTCGTCGACCTGTTTGACGCTCATGGCAAGCTGGCTCATGTTCATTCCAACATCATGCATGGGAAATCTCCTTTTGTATGGGGCAGTTCAGTGGTTCAGATTTTACTACGCCCGCTTTGCGCGCAGCTGCATAAGAAAACGGGTGCGAGCCTGTGCGACCCGCACCCGTTCACTGGGGGCTGTTTGTAACTACCATACTATCCGTGGTCGCATGCCTTGCGTTTGGCACTCCGGTGAGCGGTGCGAAACCGCTCATGGACGGCAGACAAGTAACAAGCGTATTACAGATGTTTCTCCAGCAGTGCCTGAAGTCTTGCCTTGGGTAAGGCGCCAACCGAGCGGTCGACCTCCTCGCCGTTCTTAAAGACGATCAGCGTGGGGATGCTCATGACGCCAAACTTCATGGCCAGGTCCTGGTTGTCGTCGACGTTGCACTTGGCCACAGCCAACTTGCCGGCCAGCTCGTCGGCAACCTCGTCTACGATGGGCGAGAGCGAGCGGCAGGGGCCGCACCACGGGGCCCAAAAATCAACCAGTACGGGCAGGCTATCGTTGACGACAGCGCCGAAGTTCTCGGGGGTAATCTGCTTAATGTCAGCCATGGTGACCTCCATAATACGACGCGGCTCGGCCGCGTAAAACTCAGTACGACCGTGCTTATACCCAGCGGCCCGCAAAGCAACCACTCGCGGGCGGCTCTTTTATATAATGGTGGGCACGCAAACGATTGGAGAGCGCATGCCCACGTCACAAAGCCAGAAAAAAGAAGCCATCGCTCAGGCGACCGAGCAGGAGCTCGCGTCGCTTGCAGATCGCGGTGTGCGTATCGCGGGCAACGCGTGCTCGCCGATTGTGCTGGTCAAAGGCGATTTGGATGAAGCCGAGTGCTCGGGCGGCGAGCTGGCCGCCGGCGCGGATGGCGCCGCGTTGCGCAAGGCGCTCGGTGCCATCGGATATGCCCCCGAGGATTTTTGTGTGCTGGCAAGCGTCGCCGGCGCGGGCGACGGAGCGGTCGCGGCGGGCGAGGCCCTGACGTGCGACCTGTTCCGCGAGGCGCTGGAGACCTTGGACCCCGAGGCGGTGCTGCTGCTGGACAACAGTGCGGCCGATGTCATGCGCGAGACCTATGCCGATATGCTTGTGGCAATTGATGACTTTGACACCGCCATGCTCAAGCCCGGCCTGGTCGCCCATGTGCAGGGGCGCCGCGTGCTGGCGCTCGACGGTTTTGAGGCGGCGCTCACCGACAAGGCCGCCAAGCAGCGCATGTGGGCCTACATTAAGCAGCTGACCCCGGCGGCTGCACCGCTGTAGCGAGGTTGGCGGCAGCCCCTACATCACGGCGCGCAGCTCAAACCGGTCGCCGTTAATGCGGAACTGGCAGTTGCCGTTCATGCGCTCGACGGCAAGCATAATGCTCTTGGTGCCAAAGCCGTGCCCAGTGTGCTGAGTCACGGGCATGCCGTCGACCATGTGCGGCGCACGGCCAAACGTGTTGGAAACCAGCAATAGAAGCTGACCGTCTTCGTAGCGAAGGTCCAGGTCGACAAACCGCTTGCCTTCGGGGGCGGCGCTCGCCGCGGCGATGGCATTGTCCAGGGCGTTCGATACCACACTGAATAGATCGACATCGCCCACGTGGACGGTTTCGGGCACGGCGGCGTGCAGGTCGGCGGTGATGCCGTGCGCGTTGATGTCCGCGGAAAGCGACGAGAGCGCAATGTTGACCGTTTCGTTGGCGCAGTAGCGGCGCACGGCGGTGCGGTCGTTGGTCTCGCAGAGCGCGTCGATGCGCTCGAGTGCCTCATCGGTGTGACCCTCTTCGATCAGGGCCGCTAGACCGCGCAGGTAGTGGCGCATGTCGTATCACATTGAGACCAAGTCAAGAAGAATCGCTTCGGTCGAATCGCGTCTTTTGGGTGAGTTCTCAACGTCCGCTGCCGCTGGTTTCCACCGTATGCCGAAAACACCCGGACGATGCCGTGCAGATCGCTTCGCTCTGCTATAGTCTCCCAAATTCACGTTTTCTATTGGGATGGTGGTTAATATGGGCGACATACTCGAATCGTTCCTGCGCGTGGCGATGGTGGTGTTCATCGTCGGTCCGCTCACTGCATGGGTCGCCCGTCGCGGCGCGCGCGAGCGCAGTGAGGCGACGGACAGCCTCGATCGCTTCACGGTGCGCATGCCCGCTGCCATCCGCACGATCATCGCCTGCTGCGCCGTCGCGTTCGAACTGCTCATGCTGGGTGTCTACGTCTGGCAGGGCGTCTCGTTGGGCGAGTGGGACCACGAACTTGTGTGGTTCGGTCACGCCATGGCGCTCGCGGGCATGGCCATCTGGGCCCTGCTGAGCATCCCGCGCATCGACGTGGACGGTGAGCGAATTCTCTCGCGTAACGCCTTCGGCATCCGCAAGGAGACGACGTTTGGCAACATCACCCGTGCAACGCTTCACACGCAGATGATGAGGATCGACCTGTTCGAGGGCGACTGGAAGTTCTGCTCGATAAGCCTCGAGGGGGTGTGCTCGCTCAACCTCCTCGCCCGTCTGGAGGAAGAGGGCATCGAAGTCTCGGACGCCGTCGACGGTCCCATGACCAAGGCGGGCCTGTGTTGGTCTGCCATCAAGCCGTTGACGATTGTTTTCAACGGCATGGCGCTCGTCTTCTCGCTCGTGATCGCCTTCATGGCTGTTTTCACCGATGCCGGTGCTCGTCTGCTCTTGCTCGTCCCGTTCCTCTTCCTGTTCATAGGGGGACTCCTGCCCCTGCTCATGCTCAGCATGCCCGCCCGCGGCATCCTCGAGATCGGCAGGCAGGAGCGCGAACTCGGCTTCTCCTTCGCCGAGGAGATGGCGAGCCGAGGTGCCACGGGCACCTCGCTTGTCGACGACGATTGGTTCATCGAGATCAGCAACGCCCGCGTCGTGGCGTTCCGCCGCGATTATCTCAAGAAGGTCACGGCGCACGAGGATAGCGAGAGCGGCGACCGTTGCACGGTGACCACGAAAGGCGGTCGCAAAATCAAGGTGTACGCAGCGGGCAGCACGCTCGAGGACCTGCGCTCGTGGTTCAAACAGGGTGCCAAGGCCAGAAGCATGCTCGACCGTGCAGAGGACGTGCTCGAGACGACGTCTGATTGGGTTGTCTGACCTGTATCGTCTTTTCGGACACGCATGCTAGAGGCCCAATCCTTTAGAATGCATTCATCGACGACCGAGAGGACGGTATGCTATGTCCAACCCAGCCGCCAAGTACACCGACGAGTTCAGGCGCGAGACCGCCGACTACATCATCTCGACGGGCAGGCCGATAACGGAATGCTGCGCAGAACTGGGCCTGAATTCCAAGACCGTGAACAAGTGGGTGCAGAGCCGCCGGCGCGAGCTTGCCGGCGGGCCCGACCCCAAGGCCGAGGACCGCGAGCTTCGCGAGGCGAAAAGGCGCATACGCGAGCTCGAGATGGAGAACGCCTTCTTGAAAAAAGCCGCGGCCTTCTTCGCCAAAAGCCAGGCGTAGCCGCATGCTACCGGATGATGTTGGCGGAGAAGGCCGAATTCCCGGTGAAAATGATGGCCCGCGTGCTCGGCGTGAGCCGATCGGGCTTCTACTCGTGGCTCTCCAACGGCTGCCCGCGAGAAGACTGGTCGGCCGAGCGCGAGGCGGTCCGGCGCGTGTGGCTGGAGTCGGACCGCAGGTTCGGCTTCCGGTTCGTGAAATGCTTCCTGCCCGGCGAGTTCTCCGGATTGACCCTGTACAGGGTGCGCAAGCTGATGCGCGAGCTGGGAATACGCGGCTGCACGCCCAACGCCAGGAAGCGCACCACCATCCCCGACCCGAAGGCCAGGCCCCGGCCCGACCTGGTGCGCCGCGACTTCACCAGTCCCGTTCCAACCTGCAAGCTCGTGGGCGACATCACCTACCTGCGCACCGGCGAGGGATGGCTGTACCTGTCGACGGTCATCGACCTCAACACCCGCATGGTGGTGGGCTGGTCGCTCTCCGAGCGCATGACCGCCGACATCGTGGTTTCGGCGCTGGCGTCGGCCAAATCGCGCGGCTACGTGGCCGGCAACGCGATATTCCACGCCGACCGCGGCGCCCAGTACACCAGCAGGCTTCTGGCCGAATGGGCGCGCGACAACGACGTGCGGCTGTCCTGCAGCCGCGCCGGCAACTGCCACGACAACGCGGTGGCCGAGTCGTTCCTCGCCACGCTGAAGAACGAGATGTACTACAGGCGCAGCTTCCCGACCAGGGATTCCGCCAAGCACGCGGTGGTCGAGTTCATCGAGGCGTACTACAACCGCCGAAGGCCCCGCTCGACGATCGGCTACAAGGTGCCGGCCGAGGCCATGGCGGCCTTCTTCGAGAGAACCGAGCCCAAGCTCGAGGCCATGCCTATGGCCGCTTGATTTCTCGAGCATGCGTGTCCGAAATCTTGACACAGGTCAGAAGGCCTCGATGCCAGCGCTGCGCCGATATGGGGCAGCGGCCCCCCGTTGGCCGCCATGGCCCTGACTTCCGAGCGTATGCTGGCGCCGCTCGTCTTAAGACGTTGACCTCCATCCGGAGCCTGCGGTTCTCGCGCTCGGGCTCCAGGATCCGGTTCTACTCGGGCGTGCGGTTGTCGGCGGCGCGCGGCGAGCCGGTCTCGTTTATCGACTTGACCCGCCTCTCCACGGTGCTCTTGTCGAGGTCGCACTCGTCCATGGCCTCGCGCCTGGGCTTTCCGGCGTTGTGGAGATCGACTATCTTCCTCTTGAACTCGTCGGTGAAATGCCTCGGTCTGGGGCCGGTCGAGGCCGAGCCCCCGGTCCGGCTGGGGTAGCATGTCGCTGCGGACCATTGTCTTTCCTCTCGTTGAATATCTAGGCGCTGACGATTCTAGGCGATGGCCCTCTCTTGCTTCTTACACCTCGATTGTGCTCGCTACCCCCAGCGGGCCCGGATCGAGCGATTCGGGCCCGCTTTTGGGGCCTGCCGGAAACCCGGTGGTCAAAAAGGGCCAAATATGAGTACTGTTACCAGTTTGGTGGCAGCCAAATGGCCTCAAAAATCGGTGCCAGAGGCCAAAAGTGCATCGATTTTCGTTCTTCAGAGTCGCGATCGGGCTCCAAACAAGGCGATTTTGCTGCTCTGGACCGGAAAATCGATGCTACTAATTTGGTGACAGTACTCATATTTGGCCCTTTTTGACCACTGCCCCTTGGTTCAGGACAAAACGGGCTGCCCGAATCATGGGGCGGGTCCATTTTCGGCTGTCCTCAGCTTGCCAGTTCGAAAATGGACCTGCCGCATGATTGAATCTTTATTTCAACTTTACACCTAGGTTTACAGCTGTCTTGTCAGCTGTAAACCTAGGTGTCATACTAAAGCCCCAAGATTTGCCAAAAGAGAGGGGCCTTGATGGCACAGAGCGCGAACATGGATGCGTCGGAGCTTGCACGCGATATCGCGGCCGGCCTAGCATCGGCAACGACGGCAACGGAGCGCGCGGCACTGGTGCCCGCAGAGCTCGTCGAGGCCATTCAGCAACTTAAAACCCAACGCGACGCGGTGATCCTGGCGCACTATTACGTGGCGCCCGAGGTTCAGGCTGTGGCCGATTACGTCGGCGACAGCTTCTACCTGGCAAAGCTTGCCAAGAGCCTGCCGCAGCAGACCATCGTGCTGTGCGGCGTGGAGTTTATGGGCGAGAGCGCCAAGCTGCTCAATCCCACCAAGACCGTGCTGCTGCCCGAGCCGGGCGCGGACTGTCCCATGGCGCACATGGTCAAGCGCGAGACGGTCGATGCGGCGCGCGCCGAGTACGGCGACGACCTGGCCGTGGTCTGCTACGTCAACTCCACGGTCGAGATCAAGAGCTGGAGTGACGTGTGCGTTACCAGCTCAAACGCCGTCAAGATCGTCTCCGAGCTGCCGCAGCAGCACATCTTGTTCATTCCCGACCAAAACCTCGGCCGCTTCGTAGCCGAGCAGGTGCCGCAAAAGCACGTCATTCTCAACAACGGCTACTGCCCGCGCCATCACATCATCACCGTCGAGCAGATCGTCGACGCGACGGAGACCCACCCCGACGCGCTCGTGCTGGCGCATCCTGAGTGCAAGGCCGACGTTTTGGCCGAGGCCGACTACATCGGCTCCACCGCCGGCATCATCAAGTACGCCGAGGAGTCCGACGCGAGCGAGTTCATCATCGTGACGGTCCGCGGCGTGCTCTACGAGCTCGAGCGCCGCTGCCAGGGCACCGGCAAGAAGTTCTACTTCCCCGCGGTGCAGCCCACCTGCGTCAACATGGATCTCATCACGCTCGAAAAGCTCGTGCGCTGCCTGGAGACGGGTGAGGGCGAGGTGCAGATTGGCGTGTCGGACAAGGCCGCCGATCAGGCCAAGCTCACGCTCGACCGCATGCTCGAGTACGCAGCGCGCTAGAACAATGCGGCATGAGGGACGGTCCCTTATGTCACATTCAAGGGAGAGGATTCCTGTGGAAACCAAGCAATACCCCGATATGGAGTGCGACGTCGTTATTGCCGGCTGCGGTGTAGCGGGCCTGTATGCGGCTCTCAACCTGCCGACGAGCATGCGCGTGATCATGCTCTCCAAGGGCGCTGTCGACGAGTGCGATTCGATGCTCGCGCAGGGCGGCATTTGCGTGCTGCCCGAGGGCTCGGACTACGATGCCTTCTTTGAGGACACCATGCACGCCGGCCATTACGAGAACCGCCGCGAGAGCGTCGACATCATGATCCGCTCGAGCCGCTCGGTCATCAACGACCTGCTAGCGATGGGCGTGGATTTTGAGCGCAAGGCCGATGGCGGCCTCGACTTTACCCGCGAGGGCGCGCACAGCCGTCCGCGCATTGCCTTCCATGCCGACATTACGGGCAAGGAGATTACGACCAAGCTGCTTCAGGCCGTTCGCAAACTGGATAACGTGCAGATTTTGGAGCACGTGGCCATGACCGACATCCTGACGGGCGAGCGTGACGGCGCCACGGTGTGTGCCGGTGTCGTCGCCGTTCCCGTGGACGAGGACAACTCGGTTCGTCCCGCCGACGAGCTGGTAAATGCCGCCGAGGGCGCGCATGCCGGCGAGCCGTTTAAGATCCATGCCCGTCACACGCTGTGGGCAACGGGCGGCATCGGCGGCGTATACGACCACTCGACCAACTATCCGCAGCTCACGGGCGATGCCTGCTACATCGCTCAGGAGCATGGCATTAAGATGGAGCACCTGGACTACGTGCAGATCCACCCCACGGGACTGTTCTCGCCGCAGCCAGGCCGCACCTTCCTGATCAGCGAGAGCTGCCGCGGCGAGGGCGCGATTTTGCTCAACGCCGCCGGTGAGCGCTTTACCGACGAGCTTCAGCCGCGCGATGTGGTCGCTGCCGCTATTCGCGAGCAGATGAAGCAGGACGGTACTGAGCACGAGTGGCTGAGCTTTGCCCCCGTCGAGCGCGATGTAGTGACCGGGCACTTTGCCAACATTCGCGCACGCTGCTTGGAGGACGGCCGCGACATCTTGGACGAGCCCATCCCCGTTACGCCTACGCAGCACTACTTTATGGGCGGCGTGTGGGTCGACAAGGACGGCCGCACCTCGATGCCCGAGCTCTACGCAGCCGGTGAGACGGCCTGCAACGGCGTTCACGGCAAGAATCGCCTTGCATCAAACAGCCTGCTCGAGGCGCTGGTCTGGGGTCGTCGCGCCGCGTGGTGCATGCGCACCGGCGAGTCGCTTGCCGTGGAGCAGGCGGGCGAGCCCGCGCTCGACGGGCGTCATCGCGCCCTGAGCGCCGACTCCCTGGCAATCGATGATTTGGCCCGTGCCGCCGGCACGCAGGCCGTGGAGGAGTAGACCATGAATCCCATTACCATGAAGCTCGTCGTCGATGATCTGATTCTGCAGGCTCTACGCGAGGACATTACGTTTGAGGACGTGAGCACGGCGAGCGTGTGCCCCACGGCGCGCCCCGCCACGGTGGAGCTCATCGCCAAGGCCGATGGCATCATCGCGGGCTTGGATGTGTTCGCCCGCACCTTTGAGCTGCTGGATTCGCAGAGCTCGGTGCTGTTTGATGTTGCCGACGGTGACAAGGTGCACGCCGGCGACCACGTGGGCCAGGTGCGCGGCGATGCGCGCGTGCTGCTTTCGGGCGAGCGCGTGGCGCTCAACTACCTGCAGCGCATGAGCGGTATCGCTACCTATACGCACAGAATGGCAGCGGCGCTCGAGGGTACCAAGACCGTGCTTGTCGACACACGCAAGACCACGCCGGGCATGCGCGTTTTCGAGAAGGCGGCGGTTGAGATCGGCGGCGGCAGCAACCATCGCTACAACCTGTCGACAGCCGTCATGCTCAAGGACAACCACATCGATGCCGCCGGTGGCGTGACGCGCGCGATCGAGATGGCGCGCGCCCACGCGTCGTTTACCACGACGGTCGAGATTGAGTGCGAGAACCTGGACATGGTACGCGAAGCCGTGGAGGCCGGTGCTGACATTATCATGTTCGACAACATGACCCATGACGACATGGCCGCCGCGATTGAGCTTATCGCCGGTCGTGCCAAGACCGAGTGTTCGGGCAATGTGGATGCCAGCAATATCCGCGCCCTGGCTGATCTGGGCGTCGACTACATTAGCTCGGGCGCCCTGACGCACTCCGCGCCGATCCTCGACCTCTCGCTTAAGCACCTGCGTCTGCTGGACGGTAAATAATGGACGCCCGCGAGCGTCGCCGTGCCATCATGGGCGTGCTCGAGGGAGCCACGGGGCCCGTTTCGGGCAGCGCGCTTGCCCGCGAGGTTGGCGTGAGCCGTCAGGTCGTGGTTCAGGACATTGCCCTGCTGCGCGCCGATGGGCACGATATCGTGGCGACCAATCGCGGCTACGTGCTGCAGGAGGCCCCCAGCAGCCCCGCCGTGCCCACGCGCTTGGTCAAGGTTCGCCACAGCGTGGAGCAGGCAGGCGATGAGCTCACGAGTATCGTCGACGCCGGAGGCGCCGTGCTCAACGTGATCGTCAATCACCGCGTGTACGGTAAGATCACGGCCGACCTGGACATTCGCAATCGTCGCGATGTTGAGCGCTACCTGCACGATATCGAGAGCGGCAAGAGCTTTCCGCTACTAACGGTGACGAGTGGTTACCACTTCCATCGCATTGCGGCAGAGGATGAGCAAACCCTCGACGAGATCGAGACCATGCTCAAGGAAAAGGGCTACCTTGCCGATTTAATGCCCTACGAGGATGATTTGTCCTAGAACACATGCAAAAGGAGACCTCCGCGGCGATGCGGAGGCCTCCTTTTTGTGCACGGTGTACTTGTGAGTGTGCAAGTGGGGGGAGTTGTTACTCCTCGACGATCTCGGTGATCGCGCCGGCGGGGCAAGCGTCCTGGCAAGCGCCACAGGCGACGCAGGAGTCCTCGTCAGCGACGGTAGCGACGTCCTGGAGCTCCAGAACGCCAGCGGGGCAGGAGTCGACGCAAACGCCACAAGCGATGCACTCGTCGGCATCAATTACGGGATGAGCCATGGTAGTTTCCTCTCTGTTGACCGACGCTACAGGCGATGCGCGCCGGTTTGATTCGGGCAAAAACATACCACGGGAGCGACCGTTTGCAATACCCTCTGGCCGGCATCTTCATACCGTTCGCCGAGTATGCCAAGGTTTACTAAAAAACGCGCAGGTGGGGCCGTTGAGCTGCGCAAATGTTAGCTATAGGTGACTTGAAATATAGGGCGATTGAGCGTGCTTGTGGAAAGCGCATCCCATTATTTGGCCGAAAAACGGGTCGAACTTTCCCCAGGGAAGCCCGGGGCCGCCATGTGCGCTCCCAAGCCCAAACCTCAGCCATCTCTACATAGATCTCAATAGATCTGCCGAGAACTCAAACAGTGCATCTACCTGCACATTTGAGAACCTAAACTCTCAGCAATAAGAAATCTTATATGAATTGACTTAGATTTTGTATATTCCGGCCCATAAGGGGATACACTACATCCTGAAAGACAAGCCGAAGCGCCACACGACAGACCGTCGAGGCGGCGCGAACGCAAAAGAGAGAGGGAATTTCTAATGAGTAAGATTCTTGGTATCGACCTTGGTACTACTAACTCCGCAATGGCCGTCCTCGAGGGCGGTTCTCCGACCATTATCGTGAACGCCGAGGGCGACCGTACCACCCCGTCTGTCGTGGGCTTCCGTGCCGACGGCGACCGCGTCGTGGGTAAGGCCGCTAAGAACCAGGCTGTCACCAACCCCAAGAACACCGTGTTTTCCATCAAGCGCTTCATGGGCCGCAAGTACTCCGAGTGCACCTCCGAGATCAAGACCGTGCCGTATGAGGTCAAGGAGGGCCAGGGTGGCCGTGCCGTCGTCGATATCGAGGGCAAGGATTACACCGCCGAGCAGGTGAGCGCCATGACGCTCGCAAAGATGAAGGCCGACGCCGAGAAGTATCTGGGCGAGACCGTCACCGACGCCGTCATCACCGTCCCGGCCTACTTCAACGACGCCCAGCGTCAGGCCACCAAGGATGCCGGTAAGATCGCCGGCCTCAACGTCAAGCGTATCGTCAACGAGCCGACCGCTGCTGCTCTGGCCTATGGCCTGGACAAGCAGGGCACCGACCAGCGCATTCTGGTCTTCGACCTGGGCGGCGGCACCTTCGACGTCTCCATCCTCGACCTCGCTGACGGCGTGTTTGAGGTTCTGTCCACCTCGGGCGACAACCACCTGGGCGGCGACGACTGGGATCAGCGCGTCATCGACTGGATGGCCGATAAGTTCCAGCAGGAGAACGGTGTCGACCTGCGTCAGGACCCCATGGCCCTGCAGCGTCTGAAGGAGGCCGCCGAGAACGCCAAGAAGGAGCTCTCCGCAGCCCAGCAGTCCACCATCAACCTGCCGTTCATCACCATGAACCAGTCTGGCCCGCTGCACCTCAACTACACGCTGACCCGCGCCGAGTTCGAGAAGATCACCCGCGACCTGCTCGAGCGCTGCAAGCAGCCTGTCACCAACGCCCTGCGCGACGCCAAGCTTAAGCTCTCCGATCTGACCGAGGTCATCCTCGTCGGCGGCTCCACCCGTATGCCCGCCGTCCAGGATCTGGTCAAGACCATGACCGGCAAGCAGCCCAACATGTCCGTGAACCCCGACGAGGTCGTTGCCGACGGCGCTGCCGTCCAGGGCGGCGTGCTCACCGGCGACGTCGAGGGCATCCTGCTGCTCGACGTTACCCCGCTGTCGCTGGGCGTCGAGACCATGGGCGGCATCATGACCAAGATGATCGACCGCAACACCACGATCCCGACCTCCAAGACCGAGGTCTACTCCACCGCTGCCGACAACCAGACCAGCGTCGAGATCAACGTGCTCCAGGGCGAGCGCGAGCTTGCCCGCGACAACAAGTCGCTCGGTAAGTTCCAGCTGACCGGCATCCCGGCTGCCCGCCGCGGCGTGCCGCAGATCGAGGTCACCTTCGACATCGACGCCAACGGTATCGTCAAGGTCTCCGCTAAGGACAAGGGCACCGGCAAGGAGCAGCAGATCACCATTTCCGGTTCCACCGCTCTGTCCGACGACGAAGTCGATCGTATGGTCAAGGACGCCGAGGCTCATGCCGAGGAGGACAAGAAGCAGAAGGAAGAGGTCGAGGTCCGCAACCAGACCGACAGCCTGTGCTACTCCACCGAGCAGACTCTCAACGAGCTGGGCGACAAGGTTTCCGCCGACGTGAAGTCCAAGGCCGAGGCTGCTATCGCCGACGCCAAGAAGGCGCTCGAGGGCTCTGACGTCGAGGCTATCAAGGCCGCTGGCGAGTCCCTGCAGTCTGTGGCCTACGAGCTGGCCCAGGTTGTCTACGCCGACGCTCAGCAGCAGACCGACGGTGCCGCCGGCGCCCAGCCTGCCGATGATGACGTCGTCGACGCCGACTACGAGGTTGTGGACGACGAGGACAAGTAATCATGTCCGCCCGTAAAGCTCGCACGGAGGCGGCTGCCGCTGGCGCCGCCCCCGTTGACTCTGAGGAGAAGGACGTGAAGATTCCCGTAGAAGCCGTCGACGATACCGAGGCCAACGAGGCCGAGGCCGCCGAGGCTGCCGAGAACCAGGTAGAGGATTCCAACAAGGAGGCGACGATGACCGAGGACGAGATGGTGGAAGCCGCTATCCGCGCCGGTGAGGAAGCCGCCGACAACGACTTTAAGCTTAAGTTCGAGCAGGCCCAAAAGGAGCTTGCCGACGTACGCAGCGAGCTCGATGCTGCGGCAGAGGCTCAGAAGGCCGCCGAGGACAAGGCAAAGGACGCCACCGAGCGTACCGCCCGTCTGCAGGCCGACTGGGAGAACTTCCGTCGCCGCACCGCCAGCGAGCGTATCGCCGAGCGCGAGCGCGCGACCGAGAAGCTTGTCACCGCGCTGTTGCCGGTGGTTGACGATATCGAGCGTGCAATCGACCATGCCCGTAGCCAGGAGCTTTCCGACGACTTTAAGCAGTTCATCGATGGCGTTGATGCGGTGCATGCCAAGCTGCTCGATGTGTTTGCGCACGAGGGCGTTGAGCCCATCGACCCCAAGGGCGAGGCGTTCGATCCGCTCGAGCACCAGGCCGTGGGGCGTGTCGAGGACGCATCGCAGTACGACGAGACCGTCAACGACGTGTACCAGAAGGGCTACCGCATGGCGGACCGCATCCTGCGCTCCGCGATGGTGACGGTGACCTACGGTGGCGAGAAGCGCCCCGCACCGGAGCCCGAAGCGGCGCCCGAGGATGCTGCGGCCGATACGGCTGAGAGCACCGAGGAGTAATTGAGAAGGGCCCCGGGGCAACACCCGGGGCCCTTTCTGGCCTAGTGCCATATGAAAGCATGAGCCGTCGCCTGCATGGGCGGCGGACGTAACAGGAGAGGAGCTACGATGGCTGCAGGCAAAACCTTCTATGACATCCTGGGCGTATCCAAGAGCGCCTCCGACAAAGAGATCAAGAGCGCGTTTCGCAAGCTCGCGCAAAAATATCACCCCGATGCCGGCGGCGACGAGGCCAAGTTCAAGGAGATTAGCGAGGCCTACGAAACGCTTTCGGACGAGAAGAAGCGCAAAGAGTACGACCAGATGCTCATGTTCGGCGGCATGCCGGGCGCGGGCGGCGCGTATGGCGGCGGCTACGGTGCCGGCGCGGGCGCCAGCGGCTGGGGCGATATCTTCGACAGCATCTTTAGCGGCAACGGCGCCTGGGGCAGCGATTGGGGCTCGGGCTTTGCCGGGGCTGCGGGCGCTGCCGGTGCCGGCGCGGGCCGCAGCCGTGCTCGCAAGGGCGGCGACCTGTCGCTGACTGTCGACGTGACGGCCGAGGACGCGTTCCGCGGCGTGACGCACAAGGTCACCTACCGCATTCCCTCGACGGGCGAGCAGCAGACCATTACGGTCTCGGTGCCTGCGGGCGCCGTGGATGGCGGCAAGCTGCGCTACAAGCGTCGCGGCGAGTATGGCGTTGCCGGCGGCGAGCGCGGCGACCTGGTCGTGACCACGCACGTGGAGGAGCATCCGCTGTTTAAGCGTAAAGGTGCCGACGTGACCATGGAGGTGCCGATCTCGGTCTACGAGGCGGCGCTCGGCTGCACGGTGGACGTGCCGACGCCCGGCGGCGCGACGGTTCGTCTGAAGGTGCCGGCGGGCACCCAGACGGGCAAGAAGTTCCGCTTTAAGGAGATGGGCGCGCCCGATGTTAAGCACCGTGGCCGCACGGGCGCGCTGCTCGTCGAGATCAAGGTGCAGGTTCCCACGAACCTGTCCGACGATGAACGCGATGCCATGACCAAGCTGCGCGAGGCCGACACGCGCGACTATCGCGAGAAGGTCAATCGTTACAAGGCGACGTACTAGGGCGGTCGCGGCGCACGCCCACGCCCGCGGGCTTATGATGGACGATAACGAGACGGAAAGGGGTCAGGTAGCATGGCCGAGGACAATAGGAACAAACCGCTGTACATGATCAGCGTGGCGGCCGAGCTGACCGGCATGCACCCGCAGACTCTGCGCGTCTACGAGTCCAAGGGCTTGGTGAACCCCCAGCGCTCGGGCGGCAACACGCGTCTGTATTCGCGTGCCGATATCGAGCGCCTGGAGCTCATCAACCAGCTGACTGACGAGGGCATCAACCTTGCCGGCGTGGTGCGCATCCTCGATATGAAGGAGCGTGCCGAGGAGCGCGAGCGCGAGAACGAAAAGCTCCGCGCCCGCGTGCGCCAGCTCGAGGACGAGCTGCACGAGTATAAGATGCAGAAGAAGATCACCGCCCTGGCCCCGCGCGACGGCTCGGTCAACCCCGAGCAAGTCATGCGCAAACTGCTGGGCACGGGCGGCGACCTGTAGGCACTCATTGGGGACAGACTTAAATGAGTACCTGCAGAATGAGAGTGGATAATCTCCCGTTTTTTGCCTGTTTGCAGGCTCAAAGTGGGAGATTATCCACTCTCGTCATTTGAGCGTCTAAGTCTGCCTCCCCAGGACCTAACTCGTCCTCTGCTTTACTGAGATAAAGTGAACGCAGAGATTCGTAACCCACTCGCAACCGTTCTATGGCACGATATTGAACGAATGTATGCTATGCGCCCAAATCTTTTGGGCAGAGTGGGAGACAGTATGGTCAAGCTGTACGAGGACGGCATCTACCTGCGCGGCGGCAGCGAGGTTGTGCCTGCGGCCGAGGCTGCCGAGCGCGGTATTACGCAGACACCCGAGGATGCCAAGCGCGGCACCATCGCGTATTCGATCCTCCAGGCACACAATACGTCGGGCGACCCCGAGGCACTCAAGATTCGCTTCGATGCCATGGCGAGCCACGACATCACCTTTGTCGGCATCATCCAGACGGCGCGCGCTTCGGGCATGGAGCAGTTCCCGCTGCCTTACGTGCTCACCAACTGCCATAACTCGCTGTGCGCCGTGGGCGGCACCATCAATGAGGACGACCACGTCTTTGGCCTTTCCGCAGCCAAGAAGTACGGCGGCATCTTCGTTCCGCCGCACATCGCCGTCATCCACTCCTTTATGCGCGAGAACTTCGCCGGTTGCGGCAAGATGATCCTGGGTTCCGACTCGCACACCCGCTATGGTGCCCTGGGTACCATAGCCGTGGGCGAGGGCGGCGGCGAGTTGGCAAAGCAGCTGCTGCGCGACACCTACGATGTCGCCTATCCCGGCGTCGTGGCCATCTACCTCACGGGCGCCCCGCGCCCCGGCGTCGGCCCGCACGACGTGGCGCTCGCCATCATTCGCGCCGTCTTTGCCAAGGGCTACGTCAAGAACAATGTCATGGAGTTTGTGGGCCCGGGCATCGCGAGCATGACGACCGACTACCGCAACGGCGTTGACGTCATGACCACCGAGACCACCTGCCTGTCGAGCATCTGGGCCACCGACGAGGACACGCACGCGTTTTTGACCATGCACGGCCGCGGCGACGACTATCGCGAGCTCAAGCCCGCCGATGTCGCCTACTACGACGGTTGCGTCGAGGTCGACCTGTCGAGCATCAAGCCCATGATCGCACTGCCGTTCCATCCTTCCAACGGCTTTGAGATCGACGAGCTCAACGAGAACCTCGAGGACATCCTGCACGAGGTGGAGCTCGAGGCCGCCAAGATCGGCGAGGGCAAGACGCACTTTAGCCTGCTCGACAAGATCGTCGACGGCAAGCTGCACGTGCAGCAGGGCGTTATCGCCGGCTGCTCGGGCGGCAACTATGACTCCGTGGTCCAGGCTGCCCGCGTGCTCAAGGGCGCCAATACCGGCTGCGGCGAGTTCTCGCTGTCGGTCTATCCCACGAGCCAGCCCGTGGCGCTCGAACTTACACGCCGCGGCTACATCTACGACCTCATGGAGGCCGGCGCAATCGTGCGCACGGCATTCTGCGGCCCGTGCTTCGGCGCTGGCGACACGCCCGCCAACAACGGCCTTTCGATCCGTCACACCACGCGCAACTTCCCCAACCGCGAGGGTTCCAAGCCGGGTAATGGCCAGCTGAGCGCCGTGGCCCTGATGGACGCCCGCTCCATTGCGGCAACGGCTGCCAACGGCGGCGTCCTGACGCCGGCGACCGACCTGCCCGAGGACACTTGGGACGAGGCCTGCGAGTACACCTTTGACGACGCGCCGTACAAGAAGCGCGTGTACTGGGGCTTTGGCAAGGCGGAGCCTGCCGACGAGCTGGTCGAAGGCCCCAACATCAAGCCGTGGCCCGCGATGGAGCCGCTCGGCGACGACATCCTGCTCAAGGTTTGCTCCAAGATCATGGACCCGGTCACCACGACCGACGAGCTCATTCCCTCGGGCGAGACGAGCTCCTTCCGCTCCAACCCGCTGGGCCTGGCTGAGTTTACGCTGAGCCGCCGCGACCCGGCCTACGTTGGTCGCTCCAAGGAGGTCGACGCTGTGGAGAAGCGTCGCGTTGCCGGCGAGTCCGCGGGCGACCTGGCGGCGTTCGATGCCGAGCTTGCCGGTGTGTTTGAGGCGCTGGCCGGCGCGGGTGTCGCGGCCGATGCCAAGGCGACCGAGTTCGGTTCCATGATTTACGCCAAGAAGCCTGGCGACGGCAGCGCCCGCGAGCAGGCCGCGAGCTGCCAGCGCGTAATTGGCGGCCTGGCCAACATCGTCCACGAGTACGCCACCAAGCGCTATCGCTCCAACGTGATGAACTGGGGCATGGTGCCCTTCCAGATGGAGGCCGAGCCCAACTTTGAGGTGGGCGATTACGTCTTTGTGCCGGGTATCCGTGCCGCGCTCGATGGCGACCTGAAGGACATCGCCGCCTACGTGGTGCGCGCCGATGGTGCGGTCGAGCAGATTGAGCTCTACATTGCCGATATGACGGCAGAGGAGCGTGCCATCGTCAAGGCCGGCTGCCTGATCAACTACAACAAGTTCAAGGCCGCTGCCGAGTAACTCTGCTGTACGCCCCGGCCGCACCTTTCCCTCGCGCTCACGCGCTTCGCGAGGGTCGCCCGAGGGAAAGGTGTGGCCGGGGCTACCGCGACGTTCTCGTTGGGTCTTGAGGGACGCCAAAAATAGACTTGCTTGATGCCTCCTCTGCTATCGGGGCGGCTTCTTTTTGTTGAAAACCACCACAAAGGGGACAGGCACCTTTGTGGTGGTGGGGACGAGCTCGATGTTGTTGTGATCGTTGAGCGGCATGTTAATGGGCGTCCCTACAGGATTTCATCCAAGCCGGGAGTCTTGGTTGTTTTGGGGATGCCGAGTTTGGATGACGCGAAATCGTCAACATTGTCCTTAATTCCGTCTTTGGTGTAGACAGTGACTATATAGGTGTTGTGTCCGAATTCGCCCTTGTCGCGTGTTGCCCAGGCATCCCAGTAGGCGGCCCCGTTTCGCCCTTTGATTTTTCCGACACGGCGGAGTTCTGTTCGCTTTAATTTCTGGTTGCTATAGATGGTTCGACCGGCCTCCTCGGTGAGCCCGCACTGTCCAAGCATCTTGTCGAGGACTTGGTTCATGTGGCGCTCACCGGTGTTTGGTGCGTAGTCGTAGGCGAGGGTGATGGAGTCGAGTGGCTGGTCGTCGATCAAATAATTCATCGTCTGAGGTTCAAGGCTGAAATAGGGGAAGCATCCATCAATCGTTCCGAGCAGCGGTAACTTTGACCGCCAAATTCCGGTGGGAATTCCATCTTCGTAGAACACGCCGCGACAGATAAAGGAGAGCGAGGTGGCACGCGAGCCGGCGTCGACCATTCCGCATAAATCGAAGGGCGAGGCGATGCCAAGGGAAAAGGGCGTGGCGACGATAAGGAAGAGCATCACGATGGGTATGGCGAGAATGGCGATGACGTTGCGACCGGTGGAATGAGACGGCTTCATATGCGCTCCTCGAGACAAAGATCTGTTGAGGATAGGCAGAAATGGATATGTTCAGAGAACAATTCAAGTTTAATCTCATGGCGCGAGATGGTCGACCGTTAGCGTCGAAAACCACCACAAAGGTGCCTGTCCCCTTTGTGGTGGTGAGGAGCGCGCGGCTTCTTTTGGTAATAGTGCTGGCTGGCGATATCATTAGTGCAGGTAGCGAAGGTTTGCGTTGCGAGGTGCTTTGCTGTGAGAAGTCCTGCCCGTATTGGATTGATTGTTTTGGCGCTTGCGATTACCGTGGTTGGCGCGGGCGTTGTCGGCATGGCATTTCTACCTGCTGCGGTGACGGAGCCGGTGGTCAAGCCTGTGACTCAATCTGTCGAACTTCTGACCGGCGACGACAAGCCCGAGACCATTGCCGTTGATTTTGATGAGCAGCCGGCTGTGCTGGGTATTAGCAATTATCCGCGTATTCAGCTTGGGGCCATGCGCTATACCACGGATACAAGCCTGATCGATAAGGCGTCCGAGCTACTCAAGGGCAAAACATTTAAGCGTTGGTACGGATATGCGTCCTATCGGGCAAAAGCGAACGACATGGTTGGCGGATGCCACTCTTCCATCGAGCTGGACACTGCAAACGGCGCAAAGTTATGTGATGTCTCGTACGATCCGGGCTACGAGGGCAATAAGGGTCCGGGCATCTACATCATGGACGGTGATGTCGCCTATGTCATGGAGGGCGACCAGACCGAGCTCAACGATTTTATGGGTCAGTGTATCCAAGATGCCTATAAACAGACCTGCTTGCCTGACCCACAGACTGCACGCGATAGTGGGTCTGCCCGTACATGGCTGTTCGAGGATGAGATGCCCTGGACCGTCGAATCGGGAAGTACGGGTTCGGCGAAGGAGTAGAGACCGCGACCATCACAAAGGTGCCTGTCCTCTTTGTGGTGGTTCATGTGGTGGCAACACTCAGAAAATCTTATATATAGAGACTTAGATTTATGTATAAGATCGCGCAAAGCTGGCAACAATACTTCTCGAACAACGTGAAGCCGCCCCGTAGGGCGGCCGCCCCAAGAGAGGTGATTCCATGAGAATCGATAAGCTAGCAATGACGTCGCGCGAGGCGCTGCAGACCGCCATGAGCACAGCTGCCGACGCGCAGGCCGGCGCGGTGGAGCCGATTCACCTGCTGTCCGCCCTGCTTGGTGCCGGCGAGCGCAATATCTCCGTGATCATCGAGCGCATCGGCGCCGATCCGGCCCAGCTTGCACGCTCCACACAAGATGCCATCGACCGCGCGCCCAAGGTTTCGGGCGAGGGCCAGCAGATGGGCCTTTCCAATGAGCTCGTCCGTGTCATCGAGAAGGCCGAGAAGAAGGCCACCAAGATGGGTGACAGCTTTGTGGTGACCGAGCATCTGCTGATGGCGCTTGCCGAGGACAAGGGCGAGGCTGGTCGTGTACTGCGTGACGCTGGCGTGACCAAGGAGCGCATCGAGCAGGTCTACGAGGAGCTGCGTGGCGATGACCGCGTGACGTCTGCCGAGGACAAGACCCAGTTTGAGGCGCTGGAGCAGTACGGTCGCAACATCTGCGATCTGGCCCGCGCCGGCAAGCTCGACCCGGTCATCGGCCGTACCGACGAGATCCGCCGTACCATCCAGGTTCTGTCCCGCCGCACCAAGAACAACCCCGTGCTCATCGGCGAGCCGGGCGTCGGCAAGACGGCCATCGTCGAGGGTATCGCCCAGCGTATCGTGGCCGGCGACGTGCCGAGCACCCTGCGCGACCGCGACCTCATCGAGCTCGACATGAGCGCGCTGGTCGCCGGCGCCAAGTATCGCGGCGAGTTCGAGGACCGCTTGAAGGCCGTGCTCAAGGAAGTGCAAAAGGCGCAAGGCAAGGTCATCCTGTTCATCGATGAGCTCCACACCATCGTGGGCGCGGGTGCCACCGAGGGCTCCATGGATGCCGGCAACATCCTCAAGCCGGCGCTCGCCCGTGGCGACTTGCACGCAATCGGCGCGACTACGCTCGACGAGTACCGCAAGTACATCGAGAAGGACGCGGCACTCGCCCGTCGTTTCCAGACCGTGATGGTCAGCGAGCCTACCATCGAGGACACCATTTCAATCCTGCGTGGCCTCAAGGAGAAGTACGAGATCTTCCACGGCGTGCATATCACCGATAGTGCGCTCGTGGCAGCTGCCGACCTCTCCGATCGCTATATCGCCGACCGCTTCCTGCCCGACAAGGCCATCGACCTGGTCGATGAGGCGGCAAGCCGCTTGCGCATGGAGCTCGACAGCATGCCGGTCGAGATTGACGCCACCACGCGTCAGCTCACCCAGCTGCAGATCGAGGAACAGGCGCTCATGAAGGAGACCGACGACGCCTCCAAGGAGCGTCTGGAGGCCCTGCGCCAGGAGATCGCCGAGGTCCAGGAAAAGCTCAACGTGCAAAAGGCCGGCTGGCTCAACCAGAAGAACGCCATCGACCACGTGCAGGAGCTTAAGGGGCAGCTTGACGAGGCCAAGAGCGAAGAGGAGCGCGCGACGCGCAACGGCGACCTGGGCCGTGCGTCCGAGCTGCGCTACTCCGTGATCCCTGGCCTGCAGCAGCAGATTCAGGATTCCGAGGCTGCGCTCGAGGCACAAAAGCAGCAGGACGGCGAGGGACTCAACGAGCAGGTAACCTCCGACGAGATCGCCGAGGTCGTGAGCGCCTGGACCGGCGTGCCCGTGTCCAAGATGATGCAGGGCGAGCTCGACAAGCTCAAGGGCCTGGAGGGCGAGCTGCATAAGCGCGTTATCGGTCAGGATGAGGCGGTCTCCGCTGTGGCCGCGGCCGTGCGCCGCAGCCGTGCGGGCCTCTCCGATCCGGACAAGCCCATCGGCAGCTTCTTCTTCCTGGGCCCCACCGGTGTAGGCAAGACCGAGCTCGCCAAGGCGCTGGCCGAGTGCCTGTTCGATGACGAGCGTGCGCTCGTGCGTATCGACATGTCCGAGTACATGGAGAAGTTCAGCGTCCAACGTCTGATCGGTGCGCCTCCGGGATACGTTGGCTACGACGAGGGCGGCCAGCTCACCGAGGCCGTGCGTCGTCGTCCGTACTCCGTAATCTTGCTCGACGAGATGGAGAAGGCTCATCCGGATGTCTTCAACGTGCTGTTGCAGGTGCTTGATGACGGCCGTCTGACCGATGGCCAGGGTCGCCAGGTGTCCTTCAAGAACACGATTATTATCATGACGTCCAACGTGGGCTCCAAGGCCATCGCCGATCTGTCCGGTAAGGACGAGGAGGAGATGCGCCATCAGGTCGACGCCGCCATGGCTCAGACCTTCCGCCCCGAGTTCCTCAACCGTATCGACGATATCGTGGTGTTCCATCCGCTCGGCATGGCGCAGATCGAGAAGATCGTCGACATCCAGCTTGCCGACGTCCGCGCGCGTCTGGCCAAGGAGCGCATGACGCTTGCCATCACCCCGGCGGCCAAGCAGATGCTCGCCGTGGGTGGCCTGGACCCCGTGTTCGGTGCCCGTCCGCTCAAGCGCCTGGTCCAGCGCGAGGTCGTGGACGCCATCGCCGCCGCCATCATCGACGGTACGGTGCGCGAGGGCGATCAGGTGACGGTCGATGCCGACAAGGACGGCGGCTTTACCGTCGTGTGCGACAACACGCCGTCTGCTACCTACGAGGTCCCCGACGCCGAGTAGATTTATGGGACATGCCTTAAAATCTGCCAGCCGTCTCTAAACGCCAAGGGCGGCGGATCCAATTGGGTCCGCCGCCCTTTTTCGTGCGACAATCGATAATGTTGAACACGATTGCATGGCAAGGAGATATGCAGATGATAGACAAGAACAAGACGAATGCGCCGGTTGCCAACGCCGCGCCGGCCGCACCCAAGCCTGCACCCAAGCCTGTGCCCAAGCCGCGCGACCCCTACATCCGTGCCGAGAACGAGGATGACGACGGCTACGATCCTTATAGCGATCGTCGCCCCGAGCGCGAGCCCCTCTTCGAAGCCGACCCCTGGCGTTAAGTAGCTCATTTGGGACGGGGCTTTTTTAGCTACTTTGTTTTCGGCTAGAGGCGTTCATGCCTGCCCCCCTCGGCCGCTCGATATCCTCCGGGAGGGGCCACTAATAGAAAACTTGCTTATCCATTAATCAAGATACGCATAATCTTGCTCTCCTGCTAATCAAGAATCGTTATAATCTTGATTAGCAGGAGAGCAAGATTGGAGAATTATGGCATTCAACGACTTGGTGGCTCAAAAAATAAAGGACTTTGAGCAACAGGGGATTCCGCAGGTCTTTGAGCGCGACCTTGATCTGGGCAACCCGCAGGAGCCAAAGCGCGACAACATCGTATATGTGATTGTGGGCGCCCGTCGTTGTGGAAAGACGTATCGCCTGTATCAGGAGATACGGCGGCTTCAGGGCCAAGGCGTCGAGCTTGACCGGATGCTATATTTCAATTTTGAGGATGAGCGCTTGCGTCCGTATGAGCCATCGCTACTAGCGGACGTGCTCGATACATTCTATGCACTATATCCTGCTGCTCGAGGCGAGGGCGCCTACCTTTTCTTTGACGAGATCCAGGAAATACCCGAATGGGGTGCGTTTCTGCGACGCGTGGTCGATACGGAGAAGGCGACCGTTTACGTGACGGGATCTTCTTCTAAGATGCTGTCCTCAGAACTTAAGAGCGAGTTCAGGGGCCGTTCTCTTGTGCGAGAGCTTTTTCCGTTGAGTTTTTCGGAATACGTCCGATATAAGACGGGGAGCGTTCCTGAGTCGAACGCACCCTTCTCCTCGAGCGATGCAGCGTTGCTCCGACACCATCTGGTCGGATATCTCGAGCGAGGGGGATTCATCGCGACACTTGAGCAGACGCCCGCAGACGCGATTCAGCTGCTACAGGAATATGCGTCGCGAACGGTCGCCATGGACGTCGTTGAACGTTACGACGTCAAGAACCCCCGTTTGGCCTCGCTGTTTCTGGCGCGGTGCATGGCATCTTCGGGACGAGAGCTGTCAGTGAACAAAGTGTACAACGAGTTCAAGAGCAGACAGATATCCGTCAGTCGAAATACGCTCAGCGACTTACTTGAGTATTACGAGGACGCCTACCTGCTGTTTTCGGTGCCGGAGTTCACGCGTTCGCTTGCAAATAATACGCGGTCTGCGTCTAAGGTCTACGCCGTCGATCCTGCGATGTTCGGAGCGTTCTCCCCCGCATCGGCATTGGATCATGGTCAGAGGCTCGAGACCGCGGTGTTCAATGCGCTCAGAAGAAGGACCCCCGCCGTGCGGCCCGGTTCGGTTTGCCGCCTGCTGATTAAAGATAAGAATAAAAGCCATGAGGTGGACTTTGTGGCTGGGGATGCACTGCTCATGCAGGCTTACGGCCTGATTCAGGTAAGTGTGGATATGACAAGCGAGAAAACGCGCGAGCGCGAAATTGCCGCGCTCGATGCCGCGATGGCCCAGTTTGATCTTGGCGAGTCGGTAATCGTTACCATGGATGAGCAGGCCGATATTCCATGCAAACACGGCGTGGTACATGCTGTGCCCGCATGGAAGTGGCTCCTTTCCTAATCGTCTATGGATTTGCGAGGCCAGGACTCAGGTGTCATGGTCCGCTAATCCTGGGCCTTGATGCTCGGCAGGAGAATCTGGGCGAGGTAGTCGGTCTCGAGTTTGGTCGCAGCGTCGGCCTTGCCGTCTTTGCCGACCAGTACGTTCTTGATCTGGCTATAGGTGTAGCGGTTGCCGGTCGTGAGCTCGACAAGCTCAATGGCCGAGTCCATAGGGTAGGTCGACACGGGATTCTGCGTCCGTCCGTTGATGGTCTGGGGCACCACGTACGGATAGACGGGACCGCTGGCGTAGACGGTATAACCGTTGCCTAGGTTGGCCGCACCCAAAACCGTATCGCCCTCATCGGGCGTAAAGCTCTCGCCCTCGCGCACTGCGACGAGCGTCACGATCGGTGTATCGCTGTCGCCGGCAAGATAGATGCATAGCGTGCTGCCATTTTGCCAAGTCTCGACCTTGCCGTACCACTCGACGGGGATATCGAGCTGGTAGAGGTCGGTTGCCTTGTGGCGGGCGTCGGCATCACGGGCCGCCTGTGCCTTTTGCGCGCTCACGGCATTGACGGCGGCGTCGCGCCGCGCGGTTGCCGCCTGCTGGAGCACCTTGGCGGTGGCGGCGGAGCTCGCGCCTCCCTCCTCGGCATATTTGGCGGCGGCATCGATCTGGTCGTCAGTCACCGTGTCGGCCGAAGGCGCCTTGAGCTTAAAGGCGGCCTGGCTGCTTAGGTCCTGTCCGTCGCTCTTGATCGTGACCTGAGCCTTGGTGGTCGGGACGGTATAGATGGTGCCGTCGGCCGCGATGGGAGAGGCAGCGATGGAGAGCGTGTAATCGCCGGGCAGCAGTTTGATGCCGCGGCCGTGCTCGTCAACATAGAGCGTTTCGCTCACGGATGAGCCATCAGCGTCCTGACCGCTCACCTGTACGGGAATCTTAGAGCTGGTGGAACAGTCGAGGCCCGCGGCATGCACGCCAATCTGCACCGACATCATCGTGTGGGCATTGGCGGCGACAGCGGCAGCCTGCTCTTGCTGATATCCGTTCCAGGCAGCATAGCCTGCACCGCCGGCGACGAGCGCGGCGGCCACGATACCGGCGACCATCAGATTGCGGCGCTTGGGCGACATCTTGCGATGACGAACCTCGGCCTCGCGTGCCGAGGGAACGGACGGTAGGGGAATATCGCCCATGGCGATGGTCTCGTCCACGGCTGGTGCGGAACCCAGGCCAGGAAGCTCGCGGGTCAGCGAATCCTCGGCCGGCAAGCTGTCGAGCAAGACGGTTTCCTCGCCCGTGTCGGATTCGGGCTGATTGCCGGCCTTGCTTTCGGTGTCTTCGTGACCTGCCTCGTCTTCGGTGGGCGCGGCGCCATCGTCTTTTGCATCCTGATCATCGAGCTGCGCCTCGATTTCCGGCTCATGCTGCACATCAACGCTCGAATCGTCAAACGTAATCTCGGCCAGCGCGATCTGGTCTAGACTCTCCAGGGCCTCGGCACACGCTTCTGCATCTTGGACCGCATCCTCTTGGCCCATCGTCTCATCTTTCATATATCCCCCAAGCTCAATATCGGGACAACAATGTACCCAAAAACGGGGCTCCATAGAGCCGCCGCATGATTTGAAATCCGATTTTATATATGCGCGTGTTTTTGAATAGATGAATAGAGGCGCAACGACAAAAAGCCCCCGGAAAGCGAGCGAAACGCTTTTCGGGGGCTCTGCGAGACATTGGATTGAAAGGCCTGGTGAGCGGGCCTATGCCCAAGTGCCAACAGCGGCCAACATGTTACTCGGCGTGCGCGTAATCAACCTTGGCGCGGCGAGCGGTAGCCTTCTCCCAATCGCTGGTGCCCTCAAAGACATCCTGCTTGTAGGGATTGCGGCCGAGCTTCTTGGCGCGGTAGGCGATGTAGATGATCGCGGCGATGTTGGCGATCAACGCAGCGACCGAGACCGCGGTAGCGGCGCCGGGGTCAAGCGTGGAGTGCGTCACAAAGATGGACTCCTCCTGGAAGTACGGGAACACCTGGGCAAACATGCACCAAATGGCCAGCGTAAAGGCACGGTTCTGGATCCAGCCGCCCTTGTTCCAGATAAAGGCGGCGACGGTGGGCGCCAGCAGCAGCGCAAAGCCGCAGAACCAGGAGTGGGTGGGCAGGCAGTTGTAGGTGTAGCAGAAGTTCCAGATGTCGTAGGCGATGATGTAGACCCAGGTCATGTCGGGCCACAGCATGTCGGTCTTGTCCTCGGAGGCGTAGACGCTCCACCAACCGGTCATGCAGAAGATGTTGATGATGCCCGCGATGCCGTTGAACACGTTGTTCCAGCCGGCAAGCTGCGTGGCGCCCTCGGAGGTGACCCAAGTGGACTGGCCCAGGACAAAGAAGTGATAGGCGCTCTCAAAGTCGGACACGACGGCAATCATGATGTTGATGGCGACGATCACAAACGGCCACGCGCGGAACCAATGCGCCTTGCCGATCTTGCCCCACTGGTACTTAATGGCAATGAAGCCCCAGCAACCGGCCAGCGCCGCGTATACCTTGGCGTAGTGGAACCAGCTGTTCTGGTACACATGGGTGGGGTTGGTGAGCGCCCACTCGGCACCCTGCGAGACGCCGATGGCGATAGCGACGCAGTAGATGGTCATGGCCAGCGGAGCCACGCCAAAGATGATTGCCGCGCCCAGCTTGGTGCGGCGGCCGACCTCGTTGAGCACGATCAGGCCAATAAAGACCATGGCCCAGCCGGCCCAGTGGATAAGGGTATCGCTACCCCAAACATCGAACAGCATGCTGCTCTCCTTTCACACGCCCGCGGCCCCTCTTCCGATCGCGGGCAGTTTGGCCAAATGTCGTCAGTTCTGGGGCTTGCGCTCCGGATACTTGGCGGTGTAGCCCTCGATGTGGAGTGTCGAGGCGATGATTTCCTTGACCGTCTCGTCGGGCACATCGGGGTGCGTGCGGATATACATCAAAAGACCCATGATGAGGGTGTAGAACGTCTCGTAGACATGGTCGATGCGTAGCTCATGATGGGCGACAAAATCCACCACGGTGGTATCGCAGATATACTGCGCCACGCGCTGGACCACGTTGTGCAAAAAGCCGCCGTAGAGCGCGCCGCTGCTCGAGGTGAGCGTACTCGGCAGCTCGTGGCCGCTGGCGACCAGACGCTTAAAGAGTGGGGCGACGGTGTCGAGCGCGCCCTCGATATCACCAACGGTGCGGCCGGCATTCCACTGCTCGAGCTCGGAGATAAAACCGTCGATTGCCTCGTCCATGACGGCGGTGACGGCGGCGTCCATGTCGGCGAAGTAGTGGTAGAACAGCGAGCGCGTGCAGCCGGCTCGCTTGGTCACGGCCGATACCGATAGGTGGGACACGCCCAGCTCGGAGCTTACGGTGCGCACGGCATCGAGAATCTCGCGACGGCGTTCGTCGCCCGTCAGGCGCTTTGCCGCGCTATCGGATGCGGGGACGGCATCGACCACAGAGATATCCGCTGTGTTGTTGCCCATGTTTTGCCGCCTTTCATCCTCTTTTGCCTGACCGTTCGCCTAACAGTCTTGAATATTGTTGACGGTTCGTCAATACTATTTTTGACACAATGCCAACAATGGCGGGTGAACGGCATGGGGGCATGCTCGGCCTGCAAAAAAAGAGGGGCGCTGCGGTCTCGCCGGGCTGCGGCAAGAGAAGGGATAACCATGATTCTCAACGGACCGGGGATTAGCTATACCGAGCCCGATATCGGCGCGGAGTTCGTGCCGCCGATACCGGAGCATCCGCGCGAGGCCATCGTCAAACTGTGTGAGCACTGCACCAACCGCCTGTTGCACCGCGACGAGCTGCTGGGCTACGAGTACTGGTCGTTTGCCGAGGCCGCAACCGACGAGCAGGCCGAAGTGCTCTGCAAGATGAAGATGCGCCGTCCCTATACGCTGCCCGAGATGGTCAAGCTCACCGGCATGCCCGAGGCCGATATCGAGAAGATGCTCGACGACATGAGCTACACGGGTCTGCTCGAGTACAACTGGGAAAACCCCGAGCGCGCCAAGCAGTGGGTGCTGCCCATGCTGGTGCCGGGTTCCGCCGAGTTCCTCAACATGCGCGTGAGCCAGCTCGAGGAGCATCCGGTCTATGCCAAGTTCTTTGAGCAGGCGTCCAAGGGACCGCTGTCCAAGGCCACGCCGATGGTGCCGCCCGGCGGTGCCGGCATCGGCATGCATGTCATTCCGGTCGAGAAGGCCATCGATGCCGCGAGTACCTCGGTGCCGATCGAGCATATCGAGCACTGGCTCGACAAATACGAGGGTAAGTATGCCGCCAGCACCTGCAGCTGCCGCGCGAGCCGTCGCGTGATGGGCGAGGGCTGCGCCGACGACCCGGCCGACTGGTGCATTGCCGTGGGCGATATGGCCGACTACGTGGTCGAGACCGACCGCGGCCATTATGTGACGCGCGAGGAAGTCTACGACATTTTGCGCCAGGCCGAGGACAACGGCTTTGTGCACCAGATCACCAATATCGACGGCGAGAACAAGATCTTTGCCATCTGCAACTGCAACGTCAACGTGTGCTATGCCCTGCGCACCTCGCAGCTGTTCAACACGCCCAATCTGTCGCGCTCGGCCTATGTCGCCAAGGTCGAGAAGGATAAGTGCGTGGCCTGCGGTCGCTGCGTTGAGGTGTGCCCTGCCGGTGCCGCTAAGCTCGGCCAGAAGCTCTGCAGCAAAAAGGCCGGCGGACAGGTGCCCGAGTATCCGCGCCAGGAGCTGCCCGATGCCACCAAGTGGGACCACACCAAGTGGTCGCCCAACTACCGCAACGATAACCGTATCGAGACGCACGAGTCCGGCACCGCGCCCTGCAAGACGGCTTGCCCCGCGCACGTTGCCGTTCAGGGCTACTTAAAGCTCGCGGCGCAGGGCCGCTATGACGAGGCGCTGGCGCTCATCAAGCGCGAGAACCCGCTGCCCGCTATCTGCGGCCGCGTGTGCAACCGCCGCTGCGAGGATGCCTGCACCCGTGGTCGCGTGGATGCCGCCGTGGCTATCGACGAGGTCAAGAAGTTCATCGCCCAGCGCGATCTTGATGCCGCGACCCGCTATGTCCCGCCCGTGGTGACCCCGACGCGTGCCGGCGGCTTCGATCAGAAGATCGCCATCATCGGTGCCGGCCCGGCCGGTCTGTCCTGCGCTTTCTATCTGGCCGAGAAGGGCTACAAGCCCGTCGTGTTCGAGAAAAACGAGCGCCCGGGCGGCATGCTCACTTACGGTATTCCCAGCTTTAAGCTGCAGAAGGATGTTATCGAGGCCGAGGTCGAGGTCATTCGCCTGATGGGTGCCGAGTTCCGCTATGGCGTGGAAGTCGGTCGCGATGTGACGCTCGACGAGCTGCGCGAGCAGGGCTTTAAGGCCTTTTATGTTGCCATCGGCTGCCAGGGCGGCCGCCTCGCCGGTATTCCGGGCGAGGATGCCGAGGACGTGACCGTGGCCGTCGACTTCTTGCGCGAGGTCAACAGCGGCAAGATTGACGCGCTGCCCGGCCGCACCATCGTGGTGGGCGGCGGCAACGTGGCTATCGACGTCGCGCGCAACGCCTGCCGTCTGGGTTCCGAGCACGTTGAGATGTTCTGCCTGGAGAGCGAGGCCCAGATGCCCGCCAGCGAGGAGGAGCGTCGCGAGGCCGTTGAGGACGGCGCTCACATCAGCTGCGGCTGGGGCCCCAAGGAGATTCACCTGGACGATGCGGGTCGTGTGTGCGGCATCACCTTCAAGCGCTGCACGCGTGTCTTTGACGACGAGGGCCGTTTTGCGCCCGAGTACGACGAGAACGATCTGCGCCGTGTCGATGCCGACCGTGTCGTCATGTCGATTGGCCAGTCCATTGTGTGGGGCGACCTGCTGGCTGGCTCCAAGGTGGAGCTCGGCCGCGGCCAGGGTGCCCTTGCCGATCCCCAGACTTACCAGACCGCCGAACCCGACATCTTTGTGGGCGGCGACGTCTACACCGGCCCCAGCTTTGCCATCGACGCTATCGCGGCCGGTCATGAGGCCGCGGTGTCCATCCATCGCTTTGTGCAGCCGGGCTCCACGCTCACCATCGGCCGCAACCAGCGCCGCTACACCGCGCTTGACCGCGACGATGTTGTGATTGAGAGCTATGACAACGCGAGCCGTGAGGTTGCCCACGTGGACCACGAGCGCGAGAAGGCCGCGCCCTTCAGCGAGTACGTCGAGACCTTTACCGAAGAGCAGGTGCGCGCCGAGACCGCCCGTTGCCTTGGCTGCGGTGCCTCAATCGTCGACCCCAACAAGTGCATCGGCTGCGGCCTGTGCACCACCAAGTGCGCGTTCGATGCCATCCATCTGGATCGCGATCGCCCCGAGTGCTCCACGATGGTCAAATACGAGCAAAAGCTCCCGAGCCTTGGCAAGTATGCTTTAAAGCGTGCAATCAAAATCAAGTTCGGTCGTAAATAGGTAACCATGGCGGGTAAGGGGACGGCGCAGACTAGATTTCGCCGTCCCCTTGCTTTGAGTTTGCATCGCATCAACCGTTGTTGAAAGGTTTCTACCTTGCATGAATTGGGAATCGTTTATCACATTATTCGCGATGTTGAGAACGTGGCGCGCGCCAATGGCGTGCGTCGCGTTTCGAGCGTCACGCTGCTGCTGGGCGAGGTCTCGGGCGTCGTTCCCGACTTGCTGCTCGACGCTTGGCGCTGGGCGGCAGATAAAAAGTCCATCACGCAGGGCGCGGAGCTTATCGTGGAGCCCGTCGAGGCCGTGACGCATTGCGAGGCGTGCGGCCGCGACTATGCGACAGTCGAGCACGGCAAGACCTGCCCCCATTGCGGCAGTGGCGATACCTATTTGCTCCAGGGCCAAGAGGTCATGATCAAGCAGATCGAGACCCCCGACGAGGATCCGGCAGACGCTGCCCCCGGCGGCCCTTCTGACGCCCCCGACGCCGTCGACGCCGCTAACCCTCTCCACATCGTCTAGCCCCTAGTCGTTGGGGACGTTCTTGTTTGACTAGTCGTTTAAGAACGTCCCCAACGACTACTTGCGCTAGAGCATAAGTTATACAATTAGTCAAGTTATGTCTGTTTAAACAAAATAGCGGCACGCAGGCGCATTGGGATTAACCTAAAAGCGGCGTTAATGAACAGAGTGTCTGTATATATCTGTGAAAGTAATTGGGAAATCACGTTTTAGTAGGCAATGAGCTGTAAATCAGCAACGTAATCAATTTGTAACAAACTTAGACGTTTAAACAAATAATGCAACCGTTTGCGAATTTAGCTATAAATCCACAAGGCGAACAGGTATACTCCTTTATTGTCGTGTAGGAAATACGTAGACAAAAAGGAGGTTATGTGATGGTAAGTATTGTTCTTGCTAGCCATGGTGACTTGGCGGCTGGAATCAAGCAGACGGGCTCGATGGTCTTTGGCGATCAGCCGTCTGTTGCCGTGGTCTCGCTCGAGCCGAGCATGGGCCCCGACGACTTCCGTGCCAAGGTCGAGGAAGCAATCGCTTCCTTCGAGGACCAGGAGCAGGTGCTCTTCCTCGTTGATCTGTGGGGCGGCACGCCGTTCAACCAGATCAGCGGGCTCATCGAGGGCCACGATTCCTGGGCTATCGTCACCGGTGTCAACCTGCCTATGCTCATCGAGGCATATTCGCAGCGCTTTGACGCAAAGAACACTGCACATGCGATCGCAAAACATCTCGTGACTGAGGCTAAGGCTGGCGTGCGCGTCAAGCCCGAGTCTCTGGAGCCCGAGGAGAAGAAGCCGGCTGCGGCCGCCGCTGCTCCTGCAGGCGCCATCCCTCCGGGAACGGTCATCGGCGACGGGCACATCAAGATCGCCCACGTCCGTATCGACACGCGCCTGCTGCATGGTCAGGTGGCCACCACGTGGACCAAGCAGATCAACCCCAACCGCATCATCGTGGTCTCCGACAGCGTTGCTCACGACGAGCTCCGCAAGACCATGATCGAGCAGGCTGCCCCTCCGGGAGTCCACGCCAACGTCGTGCCTATCAAGAAGATGGCCGAGGTCGTCAAGGACACGCGCTTTGGCGACACCAAGGCGATGCTGCTGTTCGAGAACCCGCAGGATCTGCTCAGGGCCATCGAGGCCGGCGTCGACATCAAGGAAGCCAACATCGGTTCCATGGCCCACTCCAAGGGCAAGGTCGTCGTCACTAACGCCGTCGCCATGGGCGATGACGATGTCAAGACCATCGAGGCTCTCAAGGCCAAGGGCGTCAAGTTCGAGGTCCGCAAGGTTCCTTCGGATTCCTCCGAGGATCTCGACGCCATGTTGAAGAAAGCTAAGGCCGAACTGGCCGCTCAAGCATAGTAAAGGAGGGTCCGATACATGTCTGCAATCACTATTCTGCTTGTTGCGATTGTCGCGTTGCTTGCCGGTATGGAAGGCATTCTGGATGAGTTCCAGTTCCATCAGCCGCTCGTGGCATGCACGCTTATCGGTCTCGTAACCGGTCACCTTCAGGAGGGCATCCTCCTGGGCGGTTCGCTCCAGATGATGGCCCTTGGCTGGGCTAACGTCGGCGCCGCCGTCGCGCCTGACGCCGCTCTGGCCTCGGTCGCTTCTTCGATCATCATGGTGCTCGCCCTCAACGGTGGCGCCACCGATTCGGCCAAGGCCGTTACCGCCGCCATCGCCGTCGCCGTCCCGCTGTCGGTCGCTGGTCTGTTCCTGACCATGATCTGCCGTACCCTGGCTACCGCTATGGTTCACGCCATGGACGCCTGCGCCGAGAAGGGCGACTTCGCCGGCATCGAGCGTTGGCAGTACGCCGGCATCCTCATGCAGGGTGTTCGTATCGCCATCCCGGCAGTACTTCTGTGCATCATCCCGGCCGAGGCCGTTACCAACGCGCTTAACGCTATGCCCGATTGGCTGTCCGGCGGCATGGCTGTCGGCGGCGGCATGGTCGCTTCCGTCGGTTACGCCATGGTCATCAACATGATGGCCACCAAGGAGACCTGGCCGTTCTTCATCCTCGGCTTTGTCCTTGCTGCCATCCCTCAGCTCACGCTGATCGCCCTTGGCCTCATCGGCATCTCCCTTGCCCTCATCTACCTTGGCCTTAAGGATCTGGCCAAGCAGGGTGGCGGCATGGGCGGTGGCTCCGGTGACCCGCTCGGCGACATTCTGAACGATTACGAGTAGGAGGGGAGTGATACATATGGCAGAGAACAAGATTCAGCTCACCAAGGCTGACCGTAAGAAGGTTTGCTTCCGTCATCAGTTCCTTCAGGGCTCGTGGAACTACGAGCGTATGCAGAACGGCGGCTGGTGCTTCGCAATGATCCCTGCGATCAAGAAGCTCTACACCAGCAAGGATGACCAGATTGCCGCTCTTAAGCGCCACCTGGAGTTCTATAACACCCACCCCTATGTTTCCGCCCCCGTCATTGGCGTTACCCTCGCCCTCGAGGAGGAGCGCGCCAACGGTGCTCCGATTGACGACGTCGCCATTCAGGGCGTCAAGGTCGGTATGATGGGCCCGCTCGCCGGCGTCGGCGACCCCGCCTTCTGGTTCACCCTTCGCCCGATTCTGGGTGCACTGGGCGCTTCCCTGGCCCTGTCCGGCAGCATCGCCGGTCCGCTGCTGTTCTTCTTCGCGTGGAACATCATCCGTTACGCCTTCCTGTGGTACACGCAGGAGTTTGGCTACAAGGTCGGCTCCTCCATCGCCAAGGACCTCTCCGGCGGTCTGATGGGCAAGGTCACCGAGGGTGCTTCCATCCTGGGTATGTTCATCATCGGCGCCCTGGTCGAGCGCTGGGTGTCCATCTCCTTCACCCCGGTCGTCTCCAAGGTCACGCAGTCCGCTGGCGCCTATATCGACTGGGCCAACCTGCCCGCCGGTTCTGAGGGCATCAAGCAGGCATTGACGATGTACAGCTCTGTCGGTGCCAACGCACTCGACCCGGTGAAGGTCACCACGCTTCAGGCCAACCTCGATCAGCTCATCCCCGGCCTTGCCGCCGTGTGCCTGACCCTTCTGGTCTGCAAGCTCCTCAAGAAGAAGGTCAGCCCGATCGTCATCATCCTGGCTCTCTTCGCCGTCGGCATCATCGGTCGCGTCTGCGGCTTCATGTAAGCACGCTTCGGCTTAAGACCGAGAGTTGCTAGGCAAGGGCTTTTGAGCCATTGAAACGGACCGCACCCGGTGGGTACACTGGATGCGGTCCGATTGTTTTATTTGGAGGGCGAGGCGCGTATGGCGCAATCTCAGAACAGCACGGTCGATCTGGCAACGCCGGCAACCTGCCTGATGGGGCTTACCAGTCACGGTAACGTGATGGTGGGCAATAAGGCGTTTGAGTACTATAACGAGCGTAATCCCGAGGATTATATCCAAATCCCGTGGGACGAGGTCGACTATATTGCCGCCGAGGTTTTGCGCGGCACCAAGAAGATTACGCGTTTTGCTATCTTCACCAAGGACAACGGCCACTTTACGTTTTCGACGCGCGACGATAAAGAGACGCTTCGCGCGGTCCGTAAGTACGTCGACGAGGATAAGCTCGTGCGTTCGCCCGACTTTATCGATGTGACGGCCAAGGGCGCCAAGAGCATCCCCTCCGTTATCAAAAACCTTTTCCACAAAGGCAAGTAGTCATTAAAGAGCGCCCCCTCAAAGTGGGGCGCAGTCTCCCATGTGGCTCGATCGGGAAAGTGCATCCCAGTTCGAGCGTCGATTCCGGGATGTAGTTTCCGGAACGGGGTCGTTTGGGAAACCGTGTCCCGTTTCGAGCCGAAATTCTGGGTCACAGTTTCCCAGCGAAGTCTCATGGGGAAAGTCTGACCCAGAATTTGCCTGGATAGTGGGACGCACTTTCCGGAGGGCTGTTCCACCGCAACTTCGAAGAGTGGCTATACGTTGCATTACAGCGGCGTAAATCTGCTACACTAGTACAGCATGCCTCCGTAGCTCAGGGGATAGAGCACCGCTCTCCTAAAGCGGGTGTCGACGGTTCGAATCCGCCCGGGGGCACCAGAGATTTGTCGAGCCCGGAACACCGCCACGGTGCCGGGCTCTTCTGGTTCATGCCATGTCAAAAACGAAGCGCCCGCTTGCTGGGGGAGCAAGCGGGCGCCTGTGAGTGAATATGTTTGCGGCGAGAGCCGTAATGGGCGGTGGGGTGGCGACTAGTTGGCCGTACCGGAATCGTCGCCCGTGCCCGAGCCCGAACCCGAGCCAGAAAGTGCGACCGTCAGCGTAATCGTGCTGTCGGTGGATTGCTTACCGGTGGGGGAGACGCCCGTAACGGTGGCATTCTCGTTGCCGCTCACAGGGTTGCCGTTCTGGTCACAGAAGCTGATGTTGTAGAAACCGGCGTTGTTGAGCGCGGTGACGGCGGCGGAGATGCTCTTGCCGTACAGGTTGCCCGGGACGCTGGCCTTGCCGGACTTCTTGGCGATGACGACGGTGATCGTGGCACCGGGCTTCTGCTTGCCGCTGGGGTTCCAGCTAATTACGGTACCCTCGGTAACCGAGTCGTTTTCCTGGTAGCTCACGTCGACGCCAAAGCCAGCCATGTCGAGAGCGTTGCGCGCCTGGGCCTCGGTCATGTCGGTCAGATCGGGCACCGAGGTGGTGTCCGGGCCGCTGGAGACCTTGTACGAGATGGTCGTGCCCTTCTCGACCTCCTTGCCGGCAGCAGTGCTCTGTTCAAAGACCTGGCCCTCTTCGGCCTCGTTGGCTTCTTCCGAAGCGCTGCCCTTCAGGCCCACGCTTGCCAGTGCGGCCTCGGCCTGGTCTTTGGTCAGGCCGATGAGCTGCGGAACCTCAACCTTCTCGGAGGGCTTAGGGCCCTTGGAGATTACCAGGTTCACCCTCGTGCCCTTGGCCTTCTTGGTGTTGCCGTTGGGGGTCTGCTCGGCGACCTTTCCCTCGTCGACATCGTCGTTGTAGCTCTGATCGACGGAGCCAACCTCAAGGCCGGCTTTCTTGATCAGCTCAATAGCGGTTTCCTGGTCCTTGCCCAGCACGTCGGGCACCGTGACCTGTTCGCCACTGAACATGCCCGTGGCAAAGGCCACTACAATGCCAATCACGGCGACGGCGGCAATCACGGCGGCGATGATCTTGTTCTTGTTGGACTTAGGCTTCTCAGCCTCGTAGGAGCCCGTGGAGCCCGAGACAGCGCTGCGGGCGGTATTCTGACCGCTCACGCCCGAGACGGGACGAACCATAGCGCGCGTTGAGTCGGAAAGCTCGCGGGTCTTGGTGGCACCCAGGTCGCCGGCGGCACCGATGACGCGCGTGGGCTCCGAGACGTTGACAGCACGGCCGGACAGGTAGCTGTTGAGCACCTGACGCAGCTCGTCGGCCGTCTGGAAGCGGTTTGCCGGGTCCTTCTCCATGCACTTGAGGATGATGCGCTCCAGGTCGGCATCGACGCCGGAGTTGATCTGGCTCGGCGGGATGGGGAGCTCGTTGACCTGCTTGAGCGCGACCGAGATGGCGTCATCGCCGTCAAAGGGTACGCGGCCGGTGGCGCACTCGTACATGACGACACCCAGCGAGTAGATATCCGAGGTGGGACCGAGGTCCTGGCCGCGGGTCTGCTCGGGGCTTACATAGTGGGCGGTGCCCAGCACATTGTTGTCCTGCGTGAGATGACTGTTCTTGGCGCGTGCGATGCCAAAATCCATTACCTTGATGTTGCCGTCGGGCAGCACCATGATGTTTTGCGGCTTAATGTCGCGGTGGATGATCTCGTGCTTGTGTGCGACCGAAAGCGCGGAGCTGATCTGCGAGCCGATCTGCGCGACCTTCTTGGGATCGAGGGCGCCGTGGCTCTTGATGCCGCTCTTAAGGTCGGTACCGCGCAGGTACTCCATGACGATGTAATAGGTGTCGCCGTCCTTGCCCCAGTCGTAGACGCCCACGATATAGGGGGAGGACAGGCCGGCAGCTGCCTGGGCCTCCTGCTTAAAGCGAGCGGCGAAGGTGGCGTCGCCGGCATACTGCGGCAGCATGATCTTGACGGCAACCGTGCGGTCGAGGACCTGATCCTGTGCGCGGTAGACGGTCGCCATACCGCCCGTTCCCACCTTATCCTTGAGGAGGTATCTTCCCCCGAGGACCCTCTGTTCCATTCCTGCTCCTAACATAACTATTCGCTCAACGATGTGTGTAGTACCAAATGTGTGGCCGCTGGGGCCGTGTGGCGCGTAGCCGCTAGCTCATCGGCCGTGGCGCGTCCCAAGTATCCGCTTTGATCACGGGCATCACGCCCCCTGTGCGGCGAGCGCCGCGGTCAGGACGATACCGGCAATCTTAGCCGCCTTGACGTCGTGTTTGTCGTAATCCTCCAGGGCCACCGAGATGGCAACCGTGGGTGAATCGTAAGGTGCAAAGCCAACAAACGTAGAGTTGACGTTGGTGCCGCCGGTCTCGGGCGAACCGGTCTTGCCGGCAACCTTGACGCCCGGAATCTGGGCATCGGTGCCGGTACCGGACTGGACGACGGCGAGCATGGCCTGCTTGACCTGGTCGGCCGTGGCAGAGCTGACAGCCTGGCCCAGAGAGCGGGACTGCGTGGTCTTAACCACGGTTCCGTCCGGGGCGAGTATCTGGGACACAAAGAACGGGTCCATGACCACGCCGCTGTTGGCGATAGCGGCGGCGATCACGCAACTCTGCATAACGGTGGTCTGCGGGCCAGGCGTGTGGTCCATGCCGACGGGCTGGCCGGCGCCTGCCCAAGCGGTCTCCCACTCGGTCATAAGCGACGGGTCGGCCATGATGGAGGCGGCGGAGGTCAGATCTTGGCCGAGCTTTTGGCCGTAGCCAAAGGCGTTGGCAAACTGGACGAGCGAGCTGGCGCCAATCTCGTTGGCCACCTGGCCAAAGACGACGTTGGACGACACGGCGAAGGCCTGCTGCAGGCTGATGGTGCCGTAGCTTTCGTTGGCATAGTTGGTGACCGGCGCGTTGCCGATGTCCATGGAGCCGGGCGCCTGGTACGTGCTGGTAAGGCTGGCGGTGCCGGTTTCGAGTGCCGCGGAGAGCGTGACGACCTTAAAGGTCGAGCCCGGGGTGTACAGTGCGTCCATGGCACGGTTGTACATGGAGCCGTCCTCGCCGCCGCCCGACTGGAGCAGCGCATCGATGTTGGTGTTGTCGTAGGTGGGCGAGCTCGCGCACGCAAGGACCGCACCGGTGCGCGGATCCATGACCACCACAGCGCCCTTAAAGCCCTTGAGCGCCTGCTCGGCAGCCGTCTGGATGCGCGAGTCGATGGTGAGCTTGGCGGTATTGCCCGGCTGGGTCTGCCCCGCGAGCGACGCGATGGCGTTGTTCCAGCTGGAGTAATCCTTGGAGCCGGTGAGCGTGTCGTTCATGACGCTCTCGATGCCAGCGGTGCCATACTGCTGGCTCACGTAGCCCACCACGTGCGCGGCCATATTGCCGTTGGGGTAGGAGCGGGCGTAGGTGCCGTCCTCCTGCTGCAGCGACTCGGCCAGCGTCACGCCGTCGGACGTGATGATGGAGCCACGCTGGATGTACTTGGAGCGGGCGATGGTGTGGTTGTTGGTCGGCATGTCCTGGTAGTCCTTCGCCTTGATGACCTGGACATAGGTGAGGTTGCCGATAAGGATGGCGAACAGCGCCGTGAAGGCAAGCACGGCACGAGTCAGACGGTTGGCAAGTGCCACGCGGCCGAGCACGCCGGACTCGGGCGTGTCGAGCAGGCGACGACGCATGCGAGAACCCGCGGAGCGGTTACCGACGCTGTAGGAAGGTGCGTTGGCAAAACGCGTACCGGTCGGGGCAGCGGCGGATGCGACCTGGTCATCGGTGATGGTGGCCATGGTGCCGGTGCCGGTGAGCTCGGCTTCGCGTCCGGTTGCCTCGTCGCCGGCGCGCAGCAGCAGCGCGACGATAATAAAGCTCGCCAGCAGCGAGGAGCCGCCCTGGCTCATAAAGGGCAGGGTGACGCCGGTCAGCGGGATCAGGCGGGTTACGCCGCCAACGATTAAGAATGCCTGGAAGCTGATGGCTGCCGTAAGGCCGGTCGCGCTAAAGGCGGCAAGGTCGGACTTAGCGCGGGCGGCCGTGGTGAGGCCGCGCACGGCAAAAAGCATAAACAGGATGAGCACGGCGCCGCCGCCCAAAAGGCCCATTTCCTCGCCGATGGCCGAGAAGATAAAGTCGGACTCGACGACGGGGATGTTGTTTGCCATGCCGTTGCCAATGCCGACGCCGGCCAGGCCGCCGTCGGCCAGCGAGTAAAGTGACTGTACGATCTGGTAGCCCTGGCCCTGGGCGTCCTTAAACGGATCGACCCAAACCTGGAAACGCACCTGAACGTGAGACAGGAACTTGTAGGCGCCCACGGCTCCAACGGCTAAGAGCGCAAGGCCGATAACGACATACGAGAATCGTCCCGTGGCAACGTAGAGCATCAGCAAGAAGATGGTGTAGAACAGCACGGCCGAACCCAGGTCGCGTTCGAAGACGACGACGAGCAGGCACACACCCCACACGGCAAACAGCGGCAGCAGCAGTCGCAGGCGAGGGATCTTAAAGCCCAGGATCTTGCGGTTGGAGATGGAGAGCAGCTCGCGGTTCTCGGCCAGGTACCCGGCCAGGAACAGCACGATAAAGACTTTGGCGAACTCGCCGGGCTGGATGGTAAAGCCTGCGATGCGAATCCACAGCTTGGAGCCCGAGATCGTGGTGCCGATAAAGATAGGCAGCATCAGCAGAATGATGCCGATAATGCCAAAGGTGTACTTGTAGCGCATGACCACGTCGAGGTTCTTAACCAACGCGAGCGTTCCCACCATCAGGGCCACCGAGACAAACAGGATGATGAGCTGTGAGATGGCGAGAGCGGGGGCGAGACGCGTCACAAACGTGATGCCGATGCCCGAAAGCACAAAGACAATGGGTAGGATAGCGGGGTCGGCACCGGGCGCCAAGATGCGCACGGCAATGTGGGCCGCAGCAAAGGCGGCAAAGAGGCCGATCGGTACGGCGAGCGTCTCAAAGGAGATAGCAGCGCCCGCGGTGAGCACGTACATCGCATACAGCAGGATGACGGGGAACGCCGAGGCGATGAGCAAGAGCAGCTCGGTGTTGCGGCGACTCATAAGCGGCACTCCCTTTCTAATTCTTATCGGAGGCTTCGGCCTCGGCGGACTGTTCGGCGGTTTTCTCGGAATCTGATTCGGAGGTCGATCCCTGATTGGTGTTGTCGCGAATCGTTTGCGCGTCGATCACCTGGCGGGTCTGCTCTTCATCGATCTGGTGGCGGTACTTGGATATCGTGTCCTGCGCATCGTCGACACTTGTTTGCGGAATGCCCGCCTTGAGGCGGTTTTGCGTGTCTTCGGGCAGGTCGGACAGCTTAATGCTGGTTTCGCTTTCGAGCCAGTGGAGCTTGAGTCCGAGCGGCTTGCCGGGCAGGCCGCGCCAGACGGCGACATTGCCCTGGTAGGTACCCAGGTAGTACGAGCCGGTGACACCCGTGTAGGCCCAGATGCCAGCTGCCAGCACAAAGACGAGGGCCAGGATGGCGGCGATAGTAATGTTGCGGCGACGCACGCGCTGCGCCTCGCGCATAACGCCATCGTCAACCAGGTCAACGACTACTACGGTCACGTTGTCGTGGCCGCCGGCGGCAAGCGCCGCGTCCACTAGATTGTCGACGCAGATTTGCGCGGTTGAGGACTGCGTGGCGATGTTCTCGATATCGCTATCGGGAATCATGCTCGAAAGGCCGTCGGAGCACAGGATCAGGCGGTCGCCTTCCTCGATATGCAGAGTGAAGTGGTCGGCATACATGGCAGGGTCCGAGCCCAGCGCACGGGTGATGACCGAACGGTTGGGGTGGACGCGAGCCTCGTCTGCCGTAATCTCGCCGGCGTCCACGAGCTCCTCCACGTAGGAGTGGTCGCGGGTCACGCGGATGAGCGTGCCCTCGTGGAGCAGGTAGGCGCGAGAGTCACCCACGTGGGCGATGGCGAGCGTGTCGTTTTCGATATAGGCGCAAGTGGCTGTGCAGCCCATGCCGGGCTTGCCCAGGCCGTTCAGGGCCGCCTCGATTACGGCGGCGTTGGCTGCCTCGACGGCTGCGGCCAGGCGTGCTGCGTCGGCGGACTGCGGGGCCGTCTTGGCAATAGTCTCGACGGCGATGGAAGAGGCTACCTCGCCGGCGGCGTGACCGCCCATGCCGTCGCATACGCAAAAGAGCGGCGACTGCACCAGGTAGGAATCCTCATTGTGCGGGCGCACGCAGCCAACGTCGGAGCGGGCGCCCCACATGAGTTGCGTGGTGGTGCCGGCATCATAGGTCGAGTCGGTCTCGATGCGCTCCTCGGTCAGGGGCTCAAAGCTCATGGTCGACCCGGGGTCTTTGAGCTTGGCCTCAACGGCGGCAACGTCGATTTCGGCTGTGTCACCGGGAGAGACGGTGTCGGTCTCGGCGTTTGATTCGGAATCGCCGGTGTCCGGGGAGTCGGGCTCCTCGGAAACGCGGGCGGTCGGCTCGTCATCTTGCGGGCTGACGTCTATAGGCTCGGGCGCCGGCGTAGACGCGGGCGCAACCTCGGATGCCGGGGCTATGGGAAACGCCGGCGCGGCGGGCTCGTGTGCCGCAAACACCGCAGCGCTCTCGTTGATTGCCGCGGCGACGGGCTCTGCAAAGTGAGCCGGCGCCGAGGTTGCTTCGGGCGCTGTGGGCTGGTCCGCAGCATGTGCGCCGATGGGCGCCGCTACGGCATCCTCTTCGTCCTCGTTATCGGCGAGATCCGAAATATCATGCGTTACATGCGAAAGAGGCAGGGAGAACACGGTGTCCTCGGGTTCCACGGGTGCGGAGCCCGCCGGAGCGGCGTGGGCCGGCGCAGCTGTGGCGGCAGCCGGTGCCTCGGTCATAGTCGCGGACTTGTTCTCCTCGTCGATCATCGACGGTTCACCTTCATGACCACGTCGCCAATCTGGACTTCGTCGCCCTCGCGCAGCGTTGCGGGCTCCACAAGCTGGCGGCCGTTGACGAGCGTGCCGTTAAGCGAGTTGAGGTCTTCGATGATGAGCGCCGGGCCCTGCAGCGAAAAGCGCGCATGCGAGGCCGAGACGAACGGTTCGTTGATGCAGATGTCCGAAGATGGCGAGCGACCGACGATGACGGGGCCGAGCATGTCTACGTGGATGCCGCGGATACCGCGCGGACCCTTGTCCACATCGATCGTCCAGATAGCCGAGTCGCGGCGCTGTCCGCGCACAAGTCCCACGCCGGTCTTCATGACGGCGAACAGGAAGATATAGAGCAGGGCGACCAGGACGATGCGGCCTGCAAAAAGGACGATATCGATGTTCATAAGAGACTATCCCCTAAATTCAAAGGTGCTCAGGCCAAACGTCAGCAGATCGCCGTTGCGCAGCGGGCAGCGCGTAATGCGGCGGTTGTTGACGAGCGTGCCGTTGGTGGAATTGAGGTCCTCGATCGACCAATCCGAGCCCGTAAAGGTGAGCTGGGCGTGGCGGCGCGACACGTTGGGGTCGCGCAGGGCAATATCGGAAACCGAGCGCTCGCGACCGATAGTCACCTGTGCGGAGGTGATGCTATGGCTCTCGCCGCTCACGACGTCGACGAGCTGGGCGAGCGGGCGCTGCGGGGCGCGAGTGCTCGCCATGTTGGAGGCGATGCCGGCTGCGGCGCCTAGGCCCACGGCGGCACCGGTCGCGGCGGCTCCGCCCATGCCGGCAAGCGCGTCGCGCGAGACGGTCTGCGGCACCGGGATGGGTGCTGCGGCGGGGTCGGGGACGCTAGGCGCGAAGGGGTCTGCCACGGCAAGCGGGTCGGGAGCGGCGGCGCGAGGCGTCGGCTGCTGCTGGGGCATGGCGGCGGGGCGCTGCTGCTGCGGGGCAGCAAACTGCTGCTGGCCGGCGCGCGGGGCGCTGGCGGCACGGCTTGCCGCGGAGTTGTTTTGGCCCAGACCGTTTTGATAGGCGCGCTCTTCTTCGTACAGGCGGCCGAGCGTGGGGGCATCGACGTTCTCGGCAAAGACCGAGAACTTGCCGGCGCGCAGCTGCGGATCGATCATAAAGCGCACGAGGGGCTCGCCGACAAAGACATAGCGGCGCTTTTCGGCCTGCGCCTTCACAAACTCGCGGACCTCGCGCGAAAGCTCGGGGTAGAACGGGGCGAGCATGGGATCGTCGTCGGCGGCGATCAGGATGGTATAGAGTGCCGGCGCCGTGTTGACGCCGTTGATCACCAGAGTCTGATCCTCCATGTCGCGAGCGGCCTGCTTGGCAAGCTTCTTAAAGGAGAACGGGGCACGGGTGGCACCGAAGATGCCGGCCACGTGGTCCTCGAAGATGTTCAGGAAGTTCACGAAAGATCACTCTCCGTATAGGTTCTTTGGTATCCGAGCAAATATAGGCATATCCCAACGATTATAGAGGATAGGGTTCCCGCAACCGCCGCCTTGGCGACGACCGCGGCTGCAAGGCTGGCAATTTCCATATGGTGTGCAAGACAGGACGCCGCTGCGCAGCCGATGCCGGCGACAGCGATGGCGGCGATTACGGCAAGGTTTGAGCCCTGATCGGCACGCTTGGCATGGGCGTTGAGCAGCGCAGATGACGCCGCGGCAGTTGCCGCTACCAGCACAAAGGCAGCCCAAAGGAGTGGGTCTCCCAGCGCTGCGGCAACGTTACCGAGCCCCAGCACGCCTCCGGCTGAAAGCGCGACCGTGGCCAGACGGGCAAAAAGTGCGCCCATGCCCGTTGCCGCGGCGGCGCTTGCCGGGCCGAGCCAAAATGACGCGACGCCGGCGGTGACCCCAGCTGCCAGGAAGGTATTGCCGGTCAGACAGCCAAGCGCGAGTGCACAGGTGAGTGCGGCGCTCGCGGCAGCCTCGGTGCGACCCCAGGCGATCCACCAACCGGACATGGCGGCGGCAAAGATCACCGCGACGGGCAACATCGACAGGACGCCCTGTGCCTGCATGGTGGCGTTTGCCATGAGCACCAAAAAGCCCACAGCCGAGATGGCCGAGCCAATCTGGGGGGCCAGGCCGGCCGCCGCTCCGATCGCGATAGCCGCAATGACCAGGCCGGGAAGCGCCGCGACGCCGGCCGTCTGCATCAGCAAAAAGCTAAAGGCGCCGCACGTTAGCGCCGAGATAGCGTGCATGGCGTAGTCGCGCGCATGGCTCCAGCGCGTGCCTGCCCAGCCGAGTGCGGGGTCGACTTCGATGGTGTCGTCCTCGTAGTGCGACGGCTCGATATCGTCGAGCTCCTGCTCGTCATCCGAAAGTTCGCCAACCATTTGCTCCAGGCTGCGACGGCCTTCGCGCACGCTGCCCAGACCGGCAAGGAGCTGGTCGCAAAATGCCTCGATGCTGTTGGGGCGGTCCTGCGGCATGGGGGAGAGCGCGCTCATGAGCGCGGCCTCGGCTCCCGGGGGAAAGTGTGGTATCAGCTCGCTGGGATAGGTGGCGCCGCCGATGATGCGGCCGAGCGAGTCGGCGGGCGTGGCCGCCATAAAAGGAGCGCTGCCGCACAGGCCCTCGTAGATCACACAGGCGAGGGCAAAGACATCGGCGCGCTCGTCGACCGTGCCGGTCTCGATATCGAGCTGCTCGGGCGGCATGTAGCCGATGGTGCCGCCGCGTGAGCCGCCAAAGCCACCGGCGGACGACAGCCGCGCCATGCCAAAGTCGGTGAGCTTTACATTGCCCGAGTGGTCGATGAGCACGTTGGCGGGCTTAATGTCCAGGTGGAGTACGCCATTACTGTGGGCGAAGGTGAGCGCCTGGCCCAGGGCATCGGCAATGGCCGCGGCCTCGTCAAAGGTAAGTGAGTGGCCGTCCGCGCGGTGCAAAAACTCGGCCAGCGACATGCCATCGACATATTCCATAACCAGGTAGGCATAGGCTGTGTCGTGCGTAAAGTCGATGACCTGCACGATGTTGGGATGTTGAAGCATGGCGGCAGTGTGCGCCTCGCGCAGGACATCCATGATGTCGCTAGCGGGCATGCCGGCACCGTTGATAAGGGGGATGCGTTTAATGGCGACGCGGCGGCGCAGGTGCGTGTCGCGGCAGATCTCGATGGAGCCAAAACCGCCGGTCGCAAGTGTCTCGAGCGGCTGGTACCGCTTGAGCAGCTCGCGAGAGCTGGTGCCCTCCAAAGGAACGTCCGGCGAGAACCGGGCGGTATGTTGCGAGAAAAGCGGCATGGCCAACCCTCGTGCGTTTAAAGTTCGTTTGCGAGCGGCGGGCGCGGGGCCGAGCCGTTCGCGGTGGCATAGATGCTGCTAGTGTAGCACGCTCGGGCAGATGGCGAGGATAACGGGATGCGAGGTGGCCCGATCGATTCGGCCCGTTTCGGCTCGTTTGGAAAGCGCATCTCAGTTTTCAGCCAAATTATGGGATGCGCTTTCCAAATGGGGTGGGCTGCGGAAACTGCATCCCAGAATATTGCCCTGGAACGGGATGCGCTTTCCGAACCGGCGTCCAAAAGGAAACCGCATCCCGCTTTGATGTGGGGACTGCGAACAAAAGCCGGACCGTGATCTGGCGCGGATTGGAGTTCGCCTGAATCATTGGTTGATTTCCGATCTCAGCCGAACACATTGAGCAAATAGGCCGTTCCCGCAC
>UQTW01000014.1 GCA_900544115.1 uncultured Collinsella sp. | reverse complement strand
CCTACGGCTCGACCTCTGCCAACCCGCGCTCGCGCTTCCTCAACGAGATTCCGTTTGAGGATATCGAGTTTAGCGGTATCGGTTCTGCCGGTTTTGAAGGCACGGGTTGGGAGAAGCGCGGCGACCGTCACGGCACCTTTGGCTCGGGCATGGGTTCGGATATGTATGGCGGCAAGGTATTTGGTTCGCATACGCGCTCGACCGGCGGTTCCGGTTCGCGTGGCGGATCGAGCTTTGACGATTTCTTTGGTGGCAGCAGTTACGGGACCGAGCGCCATCGTGGGGTCTCGCCCGACGCTGGCCGTGTTGCCTCGACCTTTGGCTCGGGCACACCGCGAGCCAAAAAGCCCTCGTCCAAGGTGTCCCCGACGGTGGAGCGCAAGGTTGATCGCGCCAGCGCGTCGCAGGACTTTGCCGCGGGCGATACCGTGAGCCACAAGACCTTTGGCACGGGTACCGTGATCTCGGTCGCCGGAGACATGATCGAGGTCCAGTTCGAAAAAACCGGCCAGACCAAAAAGCTTATGAAGGGCTTCGCTCCTATAGTGAAACTGACCTAGGCGGCTTTCCCAGGCACGGCACCTCGGCCTTCAATCGTCGGGCATGACCTCAAGGTCTATGCCCTCCTCTTTCAGGCCGATCTGCCGCACCTGGAAAACCCGTACATCCGGCTAGGCGGGCGTATAGGGCAACATCGCCTGCTCGGGCAGTCCTGCGCAAGACGGAGGCCACATTAAGTGGCCTCCTTTGCGTGCGGAACTCGCGATCGATGTTGCCCCATACGCCCGCCCAGGTCCTTGGGTAACGTTGCTGGACGAACGTCGCTTTTCTCGTTCGCTTTTTGATCTGGAGAGCCGGGTGGGCTGATAGAAAAATAGATGTGAGTAGGGGCTCTCCCATTTGATGAGCGGGGGAGCCTCTTTATTGCGCTTGGATTGTTTCTTATGACTTTAGGGATTGAGCGTTTTATACGATTCAGTATAATTTCAGATAGTTACTAAAATGTAACTGAAATGAAAAGGGTGATTGGACATGCTGCTAAATTGTCTCCCAAAAAGACTCTTCTCTTTAGAGCTCGCCATCGACCCGGAGCCAGTTGAGATGCAGATTCCTCGCATGCATCTTGAGCGGTATTCGCTTCGCTTGGCACGGCTTGGCATGTCTGAGCGGGGCCGTTTTATTGTTGCGGAACCTAAAGAACCGCCCAGTGTCATTTCGGCGCGAAATCTCGTCAATGCAGTGCGTACGTTAGATGCTCGTCCGGTGGCAATTTGCTGGGATGCTATGGATTTAGGTTTTATGCGCGCGCTTTCTTCAGAGGGAATCGCATATATCCGAGATGAGCGAAATGCGTTCCTGCCGTTTATCGGAGCCGTTATTTCAGATGAAGTGCTGGGTGCTTCTCCCGCTGCTCCGCTTTCGTCCCAATCTCAACGAATCGTCCTAAATCTCATTGCGGGACGATGGGTTAACTGTTCCGCCGGCGACCTAGCGCGTCTGTGTGGCAAAAGCGCGGCAAGCGTCAGCGGCTATCTTTCGGAAATCGCCGCTATAGCTCCTGGGTTGATTATGCGGGACGGCAAAAAGCGTATATTGTGTGACGCCGGGCTGTCGACCGAGACGTTGCTAGATGGGTTTGAGGACTATCTTCGCACGCCAGTTTTAGAGCGAATCCGGCTCAAGAAGGTTATCGAGAGAACAGAGCTACGTGCCGTTGATGCGCTGCTTTCCGGTGTGTCTGCCCTTAGCTATATGTCCGACCTTGCCCATGAAGACTCTGCTCCAACCATTGCTCTCGAAAAATATCAGCTAGAGGCCTTGAAAGAGCATATGGGCGACAGATGGCTGGAGGCTCAGTGGTACGAACCGGCGGCAGTTGTGATTGAGGTCTGGTCGTATCCCGTGGACGCGCCGTCCGATATTAGTTTTGACGCGACGGGTTTGCAGTGTGTCGACCCGTTTTCCTTATACGTTGCTTGCGCAAAAGCAGATTACAAAGAAGATCGTCTGCTCGACGCGGTCGAACAGCTCAGGAGGACGATATGTCAAAAGTGAGGGGAATAGAGCGATTTGCCGATGCCATGAGCGGCTGTAAAGGCGGTTACGTCCTTATTGGTGGAGGGGCCTGCAGCGTTCTATTTGACAATGAGGGCGATTCGTTTAGAGCTACTGAAGACTTGGATATCGTCGTAATTGTTGATGGGGAAGGCGTTGAATTCGCCACTGCATTGTGGGCATTTATCAAAGCTGTCGGATATGAGACTGGGAAGGTCGGCGATGGAAAGTGCACTTACTATCGGTTCTGTTTGCCCGAAGGATCAAGGCAAGTCCTAGACTATCCCGGCCAAATTGAGCTATTCGCCCGACATCCTGATTTTGTGCTCGAAGATGAAACGAGCGAAGTGGCACCTCTTTCCTTTGACGGGGCCGTATCAAGTCTTTCGGCAATTATTCTCGACGATGGCTACTACGAATTTATTCGCGACAACGCAACGAACGTAGAGGGCATTACGTTGCTCGATGCGCTCCATATCATTCCCCTCAAGATGCGTGCACACATTGATATCAATAGGAGCTATGAAGAAGGGCGCCATTGCAACGATAAAGATCGACGAAAGCATCGCTCGGATATTGTTCGACTTGCGGGTTTGTTGCCGCCTTCGGCTCGCTTGGAGCTAATAGAGCAAATGAGGGCTGACGCCGGAGACTTCTTTGCGGACTTTTCTTCTTATGTAAATCGGCAGACCGATCGTAAAGAGAGAGCGCGTCTTCAGGACACATTATCGTTTCTCGAAAAGGTCTACCTATAGGCACCTTGATTCGTTATGTATGGCGAGGGGCTCTCCCGTTTGATGAGCGGGGGAGCCCCTTGTTGCTTTTTGATTGTCGTAACTAGCCAGAGGCTCGCCGGGATGGGACGCGGGGTTTGGTCGATCGCGAGTTCCGCACGAGCCGGAGAGCACTTAATGTGCTCTCCGTGCGAGCAGGACTGTCCGAGCAGACGACCAAACCCCGCGCCCCATCCCGGGGAGCGCTCGGGGACCGGTAGCTTACAGGTGCGAGATGATCAGTTCCATCTTGCCTTCGAGGTCAATGGAGCTGACGGTGCTCGGGGCCAGCAGGTGGCTTCCCTTGCGGACGGGGTCGCCGCAGACGGTGCCTTCGCCGTCGATGACCGACAGGCACATGAAGGGCCAGCGCTGATCGAGGGTCTTGCTGCCGTCGACGCGCACGCGATCGACGGTGTAGCAGGGGTTGGACTCGAGCTCGGTCACGCCGTCCACCTCGGGCGCGGTCACCGTGCCGTCGGTCGGAGCCTGAGCATCAAAGTCGATGCAGTCGAGGCTCTGCTCAATGTGCAGCGGGCGCAGGTTGCCGTCGGTGCCGGGACGGTCGTAGTCGTACAGACGATATGTCACGTCGCTCGACTGCTGCGTCTCCAAAATGAGCGTGCCGGTCTTGATGGCGTGCACGGTACCGGAATCAATCTGGAAAAAGTCGCCCTTGTGAATCGGCAACACGTTGAGCATGTCGTCCCAACGTCCTTCCTCGATCATTTGTGCGGCCTCGGCGCGGTCCTTGGCACGCTGGCCGACGATGATCGTGGCGTCGGGCTCGCAGTCCAGCACATACCAACACTCGGTTTTGCCCAGGCTACCGTTCTCGTGCTCGGCAGCGTACTCGTCGTTGGGATGAATCTGGATCGAAAGGTCGTCCTTGGCGTCCAGAATCTTAATGAGCAGCGGGAACTCCTTGCCCTCGCAGTTGCCAAAGAGCTCGCGATGCTCGGCCCACAGCCACGACAGCGTGTGGCCGGCATACGGGCCCTCCGCAATCTGGCAGTCGCCGTTGGGGTGGGCCGAGATGGCCCAGCACTCACCGATGGGGCCATCGGGAATGTCGTAGCCAAATACGGTTTCGAGGTGGCGACCGCCCCAGATCTTCTCGTGGAAGATCGGCGTCAGCTTAATCAAATCGGACATGTTCATACCCCCATTGTGTTGCGCGGGCGCTGCACAAAACAGCTCAAAGCGAGCGCCCGGATGACTACAAAAACCTATGCCAACGTTACGTTGTGCAACTCAAAGCGGTCGCCAACGTTGCGCGAGACCGAATACTCAAAGGCGGCGCCGCTGTCCAAAAAGCCAATCTGGGTGAGCTCGAGCAGGGGAGAGCCAGGCTTGGTGTCCAAGCGCTCGGCTTCTTCCTCGGTTGCTGCCACGGCGCGAATGGTACGGTGGAAGCTCGAAATCTTCAGCCCACATTGCTCGCGGATGAAGTGGTAGACCGATCCGTACAGGTCCTTCTTTTTAAGGCCTGGAATCAGCTCGAGGGGCATGTAGGTGTACTCGATAACGATGGGCTTCTCATCGGCCTGACGCACGCGCACGATGTGATAGGCAAAGTCATCCTCGGCAATTCCCAGCTGGGCTGCGATGTCCGCTGGTGGATTAACAATCGAGAAATCGTAGACCACCGAGGTCACCTTCTCCCCGCGGTGCTCATACGAAAAGCCCTGGGCACGGTCGTTTTTGCCCTGGAAAAACGCCTGACCGGGAAGTCCCGCCGTGTCCTTAACGTAGGTACCCGATCCGCGTCGGCTGGTAATAAGACCTTCCTCGGTGATTTGCTCGATAGCTCGTTTGACGGTGATTTTGGAAACGCTATAGAGCTCGCAGAACTCAACGACGGTGGGAAGCTTGTCGCCCGGTTTAAGAGTGCCATCCTCGATGCTTCGACGAATATCTGCAGCTATCGCCTCGTATTTGGGAATCATTGAACCTCCTTTCCGACATATATCAATACGCAAGTAAGTATAACCCTTAACAAGGCACCCATATAACCTTTATCTAAGAAGCTCGAGAAAGAAAAAAGAAAAAGACGCTTTACTTTTAGAATTAGAGCGCTATAGTTTAAGCAACGAACGGAATCTTTCCGCAGAACAGGATCGACCGTTTGGGGACGGTTTTGTTTTGGCGGGTTGGATATCGGTATGACCGGTGCGCGCCCGCGCCGGATAACCTGCCAAAGCAAACCCGTCTCCAACCGGAAGCTCTAGAACACGAAAGCGAGGACTTTGATGGCACAGTATCAGCTGCCCAACGACTTCTTCTTTGGCGCTGCTATGTCCGGCCCGCAGACTGAGGGTCAGTGGAACCAGGGCGGCAAGCTCGAGAACCTGTGGGACACCTGGTCCATCCAGGATCTGGGCTCGTTCTACAACTGCGTTGGCTCTTACGCCGGCAATGACTTTATGGCCAAGTACCAGGAAGACCTTCGCATTTTGAAGGACTTGGGCCTGGATACCTATCGCACTTCCATCCAGTGGAGCCGTCTGCTCGATGCCGACGGCAACCTCAACGAGGAAGGCGCCGCGTGGTATCACGAGTTGTTCCGCGCCTCTCGCGAAGCCGGCCTGGAGCCGTTTGTCAACTTGTACCACTTTGACATGCCCACCTACCTTTTTAACCGTGGCGGCTGGGAGAGCCGTGAGGTTGTCGAGGCTTACGCACATTACGCCGACGTCGCCTTCCACGAGTTTGGCCAGGAGATCAAGTACTGGTTCACTTTTAACGAGCCCATTGTCGAGCCCGAGCAGCGCTATCAGGAGGGCGTGTGGTTCCCGCAGCTCCACGACTTTAGCCGCGCTCGCACCGTGCAGTATCACATCTCGCTGGCACATGCGCTGGCCGTGGCCAACTACCGTCGCGCCTATGACGAGGGCGCCGTTCGCAGCGATGCCAAGATCGGCATGATCAACTGCTTTACCCCGGTCTACACCAAGGAGAACCCCAGCGAGGCGGACCTCGAGGCCGTGCGTATGACCAGCGGCATCAACAACCGCTGGTGGCTCGACCTCATTACCAAGGGCGAGCTTCCCGCCGACGTGCTCGACAGCCTGGCCGAGGGCGGCGTTAAGCTTCCGTTCCGTGCCGGCGACCAAGAGATTCTTAAGCAGGGTGTTGTCGACTGGCTCGGTTGCAACTACTACCACCCCACGCGCGTTCAGGCGCCGGCGAGCAAGATCGACCAGTACGGTCTGCCGCACTTTGCCGACGAGTACGTGTGGCCCGACGCCGTTATGAACGAGAGCCGCGGCTGGGAGATCTACCCGCAGGGCCTCTACGACTTTGGCATGGACTGCGCTAAGAACTACCCCGATCTTGAGTGGTTCGTTTCCGAGAACGGCATCGGCATCATGGACGAATACAAGAACCGAGACGCCGAAGGAACCATCCAGGATGACTACCGCGTCGACTTTGTACGCCAGCACCTGGAGTGGGTTGCCAAGGCAATTGCCGAGGGCGCCAAGTGCCGTGGATACCATTATTGGGCCGTCATCGATAACTGGTCTTGGGCGAATGCCTTTAAGAACCGTTACGGTTTTGTCGAGGTCGACCTTATGGACGGCTACAAGCGCCGCCTTAAGAAGTCGGCAGCTTGGCTCAAGCAGGTCGCCACGACTCACGTGGTTGATTAGCGAACGGGCGAACGCCCAGAGCGCGCGCCGCTGCGCGCAACACATGGCACATCTGGTGGCAGAGGGCGACAGACCACCGTGCGCATAGGAAAAGGCCGGATTTGAAAGTTAGGAGCAATCATGGCCAGTGACAACGGAAAGAGCTTCCTCGACAAGTTTGCCGAGGTCTCTGCGAAGGTGGGAAACCAGGTTCACCTGCGTTCCCTGCGTGACGCCTTCGCGACCATCACGCCGCTCTATATCCTTGCGGGTATCGCGGTTCTTATTAACAACGTCGTGTTCCCTCTGTTCCCGCTCGATGCGGCGGGCCTTGCCAACCTTCAGACGTGGGGTTCGGCAATTACGCTGGGCACCCTCAACGTCTCTGCCATTATCTTGGCCGGATTGATTGGCTACAGCCTCGCTAAGAACAAGCGTTTCGATAACCCGCTCGCTTGCGTGGTCGTCGCTATCTCTGCTTTCGTCATCATGATGCCGCAGCAGATCACCGCCTCGCTTGCCGCCACGAGCCCGCTGCTCACCGACAAGATCACCTCCGCCGAGGTCACGGGCGCCCTTTCGACTGCCAACACCGGCACCAACGGTCTGTTCTCGGCTATTATCATCGCCCTGCTTTCCGTCTCGCTCTTCATCAAGATTTCTGGCGTCGAGAAGCTCAAGGTTAAGCTGGGCGAGGGCGTGCCTCCCGCGGTCTCCAACTCCTTCAACGTCATGATCCCGATGCTGCTCAACCTCGCGATCTTCGCTCTTGCCGCAGCCCTGCTCGCCGTGTGCGCCGGCACCGATCTGTGCACCATCATCTCCACGTGCATCTCCAACCCGCTCAAGAGCATCATGAACGCCGGTCCGTGGGCTGTTATCCTCATCTACACCCTTGCTAACCTGCTGTTCTGCGTCGGTATTCACCAGTCCACCATCTCTGGCGCTACCGTCGAGCCGATCCTGACCATGCTCATCGTCGACAACATGGCTACCTTTGCCGCCGGTGGCACCATCCAGCCCGATCACTACATGAACATGCAGATCGTTAACAGCTTCGCCCTCATCGGCGGCTCGGGCTGCACCCTCATGCTTCTGCTCGACACGCTCCTGTTCTCCAAGAACAAGGCTTCCGAGACCGTTTCCAAGATGGCTATCCTGCCTGGTCTGTTCAACATCAACGAGCCGGTTATCTACGGTTACCCCATCGTGTACAACCTGCCGCTCATGATCCCGTTCGTCCTTCTTCCCGATCTGTTCATCGGCATCACCTATGGCCTTACCTGCGCAGGCATCATCAGCCCCTGCATCGCCCAGGTGCCCTGGACCATGCCTCCCGTCATCAATGCCCTGCTCGCTACGGGCTTTGACTGGCGCGCCGGCGTGTGGCAGGCTCTCGAGATTGTCATTGGCATGGCCGTCTACCTGCCCTTTATGAAGATTTCCGAGAAGGCAATCGCCAAGCAGGAGGCTCTCGCCGAGTAGAACGCCTAACGTTCGTCCCTTTCACCTTTGCGGGCGCCGGTACGCGGTGCCGGTGCCCGCGGCTCTCTCCCTTGCGTAAAGATACAGGGGAGCGGGCACAATAGCCGCAAGGAATACAACCAGTTGTCGTCTGCGCGCCGCGCAGTTATAAGGAGGAAACCATGAAGAAGATCATGCTCTGCTGCAATGCCGGCATGTCCACGAGCCTGCTGGTCCAGAAGATGCAGGCCGAGGTTGCAAACCGTGGTCTGGATATTGAGGTCGAGGCTCGTCCCATGAACGAGGCCCACGATCACCTGGACGAGTGCGACATGTTGCTGCTTGGTCCGCAGATCGGCTACACCAAGGGCGATTTTGAGAAGGAGGCCGCCGGTCGTTTTCCGGTCGAGGTCATCAACATGGTCGACTACGGCCGCATGAACGCTGCCGGCATCATCGACCACTGCGTCAGCGTGATGGGCTAGGTGCTCCGCATGGAGGATATGAACGAACTGCAGATGACCTGCTTCGAGATCATCAGCTACGTCGGTACCGCCAAGAGCATGTACATCAATGCCGTGCAAAAGGCCAAGGAGGGCGATTTTGACGCCGCCGAGGAGCTTATCAAGCAGGGCGACGAGGCCTATAACGGTGGCCACGATGTTCACATGGGGCTTCTGAAGAAGGAGGCCAACGGCGAGCGTAACGGCGAGGCCCCGTTGATTCTGCTGCATGCCGAGGACCAGATGGCCGGTACCGAGACCATGCGCGTCATGGCGACGGAGCTCATCGAGATTCACAAGCAGCTGCAGGTACTTCAGGCCTAGTCGGCGTTATCGCCGCGATGGGCCGTGCGGTCCAACAGACAACACAGTCCCTTTGACGGGCGCCGGGAGTCTCCGCCTCCCGGCGCCTTTATATTTGGGGAAGGTCTTGCGCGACCTATTAAGCGACCATTCGCGTTTCCCCAGATAAAGCCTGCCAAAACAAACCTGTCCCTTTTTGGTAGGTTTTTGCCTTGGGAGCGGTACCATACAGGCAATGTTTAAACGAGAAAGGTGGGCTCCCATGGAACCTAAGCAGTACTACATCGGCATCGACGTCGGCGGCACCTCGGTTAAGGAGGGCCTGTTCGACGAGGACGGCAACCTGCTTGCCAAGGCCAGCGTGCCCACGCCTCCCATCGTTGACGCTGCGGGCTTTGCCGCGGTGACCGAGGCTATCGACCAGGTGGTCGCCAAGGCGCAGATTCCGCGTGCCTTTGTGGCGGGCATTGGCCTGGCCGTTCCGTGCCCCATCCCGGCATCGGGCGATGCCAAGGTCAAGGCCAACATTGCCATTAACCTGCCCGAGCTGAGGATCGCCATTCAAAAGCACTGCCCCGACGCGGTCGTTAAGTACGAGAACGATGCCAACGCCGCTGCCATGGGCGAGGCCTGGCTCGGTTCTGCCAAGGGCGTGCAGAACGTCGTGATGGTCACCATCGGTACCGGCGTGGGCGGCGGCGTAATCGTCAACGGCGACGTGGTATCGGGCGTTGTGGGTGCCGGCGGCGAGATTGGCCACATGTGCCTGAACCCGGCCGAGGAGCGCACCTGCGGCTGTGGCGGCCATGGCCACCTGGAGCAGTATTCCAGCGCCACCGGCGTGGTGAGCAATTACCTGGCCGAGTGCAAGAAGGCGGGCGTCGAGCCCATCGAGCTCACCGGCCCCTCCGATTCCAAGGACGTGTTCCAGGCCTGCCGCGAGGGCGACAAGCTCGCGCTGGCAGCTGCTGATACCATGGCTGACTATCTCGGTCGTGCTCTGGCACTTATCGCCAACGTGGTCGACCCCGAGATGTTCCTGATCGGTGGCGGCGCGTCCGCTTCGGCCGATGTCTACCTCGATAAGGTTCGCGAGCACTTCCAGCGCTACGCGCTTTCCGCCTCGCGCGAGACGCCCATTAAGGTCGCTTCGCTCGGAAACGACGCCGGCATCATCGGTGCCGCCTACGTAGCCCTGCGCGCCGCCGGTAAATAGCTGGTGCAAGGGGGTCAGGTTACTTTGCACCAACATGGTGCAAAAGGGACAGCCTTGGCCCCCATACCTGCCACAAAATATGCCGTGGCCCTTCCGTCTGCGAAGGCTCGGCATCGGCGTGCTACCATAGCTACGTCCAAGTACACATATCAAGTGGAGGATATCCATGGCAAACGTTCTTGTCTTTGGTCACCAGAACCCCGATAACGACGCCATCATGAGCGCCGTCGTCCTGTCCCAGCTGCTTAACCAGGTTGAGTATGCCGGCAACACCTACGAGGCTTGCGCTCTGGGCCAGCTTCCGGCCGAGTCCGCCAAGCTGCTCGCCGATGCCGGCATTGCCGAGCCCCGCGTGATCGAGTCCGTCGAGGCCGGTCAGCTCGTCGTCCTCACCGACCACAACGAGTCCGCCCAGTCCGTCGCCGGCCTTAAGGACGCCACGGTCTTTGGTGTTGTCGACCATCACCGCATCGGCGACTTCGAGACCGCCGGCCCGCTGCACTACATCTGCCTGCCCTGGGGCTCCAGCTGCACCATCGTCACCAAGCTCGCCGACGTGCTCGGCGTTGAGCTTTCCGACGTCCAGGCCAAGCTGCTGCTCTCGGCCATGATGACCGACACGCTCATGCTCAAGAGTCCCACCACCACCGATGTCGACCGCGCTGTCGCCGCCAAGCTCGGCGAGCAGGTGGGTGTCGACCCGGTCAAGTTTGGCATGGAGGTCTTCCTCACCCGTCCGTCCGGCTCCTTCACCGCAGCCGAGATGGTCGGCAACGACATCAAGATGTTCGAGCCCGCCGGCAAGAAGCTGCTCATCGGCCAGTACGAGACCGTCGACAAGAGTCGTGCTCTCGGCATGATCGACGAGATTCGCGAGGCCATGCGTGCCTACGCCGCCGAGAAGGGTGCCGATGGCATTGTCCTGTGCATCACCGACATCATGGAGGAGGGCTCGCAGGTCCTGCTCGAGGGCGAGACCGAGGCCGCTCAGAAGGGCCTGGGCATTGCCGACGAGCACGACGGCGTCTGGATGCCGGGTGTCCTCTCCCGTAAGAAGCAGGTCGCTGCCCCCATCATGGCTGCCTGCTAGGTTTAGTTGACCAAACGCCACGACCGGATCGCGGACGTCCCGCGCTCCGGTCGTTTTTTGTGCACGGCGCCGCGTCGTCTCTTGGACAGGCGTGCCCGTGCCGTTGAGCAAATAATGTTCAACCTGTGGTTCCGCTTTTCGGCCACGCCTGCGTGCTTGTCGTGCAGGGTAGGCTAGATGCAAGCGTAATACGTTAGAGCGCGGCACCGCCACTTGGGCGGGCCGTGCTTTTTTAAGACGGGAGCTTTCCCGTGAAAGGAGCCGCCCATGGCAGCAACTGAGCAGCTGTTCAACGTTCGTGAGCGCAAGCGCTTTGAACGTCACGACATCTGGGAGCGCATCGCCGAGAACGGTACGATTTCCGCCGCCGTCATGGTCTTCGCCGCCATCGCCGCCGTCATTTGCGCCAATACCGATGCCTACGAGGCCATCCATCACTTTTTGGAGACCCCGCTGTATGTGGGTCTGGGCAACCTTACGGCCGGTCTCACCGTTGAGCTTTTCGTCAACGACTTCCTCATGGCGATTTTCTTTTTGTTGGTGGGCATCGAGCTTAAGTACGAGATGACGGTCGGTGAGCTCAAGAATCCGCGTCAGGCCATGCTTCCCATGCTGGCGGCCGTGGGCGGCGTTGTCGTTCCCGCCTGCATCTACCTGATCTTTAACCATGCCGGCGCCCGCAACGGTTGGGCCATCCCCATGGCAACCGATATTGCCTTTGCGCTGGGCGTGCTGTCGCTTTTGGGCAATCGCGTGCCCAACGGCGTGCGCGTGTTCTTCTCGACGCTCGCCATCGCCGACGACCTCATCTCCATCGCCGCCATTGCCATCTTCTACGGTCAGAGCCCCAATCCGTTTTGGTTGGGCGCCGCCGCACTTGTGACCTGCGCGCTCGTGTGGCTCAACAAGACGCAGCATTACCGCCTTGCCCCGTATTCGGTACTGGGTCTGCTGTTGTGGTTCTGCATGTTCAAGAGCGGCGTACATGCCACGCTTGCTGGCGTCATCCTGGCCTTCACCATTCCGGCCAAGTGCGGCGTCAAGCTCGATAGTCTCACCGATTGGCTGGGCGAGTGCCTGCCGCTGCTCGATGACCGCTACGACGACGAGGCACACATCCTGGGCCAGCATGACTTTACCGTCTCGACTACCAAGGTCGAGCGCGTCATGCACCGCGTGACCCCGCCGCTCATCCGCATGGAGCGTCTGATCTCCACGCCGGTCAACTTTGTGATCCTGCCGATCTTTGCGTTCGTAAACGCTCAGGTTCGCTTAGTGGGCGTGGACATGAGCACACTGCTCACCGACCCGGTGACGCTCGGCGTGTACTTTGGCATGCTGCTGGGCAAGCCGATCGGCATTTTTGGTATGACGTTTGCCCTGGTTAAGCTTAAGGCCTGCGAGCTGCCGCACAATGTCAACTGGCACATGATTGCCGGCGTGGGCATTCTGGGCGGTATCGGCTTTACCATGTCGATTCTCATCAGCGGCCTTGCTTTCCCGACGGCCCAGTTTGAGGTTCTTGCAGCCAAGGCCGCTATTCTCGCCGGTTCGGTCACCGCAGCCGTGCTCGGCATGATCTACATGAGCGTGGTCTGCAAGCATCCCTCGCCCAAAGACGAGTAAGAGCGCGAAAACCGGCTCCAGAACCGATTCGGGCGCGTTCAAAATGCGGATTCGGGCGGTGCTTGCCGCCTGCCAGACACGCCAGTGGTCAAAAAACGCCGTTTGTGAGTACTGTCACAAACGGCGTATCATTTTAGGTGCGGAAAATAATGAACAAAGTTATAAGAACTGTACGTTAATGAGTGACCATCGACTTCCAATTTGGCGCTAGCTGACGGTGATTAGGAAGTTTCAAGTCGAGTTTTGCCGATTTCGACCAAGAATCGCTGCTACTAAAAAGGTAACAGTACTCATATTTGCCCTTTTTTGGCCACAAGCTCTAAAACAAGCCTCGCCAAGGTCGGGAAGCGGGCCAAATCGCCGGCCTCGAGGCTTATTCCACCGTTCCGTAGACGGCGCCCCAGCCGTGGGCGGCCAAGGCGGAGTTGAGCTGGTCGCAAAGTGACTGGCGGTCGTAGTAGCCGGGCGGCAAAAGATTCACGATCTCCATGAGGTCGGGCGCCAGGTCCAAGATTTCGGCCTGTACGATCAGATCCAGGCGGTCGATGGCGTGGCGGTCGTAAAACAGTCCGTCGACCAGGCGCTGCAAGTCGCCGAATTCCTCGGCCTGAAACGATCCGTACTCCATAGTGCCTCCTTGGGCGCCCCACGCCGGCATGCGCGGCGATTCGTAATTGATTGCGATGAACTTAATCTATCACGGCTTCATAACGTTGCGACGATGGCGGTCTATACTTAGACGAACTGCAACATACCGCTTCGCGAAAGGTCGCACCCCATGCAGACGATCTACCAGAAGATGGAAACCACCGAACTCGATGCCGCCATCGAGGCGCTCAAAGCCGAGGTCGCCGAGGTCAAGGCCAAGGGCCTGGCGCTCGACATGGCCCGCGGCAAGCCGTCGCCCTCCCAGGTGGACATCTCTCGACCCATGCTCGATATCCTCAATGCCGATGCCGATCTGCATGACGGCAACGTCGACTGCTCCAACTACGGCTGCTTTGAGGGCATTCCCTCGGCACGCAAGCTGGCGGGGGAGTTCCTGGGTTGCCCTGCCGAGCAGACGCTCGTACTGGGCTCGTCGAGCCTGCTGATTGAGCATGACATCGCCGGCATGTTCTGGCGCTGTGGCTCGTGCGGCAGCGAGCCCTGGGACGCCTACGAGGCCGCGCACGACGGCAAGAAGGTCAAGTTCCTGTGCCCCGTTCCCGGCTACGATCGCCACTTTGGCATCACCGCCGACTTGGGCATCGAGAACGTCCCCGTCGCGATGACCGACAACGGCCCCGACATGGACGAGGTTGAGCGCCTGGTTGCCGCCGACGATTCCATCAAGGGCATCTGGTGCGTGCCCAAGTATTCCAACCCCACGGGCATCACCTTTAGCGAGGACACTGTGCGCCGCCTGGTCGAGATGCCCACGGCCGCGCCCGATTTCCGCATCTTTTGGGACAACGCTTACTGCGTGCACGACCTGTACGACGAGACCGACGAGCTCGCAAATATCTTTGACCTCGCTCGCGCGGCGGGCACCGAGGATCGCGTGGTGGCCTTTGCCTCGACGTCCAAGATCACCTTCCCGGGCGCCGGCATCGGCTTTATTGGTGCGAGCCCCGCGGTTATCGCCGAGTTCTCCAAGCGCCTGAAGGCCGGCCTCATCAGCGCCGACAAGCTCAACCAGCTGCGTCACGTGCGTTTCCTTCCCACCATCGAGGCGGTCAAGGAGCACATGAAAAAGCATGCCGAGTTCCTGCGCCCGCGCTTTGAGGCCGTTGAGCGTAAACTCACCGAGGGCTTGGGCAACACGGGTTGCGCCACTTGGACTCATCCCCATGGCGGCTACTTTGTGAGTTTCGATGGCCCCGAGGGCTCGGCCCAGAAGGTCGCCGCGCTTTGTGCCGACCTGGGCGTCAAGCTCACGCCGGCTGGTGCCACCTGGCCTTATGGCAAGGATCCGCGCGACACCAACATCCGCATCGCGCCGAGCTATCCCACGGTCGAGGACCTGGAGGCTGCGCTCGATGTGCTGGTGCTGGCTGTCAAGCTCGTCGCTGCCGAGCTTGCGCGTGCCGAGCGCGCCTAACGCGTAGGGCCCCGCAAGTCCGCGCCTAGTACTATCCGCACTTTCGATACGTAAAGGAGCGTATACATGGATTTGGGTATTTCCACCAACCCCACGCCAGAGCTCTACACCATTAAGGTGACCGGTGAGATCGATATCTCTAACGCCGATAGCCTGCGCAATGCCATCGACCTGGCGCTCGAGCAGCCCACTGAGGCCGTTGAGCTCGATTTTGCCCAGGTGAGCTACATCGATTCGACGGGCATTGGCGTGCTTGTGGGCGCCGCACACCACGCAGCTGATCATGGTAAGCGTTTTAGCTGCGTCAACGTGCAGCCCCCGGTGATGCGCGTGGTTCAGCTGTTGGGCGTCGACCAGGAGATTTCGATCACCGCTGCATAATCTTTGCCCCCAAAAGGGCGTGCCGTTTGGCATATGTTTGTGATGCGCTCGGACGTTTTGGCGTCCGGGCGCTATACTTGACCGAATGAATAGACGAGTTCCGGCCGAATGGCGCGGTGCGGGCTCGACTCACATCGAGCCTTGGAGGTATGTGTGTTTGGTATTGGAGAGGGTGAGCTCGCGATCATCGTGGTCTTCGGCTTTTTGCTGTTTGGCCCGGATAAGCTCCCGCAGATGGGCCGCACGATCGGCCGTGCCATCCGTCAGTTCCGCGAGACGCAGGAAAAGATGACGGCGGTTGTCCAGTCCGAGATCATCGATCCGGTAAGCGAGGCCGCTTCGGCTCCGGTCAAGCCCAAGAAGGCTGCCGTCGATGACGATTCCGATGCGGACGAGGATGCTGCCGAGACGGTAGCGCCCGCCAAGAAGGAGACCTTTGCCGAGCGTCGTGCCCGCCTTGCTGCCGAGAAGGCCGCGAGCGAGGCTGCCGCCGAGGGCGAGGGTGCTGCTGAGGAGTCCGAGGCCGAGGGTGCCGAGGCCGAGCCTGCCGCTGCCGCCGAGCCTGCCGTCGAGCCCGAGCCTGCTGCAGAGCCCGAGCCCGAGCCGGCAGAGCCCACGACGGCTGACCTCTACGCCCGTCGTCCCCGCAAGCGCAAGGCCGTCGTCGACCAGCTCGCTCGCGAGCTCGAGGCCGAGGACGCTGCCGAGACTGCTGCCGCCGACGCCCCGAAGGGAGGCGATGAGTAATGCCTATCGGACCTGCTCGTATGCCGCTCTTCGATCACTTGGGAGAGCTCCGTCGCCGCCTGACCATCGTGGTCGTGTCGGTGTTTGCCGCCGCCATCGTGCTGTACTTTGCCACGCCCGTGGTGCTCGATATCCTGGAAGACCCCATCCGCTCGTTTGTGCCGGACGGTAAGTTCTACATCACCACCACACTCGGCGGCTTTGGCCTGCGCTTCTCGCTGGCCATCAAGATGGCCGTGGTCATGTGCACGCCCATGATCATCTGGCAGATCCTGGCATTTTTCCTGCCGGCGCTGCGCCCCAACGAGCGCAAGTGGGTCGTGCCCACGGTGCTCGCCTCGACGGTGCTGTTCTTCCTGGGTGCCATCTTCTGCTATTTCATCATCATCCCGGCGGGCTTTGAGTGGCTCATCGGCGAGACCTCGGCCGTCGCTACGGCGCTGCCCGACCTGGAGAACTACGTCAACATGGAGCTGCTCTTTATGATCGGCTTTGGTGTGGCGTTTGAGCTGCCGCTCATCATCTTCTATCTGTCCGTCTTTCACATCGTGTCCTATGCGGCCTTCCGTAGTGCCTGGCGCTACGTGTACGTAGGCCTGCTTGTGGGCTCGGCTGTGATTACGCCCGACGGCTCGCCCGTTACGCTGGGTCTCATGTATGGCGCCCTGCTCTCGCTCTACGAGATTTCGCTCGCCATCGCTCGCGTGGTCATTACCGCGCGCGAGGGCAAGGAGGGCCTGTTCGTGAGCCGTCTGGACCTGTTCTCGGACGACGAGGACGACGAGGAGTAAAACGGTATGCACGAGGTTGGCATTGTCAACGGCATACTCGATACAGTGATTCGCGCGGCGCGTGGGGCGGGGGCCTCGCGCGCCGTTTTGGTAACGCTGCGTATCGGGGATATGACCGAGGTCGTGCGCGAGGCGCTCGACTTTGCGTGGGGGACGTTTCGCGACGAGGACCCGCTCACGCGCGGCTGCGAGCTTGCCGTGGAGGAGGTCCATCCACAAAGCGAGTGCCTGGACTGCGGCGAGGTCTTTGAGCACGACCGTTTCCATTGTCGCTGCCCCCAGTGTGGCGGCGCCAACGTGCGCCTGCTGCACGGCCGCGAGCTCGATATCGCAAGTATCGAAATCGAAACCCCCGACGATTAGCCCGCTAGCCATCTGGTGATGGGGTATAAAGGAGCCAAAGTAAGGAGCGCTAAGTATGGCCGAGAAAACGATTGATATCGCGTCGCCGATCCTGTCGCGCAACGAGCGCCTGGCAGATCAGCTGCGTCAGCGATTTAATGAGGCAGGCACCTACGTGATCAATGTGCTGTCGAGCCCCGGCTCGGGTAAGACCACCACGATTCTGGGCACCAACGAGCGCCTGCGCGACAAGGCCGGCCTACGCTGTGCCGTCATCGAGGGCGATATCGCCTCGGATGTCGACGCCATCACCATGAAGGAAGCCGGCATGCCCGCCATCCAGATCAACACGGGCGGCCTGTGCCACCTCGAGGGCAACATGATCATGGAGGCCGTCGACGCCTTCGACCAGGCCGTCGGTCTGGAGAACATCGACGTCATCTTTATCGAAAATGTGGGTAACCTGGTCTGCCCGGTCGACTTTGACCTGGGCGAGAACCTGTCCATCATGATCCTCTCGGTGCCCGAGGGCGACGACAAGCCCATCAAGTACCCGGGCATCTTCCAGCACGCCGGCGCGCAGCTGCTCAATAAGGTCGACGTGGCCCCGGCTTTCGATTTTGACATGGATAGGTATACTAAGACACTCGATGACCTCAATCCGCAGGCGCCGCGGTTTGCCGTGAGCGCGCGCAAGGGCGAGGGCATGGATGCCTGGTGCGATTGGCTCATCGGGCAGATTGAGCAAGCAAGGGCGTAAGTCGGCCGCCAAGAGGGCGGGCGCAGCCGCAGACACACGAGATAGGAGCCTCTTTTGAAGCTCATCATCGCTGAGAAAAACGACGCCGCGCGTCAGATCGCCGAGCGTCTGTCCACGGGCAAGCCCAAAAAGGACAAGGTGTACAACACCGCCATCTACCGTTTTGAGTGGAAGGGCGAGGAGTGCGTGACGATCGGCCTTGCCGGTCACATCCTGGCACCCGATTTTTGCGACAGTGTGCTGTTCGATAAAAAGTTGGGCTGGTATTCGGTCACGGAGGACGGCGAAATGCTGCCGGCCGATATGCCCGATGGCCTGGCCCGCCCGCCCTACGACACCAAGCGCAAGCCGTTCCTTGCCGATGGCATTTCCATCAAGGGCTGGAAGCTCGAGAGCCTGCCCTATCTCACCTGGGCACCCGTCATTAAGCTGCCGGCCGAGAAGGAACTCATCCGCTCGCTCAAGAACCTCGCCAAAAAGTCCGACAGTGTCATCATCGCCACGGACTTCGATCGCGAGGGCGAGCTGATCGGTTCGGACGCCCTCAACAAGGTGCGCGAGGTGGCGCCCGACTTGCCGGTTGCCCGCGCCCAGTATTCTTCGTTTACCAAGGCCGAGATCACGCAGGCCTTCGATAACCTTGTCTCGCTCGACCAGAACCTGGCCGACGCCGGCGAGAGCCGTCAGCACATCGACCTCATTTGGGGTGCGGTGCTCACGCGCTACCTGACGCTCGCCAAGTTTGGCGGCTTTGGCAACGTGCGTTCCGCCGGCCGCGTGCAGACGCCGACGCTTGCCCTGGTGGTCGAGCGCGAGCGCGAGCGCATGGCGTTTGTGCCCGAGGACTATTGGCAGATCCGCGGCATGGGCGCCGCACAGGGTACTGCCGAGGACGATCGCTTTAAGATCGCGCACAAGACGGCGCGCTTTACCGACAAGGATGCTGCTGAGACGGCGTACGGTCACGTTGACGGCGCTACGACGGCAACCGTCGCCGCGGTGACCAAGCGCTCGCGTAAGCAGCAGCCGCCCACGCCGTTTGCGACGACCTCGCTGCAGGCTGCCGCCGCGGCCGAGGGCATCTCACCTGCGCGTACCATGCGCATCGCCGAGTCCCTCTACATGGCCGGTCTCATCAGCTACCCGCGTGTCGATAACACCGTGTATCCCGCGACGCTCGATCTGGGCGCCGTGGTGAGCGACCTGGCAAAGATCAACCCGGCGCTGGCGCCCGTGTGCAAAAAGGTGCTCGCCGGCCCCATGAAGCCCACGCGCGGCAAGGTCGAGACCACCGACCACCCGCCTATCTACCCCACGGGCGAGGGCGATCCGTCCACGCTCGACGGCGGCCAGCGCAAACTCTATGACCTCGTCGCCCGTCGCTTCCTGGCAACGCTCATGGGGCCCGCGACCATCGAGAACACCAAGCTCGAGCTCGACGTCAACGGCGAGCCGTTCGTGGCTTCGGGCGACGTGCTCGTGACCCCGGGCTTCCGCGAGGCATATCCGTACGGCCTCAAGCGCGACGAGCAGATGCCGCCGCTTGAGCAGGGCGACACGGTCGACGTGTTCGACATTAAGCTCGAGGCCAAGCAGACCGAGCCGCCCGCGCGCTACAGCCAGGGCAAGCTCGTGCAGGAGATGGAAAAGCGCGGCCTGGGCACCAAGTCCACGCGCGCGAGCATCATCGAGCGCCTGTATGCCGTGCGCTATCTCAAAAATGATCCCGTTGAGCCGAGCCAGCTGGGCATCGCCATCATCGACGCGCTGTCGCAGTTTGCCCCGCGCATCACGAGCCCCGATATGACCAGCGAGCTCGACGGCGACATGACCCGCGTGGAGCGCGGCGAGGATACCGAAGAGCATGTCGTGACGCACTCGCGCGCGCTGCTGGCCGGCGTGCTCGACGAGCTGCTCAAGCATACGCAGGAGCTGGGCGACGCCATCAGCGACGCCGTCACGGCCGATGCGCGCGTGGGCGCCTGCCCCAAGTGCGGCAAGGACCTGGTTATGAAGACGAGCGCCAAGACCCGCGGCAGCTTTATCGGCTGCATGGGTTGGCCCGACTGCGACGTGACCTATCCGGTGCCGAGTGGCGTCAAGGTGAGCCCGCTCGAGGGCGAGGCCGCCGTGTGCCCCGAGTGCGGCGCGCCGCGCATCAAGTGCCAGCCATTCCGCCAGAAGGCCTTCGAGATCTGCGTGAACCCCACGTGCCCCACCAACTACGAGCCCGATCTTAAGGTGGGCGAGTGCAAGGTGTGTGCCGAGGCCGGACGTCACGGCGACCTGATCGCGCACAAGAGCGAGAAGAGCGGCAAGCGCTTTATCCGCTGCACCAACTACGATGACTGCGGCGTGAGCTATCCGCTGCCGGCGCGCGGCAAGCTCGAGGCGACGGGCGAGACCTGCCCCGAGTGCGGCGCCCCCATCGTGGTGGTCAACACGGCGCGCGGTCCGTGGCGTATCTGCGTCAACATGGACTGCCCGACCAAGGAGAAGAAGCCCGCCCGCGGTCGCAAGACCACAACCAAGGCGAGCACGGCAAAGAAGACGACGGCTAAGAAAGCCACTGCCGCCAAGAAGACGACCGCGAAGAAGTCGACTGCCAAGAAAGCAGCCGCCGACAAGTAACGGCGCAGTCGAAACATTGCCCAAAAAAACGAGCGAGGACCCCGCGATCCTCGCTCGTTTTTTTGACCGGCAGTTAGGGACGTTCCTTTTCTGCCGGCAGTTTAGGAACGTCCCTAACTGCCGGCTCGGGAACGACAAAGCGCTAGTTCACCTCGACAGGCTTAGCGCCGGGATAGCGCTCCTCAAAGTCTAGGCGGTACTTATTGTCATTGGTGCCCGCCACGTTGTCGCGCGACAGCGGCGCCACGATCTCATTCTTGTGGTCCGCAGGCTTGGCGTATTTCAGGCTGATCTCCCAGGCATCACAGATTGCGTCAATGCGGTGATCCAGGTCGTCGTACAGGGCGATGATATCCTTCCAGGAGCTGTAGTTCTTGGAGCTCGTCGGGACGTCCAGGTCCTCGACGATGTCGTAATACTGCTCGATGGTGTCCTCCGTGCGCTCGGCGACGTCGGCGAGATTTTGACGGGTGGTTCGATCCTCTTCCAGATAGTTGCCGTTGAAGTTCTGCGCGCAGCCACGGACCTGGCTGTCGAGATCTTCGAGCAAGTCGTAGTATTCGCTCAGGCGACGGTAGAGGTTCTGCTCGGAGAGCGTTGCTTCGCCGCCATCCTCGTCGTCATCGTCATCATCGTCGTACAGGCTGTTGGGATTGCCGAGAGGCTTTAGGTCATCGTCGTCGACGTCATGGTGCAGCTTAGCTACCTCGGCAGTCGTCTGCGTGGCGGCGTTGTCGAACGGTCTGATCGCAAAGAAGATGACCAGGGCGATGATGATCGCCACCAGCACAACGATAACGGCGATAAGCGGCCCGGTGCCGCTCTTTTTGGGAGCGGGGGTCTGTGGCGAAGCGGGCGCGTATGCGGGAGCCGGCTGCTGTTGGGGCGAGCCGCTCGCGACGGGTATGCGCTGCGTGGTCTCGACGGCTTCGGTCCTTGCGGCGGGGTCGGGGCTATAGGCGAGGGGGTCGTCCGCCTTGGCTTGCGGCGTATCAAGGGAGCCGGTCTGCTCAAAAGCGGGCTGGCTATCGCTCGCGGCTGTTTGCTCAACGGGTGCACCGCACGAGGTGCAGAACTTGGCATTATCTTCAAGAAGCTTGCCGCACGAGGCGCAATACCGAGACATTGCCACTCCTTTCGCCACATTTCAATGCAATACGACGATTATACCCAGCATCCAAAATTCCCCATCATACGTTGCGGTGAAATAGGGACTGTTTGGCGATCTCAGAGCTTCAATCAGTCCCTATTTCACCGCAACTTTGGAAAGGCGCCTTTAGCCATTGGGGACGCGCCGAGCACTGGGGTATCATGGCTTAGTTGATATATCTGCATTTACGCGCCTTGTAGGAAGGGGCTGCGCCCATGGCTTTTGAGCCTGCTCAACATAGCTTTATCACGCTCGAGGGCGTCGACGGTGCCGGCAAGTCCACGCAGGCGCGTCTGCTTGCCCGCGCGCTCGATCTTGCCGGCTACCAGGTTGTGAGCCTGCGCGAGCCGGGCGGCACCGCCATCAGCGAAAAGATTCGCGCTTTGCTGCTCGACCCCGCCAACACGGCGATGGGAGACACCTGCGAGCTGTTGCTCTACGAGGCGGCGCGTGCCCAGCTGGTGCACGAGGTCATCGCGCCCGCCCTTGCGGCCGGCAAGGTGGTCCTGTGCGATCGCTTCTACGATTCCACGACCTGCTACCAGGCATTTGCCGATGGCCTCGATCGCCAGATGGTGCGCGACGCCAACAACCTGGCCGTCGCGGGAACGCACCCGGCACTCACACTCGTCTACCACATCACGCCCGAGCAGGCGGCGCTGCGCATGGCGGCCCGCGGTGCGACCGATCGCATGGAGGCCAAGGGCATGGCCTTCCAGGAGCGTGTCTATCAGGGATTTTGTGCCATTGCCGCCGAGGAGCCAGACCGCGTAAAGCTCATCGACGCCACTGCGACCGTCGAGGAAGTCTTCGAGAAGACGGTCGAGCAGGTTCGCGCGTATGGTCTCGACATTCCGCAGGAAGCCGTTGCCGCCGCGCTTGCCAAGGAGGCCGAGTAGCATGGCCCCCGCTCAGGCAAGCCTGCTGGCCAAGCTCGACACCCAAGAGCGCGTGCGCGACTTTTTGACCAATGCCGTCGCTAGCGGTCGCGCATCGCACGCCTACCTGTTTTTGGGCGCGCCCGGCGCGGGCAAGCTCGACGCCGCGTGGGCGCTTGCCCAAGCCTTCCTGTGCGAGCAGGACGGCTGCGGCGCATGCGACAGCTGCGTGCGCGTTGCTCGGCATACGCATCCCGACGTGCACTATTACACGCCCGAGAGCGCCACGGGTTACCTCATTGCCCAGACCCGCGAGCTGCTCGATGACGTGCCGCTGGCGCCCATCCGTGCCAAGGCCAAGGTCTACATCATCGACCGTGCCGAGCAACTGCGTGCCAACACCGCCAACGCACTGCTCAAAACGCTCGAGGAGCCGCCCGAGGGCGTCATGTTCATCCTGTTGGGTACCTCGGCAGACGTGATGCTGCCCACCATCGTGAGCCGCTGCCAGTGTGTGCCGTTTCGGCTGGTGTCTCCCACCGTGGCCGCGCAGGCCGTGAGCCGCGCCACCGGGCAGGATCCCGCGCGCTGCCGCATGGCCGTCGCCGTGGCGGGAAGCCCCACGCGTGGTATCGAGTTCCTCAAGAGCGCCGAGCGCCAGGACGCCCGTCGCCAGATGATCCGTGCCATCGACTCACTCATTGCCGCCGACGAGGCCGACGTGCTCAGTCGCGCCAAGTCGCTCATCGTCGCCGTCAAGGCGCCGCTCGCCGAGGTCAAGTCCACGCAGGAAAAGGTACTCGAGCAAAACGCCGACTACCTGTCGCGTGGAGCATTGAAGCAGCTTGAGGACCGCAACAAGCGCGAACTCAACGCGCGCGAGCGTTCGGGTATCATGGAAGCGCTGGCGAGCGCGCGGACGCTCATGCGCGACGTGCTGCTGACACTTCAGGACGAGGCAGCCGACGTGGTGAACGAGGACGTGCGCGACACGATCGGTCGGCTTGCCGCCGCGACCAATGTTGCGGGTGCCACCCAGGCGCTCGAGGCGGTCGCGACCGCCGAGCGCAACATCGCCAGAAACGTTACTCCCCAGCTGGCCATCGAGGTCATGCTGTTCGATATCAGGAAGGCACTGAAATGCCGTTAGTCGTACCCGTTAAGTTTACCTACGCCTCGCGCGACCTGTGGTTTGACCCGCAGGACCTGGATATCCTCGAGGCCGATTATGCCATTTGCTCCACCGAGCGCGGAACCGAGATCGGCTTGGTTACGGCCGATCCCTTCGAGGTGCCGCAAGACGAGATCGGTCAGCCGCTCAAGCCCGTGCTGCGCGTGGCGAGCGACATTGACCTGCAGCTTGCCGACGATCTTGCCATCCAGGGCGACGAGGCCATGGTCGATTTCCGCCGTCTGGTCAAAGAACTCGACCTCGAGATGAAGCCGGTCGGCGTCGAGTACCTGTTTGGCGGCGAGAAGGCCGTGTTCTACTTTGCGGCCGAGGAGCGCGTCGATTTTCGCCAGCTCGTCAAGGATCTGTCCTCGACGCTGCACATTCGCGTCGACATGCGCCAGATCGGCGTGCGCGACGAGACTCGCCTGGTGGGCGGCTATGCCCAGTGCGGCCAGGAGCTCTGTTGCACGCGCTTTGGCGGACAGTTTGAGCCCGTCTCGATCCGCATGGCAAAAGAGCAGGACCTGCCGCTCAATTCCTCCAAGATCAGCGGCGTTTGCGGCCGCCTGATGTGCTGCCTGCGCTACGAGTTCGAAGCGTACAAGGACTTTAAGAGCCGCGCGCCCAAAAAGAAGACGCTCATCGATACGCCGCTCGGCAAGGCGCGTATTCAGGAATATGACACGCCGCGCGAGCAGCTGGTGCTGCGTCTGGAGAACGGCAAGGTCTTTAAGGTCAACCTGGCCGATATGACCTGCTCGGAGGGCTGCAAGAAGAAGGCCGCCGAGCAGGGCTGCAACTGCCGCCCCGACTGCGTGACGCGTGACGTGCTCGAGCGCATCGAGTCGCCCGAGATGCGCCTGGCGCTCATGGAGCTCGATCGCGAGAACGGCGTCGACGTGGGCGATGGCCTGTCGAGCGCCGACCGTCTTGCTGGCACGTCGATGCCCAAGCGCCGTCGTCGCGATGCCGATTCCGATGCTCGCGCCGGTCAGGGGCAGGGCGAGGGTCGTGGCCGCGGAAAGGGCCGTGGCAATGCCGCAACGCCTGAGGCCGAGGAGGCCGCTGGCGGCCGTCGCCGCCGCAAGCGTGCGGGCTCTGCCGATGCCGGCGAGGCCGCAGCCGCCGGCAAGAACGGCGCTCGCGAGCGCGAGGTTCAGCAGCCCCAGCAGCAAAACCGCGGCGGTGGCATGAATCCCACGCGCCGTCGTCGCCGTCACCTGTCGAGCGAGGAGCGCGAGGACGTCTTCCGCGCCGCAGCTGCTCGCGAGGCCGGTGCCGCTCCCAAGGGCGTCTCGGCCTCCGATGCGCCTGCCGACAAGGCTGGCAAGCCGCGTGGCGAGGAGGAGCGCGCGCCACGTCCGCGCCGTCGCCATTCCTCGGGCACGCAGCAGAAGCCCTCGGTTCCTTCCGTGGCCGATCAGGTTTCGGATGGCGAAGTCAAGGTCACGCGCCGTCGTCCCGGAGATGGCGGGGGAGCGGCTGCTAAGGCTTCGCGTGGCGCCGCTCGCGACGAGCGCGAGCCGCGCGAGGATCGCGGTGGCGAGGGCTCGGCCGACCAGGGTCAAAAGCGCCGTCGCCGTCGCCGTTCCCGCAAGCCGCGCCAGAATGGTGGCGAGGGCTCGACCCCGTCTTCGTCTGCACCACAACCGCCCGCCGGCGAATAACGCCCGCGAGCGGATTTAGCCCGCCTTGCCCCGAGCACATCGGGGTATCATAGCGCCGAATCAACAACCCTCCCTGCGACCGAACGTAGGGAGGGTTGTGTCTTGAAGAGCCATCTGAACATATTGAGCTGTCTGCAGGGTGCCGGTACCCTACCGTTTGCGGGCGAATTACTACCGTTTGCCGAGCGGGTGGCACGCGAGGCGCTCGAGGCATTGTCGCCAACACGATGTGCCGGCTGCGAGCGCGCCGGTACGCTTATTTGCCAAGACTGCCTGGCTGCGCTCGCGCTCATCGACCCACGTCATAGCTGCACCCGATGCGGCGCCCCGTTTGGGGATTTGCTGTGCACTGAGTGTTCGGTCGAGGGCACGTCCTCGGCAATGGCGGAGGCGCTCGACCGCTGCCTGGCGTGCGCCGTCTATGCGCATCCGCTGCCGCGTATCATTAAAGCGTACAAGGATGCGGGCGAGCGACGTCTGGCTCCGTATCTGGCGGAGCTGCTCTACGACGCCGCCCTGCATGCCCAGATCGTAGCGCCCGAACGCTTAGGAGGCGTGTTGTCCGGTGCGGATGCGGTGGTGTTTGTGCCTGCGACAGCGGCAGCGTTTCGGCGGCGTGGTTTTGATCATATGGAGGCTATCGCGCGCCCATTTTGCGAGCTGTCGGGTGTTCCCCTGCTCGATGCTCTCGTCAAGTACGGGCATGGCGACCAGCGCGAACTCGGTCGTGAGGAGCGCCGCGAGCGTGCCCAAGGCATGTACGAGACGGTTGAGGACGTGCACGGCCGCCGCCTGCTGCTTATCGATGACGTTATCACCACGGGCGCGACGATGGCCGCGGCTTCGGCGGAACTCAAGCGCGCCGGCGCTGCGGCAGTCGATGGCCTTGCTATCGCACGCGTTTGGTAGGGGTGGTTTTGTGGCAGTAAAGATTGAGCGGTGCAACGAGCCGACAGGCGAACAGCTAGCGGCTTCCGTAATCCTAACAGGCGCCTCGGCGCTACGCATGATGCGCGCCGAGCGCCGGCAGATGGGCTACATAAGCTGGAGGGACCTCAATCCCGATGAAGAGCGCCATGTGCTGCGCACGTCGTCGCCCTCGACCGAGGACATCTATCTTCCCGACTTGGTGCGGATTGGGGCCGCAAGCAGCGAGGTGCAAGAGGATTTGTGCTTGCTGGTAGGGTCTGCAGCGCAGCGCCGCCGCATTCTTGGCGTGAGCTGGTCCGTATGCTCCGGGTTGCCTGCCGGCTCGATTCTAGAGGTGGAACCGGGGGTGTACAGTCTATCTCCCGAGGCCCTTTGTGTTGCCGTCGCCCGCGAGGTCGGCTGTATCCAGGCATTTGCCCTGGCCCAGGAGCTGTGCTCTAAGATTTCGCTGAGTGACCGCGGGAAGTATCTGCCTCCCTACACCTCGCCTGTTGCGAATAAACTTGCAAAGGACAAGGACCAGCCAGCAGACGTGGGCTACTTTGAAGTCGAGCCGGTGCTGATGCCCGATCGTCTGGCAGATTACCTTGCGGCATGCAAGGGGAATGTGGCCAAACAGCTGCTGCGTCTGTGTCCCTACCTGTCAGAAAACCTACGCTCGCCCATGGAGTGCATCATGCTCGCCCTGTTTTCGCTTCCGTTTTCCTATGGCGGGTTTGCCTGCGGACCTTTTAAGACCGACTACAAGATCGAGTTCGATGACCGTGCGCAGGCAATCTCGGGGATGCCCCATGCAGTTTGCGATGCGTATCAAGAGGCAGCCCGGTTTGATCTGGAATACAACGGTGAGCTGGGCCATTCCTCTCGGAGGGGACGTATCCATGATGAAAAACGCAACACGGGCTTGATTACTATGGGAATCGAGGTCGCGACGGTCAACAACGAAATGCTCTGCGACATGGAAGCGATGGAAGCGCTCGCATGGCGCATCCACCAGCGTATGCGAAAGCGGTACCGGAATCGTGTCGATGCCCGCAGGAAGAAGCAAGAGGCGTTGCTTAACACGCTGCGGGCGTGTTTTGGGCTTAAGCCGGTCTAATTCACGTCGAAAATAGGGGGTTAATCATATGCTCTGGCCAAAATATGGCAAATATGAGTACTGTCACTAAATCAGTAACAGCAAAATCAAGGAATTTAGGACTCGGAGGCGTCATAAAGTAAAAAGATAATAAACAAATGTAGAATAACTAAGCATCAGGTTGGCGACACTGAGCGCAAAATCTGTCCGAGAGGCCAAAATTGCCTGTTACTAAATTGGTGACAGTACTCATATTTGCCATTTTTTGGCCACAGCACCCTAGGAAGGGTGCCCCGGAGCTCCCCATAGGGGAGCTCCGGGCTTCACAGGGGCACGAATAGCCCACTCCGACCTGCGAAATCTGTACTCGCGATGCGAATGACGCCCCTAACCTTAAACTTTAGCTTGAACTTAGCTATAATGCGCTACGTTCCTACCAGGCTGTGGTTGCGGACGGACGAAATGCCCGTCCTAGTCCAAGACAGACGCGGTCAAAGGGATCCACGTAAGCGACCGCGTGCGCGCGGCGCGATCATGGCGCGTCCTAGATGTAAGCCGCACCGTCCGTTCTACTTTCTTTGGGGCAATACCGCCTCGCGGGCGAGCGGGCCAGTCGTGAAGGTGGCTGCGGCCTCCCGAGCAAACACCCCGGTGCGCAAGTGTGGGGTCAAATACCAGGTCAGCTGGTGGGAACAATCTGATATTCCGCGCAACGCACGGATCGTATACGACACAGAAGGCAGGGTAGTGGACATGGTGAGGGGCAGCTTGATGCACGCGGCTCGGTTAGGTGCTGGGACCGCAGCGGTCATCGCCGTTTTGGGCCTGAGCGGATGCGCGTTCAACCCGCTGTCTACGTTCACGACTCCCACGATCGACCAGATCGAGTACGAGACCGTCACGCCCACGGTGTCGGATGATGCCCTGGTCACCCCCGGTACCCTGACGGTCGCCCTCGATACTTCCGATGCGCCGCAGGCCATGCAGGGCACCGACGGCGAGCTCACGGGGTATGCGGTCGACGCCGCCCGCGCCCTCGCAAGCCGCATGGGCCTTAAGGTCGCCTTTGTCGATGCGTCCTCGGCAGGTTCCGCGCTCGGCGACAAAAAGGCTGATATCTTTATCGGCGAGATCAACTCCACGGACGGGGACGTTAGCTCGCTCGGCACCTGCCTGTACGATGCCGCTTCCGTGTTCGGTAGAACCAGCGATGGTGGGTCGCTAAACGTTTCCACCGATACCCTTAACACGTCTACTCTGGGTGTCCAGATGTCCTCGGCCTCGCAGGAGGCGCTTGCTAAGCAGAGCATCACCGCTAACCAAAAGACCTACCCCAACATCAACGAGTGCTTTGAGGCGCTCGAGTCCGGCGAGGTCGACTATGTGATCTGCGACTCCACGGCCGGCGGCTACCTTGCACGCCTGATGAGCGAGATCTCCTATGTCGGTGCGCTCGAGGCGCCCTCGACGCTTGGTGTTGCGGGCCTCTCGTCCAATGACGAACTGTGCCGTGCCGTGAGCGATGCCCTCGACGGCATCACGGTCGACGGTACGCTCGAGGCGGTCCACTCCGTCTGGTACGGCACGATGCCCTATGACCTCACCACCAAGACGGTCTCGGGCGCCGACGTGCAGCCGACCGACACCGGATCCAGCGAGTCCGCATCCTCCGATTCGAGCAGCGATGGTGCATCCTCCGAGGATAAATCGTCCAGCCAGGAGGGCACTATCACCGACGACGACATTAACAAGCTCAATAGCTAGTTATTGCTAGGGGTGGCGTCTCCTATGCGCTAGGAGGGACGCCTCTTCACGGTTTCAACACGCATCGCCGGGCTCTCCCAACAGGGGAGCCCGGCTTTTTCGTTTCCATAAAACCAGCAGGTCAAAGACATTTTTTAGGTGCAAAACCAAAGTCGCCGTCGCTCTTCTATAGCGCACTTTGCCACGGAAAAGTGCGAGACTTCGGTATGCGGTATCAAGCAATCGTTATTCGGGTCTTTGAGAATCCGCGTGATTAAATGCATGGCAATGGGTACATAGCCAGTACAGTAAGTCCCCGAGGCAGATTGGAGCCACGTATGGATATCAAGGTTTCTGGACGCAAGACGACGGTAACCGATGCTCTGCGTGCGCATGTGGATGAGAAGATCGGCGAGGCGCTCAAGGTTTTCGATATCGAGCCCATGACGGTCGACGTTGTACTTCGCTATGAGAAGAACCCCTCGAACCCCAACCCGGCAATCGTCGAGGTTACGGTTCGTGCCCGCGGTTCGGTGATTCGCGTTGCCGAGCACGGTGCAGATATGTACGCCGCGATCGACCTCTCCGCCGATAAGGTCACCCGCCAGCTGCGTAAGTTCAAGACCAAGGTCGTGGACAACCGCCAGGGCGGTGCCAGCGCCGCGGATGTTGCGCCGGTCGAGCGCGTCGAGGATCTGGCCGACCTGCTGCTGCCCGAGGAGGAGGACGACCTGCTCGTCCGCGAGAAGGTTATCGACGTCACCCCGATGACTGAGGAGCAGGCGCTGGTGCAGACCGATCTGCTGGGTCACGACTTCTACGTGTTCGAGAACGCGACGACCGGCCTTATCAATGTGGTGTATCACCGTAAGAATGGTGGATATGGCATCATCAAGCCCCGCATCGAAACACTTGACGAGTAAAATACGTTAACTTGCATGAGTTAACGGTTGGCGGCCATCCCATGCGGGTGGTCGCCTTTTTTACGTAAGGAGTCGCTTTGATGGACAAGGCCGCATCCGCCGGTCATTCGGACCGTTGCCGCATCGTCGTCGATACCTGCTGCGACTTTAGCCCCGAGGTCGCTGCGAACCTCGATGTCGATATCTTGGGCTTCCCCTTTATCATCGATGGCGAGGAGCGCACGGACGATATCTGGTCGAGCATGAGTCCTAAGGAGTTCTACGACCGCATGCGCGCCGGTGCCCGCGTGTCCACCTCGGCTGTGTCGCTCGGTCGCTATATCGAGTTCTTTACCGAGTGCGCCAAAGTGGGCACGCCCACGGTCTACCTGTGCTTTACCTCGGCGCTGTCGTCGAGCTACAACTCCGCGTGCCAGGCGGCAGATGCCGTGCGCGCCGAGTATCCCGATTTTGAGCTGTATGTGGTCGACAACGCTCTGCCCTGTGCGACCGGCGAGCTCTTGGCGCTCGAGGCCGTGCGCCAGCGTTCGGCGGGGCTGACCGCCAAGCAGCTGGTCGATTGGGCAAACGAGGCAAAGACCTACGTCCACGGCTACTTTACGCTCGAGAGCTTCGATGCGCTGGCTGCCGGCGGCCGCATTCCGCCCGCGGCGGCACAGCTCACGGCAAAGCTCGACGTCAAACCCGAGCTGTCTTACGACCTGGCCGGCTCGCTGTCGCTGATCGGCGTCAACCGCGGTCGCAAGAAGGCACTCAAGTCCATCCTCAAGTCGTTCCGCGAGAACTATGTGCCCGATCGCACCATGCCCATCGCCATTATGACTGCCGATGCCGAGAAGGATGGTGACTGGCTCGAGGCCGCCGTTCGCAAGGAGGAGGGCTGCGCCGACGTCACGATCATCCGCAGCTCCGTGGGCCCCACCATTGGCTCGCACGTGGGCCCCGGCATGGTGGCACTTGCGTTTTGGGGCAAGAACCGCGCCGAGAAAGCCTCGCTTTCCGACCGCATCGCGCGCCGTGTGCGCGGTGAGTAGACAGGCGCTACGACCACAGGCGCCCCGCAGCTCAAGCTCCGGCGCTGAGTATTCAACCTGGTAATAACACCCAACCCAAAAGGAAAGGTTTCATGGCAAACAAGCTCTCCGTCGCATTTATCGGCACCGGAATCATGGGTGCCCCCATTGCCGGCCACATCCTGGATGCCGGCTATCCCGTCACGGTCAACAACCGCACTAAGTCCAAGGCCGCCGCGCTTATCGAGCGCGGTGCCGTTTGGGCCGATACGCCGGCAGATGCCGTGGCGAACGCCGACGTCGTCTTTACCATGGTGGGTTATCCCTCCGAGGTCGAGGAGCTCTACCTGGCGGGCGACGGCCTGCTCGCGTGCACAAAGCCTGGCGCGGTCCTGATCGACCTCACCACGAGCTCGCCCGAGCTCGCGCGCGATATTGCCGAGGCCGCCCAGGTTTCCGGCCGCATGGCGTTTGACTGCCCCGTCACCGGCGGCGAGTCCGGTGCTATCGCCGGCACGCTCACGGCCATCGTGGGCGCCACCGAGAACGACATCGCCCCGGTCCGCGACATCCTTTCCACCTTTGCGGCAACTATCTGCTGCTTCGATGGCGCCGGCAAGGGCCAGGCTGCCAAGCTCGCCAACCAGGTGTCGCTGGGCGCCTGCATGGTCGGCATGGCCGATGCGCTGGCGTTTGCCGAGCTGAGCGGCCTTGATCTGGAGAAGACCCGTCAGATGATCCTGGGCGGCACCGGCAAGTCCGGCGCCATGGAGAGCCTGGCACCCAAGGCGCTCGACGGCGATTACAAGCCCGGCTTTATGGTCGAGCACTTTATTAAGGACCTGCGCTTGGCGCTCGCCTATGCCGACGATCGCGAGCTTGCGCTGCCCGGCGCCGACGTGGCCCTTACGCTCTACGACATGCTCGATGCCATCGGTGGTGCCAAGCTGGGCACCCAGGCCATCACGGTCCTCTATAAGGAGGAGGCCGACGCCATCGCCGCCGGTCTGGACTGGTCGCAGTATCGTCCCGAGGAGCACGGTGCCCACGAGGAAGGCTGCGGTTGCGGCGAGCATGGCGACGACCACGAGTGCTGCGGTGGCCACCACCACGGCGAGGACCACGAGTGCTGCGGCGGTCACGGTCACGATGACGGCCACGAGTGCTGCTGCGGCCACCATCACGAGGAGTAGCGCCTATGAGCTGGACGTTCGTGGTGCTTGCGCTGGTGCTCTTTCTCTTTGCGATCTACATCGGCTTTTTGTGCGGCCAGTGGGCCTGCGAAAAGCGCGTCATCACCAAGCGCGACTACTGGATCGCCAACTTTGCAGGAGCGGCGGCAGTCGTCCTGCTGACTTGGGTGTTCTCGCTGTTCCCGCTGGTGCAGTTTGCGCCGATTGGCTGGCTCGGCGGCTTTATCGCCGGCCTTAAGATGAGCTTTGGCGAGTCCGTCGGCCCGTGGCGCAAGCACGACGAGGTTTTTAACGTCAACAAAGCCCATCGCGCCGCCGCCGATGCGGGCGATGCCGAGGAGCGCCGCCGTGCGCGTCGCAAGGGCGCAGCCAACCGGCAGCTCATCTCGGTCACCGATGACAGCAAGGGTGCTGGCAAGCACGCTAAGAAATAGTAAGAAGAGGTAACTATGGCAGAAAATAAAGACGAACAGCTCACCGACGAGGAGCTGGCACAGCTCCAGCTGGCAGAGGAGAACGAGAACGCCGTCGACCGTCTGGTCCAGGAGCTCGGCTGCCCCACGCGCCGCATCCGCCAGTTTGCCGCCCGCGTGCTGCACCTGCTTGCCGAGCGCGATCCGCAGCGCGTCGAGCCCTGCGTACCCGCGCTGATCGAGGCGCTCGACCGCCCCGAGGCGCAGACCCGCTGGGAGGCCCTCGATGCCCTGACGGCGCTCGCCACCACCTGCCCCGAGCAGCTGGGCGATGCCTTTGAGGGCGCCGAGACCGCACTGTTCGACGAGATCTCCTCCACGCTGCGCTATGCCGCCTTCCGCCTGCTGTGCGTGTGGGGTGCCACGAGTGTCGAGCGTTCGCGCGAGGCTTGGCCCATCCTGGATGAGGCCATCCAGTGCTACCACGGCGACCTTGAGTATCGCGACATGCTCGGTTGCCTGTACGAGTTTTGCCAGGGCGAGATCGACGCCGAGGTCGCAGAGAAGCTTGCGCTGCGCCTTAAGTTCGACGCCGAGAACGGCAAGGGCAGCTATCTCAAGGCCCGTTCGAGCGAGATTTGCGAAATGCTTGTTAAACGTTTTGGCCTGGATCTCTCCAAAAAGAAGAAGCGTGCTAGCGTTAAAAAATCTGACGACGCCGAAGACGAGGAGTAACAGATTATGGCGCACGATGTAGTCCTGATTCCCGGTGACGGTATCGGTCCCGAGATTACGCAGGCCATGCGCCGCGTGGTCGAGGCCACCGGTGTCCAGATTAACTGGAATGTCCAGGAGGCCGGCGCCGGCGTCATGGACGAGTTTGGCACGCCGCTGCCCCAACATGTGCTCGATGCGGTTGCCGAGACTAAGGTCGCCATCAAGGGGCCCATCACCACGCCGGTCGGCACGGGTTTCCGCAGCGTCAATGTTGCTCTGCGTAAGCACTTCGATCTGTACGCCTGCGTGCGCCCCTGCCTGTCGCAGCCGGGCGACGGCTCGCGCTTCCGTGACGTCGACCTGGTCATCGTGCGCGAGAACACCGAGGACCTCTACGCCGGTATCGAGTTCGATGAGGGCGCTGCCGAGGTCGAGGAGCTTTCGCAGCTCGTCGAGCGCTCGGGCCAGAAGACCTTCGCCGCGGATTCCGCCATCTCGATCAAACCCATCTCCATCGCCAAGAGCCGCCGCATTGTGGAGTACGCCTTTGAGTACGCCCGCCGTTGCGGTCGCAAAAAGGTGACGGCCGTGCACAAGGCCAACATCATGAAGGCAACCGACGGCCTGTTCCTGCGCGTTGCGCGCGAGGTGGCCGCCAACTATCCCGACATTGAGTTCAACGACAAGATCGTCGACGCCACCTGCATGGGCCTGGTCCAGAACCCCAACGACTTCGATGTCCTGGTGCTGCCCAACCTGTACGGCGACATCGTGAGCGACCTGTGCGCCGGCCTGGTGGGCGGCTTAGGGATGGCCCCCGGCTCCAACATCGGTGCCGACTGTGCCATCTTTGAGGCGACGCACGGCTCCGCTCCCGATATTGCTGGTCAGGATATCGCCAACCCCACGGCCGAGATTCTCTCTGCCGCGATGATGCTCGATCACCTAGGCGAGAACGACGCGGCCAATCGCATTCGTGCCGCCGTCTCTGCCACGCTCGACGAGGGCGAGCAGGTTACCGGTGACGTGCGTCGTGCCCAGACCGGCTCCGTTGAGGGCGCTGTGGGTACGCAGGCATTTGCCGATGCCGTTATCGCGCACCTGGCCTAAGGCATGCACACTGCAAACGCCTAAATAGTACTTAAGTGTTTGCGTATAACCTAAGAATCAATACGCCCGGCGCTCTGTCGGGCGTATTCTATTGGGGACTATGTTTCCTAACAAGGAGTAACCGATATGGGTCTGATTCAAAAGAAGGACGAGAAGGACGAGATCGACGGCATCCAGATCATCGAGCGCGGCGAAGGACCCGACGGTGACGAGGACGAGAAGATCGACCTGGTCGCCGGTACGTCTGCCGAGCACATTGCCGCCGGCACGACGGCCGAGGAGGAGGACGCCCGACTGGAGGCTCGGATTGCCGCGGATGCCGCTGACGAGAACCTCATGCCCGAGGAGCAGGATGAGGACAGCGACTCCGACGTGGACGACCACGCTTGCAAGCACAAGAAGACGATGATTGCCGCCTTTGTAGTTGCAGTCGTGATCGCTGCCGTGGTCGGCTTCTTTATTGGCAACGGTGGTTTTGGCGGCAAGGGCGTCGGCTCGGCGACCCTGACCGAGGACCAGCTCGATTCGACCGTGGCGAGCTACAGCTACAACGGCAAGAAGAGCGACATCACCGCGCGCGAGGCCATCGAGAGCCAGTACAGCCTCGATACCGTCAAGGATAGCGATGGCAACTACACCGCTCCTTCTGCCGACGTCATCCTGTCCTATGTGCGCAACAAGATCCTGCTCGACGCTGCCGAGGACGAGGGCATTACCGTCTCTTCTAAGGAGATGAAGAAGTACGCCGAGGATTCCATCGGCACTTCGGACTACAAGACCATGGCCACGCAGTACGGCGTGTCCAAGGACCAGGCCAAGCAGATCGTCCGTCAGTCCGCGACGCTGCAAAAGCTCTACAAGAAGAAGGTGGGCGATAGCTCTGCAAGCATGCCGACCGCCCCGACCGAGCCTGCTGACGGCAACGAGGAGACCGCGAGCAAGGACTACGCCGACTACATCATCAAACTTGCCGGCGACGAGTGGGATAGCTCGAAGGGCACCTGGAAGGACGCCGACAGCACCTATGCTAAGGCCTTCGCCGACGATGCCTTTACCGCCGATAGCGCCACCTATAAGCAGGCCATGACCGCCTATTACACCGCCTACCAGCAGTATTCCTCGCAGGCCTCAAGCGCTAGCTCCAAGTGGACCGAGTATGCTAACGGCCTCTATGCCAAGGCCAACATCAGCATCTACGGCCTGTTTGCGTAAGATCTGTCTGCACTACTGCGCGCTAACCGATCTACCTGATTAAGCCCGCTAGAACGACAACGTTCTAGCGGGCATTTTGTTACCGAAACCACTAGGATAGGACTTGCGCCCGTGCAAGTGCTTCATCGGGTATCCTCAATTCATCCTGGAAAACGGCCGTAAACGATTGCAAATAACCGGTGAACGGTCAAAAACTACCGTTCACCGATAATATCGAAACTGGTTCTAACTGGTATTAAGTCAAAAAGACCAATTCACAAATCTTCACAATGACCTGCATTTTTTCTACACGCCATTTTTAGCCACCCTGCGTTGTTTAGACACGAAAAAAGTTCCGATCTTTGGCCAAGGCATTTCAAAACGATTACAAAACCGCAGGTAGAAGTGTTAACGAGCGGTAAACGGTCGATTTTTCGCCGTGAACGGCGCAAAAACGTTTTACTGTGTGAATCAGCGAAAGCGACCTCTTCTGTGGTGATATAGTGACAACAACACGTCACGTGGTTACTACCAGTTGAGAGACCACTGGTCTTAAAGAACGCTTTCCAAGAAGCTTTAAGGGCACCTGCCCGCTGGCTTCCGAAAACATCGGACTCGTATCGTACACACCTTCGGAAGGGAAATTTGAATGGTTGGCTTTATTCTTACCGGTCATGGACAGTTCGCACCCGGCCTCGCAAGCGCTATCGCTATGGTCGCTGGCGACCAGCCCGCTTTTACCGTCGTTCCTTTTGAGGGCGACCAGGCTGCTTCCTACGGTGAGGATCTCCGCGCCGCTATTACCGCCATGCGCGAGGAGTGCGATGGCGTGCTCGTCTTTACCGACCTGCTTGGTGGTACCCCGTTCAACCAGGCAATGATGATTGCCCAGGATGTCGACAACGTCGAGATTCTGACTGGAACTAACCTTCCCATGGTTATTGAGCTTCTGTTCCTCCGCGGCAACGCCACGCTCGCCGAGCTTGGCGAGCAGGCCGTGACCGTTGGCCAGACGGGCATCACCGCCCAGACGGTCGCTTCCGTCGCTGGTGCCGAGGATGAGGATATCTTCGGCGACGAGGACGGCATCTAATGGCCGATTTCGGAGCCAGTGTTCTGAGTTCCTCGGTCGCTCTTTTGGGCCTGCTTGTCATCATGGGCTTGATTTACACCATCTGGTCGCAAATCAACATGAAGAAGAAGCAGAAGTACTTCAAGGAGCTGCACACCGAGCTCAAGCCGGGTCAGGAGGTTCTTTTCGCCGGCGGTATCTACGGAACCGTCAAGGGCATCGAAGGCGAAAAGGTCCAGATCAAAGTCCGATCCGGCGCCGTTGTAGATGTTTCGCGTTACGCGATTCAGGAGATCAAGTAACTGTCGTCAGCAAATAACGAAAGGAAGCTGATCAACATGGCAGAACCCAACATTCTTCTTACCCGCATCGATAACCGACTGGTTCATGGTCAGGTCGCTACCCAGTGGAACTCCACCCTGGGCTCCAACCTTATCCTCGTCGCCAACGACGATGTGTCGACCAACACCATGCGCCAGAACCTCATGAAGATGGCCGCTCCCGCCGGCGTCGCTACGCGTTTCTTCTCCCTGCAGAAGACCATCGACGTCATCGGCAAGGCGAGCCCGCGCCAGAAGATCTTCATCGTGGCCGAAACACCGGAAGACGTGCTTACGCTCGTCAAGGGCGGTGTGCCTATAAAGAAGGTAAACATCGGCAACATGCACATGTCGGAAGGAAAGCGCCAAGTCGCCACCTCCGTCGCAGTTAACGACGAGGATGTCGCTGCGTTTAAAGAGCTGCAGGAATTGGGGGTGGAGTTGGAGATCAGGCGCGTTCCGAGCACGCCTGTTGAGGACACGAGCAAGCTCTTCTCGTAGTCTTCGTGATCCACGTTGTCAGGAGTGAAACCCTGACACTCTGTACGTGAAATCCAAAGTGCGTACATACATTTTGAAAGGAGGAGCAAGATGGAATACTCGATCATCCAGGTCGCTCTGGTCTTCATCGTCACGTTCGTCGCGGCAATCGACCAGTTCAACTTCCTCGAGTCTCTCTATCAGCCCATCGTCACCGGCGCCGTCATCGGTCTTATCCTTGGCGACCTCAACACCGGTCTTCTCGTGGGTGGTACCTATCAGCTCATGACGATCGGCAACATGCCGATCGGAGGCGCTCAGCCGCCTAACGCCGTCATCGGCGGCATCATGGCAGCCATTCTCGCTATCGCTACGGGCCTCGAGCCCAACGCGGCAGTCGGCCTTGCCATTCCGTTCGCTCTGCTTGGTCAGCTCGGCGTTACCCTGGTCTTCACGCTTATGTCGCCGCTCATGTCCTCCGCGGACAACATGGCCCACAACGCTGACACCAAGGGTATCGAGCGTCTGAACTACTTCGCCATGGCTCTGCTCGGCCTGATCTTCGCTGTCGTCGTCACCCTGTTCTTTATCGCTGGCGCTACCATCGGTCAGACCATCGCTTCCGCCATCCCGACTTGGCTGCAGACCGGTCTCTCCGCTGCAGGCGGCATGATGCGCTTCGTCGGCTTCGCCGTCCTGCTCAAGGTTATGATGAACCGCGATATGTGGGGCTTCTTCCTCATGGGCTTTGGCCTCGCGCTCATCACCGTTGCCAACGATTCGCTGGCAACCCCTGCCCTGCTCATCCTCGCTCTCATCGGCTTCGGCATCGCTTTCTGGGACTTCCAGCAGCAGACCGAGCTGAAGGGTGCAGCTGTTTCTGACGGAGGTGACTTCGAAGATGGCATCTAATGAGTATGTGATCCCGGAGCACTACGAGGATCTCACTCCTGCTCCGCAGCTCGACCAGAAGACCCTCAACAAGATGGCTTGGCGCTCCTGCTTCCTGCAGGCATCGTTCAACTACGAGCGCATGCAGGCCGCTGGCTGGCTTTACTCCATCATCCCCGGTCTGGAGAAGATCCACACCAACAAGAACGACCTCGCGGCTTCCATGAGCCACAACCTGGAGTTCTTCAACACTCACCCGTTCCTCGTCACCTTTGTTATGGGTATCGTGCTTTCGCTCGAGCAGAACAAGGTTGACATCCCCACGATTCGCGCCGTCCGCGTCGCCGCAATGGGCCCGCTCGGTGGTATCGGTGACGCCCTGTTCTGGCTGACGCTCGTGCCTATCACGGCCGGCATCACCTCCAACATGGCCATCAACGGCAATGCCGCTGCGCCGATCATCTTCCTGGTGATCTTCAACGTCGTCCAGTTCGCTCTGCGCTTCTGGCTCATGAACTGGTCCTACAAGCTTGGCACCAGCGCTATTGACGCTCTGACTGCCAACATGCAGGCCTTCACGCGTGCCGCTTCCATTATGGGCGTCTTCGTCGTCGGTTGCCTGGTCGTCACCATGGGTGGCACCCAGATCAACCTCCAGATCCCCAACGGCACCACCCGTGGCCTCTCCGCTACTACCGTGATCGTCTCCGAGAAGGAGGCCGAGAACTTCACCGGTATGGAGGGCATCGATACCGAGACCGCTGAGGCCGGTACCATCGCCATGACCGATGAGGACGGCAACGCCCTCACCGCTTCCGATGCCGACGGCAACGCTGTCGAGTGCGGCGTCACCGATCTGGGCAACGGCATGGAGTCCGTTACCTACGGCACCGTCACCGAGGATCCGGTCAACTTCTCTGTTGCCGACACCCTCAACACCATCGTCCCGAAGCTCGTCCCGCTTATGCTTACGCTGCTGCTTTACTACATGTTCGCTAAGCACAGCTGGACCCCGACCAAGGGCATTCTGCTGCTCTTCGTCCTGGGCATCCTGGGCGCTGGCCCGCTTGGTCTCTGGCCGAGCATCTGGTAAGGCTCTAGCTTGAGGGGTGTGTCCCTGCGCGGCTCACACCCCGACCCCTTAAGCCATGTGTATGTTAAAAGCCGCGTGCTCGAAAGAGCGCGCGGCTTTTGTTTTCTTGATGAGTCGGGTGTTGCAGACCGATAATGCTTAACACCCTAGGTAGTTAGCCGAATTCGAGCAAAAGGGAGGATAGGATGGCGATCGGAGCGCGTAAGCAGCCGCTGTACGATCAGCTGGTCGATATTCTGACCGAAAAGATTGACCATGAATATCGCGCCGGTGACATGATTCCTTCCGAGCGCGAACTTTCGGAGCGCTATGGTCTCTCGCGCACTACGGTACGCTTGGCTCTGCAGGAACTGGAGCGTTTAGGACTGGTGGTTCGGCAGCACGGTCGCGGTACCTTTGTGACCGACCGTTCGGCAAAAGCAACCAATCTTATGCAGTCCTACAGCTTTACCGAGCAGATGCGCGCGATGGGTCGAGAACCCGAGACCACGATTCTCGAGTTTTGCGAGATGGAGGCCGATAAGAATCTGGCCGAGCATATGGGATTGCGTATCGGTGATCGCATTTTTAAGCTTAAGCGCCTTCGTTCTGCCGACAACATGCCCATGATGGTCGAACGCAGCTATCTACCGGTTCGTCAATTTCTGTCCCTAAAGCGACCGCTGCTGGAGCGTAAGCCGCTTTACGATGTGATTGAGCAAGACTTTCAGCAAAAGATACGCGTGGCTGAAGAGGAGTTCTATGCGAGCATAGCCCGTCCCACCGACGCCCACCTTTTGGGAATTGTCGAGGGCTCGCCTGTGCTCGATTTGGTCAGGACTACGTATAACGAGTCAAACGAGGTTGTGGAGTATACACTCTCGGTTGCTCGTGCCGATCAGTTTAAATACAAGGTTTACCACCAGCGTAGCAACTAGTGTCCGCATCGTTTCCATATGGTGATTCTTTGCATTTAACTGGTTACTACCAGATAACCAACCGAAGTGTATAATTGCACGTCAGAGGATTACTTCTAGAGAGAGGTATTAGAAATGTTCGAGAAGAGTGTCGAGGAGCTCACCGAGCTCGGCGCCCAGATCACCACGGCCGAGATTGCTCAGCAGCCCGAGCTTTGGCGTGATACGCTCAACATCTATCGCGAGAACAAGGAGGCCATCGAGACCTTCCTGGCCGAGGCTCGTGCTATGGGCGAGGGCCGTCTGTCCGTTGTCTTCACCGGTGCCGGTACGTCCGACTACGTTGGCGATACCTGCGCCCCGTACCTGCGTCACGCTGGCAACACTGATCTCTACGACTTTAAGCCCATCGCCACGACCGACATCGTGAGCGCTCCGCGCGATTTCCTGCGCGCCGAGGATCCCACGCTCGTGGTTTCCTTTGCCCGCTCTGGCAACAGCCCCGAGAGCCTTGCCGCCGTTGCCGTTGCCAAGGAGCTCGTCCACAACGTCAAGTTCCTCAACATCACCTGCGCTCCCGAGGGCAAGCTCGCCGTTGAGTCTGCCGATGATCCCAACGCGCTGACGCTGCTCATTCCGCGCGCCGACGACAAGGGCTTCGCCATGACCGGTTCTTATTCCTGCATGACCCTGCTCTCCACTCTTATTTTCGACACTGCCTCTGACGAGCAGAAGGCCGAGTGGGTCGAGACCATCGCCAAGATGGGCGAGGAGGTCATCGCTCGTGAGCCTGAGATCGCCGATTACCTGGCTGGCGACTTCAACCGCGTGACCTACTTGGGCTCTGGCTCCTTCGGTGGCCTTGCCCAGGAGAGCCAGCTCAAGATCCTCGAGCTCGCTCACGGTCTGGTCGCTACTTCCTACGACACCTCCATGGGCTATCGTCATGGACCCAAGTCCTTCGTCGACGACAAGACCCTCGTGTTCGTGTTCGTCAACAACGACGCCTACACCCGTCAGTACGACATCGACATCCTCAACGAGATCGGTGGCGACAAGATCGCTCAGCACACCGTTGCCGTTCAGCAGGATGGCGCTACTGTCTACGAGGGTGAGTCCTTCACCTTTAAGGGCCATGAGGCACTCCCCGAGGGTTACCTTGCTCTGCCGTTCGTGATGTTTGCTCAGGCTATCAGCCTGCTCAACTCCGTGCGCGTGGGCAACACGCCCGATACGCCGAGCCCCACCGGCACGGTCAACCGCGTGGTTAAGGGCGTGACGATTCACCCCTTCACCGCTTAATCGCGTCCCCCTGTAAGGGCGCCCGTCCGCTCATAACGGCGGGCGGGCGCTTTTTGTTTTTACTTGAACCGGGTATAAGTATCACCACGGTCAACTGCTTTAGAAGCAAGGAGTGCATATGAGCACGTACGCAATTAAGGCTGACAAGTTCTTCTTGCCGGCAGGTCCGCAACTGGGCGGCTATCTTATGGTCGAGGATGGCGTCTTTGGCGCCTGGCAGGCCGACGAGCCCTCTTGCGAGATTAAGGACTACACGGGATCGTGGATCGCACCGGGTATGGTCGACACCCACATCCATGGCTTCTATAACCACTCGACTACCGATAACGATCCCGAGGGCATCGATATCAGCTCGACCGAGCTCGCCCGTCGTGGTACCACCAGCTGGCTGCCCACGACGTTCACCGATGGCGTCGAGCAGATTAAGGACGCCTGCGCCGCCATCGCCCAGGCTGACGAAGGCCGCGGCCCCGACTTCTGCGGTGCTCGCATTCAGGGCATCTACCTGGAGGGCCCCTTCTTTACCATGAAGCACGTGGGCGCGCAGAACCCCGCTTATCTGATCGACCCCTCCGAGGAGGTCTTCGATCAGTGGCAGGAGGCTGCGGGCGGCCGCATCGTTAAGAGCGCCATGGCGGCCGAGCGCGACGGTGCCCCTGCTTATGCGGCTGCTTTGAACGCCAAGGGTGTGGTGACCAGCATCGGTCACTCCGACGCCACCTACGATGAGTGCATCGCCGCCATCAACGCCGGCGCCAGCTGCTTTACGCATACCTATAACGGCCAGCGCGGTCTGCATCACCGTGAGCCCGGTGTCGTGGGTGCTGCCATGTCCACGCCCGAGACCTACGCCGAGATCATCTGTGATGGCAAGCACGTGAACCCTGCCGCCATCAAGGCGCTGCTGCAGGCAAAGGGCTGGCAGCATACGGTGCTCATCACCGACTGCCTGGGCTGCGGCGGCATGCCCGAGGGCAGCTACACCAGTGGCGGCATGGACGTCATCATGAAGGACAACCTGTGCTGGCTCGCCGACGGCAAGAGCATTGCCGGCTCGGTGCTCACGCTTGCCCAGGGCGTCAAGAACATCGTCGACTGGGGCATCGCCAGCGCCGATATCGCCATTCGCATGGCAACCGAGGTGCCGGCGCGCTCCGCGCACATCGAGGATAAGTGCGGCAGCATCATGCCGGGTCGCGACGCCGACTTTGTCGTGTTCGACCGTGAGCTCACCCTCGTCGAGACGTATGTTGGCGGCCAGAGCGTCGGCAACGCCTTTACCGAGTAACGATAGAAAAAGACGGCGGGCCCGAATCTGCTCGGACCCGCCGTATGGGTTAAACGCTCAAAAGCACCTTTACAGTTACAGCTTGTTAGCGATCTTCTTTGCCGTGCGCTTAATGCCGGCCACCAGGCCTCCTGCAGGATGCTCCTTCTCGTATGCTAGGCGCTTCTCGCGCTTGGCGTACTCTTCGACGATGATGTCGCCATACTCGTCTTCGATCTTGTCGAAGAAGTCGACGGCGCCCTTAATTTCCTCAGCGGTCGGGTGTCCCTTTTGGACACCGCCAGCGAGCTTGAACGGCCCCCACGTGTCAAAGCCGGGGCAGCCGTAGACACCCATAAAGATGGCCTGCCTCATGCGGCAGATACCATCGATATCCTTGCCGTACCACTTGTTTTTGCCACCGTAGGTCATAAGGCCAAACACCTTGTCCTGCGGCTGCAGCACGTTAGTGAGCACGCGTGCCATGTCCTTGTCGATCTCGGAGTAATAGATGCCCGTGGCGACGCCGATCAGATGGTATTCGTGCAGGTCGGGGTATTCGTTTTTCCCGAGTGACTTCACGTCGAGGGTATCGATTTCGGGGTGCGCCTCGACGATGGCGTCTACGAGCTTTTTCGTATTGCCGTGGTGACGTGAGGCATAGAGGATGATGGTTCGCATAAGAAGGCCTTTCAGCTGTAATTGCATCAATGTCTGTATGGTACCCCGTTGCATGGCTGGGATACCGGACGCATCGATGAACGTGCGGGTTTGTCCTTTGGTCAGGGCCGAGACGGGTTCTTGCGAGCAAAAAGCAGTTGTTCGAAAGGATGGGCAATGGAATACGCTCTCTCCAACGATTCGATTTCTATTAAGGTGTCCACAGCTGGTGGTTCGTTTACCTCGATTGAGGCTGGAGGTCGCGAGTATTTGTGGCAGGGCGATCCCGCCGTGTGGTCCGGCCAGGCACCGATTTGCTTCCCGATTTGCGGAGGCTTGCGCGATGGTAGCGCCATGACGTTTGCCGGGCATCATGTAAAGCTCGCTCGCCACGGCTTTGCGCGCAAGCAGGAGTGGAAGCTGCAGAGCCAAGGCGAGAACGAGCTGGCGATGTGCCTGGCTTCGGAGGATAACGCCGCGCTGCTGAGCGATTATCCGTACCCGTTTAAGCTCGTCGCCCGTTATACGCTCGAGGACGCCGCCGTGCGCGTTTCCTATGAGGTGACCAACGAGGGCACCGAGGACATGCCGTTCTTTATTGGTGGACACCCCGGCTTTAGGTGCCCGCTCGACGAGGGCGAGGCCTATACGGACTACGAGTTGCGCTTCGAGAAAGACGAGGCTGCGGAGCTTTGCACCGCCGTGCCCTCGACCGGATTGATTGATGTAGCTAATCGTTCAAAGAACCCCATGGTGGGAAAGACGCTGCCCCTGTCGCATGAGCTCTTCGATTTTGCGGAGACCATCTTTGACGTGCTTGAGAGCCGTCAGGTCACGCTTTCCAAGAAGGGCGAGGACAAGGGCGTTCGCCTGAGCTTTAAGGGTTTCCCGTATCTCATTGTGTGGAGTAAGCCCGAGGGCGATTTTGTGGCAGTTGAGCCCTGGGGCGGCCTTTCGACCTGTTCCGATGAGGATGACGTGCTTGAGCACAAGCGCGGCTGCCTTGTCGCCAAGCCTAAGGAGACCGTCGTTCGCTCGTTCACGATTGAGATTCTGTAATTCCGTTTTGTCGACTCGTATCGCGAGGCACAAGGAGCCTGCGAGATAAGGAGCTAAAAATGATCCTCACCGTTACGATGAACCCGTCTGTCGATACGCGCTATCAGCTCGATGAGCTCATTATCGACGACGTCAACCGTGTGACGCCCGAAAAGACCGCCGGCGGCAAGGGCCTCAACGTGGCTCGCGTCCTGGGTCAGCTGGGCGACGACGTTGTGGCAACCGGTCTGCTCGGCGGCCACATGGGCGCCTACATGGCCGAGCTCATGGACGCCAACGGTATTAACAACGACTTTGTGCCCATCAAGGGCGAGACCCGTATTTGCCTTAACATCCTCCACGCCGGCAACCAGACCGAGTTGCTCGAGAGCGGCCCGACAATTGCCCCTGAGGAGCTCGATGCCTTTACCGCCAAGTTTACTGAGCTTGCGGGCAAGGCCGACGTCGTCACCATTTCGGGTTCGCTGCCCCGCGGTGTCGAGGCAGACTACTATGCCAAGATCACGGGCATTGCCGAGAACGCCGGTGCCAAGGTGCTGCTCGATACCTCGGGTGCTTCGCTCGAGGCAGCCCTTAAGTCCGAGGTCAAGCCCGAGCTGGTCAAGCCTAACCTGACCGAGATCAACGGCCTTCTGGGCACGAGCTTTACCACCGACGATGTGGACGAGCTCCGCGCCGCGCTCGCCTCTGACGCCCGCTTCTCCGATATCCCCTGGGTCGTCGTTTCCATGGGCGCTGCCGGTTCCGTGGGCTTCCACAATGGCCGTGCGTTCCGCGCGAAGACGCCCGATATCCCTGCCGTTAACGCCACGGGCTCTGGCGATTCGACCATTGCCGGCTTCGCACATGCGATTGCTGCCGGCGCCGACGACGAGACGGTGCTGCGTACCGCCAACACCTGCGGCAAGCTCAACGCCATGGATCCCATGACTGGCCACTTGGTTATGGATCGTTGGGACGAGGTCTACAATGGCGTTGTCGTAACCGAGCTGTAAGAGCTTGGGCGTCGGCCCCGGCATCGGTTGCTTGCTTGTGGTTAGAGCCGATGACAAGTGCGGTAGCATTATGCCGGGGCGCGACGCCGACTTTGTCGTGTTCAATCCCGACCTTAGCCTGGTCGAGACGTATGTGGGTGGCAACAGCGTCGGTAACGTGTTTGCCGAGTAGCCGCCAAAGAAACGATCCGAGAGGGGATTTAGATGATTTACGGTGCACTGGGCGATATCGAGGAATACCGCGGAATGCTCAAGGGCCTCGACGTGCTGATTGACTGGCTCGAGGAGAACGACCCGGCGGAGCTCGAGGTCGGCAGCCATCCGATTCTGGGCGACAAGGTCTTTGCGAACGTCATGGCTCCCACGACGCGTCCCGAGGACGAGGCTCACTATGAGACGCATCAGCGCTATCACGACCTGCAGATTGACGTCGAGGGTCGCGAGGCCTTTAAGGTCGCTACGGGTAGCCTGACGCTGGTCCAGGAGTTTGACGAGAAGGACGACTACGATTTGGTCGATTCCGACGCTTCGATCGCCGGCGATCTTGCCGACGACAAGTTCGCGCTGTTCGTTGCCGGTGAGCCTCACATGCCCACGCTCGAGTTCCCGGGCGATGGCGCACAGCCGGTCAAGAAGATCTGCTTTAAGTTGCTTGCCGACGCCTACTGGGAGGAGTAGCGAGCTGCTCAGCTGAGCTGTTCGTCTGATGGCGTGATTTCCTTGGGGGAGCGCGCTTGAGCCCCGCTGATCGCGGTTCCTTTGGGGATTGCGGTTGGCGGGGCTTTTTGTTGTTTGAGCTGGATTCATTGGAGCGGCCAAATTAGGCTGATCGACGCAGTTATTGAGACACAATTGATGCTAAATGGATTGAAGAATAATTAAAATAGCTGTGGATACGAGAAATAGCTAATTGATGGGAGCTCTTTATGGGACTCGGCACAACCGCTTTAATTCCTAGGCGCGCTTTCTTGGCGTTGGGGCTCGCAGCTGGTTCTGCTTGCCTTACCGCTTGCTCCGGGAAGGGGGGCTATGATGATGGTTACGCTGCAGGCTATGCTGCTGCTCGGGCAGACGCTGCCGGAAAAGAGAAAGATGGCAGCGACGGGGACGGCGATATCCCAGCATCGGGTATTGAGTACACCATCACGGGGGCGCAGCGCGGAGTAGAAAGTTATAGTGACGGCAAGCCACTGTTGATTTTGAACGTGACTGCAAAAAACGTTTCGGATGATCTTCAGTTTGTTTTGTTTTCTGGAAATGAAATAGCGGCTTTCCAAGATGGAAAGGGGCTTAAGTCGGGTATGTTGGCGGAAGGCCTTGATCTTCCTGAATCGCGCCAAATAAAACCTGGTGCTGAGTTAGAGGGCTGGCTCGGTTATGAGCTGATTGACGAAACTACTCCGGTTGAATGTGAAGTCGGACACCAAGTCACATCCGCTGACCATGAGACTGCTTTCTACGGCCTGACTAATCCACAGACAATCGATCCGAGTACTCTTTAATCCCTATTCATGCGTATAAAAGCCGCTGTGATTCTTCTGGGGAACATATTTGAGTCCCGTTGATTGTGGTCTACTTGGGGACCGCAGTTGGCGGGGCTTTTGTTGTTGGAGGGAGCTGTCTGCCGTCGGGGCTGCTGCAGTTTCTTGGTGCAATGCATCAATTGGAAACAAAAAAGCCGCCCGTAGGCGACTATCTTGTGCAATGGAGCCAGCGACCGGGCTCGAACCGGTGACCCCCGCTTTACGAGAGCGGTGCTCTACCAACTGAGCTACGCTGGCGGCCATGTGGTGACGCAACTGAGGCGTCAACGGCTGTTTATGATACGGGACATCGCAAATCCGCGCAAGGGTTCTTGCCGCTTTTCTCACTTTAAATGCACTAATATTGGAGACGTGATGTCTTGCTCTTACGGGTCTCAAGCAGAATGGGGCAGCGATGGCTCAACCCAAGATCCTTCTCACGCGTATCGATGATCGTTTCATTTACGGGCAAGATGTTGAGCTGTGGAACGAAGCCGTGGGTTCCAATCTTGTCTTAATTGTCAACGATGAGATCGCGGCGGATTCGCGCCAGTGGGCACCCATGAGGGTGGCGGCGCCCGAGGGCGTGTGGACGCGGTTTTTTTCGGTGCAAAGGACCATCGACATCATTCATACCGCAACGCCGCGTCAATGGATTCTGATCATGGTGGCCTCGCCCGCCGATGCACTCGCGCTGGTTAAGGGCGGTGTGCCGATTACCAAGATTAGCATTGGCCATATGCAAGCAGGGGAGGGCAAGCGCTCTGTAACGCCTGCCGTTGCCGTAGGCGATGCGGACATCACCGCCTTCAAAGAGTTGCAAAAGCTCGGCATAGAGCTAGAAATCCGCTACCTCCCCAGCTCCAATCCCGATCCCCTCGAGAACCTGCTCACGTGATCCCCTGGGGGCGGAGGAAAAAGGATCATTTTGCCCTTGCGAGGGACGCGCGCGATACCGCCTGTCAAAAACTATGTCCATTTACTACGTTTGATCGGCTATCGCCGAGCATGTCGAATTTGAGAAAAACAAAACCGCAGGTAGACGGCTCGCGAATTTAACAAAAACCGGTGCATGGTCGAGCAACCCGGGCTAAACGTAGTAAATGGGCATAGTTTTGATATGTCACTCATACAGTCACAGCGAAAATGAGCCCAAAAGATGAAAAAGCGCCCGCCGGCGGTGGTGCCGGCGGGCGCTGCTGTGCGATATGTCGCGTTGTGGGCTTAGTGCCTCATAAAGTGGTACTCGATCACATTGCTGTAGGGGTGACCTGGGCCCACAATGCCCTGCGGGAACAGCGGCTGGTGCGGCGTGTCGGGGTACATCTCGGCCTCGAGGGCAAAGCCGGCGCCACAGCCATAGTTGGCGTCGTCCTTGGCATGCTCGTCGCCCAGCCAGTTGCCGGTGTAGAGCTGCACGCCCGGGGCGGTGGTGTAGTAGTCCAGCTCGCGGCCGGTCCACATCTCCTCAACATGCAGGGCGCGGCGCAGGTTGCGGCCGTACTGATAGCCATCGATACACAGGCAGTGATCGTAGCCGCGTGCCTGCTTAATCTGCGGGTCGTCGGCCTCCATGCCGGGTGCGACGGGACGCAGCTCGCGAAAGTCAAACGGTGTTCCCTCGACTGGAGCAATCTCGCCGGTGGGAATGTTCTGGTCATCAATGGGCAGGTAGTGGGCGGCGTTGGCAACAAAGAAGTGCTCACAGTCCATGCCGGCGTTATGACCGGCAAGGTTAAAGTACGTGTGGTTGGTCATGGACACGTAGGTGGCGCGGTCGCTCTTGCAGCCATACTCGATACGGAAACGTCCGGTGCGTGTAACGGTAAACACGGCCGTAAAGGTGCGGTTGCCGGGAAGACCCAGCTCGCCATCCTCAAGCGAGGTGGTCATACGCACGGCGTTGTGAGTCTCGTCGAGCTCAGCGTCCCATACGCGCTTGTGCAGACCATGCTCAAGATCGCTGTGCAGGTTGTTGATGCCTTCGTTGGCCGACATATGCCAGTCCGTGCCGTCGATGGTGATCGTGGCGCCCGCGGTGCGGTTTGCCACGGGGCCGATGGTCGCGCCAAAGCAGGCGGGGTTGTCAAAGTAATCCTCGAGCTTATCGAAACCCAACACCACATCGCGCACGTTGCCGGGAATGTCGGGCACGTCGATACCCAGCACGGTGGCGCCATAGTCCATAATGCGAACGCAGATCTCGGGCCCGTTGAGGGTGTAACGATGAACGGGGGTACCGCACGGCGCGGTGCCGAAAAGCTCGGAAGCGATCATTTGGTTCCTAACATCGAGGTATTTCGGACAAACTGTAGCGCGAACAGGCAAGATTATCACTACACCTCACTAAAGCAGATGGTATTTTTCTCAAAAAAGTGATGATTGGAGCTGTGCGGGCGTTCATTTTTGACGCGCACGAGTCTGATACAATTTGTTCGTTACTGTTTGAATGATATGCGCGCAAAGAACGGCGAGGATTCATCGTGATTAAGGCAGAACGACAGGATAAGGTTCGGCAACTGCTCGAAGAGCAGGGCACGGTCTCGGTCAAGGAGATTTCGGATGCGCTGGGCGTATCGGACATGACCATCCGTCGCGACCTTGAGGAACTTGCGAGCCTGGGCGAGATCGAGCGCGTGCACGGCGGAGCCCGCAGTGCACAGGGCCGTCCCCACGCTATGTTGCGCCATGAGTATTCGCACAGTGAAAAGCGCACCAAGCATGCCGAGGAAAAGCTGCAGATCGCACGCCGCGCTGTGGAGCTTATCGAGGAAGGCTCGACCATCTTTTTGGGTACGGGCACCACGGTTGAGCAGATGGCCTCGATACTGCCGGCGTTTCGCCTGCGTATCGTGACCAATTCGCTTTCGGTGTTTAACCTGCTCGAGGAGCGCGAGGACTGCGAGCTGTGCCTCGTGGGCGGTATGTACCGACGGCGCACTGCCGCTTTTGTGGGACCGACGGCCGAGGACACCCTACGTGCGCTGGGCATCGATGCGGCGTTTATCGGCGCCAACGGTATCTTGGACGGTGACGTATCCACGTCCAACATGGACGAGGGCCGCATCCAGCAGCTCGCCTTTAGTAAGGCGGACTCGCGCTATCTGATCGCCGACTCCAGCAAGATCGGCAAGCGCGATTTCTATACCTTCTGTCGCCTGGACAATTTGGACGCCGTGGTGTGCGAGCCAGGTATTACCGCCGAGGATCGCGCCGCCATTGAGGAACACACGCAGGTCATCTGCTAGCTAACGCTGCAGACGATACTTCTGCCCTCTGCCGACGCGGGGATTATCGCTTCAATTTGACGTGCAGAATGACACATAAAAGTTAAAACGCCATTTTGCGCGTCATTTTACGTGTCAACGAGATGCGATTTGACGCGCAAATAGGAATTCGTGGGCGCTCGGAAGATCGACGGAGTTCGTGAACCTGCAACTTGGTTGGGTAGCGTACGAAGTCCTCCAGCGGGACCGAATATGTTTTCGGTATCATATCGGTATCAAATGATACCGAAAGTATGTTCGTGATACTGAAAACTAGAAACCGTGCTTCATAACTGCTTGGAAAGTTCGGATTCGACTATCTTATTGTCTTGATCTGTAACAGGTAGACGGTCGAAAGTGGGCTACGTGTTACAGATTTAGATATTTCTGCTCGGGCGTTCTGTTTGTCTCGATTTGTAACAACTAGGGCCGAAATACTCGGCTAGATGTTACAGATCGAGACAAACGGCCTGTTCGGGCCGAGCCAAAACAAAAAGGCCGCATGCGAACCCGTGGAGGGATTCGCATGCGGCCGACAGGGGATACGCGGCTGAAGTTAGGCCATGAGCAGGCCGGTCTCCGCGACGTTCTTGTACCAGTATGCGCTGGCCTTGGGATAGCGCTGCTGGGTCTCAAAGTCGATGTAGAACAGGCCGTAGCGCTTGTTATAGCCGTTGGTCCAGGAGAACTGGTCCTGCAGCGACCACACAAAGTAACCGTCGACGTTCACGCCGCCGTCGATTGCCTTGAGGATCCACGCGAGATGCTGGCGCATGTAATCGATGCGAGGGGCGTCGTCGATAAAGCCGTCCTCAAAGTCGTCCTTATAGCCCATGCCGTTCTCGGTGATGTAGATCTTCTTGTAGTTGGGGTAATCGTTCTTAATGCGCAGCAGCAGGTCGTAGAGACCCTCGGGATAGATAATCCAGTCCCAATCGGTGGTGGGTACGCCTTCGCGCACGCATGACTCACCCACGCCCTTGAGGAACCAGCGCGAGGAGCCCTTGTCGCCGGTGCCATTGTGGTTGATGTCGTTTTCGCCCTCGGCGGCACGCAGGAACTGGCACTTGTAGGTGTTGACACCCAGGCAATCGTTGTAGGGGAGCGCGGCGGTCAGCGCGGCGATGTCCTCGTCGCGGACGTCGAGCTCGCCGCCGGCGATATGGGCCAGCTTGGTCGCAGCCTCCATGGTGTCGGCTGCATAGTGGCCGCGGAAGGTGGCGTCGAGTACCCAGCGGTTGTTGATGACGTCGGCCATGCGGGCTGCCTCGCAGTCGGCGGCGTTGTTGGGGTCGAGGGGATACTTGGGCTCCAGGTTCTGGACAATGCCGATCTCGCCCTCAAAGCCGCCCTCATGGAAGGCGACGACAGCCTTGGCGTGGGCCACCATCATGTTGTGCATGAGCTGGAAGGCCTTGTCCAGGCGGTACTTCTCGCCGTGCGGCCAGTTGCCGACGATAAAGCTGCCCTCGGCGGTTGCGGGAATCTCGTTAAAGGTAAACCAGTGCTTGACCTCGGTGAACTCGGCAAAGCAGAACTTGGCGTACTCGACAAAGGCGTCGATCGTCGTGCGCGTCAGAAAGCCCTCGCCGCCGTCCTGGTAGAAGGCCTCGGGCGTATCGAAGTGATCGAGCGTGACATAGGGGATAACGCCGGCTTTGTTGCAGGTGGCAAAAAGCTCGTGATAGAAGGCGACGCCCTCGGGGTTAATCTCGCAGGTGCCACTGGGGAAGATACGGCTCCAAGCGATGGAGACGCGAATGCCGTTGATGCCGAAGCGCTGGCACAGGTCGATATCGACCGGATATTTGTTGTAGAAATCGCTTGCGGGGTCGGGGGAGAAGCGACCTTGGGCTGCCAGGAAATCGTCCCAGGGCACTTTGCCCTTGCCGTGCGTGCGCGTCTCGCCCTCAACCTGGTAAGCGGCGGTGGCGCCGCCAAACACAAAGCCGTCGGGGAACTGCATGGGGTTGGTCATGAGTCATCCTTTCTGTGGGATATGAATAGGGAGAGGTGCCCAAACTGGGGGTCCGGGCACCAACAGAGGGAAGAAACTAGTCGAGGTTCTCGCGGAGCCACTTGATGGCACCGGCGGGGTCACGGGTAAGGTCGATGTATTCCTTGCCGCGCGGGGCGAGCAGCTTGATGCCCAGACGATCGGTGTCGGCCTTCATGTCGTTGTAGTAGCTACGAACTTGCGGGGCAAGCACGATAACGTCGTACTGATCCATGATGGCAGTGTGCTGGCCATAGGCGCCTGCGGAGGAAGCAATATTCTCTCCGGTCTGTGCGGCACCTTCCTTGATGGCGTTGGCGAGCATGGCAGAGGTGCCGGCGCCGGCGCACAGGACGAGGACCTTCAGGCCATCGACATCCTTCTTAGCGGATGCATCGGCAGCGGGCTCGGGCTGATCGGCGACAGGCTTGCTGTCGACGGCAGCGGCGGTCAGCTCGACGGAAGCGGTGGCCTGCTCGACAGCGGGTGCAGAGGCGTTGGCGGCGATGGCAGCGGCGCCATCGGACTCGAGACCCAGCTCGGCGGCGCGCTCGGCCTCCTGGTCGCAGAGCAGCTTATCGTACGCCTTCAAGAACGGCAGGTAGATGATGGCGTCCAGCAAGATGATGATCGCGACAAATACCAGGGCGATAAGCTGGAAGTTCGTGGTGATGAAGATGCCGATGGGGGCAGGGGTAGCCCAAGGCACCACGAAGGAGAAGCCGTTCATGCCCACGTTATCGATAAAGAACTTGGCAACACTCACGTTGACGCAGCCGGCGGCAACAAAGGGGATGAGCATGTAGGGGTTAAGGATCATCGGCGCGCCAAAGAGCAGCGGCTCGTTGACAGCAAAGGCAACAGGAACAATCGAGGCCTTACCGACGGCTTTGAGCTGCTTGGACTTCATAAAGAGAATCAGCAGAAGCGGCACGATGAACGTGGCGCCGGTGCCGCCGAACTCACCCACGAGCGACATGTTAAAGGTGAGGGAGTGGGCGGGGTGACCACCGGCCAGCAGAACCTGCAGGTTCTCGGCCTGGTTGGCAAGACGGATGGGGTCGATGCCCGGCTGGACGATCGAGGGGCCGTGGACGCCGATGAACCAGAAGAACGCGGTGGCAGCCTGGATAAGGATAAGGCCAGGATAGGTTTCTGCAGCGGTAAAGAGCGGGGAGAGCAGTTTGATAAGCAGCTCGGAGAACGGAACGCCCATGAGGTTGCGCACAACGACATCGATGATGCCGCAGATGATGACGGCGCCGCCAAAGGGGATGATGTCGCGGAAGTTCTGAGCGATGGCGCCCGGGACCTCCTTGGGCAGCTTAATGGTCAGATCGCGCGAGACGCAGAACTTATAGACCCACACGGTAATGAACGCGGCGATATAGGCCGAGAACAGACCGCGCGTACCCATGCTGGTGCAATCGAAGACCGAAAGTTCGGAGCCGTTGAACTTGGTGGTGAACTGCGTAACAGCGAGCAGCAGCATGCTGCACTGGGCGGCCACCATGGTGGAGCCGTCGTTGAGCGCTTTGCCGGCGGGCATGCGACGGTTCATGGAAGCCGTAAAGTTCTTGGCAGTGGTGCCGGCAACCATGATGCCCATGACGCCCATGGTGAAGTTGTACAGCTTGTTGCACCAGTCGATGAGCGGCTGGGGCAGCGTGATGCCAACTACGCCAGGAAGGGTGGCAATCAGCAGGAAGATCGAAGAGGTGAGGACGATGGGCATGCACCCAAGGAATCCGTCCTTAATGGCCTGGAGGTAGATGTTCCTCGAGATCTTCTCAAAGAACGGTTGATGCTTTTCGAGCATCTTTACGATGGCGTCCATAGAGCTCCTTTGCTGCTCGATGCGCAATGCATGTGGATGGAACTGGTCGTCGATGGATGGTCAGGACTGCCCGGAAACCTTCCTGCTTAAGGAAGGCATTGCGAAATGACAACGTTGTCATTTCGTTAATGACAACGTAAGACATTTTTGGAAGAGCAACAAGGATATACGGGTGAGCGGTCGATATCGTTCGGTAAACGGTTGATTTATCAGTCAGGCAGGTAGTGTATGCTAGAACGCAAAAAACAAGCGATGCAAAACCGACTGGAGAAGTAGTGGCAACGATGGACAAGAAAAATGTCTCAATGAGCGATGTGGCAGTTGCCGCGGGCGTTTCTCTCAAGACGGTGTCGCGCGTGATCAACGAGCCCGATAGCGTGCGCGAGTCGACGCGCGATAGGGTCCATGCGGCCATGGAGGAGCTTGGGTTCCGGGCGAACTTTGCCGCGCGTTCACTCAAGTTGGGCCGTTACGGGTGCATCGGCGTGGTGCTGTTCCACTTGTCGGGCGGCAACGTGGACATGATCGACGGTATCGCTGATGCCGCCGAAGAACGCGGCTTTGCGCTCACGATGATCAAAAAGCGGGCGGGGGAGAAGATGACCCTTGCCGAAGCGGCGCGTAGGATGTCGCAGCTTCCCGTCGACGGCATGATTTTCAACCTGCGCCAGATGGTCGACGACTTTGATACCTTTGAGGCGCCGAAAGACCTCAAGACGGTGATTATCACACCGATGGAGCATCCTACCTGCTCCACCGTCAGTGACGACCAAGAGGGCGGCGCGCGCATGGCGTGCGAGTACTTCTTGAATCGCGGGCACAAGAACGTGTACTTCGTCTCTGGTAAGAAAGAGTCGCTGTCGAGCCAGTGTCGTATGAAAGGTTGGCGTGCGGCACTCGAGGCGCGTGGCATTGAGCCGCCCGAGCCTCTGCAAGGCGATTGGAATGCGGATAGTGGCTATGCCGCGGGCCTCGTGCTTGCCAATAAGCCCGATTGCACGGCGGTCCTCGCTGCTAACGACTGCATGGCAAACGGCGTGATGATGGCTCTACGTGACAAGGGACTCAGTGTGCCCGACGACGTGTCCGTGATCGGCTTTGACGATGAGCTCTACAAGACGATTCCCAACTCCATTCTGACGTCGGTGAAGTTTCGCCACCGCGAGCTGGGCATCCGTGCGCTTAACGAGGTCGTCGCAGGTCTGGAAGCCCCGAGCTCCAGAAGCCGTACGCTCGTCTCGGGCGTGTTGGTCGAACGTTCCAGCGTAAAGGACCTGCGGGCGTAGACGTGCTCGGCCTGTTCGTCTAAATCTGTAACAGGTAGGGCCGAAAATCTCAGCTAGTTGTTACAGATTTAGACAATTCGGTCCGGTATATTCCGTTTGTCTCGATCTGTAACGTCTAAGCGGTCAAAAGTGGTCTACATGTTACAGATTGAGATTTTCGGCTTGGCCTGTGCGTTCATCTCGATCTGTAACAGCTAGGACCGAAAAACTCGGCTAGATGTTACAGATTGAGATGAACAGGAGGACGGGTGCGGTCTAAACAAAATGGCCCGCGCATCACACATCGATGCACGGGCCATTTATTGTCTGCAAGCGGCAGGTGGTGTCAGCGTCTTATGCCTCGAGGTTTTCCTCGATCCAGGCGACGGCGCCCTTGGGATCCTTAGTGAGGTCGATGTACTGTTTGCCCTTGGGCGACAGCAGCGTGATGCCCAGGCGGTCGGTGTCGGCCTTCATCTCGTTGTAATAGGTGCGAACCTGCGGAGCCAGGACGATGACGTTGTACTGGTCCATGATGGCGTAGTGGCTGCCGTAGGCACCGGCGTTGGCGGTAATGTCGATGCCCAGCTCGTCGGCGCCTTCCTTAAGCGCGTTGGCGAGCAGTGCAGAGGTGCCGGCGCCAGCGCACAGAACCAGAACCCTCAGATCCTTGCCCTTAAGGGCGGACGGAGCTGCGGAGGCCTCGGTGGCAGAAGAGGTCTCGACAACAGGAGCCTCAACGGCGGGGGCGGCAGCGGTCTTGACGGCCTTGGCCTCCTCGGCCTCTTCTTCGGCCAGGGTCTCGGCCTCCTGCTTGCACAGGACGTTGTCGTAGGCCTTGCAGAATGGGTAGTAGATCAAGAAGTCAACGACCAGCAGGACGACAACCAGGACCAGAGAGATCGGCTGGAAGTTGGTGTCGATGAAGGTGCCGATCGGTCCGGGGAGTGCCCACGGCATGGCATAGATAAAGCCGTTCATGCCCAAAAAGTCGATGAAGAACTTACCAATGAGGACGTTGGCCACGGGGGCAAACAGGAACGGGATCAGGAAGTACGGGTTGAGGATGATGGGCGCGGCGAACAGCAGCGGCTCGTTGACGGCGAACATCACGGGTACGACAGAGGCTTTGCCGACGGCCTTGAGCTGCTTGGAGCGCATAAAGAGCAGGAAGATGATCGGGACAATGAACGTGGCGCCGGTGCCGCCGAGTTCGCCGATGTAGTTACCGAAGTTCTCGGTCAGGGCGAGGGCGGGGTGACCGCCGGCCTGCAGCGTGGCGAGGTTGGTGGTGATGTTGCCAAACAGCGCGGCGTTGAGGGCAGGCTTAACGACCGAGGGGCCGTGGATGCCCATGAACCAGAACAGCGGGATCATGAACCAGATGAGGGCGAGGCCGGCGTAGGAATCGGCAGCGGCGAACAGCGGGCTCACCAGCGTGGAGATGACGTTGGCAAACGGGACGGCCAAGCAGGTGCGGCAGATAACGTCGATGACGGCGACAAACAGGATGGAGAAGCTGAAGGCGAAGATGTCGCGGAAGTTCTGGGCGATGGCGCCGGGGACTTCTTTGGGCAGCTTGATGGTGATGTCTCGCTTAATGCAGAAGGCATAGATGTTGACCGTGGCAAATGCGGCGACAAAGGAGCTCAGCAGGCCCTTGGTGCCCATGTTGTCGGTAAAGAACACCGAGACATCGGCGCCGTCGATCTTGGCACTCGTCTGGGTAACGGCCAAGATGAGCATAGCGCACATGGCGGCGACCATGGTGCTCGTGGCGTTGATGGCCTTGCCGGCAGGCATGCGGCGGTTCTTGGAGCCGGTCAGCGCGCTTGCGGTGGTGCCGGCGACCATGATGCCCACGACGCCCATCGTGAAGTTGTAAACCTTGTTGCAGAAGTTCACGACGTCGACGTTCCACCAGTCGGGCAGCGTAAAGCCGCCGACCGTGGCGACAACGCCCGGCAGGGTCGAAATAAGCAGGAAGACAGAAGAAGACAGGATGATGGGCATTGCTGCCAAAAAGCCGTCTTTAATGGCCTGAAGGTAGATGTTCTTAGAGACCTTGTCGAAGTACGGCTGACCTTTCTCCAAGAACTTAACGATCGATTCCATAGTTCACGCTCCTCTTTGCATGAAATCTTAATGGCATGGACGTTGAAAACCTATATGGTCTCCCGCTTGCTAAAAGCCCGGGTGCAGGCGGGGTCGGTCCCAGGGGGAGAGAGGGGAGCGGCTGGGTTTGTATCGCATAGGGCCGCTCCCTTCTCGGGGGAAAGCGAGGCGATGCGCTACTGCGCGTCCGCCATAGTGTCGGCGAGCTCCTTGTACCAGAGTGCCGACTGCTTGATGTAGCGTTTTTGCGTGTCGAAGTCGATGTAGAACAGGCCGTAGCGCTTGTTATAGCCGTTGGCCCACGAGAACTGGTCCTGCAGGCTCCAGATAAAGTAGCCCTGGACGTCGACGCCCTCGGCGCGCGCCTGGAGCACCTTCTCCATGTGCTGGTCGACAAAGTCGATGCGCTCGGGATCGGCGACGATGCCGTTTGCGTCGGGCTCGGGGTCCTTGTGGCCCAGGCCGTTTTCGGTGATATAGATGACGGGGAGGTTGGGATAGGTGGCGCTGATGTGCTTGAGCGTGTCGTAGAGGCCTTGCGGGTAGATGAGCCAATCCCAGTCGGTGGTGGGGATACCCGGCATATCGACCTGCTGCCCGACGCCCTTAAACTTAAAGCACGAGGTGCCCTTGTCTCCGGTGCCGTTAAAGCTGTTGGTGGACTCGCCATCGTAGGCGGCGATAAACGCCGACTGATAGTAGTTGAGGCCGAACATATCGTTGCGGGGCGCCGCCTTGGCGAGCTCCTCCATGTCGCTGTCCTCAACCGTAAGCGTGGCGTTGTTGGCACGCAGAATCTCGTTGATGAGTGAGAGGGTGCGCGCGGAGTAGTGACCCAGGAAGGCGCCGTCCATGATGAAGTCGGTGTAGAAGGCGTTGTACAGGTCGGCGGCGTGCTGGTCGGCGGGCGAGTCGGTGGCAGGATATGCCGGCGTCAGGACGTTGACCATGCCAATGCGTCCGCCCAGGTGCTCGGTCTCGTCAAGATCCTTATACAGGTTGACGGCGCGGGCGTGGGCAACGAGCTCGTTGTGCTGGCTCTGGATGCCGCTCGTCACATCAAAGTGATGGTTGGGCGGGAAGTTGCCTTGGATGTATTGGGAGTGCGAGAGGCTGATGAGCTCGTTGATGGTGAACCAATTCTTGACCTCGCGGAACTCGCGGAAGCAGAACTCGGCATAGCGCACATAGGCGTCGACGGTCTTGCGGTTGAGCCAGTCGCCCTGGTTGAACAGGGCGGCGGGGGAGTCAAAGTGATGCAGGGACACATAGGGCTCGACGCCATACTTTTTGCAGCAGGCGAACAGCTCGTGGTAGTGCTTAACGCCCTCGGCGAGGGGTTCGGCATCGTCGCCGTTGGGGAAGATGCGGGTCCAGGCGATGGACACACGAATGGCGTTGAGTCCATGCTCGGCAGAAAGGCGGATATCCTCCTCGTAGCGGTTGTAGAAATCACTGGCCGGGTCGGGCAAAAAGCGACCCTGGGCGACAAGGTAATCGTCCCACATGGTCTTACCCTTGCCTGCCACCTTCGTGGAACCTTCCGTTTGGTACGCGGCGGTTGCGGCGCCCCAAACAAAGCCCTTCGGCAGCTGCTGTACGCGGTTTAGCAAAGACATATGCATACATCCTCTCGTCTCGCTGTTCGATATTGTGTGTTTGCGCTCAGGAGGCTCCCTGGTTAGCGTTCAGCGGTGAAAAAGCCCGATAAACACTATCTTAAAATGATTAGAACCAAAATGAGCACGTGAACATTTGACAATGAGCACGTTAACATCCGGCTGGGATGTATAGAAACAAAACAACTTCAAACAGCTGCGAACGGTTGTATTTGTTCGGTAAGCGGTTTTGATTGACAGAAGTTTTCATGTTGTGGTATATGGCTCGGGTATCATGAGCACGTTATCAATGTATGTACGATGCGCCATGGGCGCGGGGAATAGTTGGGAAGCAGGTTAGCGTGGAAGGCATGGATCAGCAGACAAGGAATGGTCGTTCGGCGAGCGCGGCAGAGGTTGCGGCGCTCGCTGGCGTGAGCCGCCAGACTGTGTCTCGCGTGGTCAACGGTATGCCCAACGTGACGGAAAAGACGCGCAAGCGTGTGCTGGCCGCCATGGAAGAGCTGGGCTTTCGTCCCAATTTTGCTGGAGCGGCGTTGCGCGGCGGGTCGTATCGTTCTATTGGCCTGTGCATGTACAACATCACACGTGTCGGTAACCTGGCGACGCTCGAGGGTATCATGCAAGCGGCGCGCGAGCATGATTTTGCCGTCACTATGATCGAGATGGGCGGCGACAAGCCCTATGCACTTGCCGATGCCTCGCGCCGCATGGTCGAGCGACCCGTCGACGGCATGATTCTCAACATGAACCGCATGGCTCCCGATTTTGAGGAGTTTGTTCCCCAGCCGGGAGTGCGAACGGTCATCCTGTCCATGTATGCGCATCCGCGCTGCACGACGATCGACTCCGACCAGTATGGTTCGTGCGAGCTGTTGACCAATTATCTGCTGGAACATGGTCACTCGAATATGCGGTTTGTGGCGGGTCCGGAAAACTCGATTTCCTCGCGTTTTCGTGAGGCCGGTTGGCGCGATACGCTGGGTCGTGCTCATGTCGATGCCGCTCCGATGCTGCGTGGCGATTGGAGTGCGGACAGTGGGTACGCCATGGGCGAGCGGATTGCGGCCGAGGTGCTTGCCGGCGAGTCGCAGACGCCGACTGCCGTGCTTGCGGCAAATGACCAGATGGCGCTGGGCGTTATCGCCGCGCTCGAGAACGCGGGCCTGTCCGTGCCCGACGACGTGAGCGTGGTTGGTATCGACGACGCACTCGAGGGACTTGTTCCTCACAATCGGCTGACGACGCTGCGATTTGATTTGCGCGGTGTCGGTAAGCTTGCGTTTGAGGCGGCGATTGGAGAGAGCTCGTCTATCGAGGCGATTCATGTGCCGAGCACGCTGGTCGAACGCTCGACTGTTAGGGACATACGGGGTTAGGTCCTACTCCGTCTGTCTCGATTTGTAACAGGTAGACGGTCAAAAGCGGGCTACGTGTTACAGATTTAGATTCTTCGGAAAGAGCAATCCTGTTCGTCTCAATCTGTAACAGCTTGGACCCAAAAACTCGGCTAGATGTTACAGATTGAGACAAGCGGCCCCCGAACCGCCCAAAAAAGGCCGGGGGCGGCGCGCCGTGTGACGTGCCGCCCCCGGCTGAGAAATGGGGACAGGTTATGTGGGCAGGCGACCCCGCCAGCCGCTAGTCCAGACGACGGGTCTGCGCCACGTGCTTATACCAGTATGCGCTTGCCTTGGGCGTGCGCTTCTGGGTTTCAAAGTCAACGTAGAAGAAGCCATAGCGCTTGTTGTAGCCATTGGTCCAGGAGAACTGATCCTGCAGGCTCCACAGGAAGTAGCCGCCCACGTTGACGCCCACCTCCATGGCCTTGAGCAACCAGCGCAGGTGCTGCTCGATGTAGTCGATGCGCGGCTGGTCGTCTACAAAGCCGTCCTTGTAGGGGTCCTTGTAACCCATACCGTTTTCGGTGATGAAGATCTGCTTGTAGTTGGGGTAGCGCTGCTTAATGTAGACGAGCAGATCGAACAGGCCCTCGGGATAGATGATCCAGTCCCAGTCGGTGGTGGGGATGCCGGGCTTGTTCACGTGCTCGCCAATGCCCTTGACGCGCCAGCGGCCGGTGCCTTTCTCGCCCGTACCGTTGTGGTGCAGGTCGTTCTCGCCGTCGTAGGCCTTCAAGAAGCGGCACTGATAGTTGTTAACGCCCAGGTAGTCGTTGTAGAGCGCTGCCTCGCGCATAATCTCGAGGTCCTCGTCCAGGATCTCGATGGTGCCGCCCGAGACGGCGGCCAGGCGGTTGGCGCACTCGAGGGTGTCGGGCGCGTAGTCGCCGCGGAAGGTGGCATCGAGCAAGAACTGGTTTTGCAGCACGTGCTCGTTGTTGGCGGCTTTGATGTCGGCGGGGTCGTTCTCGTTGAGCGGATACTTAAACTCCAGCGACTGAATGACGCCAATTTTGCCCTTAAAGCCGCCGTTGTGGAAGGCCAGCACTGCCTTGGCGTGGGCGAGCATCATGTTGTGCTCGCACTGGAAGGCCTCGGCAAGATGCGCCTTGACGCCACCGGGGAAGGTGCCCTCGATGTAGGTGTTGGAGGCGTCGGCCCAGATTTCGTTAAAGGTGAACCAGTAGGTCACCTGGTCGGCGTACTCCTTAAAGCAGAAGGTGGCAAAGTCCACAAAGGCATCGATGGTCTCGCGGTTGAGGAAGTCGCCCTTCTCAAAGAGGGGAAGCGGCGTATCGAAGTGATGCAGCGTGACAAACGGCTCAACGTGGTGCTTGTGGCACTCGGCAAAGAGATCGTGGTAGAACTGCACGCCCTCGGGGTTGATCTCGCCGGTGCCGTTGGGGAAGATGCGGCTCCAGGCAATGGAGAGGCGAATGCCGTTGATGCCGAACTCCTCGCACAGCTCCAGATCGACGGGGTACTGGTTGTAGAAGTCCGAAGCGGGATCGGGGGAAAAGCGCCCCTGGGCCTCCAAGAAGTCGTCCCAGGCGACTTTGCCCTTACCGTGGGTGCGGGTCTCGCCCTCTACCTGGTAAGCAGCAGTGGCGCCGCCAAAGACAAAGCCCTCGGGAAACTGCGCAGGCGGGTTGGTGACGCTAGCGGGGTTAACGGACATGATGATCCAATCGTCTAAATCGAAGGGCCAGCCGGCTGTGGATGGTCGGCTGGCCTTGGGCGTTACTTACTTCGAAAGTTGCTCGCTTACGAAGGCGAGAGACTTATCGCCGTTCTGGGAGAGCTCGATGTACTGCTTGCCACGGCAGGCGACGCACTTGTTGCCCACGCGCTCGCAGTCCTTCTGCAGGTCGGCCAGGTAGCTGGCGGCCTGCGGGGCCAGGACGACCAGGTCAAAGTCGGGAAGCATGTCAACGTGGTTGCCATAGGCCTCGGCAGCGGTCTCAAGATTGATGCCGCGCTCCTTGGCAGCCTTGGCCAGCGCGTTGGCGAGCAGGCCCGAGGTTCCGCCACCCTGGCAGAGCACGAGCACGCGCTTGCCGTTGAGGTCGCTGGCGGTCGTTGCCTCGGCAGCGGGTGCTGCGGGAACGGCGGGGGCATCGGACTTCACGGCCTCGGCAGCGGCGCCGGCGGCAACGCTCTTGGCGTCGGCCTTGCCCTGGAAGGCATCGTTGAGCTTGGCGGCCTTCTCGGCGTTCTTGGCGGCGAGCTCCTCCTGGGAGATCTCGGCCTCCTCGGCGCACTTCTGGGCGTCGTAGGCACGGAAGAACGGATAGTACAGAACAAAGTCGACGACCAGGATAAGGGCGAGCATCACAAAGGCGAGCGGCTGGAAGCCCAAGCCCATGATGGTGCCAATGGGGCCGGGGACAGTCCAGGGCAGGGTGTACATAAAGCCGTTCATGCCCAAAAAGTCGATAAAGATCTTGAGGATCCAGATGTTGGCGATCGGGGCAAAGACAAACGGGACAAAGAAGACGGGGTTGAGCACGATGGGTGCGGCGAACAGCAGCGGCTCGTTAACGGCAAAGCACACGGGGACGATGGCGGCCTTACCGACGGCGCGCATCTCCTGGGACTTGGCCAGGAAGCAGAACATAAAGACCAAGACGAGCGTGGCGCCGGTGCCGCCCATGCAGACGACGAAGTACTGGGCGCCCTGCGTCAGAACGGCGGAGGCGTGCTCGCCGGCCTGGAATGCAGCCAGGTTGTCGGTCATGTTGGCAACGAGGGCGGCGGCGATGGCGGGCTCGACGATCGAGGGGCCGTGGACGCCGACGAACCAGAACAGGCTCATGGCGCCGTAGATCACAGCGAGACCGATATAGCCGTCGGCAGCGGTGAACAGGGGCTGGAACACCTGGATGACGCCCTGGGCAAAGCAGAAGCCAAAGGCAGCGCGGAAGACGATGTCAAAGACCCAAAAGACGGCGATGCAGACGGAGAAGGGGATGATGTCCTTAAAGGTCTGCGAGATGTTGGGCGGAACCTGCTCGGGCATCTTGACGGTGATGTTGCGCTTAATGAAGAACTTGTAGATGATGCCGGTCACAAACGCAGCGATGAAGGCAGTCAGCAGGCCCTTGGAACCAAGGTAGGTGGTGTTGAAGCCGCTGGCGGCGTCCGTGGCGATGGTGTCGCTCGAAAGGAGCAAGAAGCCGATGATGGCCGCGCACATGCATGAGATAAAGTTGATCTGGTTGTTCTTGGGCAGGTCGCGGTTCTGAGCGTCGGCGAAGTGCTTGGCGGTGGTGGCGGCACAGGCGATTGCCAGGATGCCCATGGAGTAGTTGTAGCACTTCCACAGGGCGTTGTTGATGTCATCGGGCCAGTAGAAACCCCAGATGTTGGGGACCGAGGCTACGAGGCAGAAGATGGACGAGAAGATGATGATGGGGATGACGGAGATAAAACCGTCGCGGATCGCCTTGAGGTACTTGTTGCGGGCGATCGCGTTGAAAAAGGGCTGGCCCTTTTCGATAGTGGCGATGAGTTGCTCCATGCAAAGCTCCTAAGAGTCGGTGGGTTAGCAACGATGGTAGCTTTTGACGTTCGGTTGCCAAAATGTTGACGTTGCCATTTTGCGACACAAAAAAGACGCGAACCGGTGGTTCCTGTGCCTGCGAACCGTCGATTCTTTGTGCGTAAACGTTTGAGCCGCCCGGTGGCTCTGTGTTTGCACGATGGCAACGTTAACATTTGGGCGACAAAAGCCGTTCGGGGAAGCAGAAATGTCGGTGAACGGTAGGTTTTGGGTGGTAAGCGTATTGCAGAGGCGGCGTTAGATATACTTGAAGACGTTTCATTTGACTGCGTAGGGTGCCACCAATGGCATCGTTGACATAGAAAGATCGACCTATGGCCGCTGTTAAAAAATCGGTATCCGTCAAAGATGTGGCGCGTCTCGCGGGCGTCTCGGAGCAGACGGTCTCGCGCACCGTGCACGATTCGCCCAGCGTGCGCCCCGAGACCAAGGAACGCGTGCGTGCCGCCATGCGCGAGCTGGGGTATCGCCCAAACTTTGCCGGTCGATCGCTGCGCCGCGGTAAGTTTAAGACCGTCGGCGTCGCCATGTTCAACATTACCGGTACCGGTAACCTCGACCGTATGGAGGGCTTTGCCGCCGCGGCCGACAAACATGGCTATGCCATCACCCTCACTAAAGTAGGCGGGCATCCGTATACCCTCGAGAGCGCATCGTCACGCATGAGCGCGCTGCCGGTAGACGGTATGGTCGTGATCATGAACCGCATGCCGGCAGACTTTGGCACTTTTGAGCCGCTGCCCGGTATGCAGACGGTGCTCGTTACCATGCTGGAGCACCCGCTCTGTTCAACGGTCGATAACGACCAGTTCGATTGCTCGCGTCAAGTTGTCGAGTACTTGCTGGGGCGGGGGCACAAGACCGTGCACTTTATCTCATGCCCCGAGCGCTCGCTTTCGGGCATGCGGCGCGAGGAAGGCTGGCGCGAGACATTGCGCGCGCATGGCATTGAGCCCCCGCAGCTCGTTCGTGGCGATTGGACGGCACAGAGCGGGTATGCTGCCGGTCAGGCTCTGGCGGACGATCCGACCTGTACGGCCATTTATGCTTCCAACGACGCCATGGCCTACGGCTGCATTCGCGGACTCGAGTCGCGCGGAAAGCACGTGCCCGAGGACGTGAGCGTGGTGGGTGTTGATGACAGTCTGGGCGACATCGTGCCCGATCGTCGCCTGGCCACCGTGCGCTTTGACAACAAGCGTGTCGGCATGTGGGCAGTCGATAAGATCGCCGGTGCCGAGGGCGTTGAACCCGGTGTGGAGCACATGCTGTTTCCGGGCGTACTCGTCGAGGGCGATACGGTGCGCGATTGGCGCTAGGGCACGGGCCTGTTTGGGTTTCCGCTAATTGTGTTCGATATTGTTCAGATTGGTTTAAAAACCGTTCACGGGCGAAAAGTGACCGTTCATAGCTTGAAATTACGTTTTGCGCTGTTCTTTTTTGTTTGAATGTTAATGTTTCTGCCATACAGAACGCAGCGCGTATGCCCGGACGCGATGCTCTCCATTGGTTCATATGTGAAAGGAACGCAATATGGCAACCAAAGAAGAAATCTCGATGGTTGGATTCGAGATTGTCGCATACGCAGGTGACGCCCAGACCGATCTGCTTGCAGCGCTCGATGCTGCTCGCGAGGGTGACTTTGAGAAGGCCGAGCAGCTGCACAAGGATGCCAGCGATGCGCTCATCGGTGCCCACGACACGCAGACCAAGCTGCTTTCGCAGGAGGCCGGCGGTGGCGAGATGGAGATGACCTTCATCATGGCTCACGCTCAGGACACCCTCATGACCACTATGATCCTGGAGAAGCAGGCCCGCTTTACCATCGATGCCTACAAGCGCATCGCCGAGCTCGAGGCCAAGCTCGCCTAACGAGTCCGCACAACCAAGTCCCCTTCCAAAAGCTCTGCCGCAGACTCGCGACAGGGCTTTTTCTTTTCAAGACTTTAGTCTGCTGGCCGCGCAGCGGCCAGCTTTGAACCACCCGCTACGCGGGTGGAGACAAACGGCTTTACAAAGCCACCCCTCCGACCGATATTGACGATTGTTCAGGCC
>UQTW01000013.1 GCA_900544115.1 uncultured Collinsella sp. | reverse complement strand
GCGCCCTTGAAGTTGAACGTCAGATTGTCCAAATGCGGCCCGCGCAGCGTCGAGCAGTTACGCGGTTCGTAGAACCGCGTAACTAAAGGATGAGCATCGCATCGCCAAAGCTGAAGAAGCGGTAGCGCTCCTCGATGGCGGCAGCATAGGCATCCATGATCTGGTCGCGGGTGGCAAGTGCGCTCACGAGCATCATGAGCGTGGAGCGCGGCACATGGAAGTTCGTGATCAGCGCGTCGACCACGTGATAGGTCGAGCCGGGCATGAGGTAAAGCTGCGTCGTGGCGTTCTCGCGCACCACGATGTCACCGCGGCCAAGCGTATCGGCCCCGTCCTCGCGGCCTTCAAAATAGCGCGCCGTCACGGCCGGATCGGACACCGGCGCGTCCGTGTCAAACGCGCTCTCGAGCGAGCGCACCGCGGTAGTGCCGACGGCGATCACACGATGGCCCTCGGCCTTGGCCTTATGCACGGCGTCGACAACCTCCTGCGACACGTGGTAGCGCTCGGTGTGCATGACGTGCTGCGTAGGGTCGTCCTCCTCCACCAAGCGGAAGGTATCGATGCCCACCTCGAGCTCGACGGCGGCAAACTTGGCACCCTTGGCCTCAATAGCGGCCATGAGCTCAGGAGTAAAATGCAGACCCGCCGTAGGAGCGGCAGCCGAGTGCTCCTCCTTCATGGCGTAGACGGTCTGGTACTTCTCGGGATCGCCCTCGTAATCGGTAATGTAAGGCGGCAGCGGCACGTGGCCGGCAGCATGGATGGCCTCGTCGAGCGTGCGCGGGTCGCCGGCGGCATTGCAACCGGCCGGCTCAAAGCGCACCAGACGGCCACCGCGGCTATCGGTGACAAAGTCGACGACCTCGGCCGTCAGCACCACGGAAGCCCCCTCGGGCGCATGGGCGCCGCCCGCACGATACTCAATCTGAGCACCGGGCTTCAGGCGCTTGCCTGGCTTGACCAGGCACTCCCAAACGTGACCCAGCGGGTCAACATCCTCGCGGCGCTTGAGCAGCAGCGTCTCGACCACGCCGCCCGAGCCCGTCTTGCGACCGATCAGACGGGCCGGCATCACGCGCGTCTGGTTGATGACGAGCACGTCGCCCGGCTCGATATAGTCGATGATGTCGCGGAAGATGCGGTGCTCGACGGTGCCGCCATGCTCTAGCGGCGTTCCTGTCTCGGAGCCTTTGCGATCAACCACCAGCAGGCGGCAGGAGTCGCGCGGCTCGGCAGGCGCCTGGGCGATGAGCTCTTCGGGCAGGTTATAGTCAAAATCATCGGTACGCATCTTTGCCTCTTTCACAAAGCGCGTCAGTCGAAAAAATCGACTGACGCGCGCATCATTCTCCCCTGTATCCTATCAGCTTGTTGAGAGAAATATAGTATGGCAAACAGATTTGCGACTGATTTCTCAACGCCCCGCTACTTAAGCGTTGCGTACATCACCGCCTTAATCGTATGCATGCGATTCTCCGCTTCTTGGAAAACACGAGACTTATCGGACTCAAAAACCTCGTCCGTGACTTCCATTTCGGCAACTCCAAACTTCTCAGCAATTTCGGCACCAACAGTAGTATTAGTATCGTGGAAGCTCGGAAGGCAGTGGAGGAAAATCGCCTCGGGCTTTGCCATAGACATCACCTCAGCGGTCACACGATACGGCGACATGAGCTTAATGCGGCTTTCCCACAGCTCTGCAGGCTGACCCATGCCAACCCAAACATCCGTGTAAATTACATCGGCATCACGAGCGCCTTCCTCAATATCTTCTGTAATGGTAATCGTCGATCCATGCTCGGCCGCAATACGACTACATTCTGCAAGGAGTTCAGGATCATAGGATGTAGCCCCCTCCGAATTTCCCCCGATTGGGCCGCAAGAACAGTAGTTAATGCCGAGCTTAGCGCAAATGACCATGAGCGAATCGGCGACGTTTCCGGCCGCCTTACCAAAAAATGTAAGTTTCCTGCCCTTAATCTCTCCAAACTCTTCACGCATGGTCAGAATATCGGCAAGCACTTGAGTCGGGTGAAATTCAGTAGTCAGCCCATTCCAAACGGGAACCCCAGCTTTTGCAGCAAGCTCCTCAACCTTCGCCTGTTCAAAGCCGCGGTATTCAATTCCGTCATACATGCGGCCAAGGACGCGAGCCGTGTCCTCAATCGACTCCTTTTTGCCCATCTGGGACGAGCCCGGATCCAAATAAGTTACGCCCATACCAAGGTCAAGTGCACCAACTTCGAAGGCGCAGCGAGTACGCGTGGAAGTCTTCTCAAATAGCAAAACAATATTCTTGCCTTCAAGGTATTTATGCGGAACACCGGCACGCTTCATGCTTTTGAAGTTAGCAGAAAGCTCAAGCAGATACTCAATCTCTTCCGTCGTGTAATCAAGCAGCTTCAGAAAACTGCGCCCAGCGATATTAACACCCATATTCGCCATCTCCTATCACAGTGGATTTGCAACTAAATATCTTCGCGCCAGAAGGGCATGCTCATGCAGCGCGGGCCGCCACGACCGCGGGACAGTTCCTCGGAGGGAACGACCAAAAGTTCCAAACCGTTCTTGTAGAGCTCATCATTTGTGACAACATTGCGCTCGTAAACACAGACTTTACCAGGAGCAACGGCAAGAGTGTTCGACCCGTCGTTCCACTGCTCGCGAGATGCCTCAACCATATCGCCGGCACCGCACTCAATAAGCTGCACCTTCTCCACGCCAGTAGCCATTTCAAGAATATGTTCAAGCGTGTCATCAATCTCTTGAACAGCGACCATTCCCTCAGAGTCACCACGAGTCAGACGATAAACACGAAGGGTCTCAAAAATACCGGGATAAACTGTGAACTTATCGAAATCCACCATGGTGCAAACGGTGTCAAGATGCATGTAAGCATAGCCGTTGGGGATTTTAATAGCGTAAACGGTATCGATCTCAGAACTCCCAGATCCCCAGAACAAATTCTTTGCAAGCTCCTCAATCGCAGCCGCCTCAGTTCGCTGGCTAATTCCAATAGCCAAGGTATGAGCGTTAATGTTAAGCACATCACCGCCCTCGATATGCCAGGGATTCTTATGGTCGTACCAAATCGGAGTCCCTGCATAATCGGGATGGTATTTGAAAATCGCTTCATAGAAGGGCACTTCACGATCTCGCTGTTTCCAATACATATGGTGAAGCAGAACGCCTTTGCCCACGGAAGCAAGAGGATCGCGAGAGAAATATGAACTCGGAAGAGGCTTCAACACCAAATCATCGGGCTTCGCATCCTCATTATCCATCATACTAAGCGTAGTCGAAACGCGAGGCAGCCCAAGGTCACGATAACGATACCCCCCCATAGCCTCAAGTACAAACTGATACGAATCTGAAATAGCGTCGAGCTTTTCACGAACAGCCTGCTCAAGCATAGGATTGACAATCCCGCTCTCAGCCATAAATGTATCGGTAAACTCAGCGCGAGCCGAGGGGCATGCATCCAGCGCTTCAGCAACGAGTTTCTCCATATAGAGAACCTCAACACCTTCGCTCCTCAGAAGATCCGCAAAGGCATCATGCTCCTTTTGAGCCACATCAAGATAGAAACAGTCGTGAATCCAGACATCCTCGAACTCTTCTGCCTTTACGTTCACAAGGTCACGACCGGGGCGGTGAAGCACAACTTTCTTGAGCTTACCAATCTCGCTGTGTACATTCAGTCCTTTAGACATTCCTGTTACTCCATTTCAGCTATGAAACCTACAGGGCAATAAGTCCCGAGATTGCTACGAATACGATATTGATGAGCGACACGACCAAGAAGAATTTCCAAACGGTCTTCCACCACTGGCCAAGCTTGATCTTGCACACGCCCAAACCCGCTACAAGAATGGCGCTAGTAGGACAGATCAAAGACATCGTCGCGCTACCCATGGAGAGAGCCCACACGGCAGCCTCGGGATTAAGGCCCATGAGTTCGGTCAAAAGTCCAAAAATGGGAGCGGTCAGTGCTGCAAGGCCAGATGAGCTGGGAACCAGAATCGCCAGGAGGTTCTCAACCGCATAAAGAAGCGTAGTAAAGAGAACCGCCGGGATGCCGCCCAGACCAGTGGCGAGCGCATTGAGGATGGTATCGATGATCATGCCGTCAGAGGCAATGACAAGGATGCCACGCGCAAGTCCAACGACAATTGCCGAGAAAGCAAAGTCAGCGATACCCGCAACAAATTCCTGAGCGATAACGTCCTGACTAAAGCCCGCAATAACACCAGCCAACAGGCCCATGGCCAAAAAGACCGCAGAAATCTCGTTCATATACCAGCCCTGGGTCACAAGTCCCCAGATGATAAGGCACATTCCAGCGATAAATACCGCAAGCACGCCTTTTTGACGACCCGTAAATTCCGCATCAAGGGCAGATTCATCGGCAGCGAACTCGACTTTCTTGGCGATATCATCCTCAAATGTGATCGATGACTCAGGGTTCTTCTTTACCCTTCGTGCATAGAGGACAACCCAAGTAATTGCAACGGCGGTCAAAACAACCCAGGCAATCATACGCAGCCACAGCTGGGGGTTGCCCTGAATACCAAGAATACCTTGCGCAATGAGAACATTAAACGGATTAATCGTTGAGGCGATGTAACCCGTGCGCGCTCCAACGAACACGACCATGAACGCCGTCATCGAGTCGAAGCCCATAGCCATCATAATTGGCATGAAGATCGCAAAGAACGGGAGAGTTTCTTCCGCCATGCCAAAGCTCGTTCCGCCCAATGCAAAGAGAACCATCGCAATAGGAATAATTAGAATGTCTTTGTTCTTAAAGCGGCGAACGACACGACCCATTCCGCTCGTGATAGCGCCCGTTTTAGTAATAACCTGAAACGAACCGCCCACAATCAAGATGAATGCAACGACCTCAATTGCCTCTTGTATACCGCGCGTTGGAGCCTGAAGAACATCGAAGACGCCTTGTCTGAGATCTACTTCATCCCCGGTTTCCTCGTCAATATATGTCTTTTCACTCTGCTCATACGTACCTGCGACAGTGACTTCACGACCGTTCACCTCCTGACGCTGATAGGACCCAGAGGGAACAATCCACGTGAGAACAGCGAAGGTGACCATAAGTGCAAAGATGATCGCATATACGTGCGGGACCTTGAACTGCTTGATGCCTTTCGAACTTTCCGCTGCCATATCTCCTCCTTCATTCCTTTTCCCATCTATCCAGCTGGCACCATAAATGTATGAGGTTGCTCAGCGGTGGTCGGCCAACCATCGCCATCGTGTCGCTTTTCACCTATGAACGGCAGCTAAAGTGACGTTATTAATCAATCTGATTATTAAAATTGATGTTATTTGTCAATTACATACGTCTTTTAACTTTTCCGCAACACAACAAGGAACCTGCCTTAGCCTTATATAAAAACCAGCAGGACAGGAGACAGACATGCAAGGCATACACGTAACAAATGAAATCGGTCATTTAAAAGCTGTACTTGTCCATCGACCAGGAGCTGAAACACAAAACTACCCTGATGCCGACTTCAGCCAAGTTTTCTCCCTGCGAAAATGGAGCGGTCGTTTTGACCTCGACAAAGCAATGTATGAGCACGATTCCATGGTTCAATTGCTTGAGAAGCATGGCGTAGAAACCATTGAAATTAGGGACCTTCTCGAAGACTCACTTGAAACTGAGCCCCAATCACTTAAATATTTTATTGATGACTACCTCCGTTGCAGCGGGGCAACAGGTAGAGAGTTCCTCGAGACAATAACCCAGTTGTTTGAGAACGCTAAGAACACCCAGGAATTGGTGAATATAGTACTTAACGGCATTCGCTTTGGAGACACTGAGCTATGTTCAAACCAGTCGGAAACACTACGGGCGCTCGTGCACGAGCAATTTGATCCCGCCTCGCTCTTGGTCAATCCCCTCAACACGCTTTTTTTCACTCGTGATCCTGCTGTGGTAGTCGGAGACGGCATCATCCTAAATCATATGTACTGGCCTGAGCGTGATCGTGAGGTCGCCTTATACCGGCAGATATTCACCCACCACAAGATCATGGGAGAAACTCCAGTATGTGATTTGAACAGGAGTAGTTACCATATCGAAGGCGGAGACATTATTGTTATCAGTGCTAAGACAATATTAGTTGGAATCTCTGACCGAACTGAACCCGCCGCCGTCGAGTCACTTGCCAAAGAGCTCCTGACCTCAAATAAATTCCAGACCACCGAGCTAATTGCGATTCGAGTCCCCTCTGACGGGCTGCGTATCCACCTCGATACGTTCATAAGTAGAATTGATCACGACGCGTTCCTCATCGATCGTGAGATATGCAATGCCGTTGATGCATACAGCATTCAACTAAAACGATCCGGAAGGGGCCTTACGATCACTCCTATCGATCGCACGATTCCGGAAATACTCTCTGCAGCCTGTTGCGAACCAATAAAAGTAATTGACTGCGGAGGCGGGAATCAAACCGCCTACGAAAGAGAACGCCGGAACAACGCAACGTCTATCCTTGCGCTCTCGCCAGGAAAACTATGCGTATATGAAGAAAACGTTTGGACCAACGAAGCGCTTGAGAAAGCAGGAATGGAATTATTCCCGCTATCCATTGACGAGCTCACCAAAGGCTATGGTGGCACAAACTGTCTATGCCTCCCTCTGTGGCGAGAGGATCTATAGCCATGGGCTTCGGGGCAAATATTCGTAAACTCCGCACCATGGAGCATCTTGGTCAGGCGCAACTTGCAGAGATGTTGGGGGTATCTAAAGAGACCGTTTGTCGTTGGGAAAAAAGTCGGTATGCCCCCCGTGAGCGCTATATTGAAAAGTTACAAGCGCTCTTCGGTTGCACCCGCGATGAACTTGTTGGCGAGGAAAACGGTTTGGCCGTAAAGCTCGCAAATAAAAGAATCGTCACCGACGAAGACCCTGCTATCCACGAAATGGAGGGCGCATTTCCCGTCATCGATATCGAATCGCAAAAGCGCCGCATCACGCACGGCCAACAAAATGCTTGCGCGCCTGTAGACGTAGCCAAACGTCACCCACATAGCGTTTTCGTTAAAATCAAAGGTGACGAAATGTCCCGCATTTACCCTCCCGGCAGCTTACTACTTGTCGATACCACCGCAAAGCCCTGGAACGGCTGTGCTGTATTGGCGCTCGCAGACGGTAAAACACCGGTAATTAGGCGATTTGCAGAAGGAAACGACATGATTGTGCTGTCGTCCCATTCATATGCAACAGCAAGTCCGGATCTGATGTTTAACAAACGGAGGATTAGAATCATAGGAGTCGTCGTTTGGTATCAAGCGAACCACGATCACACGCTTAATTAAATCGACTTTCCCAAAAACGACCGTACCGCGCAGACAGCTCAAAGTCCCAGCCTAAAAGAACTACTTTTTGGCGGCTTTGCGCTCGTCGCGGATGCGGGCGCGGTCCATGGCCGCCTCGACGGCCGAGAATCGGCAGCCGCAGTAGTTCTGCCGATACATGCCAAGCTCACGCGAACGACGCGTGGCCTCGGGGTAATACGGGCGAAAATCACGGATGACCGGGGTGAGCCCATGTGCCGCCGCCAAACGCTCAAGCACGTCATTACAGGTTTCGAACAGCTGATACGGCGAGACGGCGAGCGTCGTACCCACAAACTCAAACCCGCGCTCCTGGGCCACACGGCACGCCTCGGCCAGACGCAGGGCATAGCACGCGCGACAGCGACGGGGCCGATCGGCGCCCAGCGGTGCCACGCCGGTCTCCCAGCGATCGCGGTCCTCCCCCGCCTCGATAAGCTCGATCTCGCCATCGGCACACCACCGGCGCAGCTCGTCCAAACGCCGCTGCCATTCATCGTGAGGTTGAATATTAGGGTTGGTCCAGCAAATCGTGGGCTCAAACCCCTCCTCGCGCAGCAGACGGACCGGCTCCAGCGAGCACGGCGCACAGCAAGCATGCAGCAGCAACGGCTTCATGGACATCTCCTCCCAATCTTTGCCCAGGGTAGTCTTTTTGGGACGGGGCTATTTTGACCACTTTTGATGTAAAGCAGTTCCAAATACCCGCATCAACAGGAAAGTAGTCAAAATAGCCCCGTCCCAAAAAGACTACCTTGCGAAAAAGCGCACGCCAAAGGATGTGTCCTCGCAGGCGACAATGCGGCGGTCGCGCAAAATGGTCCGCACGTAATACCAGTCGCCCACACAGCCCGACAAGTGCAGACCAGCCGCCAGGTAACACAGAAGCGGATAGCCCGAAAACGCAAAGCCCAAGGCAAACGCCGCCGTCAAAACAACCGTCGGCGCCAGGCAAACCGCCATGTACCGCCGGCGCGAATACACAACGCCCTCGGCGCAGGCGTAAATCATGCAGGTTTCGAGATTTGCTCCGAAGGTCACCCGAGCACCAGCAGGCGCAAACAGCTTAAAGAACACCGCGTGCACCAGCTCGTGCACGGCAAATGACGCCGCAGAAACCGCAGCCAAGCCGACTATCCAGCTCAAGACGGCCATCCAGCCGCCCGCGTCAGCCGCATCCATGTCTGCAGGCCCGCCCAGCAGCATAAACACCGGCACCAGGCACACGGCAAATACGCCAAGCACGGCCATCCCCCACACGAAGCAGGCGTGCAGAAAATCCTCGTCCTCAAACGCATGTATGTTGGAATTCTCATTCATAGCATCTTAGGATAGCGCCCCTGCCACGCACCCGCCCGCATGTGCGATAATGTCGAACGATATGCACGAATTGACCACCGCGTCGCCAGGCCTTGCGCCCGGCCGCGCTCCCACCATATGCGAAGGAGTCCCATGGCATCCAAATACTCCATGAACGACCGTCCCAGCTGGCCGCGCCGCGCCATCGTTACCGCCGGCGAGCCTTACGGCAACAAAGGCCTGCACTTTGGCCACGTCGGCGGCGTCTTTGTCCCGGCCGACTTCTTTGCCCGCTTCCTTCGCGACCGCCTGGGCCGCGAGAACGTCATCTTCACCTCGGGCACCGACTGCTACGGCTCGCCCATCATGGAGAGCTACCGCAAGCTCAAGGAGAATGAAGGCTACGATAAGTCCATCGGCGAGTATGTCGAGTCCAATCACTCCCGCCAGGCCGCGACCCTCAACAACTACAACATCAGCTGTGACATCTACGGCGGCTCGGGCCTTGAGCCGGCTGCGCAGATTCACAACGAGGTGACCGCCGAGATTATCGAGCGCCTGCACGAGCAGGGCACCATTTCAAAGCGCTCCACGCTGCAGTTCTACGACGCCAAGGCCGGCACGTTCCTCAACGGCCGCCAGGTGATTGGCCGCTGCCCCATTCAGGGCTGCAAGTCCGAAAAGGCCTACGCCGACGAGTGTGACCTGGGCCACCAGTTTGAGCCAGAGGAGCTCATCGCGCCCAAGAGCCAGCTCACCGGCGAGGTGCCCGAGCTGCGCCCGGTCGACAACCTCTACTTCGACCTTCCGGCCTACCTCGACTTTATGAAGACCTACACCGCCAAGCTCGCCCAGAACCCGCAGGTTCGCTCCGTGGTCTCCAAGACCATGGAGGAGTGGCTGCTGCCGGCACAGCTCTATATTCAGAACAAGTTCCGCGAGGCTTTCGACGCCGTCGAGGACCAGCTGCCCGAGCACACCGTGCTGGAGCCCGAGGGCAACAAGAGCAGCTTTACCGTCACCTTCCCCAGCTGGAAGGAGCGCGACGACGCCCACGCGGTGCTCACCAACGGCGGTGTGCGCTTCCGCAGCGGCAAGGCGCTCGTGCCCTTCCGCATCACCGGCAACATCGACTGGGGCGTTCCGGTGCCCGAGGTCGACGGCGTATCCGACGTCACCTGCTGGTGCTGGCCCGAGAGCCTGTGGGCGCCCATCAGCTATACGCGTACCGTACTCGCCCGCGATGCCAAGGCCGCCGGCGTAACCGAGGGTGTCGCCGCCCAGGACGCCGCCCTTATGGGCGAGCCCGCCGCCGACTCCACGCAGGTTCCCGCACCCACCTACCAGCACAGCTCGCTCGACTGGCGCGACTGGTGGTGCTCGGACGATGCACAAATCTACCAGTTTATCGGTCAGGACAACATCTACTTCTACTGCATCGCACAGACCGCCATGTGGGAGGCCCTGGGCTGGGACCTCACGCAGAGCACCGTCAGCGCCTGCTACCACCTGCTCTACATGGGCAAAAAGGCCAGCTCGTCCTCGCAGATGCCTCCCCCGCCGGCAGACGACCTGCTCAACCACTACACCTGCGAGCAGATGCGTGCGCATTGGCTGTCGCTCGGCCTGTCCGAAAAGCCGGTGAGCTTTAGCCCCAAGGCATACGACACCCGCGTGACCGGCAAGGACAAGGACGGCAACGAGGTGCGCGCCTGCGACGACAAGCGCGTCATCGATCCGGCCCTTAAGGAGAGCGCCCTTTTGACCGGCGTGTTCAACCGCTTGGCCCGCAGCTGCTTCTACGGCGTCGCCGTCAAGGAGGGCGACGAGAGCCCCTATCGCAACGGCTGCATCCCCGCCGGTGCGGCCTCTGCCGCCGTGGTCGAGGCCGCCGAGCAGGCCGCCCTTGCCTTTGAGCAGGCCATGTACAAGTTCGAGACGCACCGCGCGCTTGCCGTGTGCGACGACTACCTGCGTGCCGCCAACAAGCGCTGGAGCGATGCCTCCAAGGCCGCCAACAAGCTCGAGGGCGAGCCGGCCAATGCCGCGATGACGCAGGCCCTCGTCGACGCCTTTACCGAGCTGCGCGTGGCGACCGTGCTCATGCACGGCATCGTCCCTGCCGGCTGCGAGCTCATCTGCGAGTACTTCGACGTCGACCCGGTCGCTTTCTTTAGCTGGGATAACATCTTTGCCTCCACGGACGAGTTCGTGGAGATCCTGGGCGAGAAGCCCGGCGAGCACCGCGTGAAGCCGCTGCCCCCGCGCTTCGACTTCTTTAGCAAGCACGAAAGCCAGTACTAAGGCACGCCAGCAGCGGCGTGCCCGGAAAGTAGTCAATTTGGGATGGGAAGGAAAGACGGATGTCCAAGCCGCGTCGTCGTAAGCAAAAAAAGCAGGTCAAGGCCGAGCTCAAGCTTAGGCAGTTTGCTGCTACCGAGCTTTCCGACCAGCTTGCCGCCCTTCCCTGCGCTGCCGACCTGCCACGCTTTATGGTCGACACGGTCGCCGGCGCCTATGCGCCCGCCGATGCCGAGCTCATGATCGAGGGCTTCGGCGCCGCGGCCACACGCCCGGTCACACTGCGCGCCAACACGCTCAGGGCGACCGCCGAGGACATCGCTGCGGCGCTCGATGCCGCCGGCATCGCCCACCGCCCCGTCGCATGGTACCCGGACGCTTCCATCCTGCCCGAGGCCCAGGTTTCCGACCTGTGGGACCTCGACATCTACCGCGACGGCAAGATCTACTTGCAAAGTCTGTCGTCCATGATGCCGCCGTTGGTCTTGGGCGCCCAGGCCGGCGAGGACATCCTGGACATGTGCGCGGCCCCCGGCGGCAAGACGACGCAGATCGCCGCCCTCACCCAGGGCCAGGCACACCTCACCGCCTGCGAGATGAGCATTCCCCGCGCCGAGAAGCTCGAAGCCAACCTCCACCGCCAAGGCGCAAAAAACGTGCCCGTCATGCGCATCGACGCACGCGAGCTCGACGAGTTCTTCCGCTTTGACCGTATCCTGCTCGACGCTCCCTGTACCGGCACGGGCACAGTCGTCAGCGGCAACGAGAAGAGCCTGCGCGGCCTCACCGAGCAGTTGCTGAGCAGGTGCGCCCGCTCGCAGCGAGCACTTCTGGACCGCGCCATGGGAGCCCTCAAACCGGGCGGCACGCTCGTCTATTCGACTTGTTCGATCTTGCCGCAGGAAAACGAGGACGCCCTGCAAGAGGCCCTCGACAAGCACATGGACTGCGAGCTTATCCCCCTCGATGGCACGCCGAGCGAAAGTGAGGCACGCCGCGCCCAGGAAGCTGGTGAGGAGCCGCGCATCGAGTCCAACGCCCTGACCGAAGCCATTGCCGCGGGTCAGGTATCGGCCATCGCCAACGGCCTGCCCGGCACGCTCACCATTCCGCCCAGCCGCGACTTTGAGGGCTTCTACATTGCCCTGATCCGAAAACGCAGTTAGCGCACGGATCCAAAACTCAACAAGCTATCTCCGTGCGCGTTTGCCCTGCTGGTCGCGATGCTGTTTAAGCATCGTGCGCTCCTTGCGTTCGGCCCTTTTGCCCTTAATGGCCGTGACCACAAAGTAGATGACCGCGGCGGCAACAATTGCGCCCACACACAGGCCAATCGAGCCAAACATTGCTGTCAATTCCATACCGCGTCACCTCTCTTTTAAACGGGACTTTCAAGATAGCACCTCGATCCCCGCCACCACAGCTCCTTCACGTTCGCCGGCCCTTCGGTCTAACGAATTGCGTGGCGGGGAAAAATCAACTCGTCAAACGATTTAGCATTCGCAATTCCGGCTGCATCGCGCCGGCCGTCATCGCATAGAATCGAGCTTCCATGGATACCCTCAACGATCTAAATGAGCGCGTCGACGCCTTCGTCGGCACCAGCTCCTTCGACACGCCTGCCGCGGCAAACGACCAAGCCCCCATCGATGTGCCCGCCGAGGTTCACGAGGACATCGTCGCCTCGGTCGATTTCTCCGAGGTCGAGCTCGCAGACGAGTTCACCGAGCCCCAGGTAACCGTGACCCCCAACGGACTGCTCCCCATGGAGCCGCTGCCCATCGACGGGCGTTTGCGCAAGGCGGCCCTTCGCATGCCTGACGAGATTGAGGAGGCCAGCGGCTTCACGCTCTTTGGCCGCCGCATCAAGTCGCTCATTTACACCACCGATGTCGCGGTTATCCGCAACTCCAACGCCGATGCCGTTTTTGCGGTCTACCCTTTCACGCCGCAGCCCGCCATTACGCAAGCGCTGCTGACCGTCGCCGAGTGCCCGGTCTTTGTAGGTGTGGGCGGTGGCACCACCACTGGTAAGCGCTCCGTGCAGATGGCAGCCGTCTCCGAGATGCAGGGCGCGGCGGGATGCGTGGTCAACTCCCCCGCCACCGCCGAGATGGTCGAGCACATCACCAACATCGCCGACATCCCCGTCATCGCTACGGTCGTTCGCTGCGACGACGATGCCCACGCCAAGGTGCGCGCTGGAGCCAAGATTCTCAACATCGCCGCCGGCAAGAACACGCCCCAGGTCCTACGCGAGCTGCGCAAGCACTATCCCAACCTGCCGCTCATCGCGCCGGGCGGCAAGACGCCAGAGAGCATCCGTGAAACCATCGCCGCCGGCGCCAACGCCATCATCTGGACGCCGCCTTCGGCCCAGCAGCTACAGACCGACATGATGCAGCGTTATCGCAAGATGAAGGAAGACGCCACACCTGTCATCTCGCACGACGATGTGCCCATTATCGACCAGGTCGCCGCCGCCGAGGTCAGCCAGGTCGAGAACATGAATCCCGACGTGCCGATTCCCGACGAAGTCATCGAGCGCGTCGCTTCGATCCACGAGCGCGTCGAGGAGCATCGCGCCAACCGCGGCCTCAAGCCGTCACTGCACGGCTTCTTCTTCCGCGGAAAGAAACGCTAACCCCCAACAGCAAGGCCCGCCCCACAAACGTGAGGCGGGCCGTTTTCATTTGAGCAATCATGCAGCGACGTGATGGGGCAAATTAATCCACGCGCTTGTCGCCCATAAAGAAGAGCGCCACCGTACCGGGTCCGGTATGCGAGCCAATCAGAGTACCGATGTTATTGATCTCAATCTTGCCTTTAAGCTGCGGAACCTGTTCCTCAATCAGCGCCGCAACCGCCTCGGCATCCTCGCGGCACGCCGAGTGCGACATGATGCACTTACCCGAATAATCCGCACCGTCCTGCACGTGTGCCATCATGGTCTTAGCCATCTCGGAAATCGCGCGCTTCTTAGTGCGAATCTTCTCACGTGGCGACAGCCCACCTTCGCAATCGACCGTCATAAGCGGGCAAATCTTAAGCGCCGTGCCGATGATCGCGCTCGCAGCCGAAATGCGACCGCCGCGCAGGTAGCTCGACAGATCGGTCGAAAAGAACCAGTGGTGCAGGTTGAGTTTGTGCTCCTCGATCCAGGCGGCCGTCTCGTCGAGTGAAGCCCCGCTATCGCGCACGTCGGCGGCACATTCCGCCAGCAGGCCAAAGCCCGAAGACGCTGCCAGCGAATCGATGACGCGCACCTTGCCGCCCTGGGGATAGCGATCCGCGAGCATCTGCGCCGCAACGCAGGCCGATCCATACGTGCCCGAAATACCCGACGACAACGTCAGGTGCAGCACGTCTTTACCCTCGGCAACAAACGGCTCCCAAAACTCCTCGTACTCGCCCACGCTCACCTGAGACGTCTTGGGCATGGCGCCCGCGGCAATCTGGGCAAAAAACTCGTCCGGCGTAATCGACTGATACAGATCGTCCGTATAGACAACATCGTCGATCTCGTAATGAAAACACACGACGGGGATATTGCGCGACGCAAAGAACTCACGGGTTCGGTCGGCGGCGGATTCACAGGTCAGGACAAAATCACTCATATGAGGCTCCTTACTCATTGCTGCGCAAATTATCGCACAGTGAGCCTACATACGGTACATATGTCCACTATTTACCAAATCGAACCAAAAATAGCGAACATCTTTACCACCATCGTCTCCACCGGCCCCACGCATAAATATCTGAGAAAACACCCTCTGTCGTCTCCACTCAACCGCCATATCTACCTCAACTAAATCGATTTACCAAACCGTTCAGCCGACAATTCAGCCGCTGGCGCAAAATCGAAACAAAAGCGGCGCATACTGATAAACGTTTGACGCTGTTTATCAGTTTTACCAGCTCCATCGGAAGGTGTTTCATGGTCGCATTCGATCGCAACCCGCAAGACTTTAAGTATCTGCGCCTGCTGTCGAGACAGTTCCCCACCGAGCAATCCGCGTTTACCGAGATCATCAATCTCTCAGCCATCCTCAACCTGCCCAAAGGCACCGAGCATTTTATGAGCGACGTGCATGGCGAGTACGAGGCCTTTATGCACATCCTCAACAACTGCTCGGGCGTCGTGCGCGAGCATGTCGACGAGATTTTTGGCGACACGCTCACCTTTGACGAAAAGGGCGAGCTGTGCACGCTCATCTACTACCCGCACGAGAAGATCGAGCTGGTCCGCAGCCAGCGCGAGGACTCGCCCACCTGGTACAAAACGATGCTTGACCAGCTCATCATGGTCGCTCGTTCGCTTTCAAGCCGCTACACCCGCTCCAAGGTTCGTAAGGCCATCCCACGCGATTACGCCTACATCATCGACGAGCTGCTACACACGCATCCGGATGAGAACAACTATCGTGTGCGCTATCACGAGCGCATCGTGGAGTCCATCCTGGAGACCGCAAGCGCCGACGACTTTATCGAGTCGCTCGCCTCGCTCATCAAGCGCCTGGCCGTCGACCACCTGCACCTGGTGGGCGACATCTTCGACCGCGGCGGCGGCGCGGCCAAGATTATGGACCGTCTGCTCACCTACCATTCACTCGACATCCAGTGGGGCAACCACGACCTGCTGTGGATGGGCGCTGCGGCCGGTGAGCCCGCCTGCATCGCCACGGTGCTGCGCAACAACCTACGCTACGACAACTACGAGATCCTGGAGAACGACTACGGCATCTCGCTGCGTGAGCTTGTCGCCTTTGCCGATGCCACCTACACCGCCGGTGAGTCCATCACCCCGCTGATCAAGGCCGTCAACGTCCTACTCTTTAAGCTCGAGGGCCAGATTATCCAGCGCCACCCCGAGTTCGATATGACCGACCGCCTGTTACTCGACAAGATCAACCACGACACCGGCACGGTCACGCTCGCCGACGGCAGCGTGTGGCCGCTCACGACCAACGACTTCCCCACCGTCGACCCGACGGACCCCTATACGCTCACGTCTCAGGAGCAGCACATCATCGACAAGCTCGTGTCCGAGTTTGTCACCGCCGATCACCTGCATCGCCATATCGATTTCCTCTATTCCCACGGCTCGATGTACAAGGTCGCCAACGGCAACCTGCTGTTCCATGGCTGCGTGCCGCTCAACGAAGACGGCACCTTTAGCAGCATGAACTGTCTGGGCACCTGGCACGCTGGCCGCGATTATCTCGATTTTTGCGACCACATCGCCCGCCGCGCCTGGCGCGTGGGCGACCGCGACGCCCTCGACTGGATGTGGTACCTGTGGATTGGCTTTAACTCACCCGCCAGCGGACGCCTGGTGCGTACCTTTGAGCGCGCCTATATCGCCGATAAGAGCACCTGGGTCGAGCCGATGGACCCGTACTTTACGCTTACCAAGTCGCCCTCGGTCTGCGATGACATCATGCGCGAGTTTGGCGTCGTGCCCATGGCATGTTCACCGACCGGCCACATCATCAACGGCCACACGCCCGTTAAAACCACCAAGGGTGAGCAGCCCATCCGCGCCGAGGGCAAACTGCTGGTCATCGATGGCGGCTTCTGCCGCGCTTACCATCCCAAGACGGGTATCGCCGGCTATACGCTCATCTCGAGCTCGCGCGGCTGCCGCCTCAAGTCGCACCGGGCCTTTACGACGGTTGCCGAGGCACTCACGCGCAACGTGGACATCGAAAGCGAGACCAACCGTTTTGACCTAGCAGACCGTCGCCGCATGGTGAGCGACACCGATACTGGCGCCAAGATTCGCAGCCAGATCCAGGATCTGCGCCAGCTGCTCGATGCATATAGAAACGGTGCTATCGAGGAGCGCGTCTAGCCCCACCCGCGGGGATTGGCTAAACTTGCTGAGTTTGTCATCCCCGCGGCGCCCCGGCCCCACCATAAGGCAGGTACCATGCAAAAGCTCCTTGCGCAGATCATGAAGTTTGGCGTCGTCGGCGTCATTGCCACGGTCATCGACTTTGGCATTATGAATCTGCTCCACTACGGTCTGGGCCTTAACATCCTAATCGCCAACACCAGCGGCTTTATCATCTCACTCATCTTTAACTACCTCGCAAGCATGAAATACGTGTTTGCGCACAAGGAAGGCATAAGCCGCCGCCGCGAGTTCGTTATCTTTGTCGTGCTGTCCGTGATCGGCCTGGCACTCAACGACGGTATCGTGTTGACACTCAACGCCGGCCTGGGACTCGAGGCCAATATCGCCAAGATCTGCGCCACCGCGCTTGTCATGGTCTACAACTTTGTGACCCGAAAGATCTTCCTGGAAGGCGACGAGACCAAGTAACTCGCAACCTTACAGCTTTACAATGCCCACGGATGACGCGCGTCGAGCGCCGTGTTGTTCGCGGGCATTGCTCGTTTACGGGCAAGTTTTCAACGTTTGCGGATTAGCTCTTGAATATTTGGCGAGTTCGTATAGTTCTTGGCAAGGACCTTACGTTTCCCTTGCAAAAGCTCTAAAGTATCCTCTGCTCGATTCATCAACGCATTGGATGTGATTACGTGCGCAAGGCACTGGCACAACCTCATACCAAGCAGTTCCTCAAGTTCGCTGTCGTGGGTCTTGTCTCCTTTGGCATCGACTGGGGTATGCTCATTGCGCTCGTCGAGCTGTTTCACCTCGACTTTTTGATGAGCACCACGGTTTCGTTCATCACGTCCGTCGTGGTCAACTACTGGCTCAGCATGAAGTACGTGTTCGACCACCGCGAGGGCATGAGCCGCAAGCGCGAGTTCACGATCTTCACCATCCTGTCGGTGATCGGCCTGGGCCTCAACGACCTGTACATGTTTGTGGGCGTCACGTTTTTGAGCATCGGCTACCAGGCCATGAAGGCCATCGCCACGTTCCTCGTCACCTGGTACAACTACTTCAGCCGCCGCTTCTTCCTCGAGGGCGCACGGTCGTAGTCGATTCACTATTTGCTTGAATGTAAAACCGGTTGGAATTCCCGTTCCAACCGGTTTTTTTGTTTGCCGAGAGACCCGGCGACCCAGTCCCATTCGCATGAAAAACGGGCGGCCCGGATGTTTGTCCGAACCGCCCGTCTGGGGCACTATGTCGAGGTCCCTAGCCTGTAACGTAATACCAGACCACGTTGTCGCCATTGGAGAGAACGTAGTTACTGCAGGCCGTCATGGGCGTTGTGCCGTTGACGGAGTACATCCAGCCGCTCGTGCCACCGTACTGTTTCTCGGCCAAACCACCAATCGCGGAGACATACGTGCCGTACGACGAGCCATGTGCGTTAACGGAAAGGCCCAGCGCGCACAGGGCATCATAGACGGTAGCGCCTTCGTTAAAGGTAAAGGTGCCACCAGAAGACACAGGATTGCCCACAGCGCTCGATGTGACCGAAACCGTCACTGTTACGTAGCTGGACTCCTGCGAGCCGCTCTGGCCGCCCGAGGAGGCGTTTCCACCATTAGAGGATGAGGCTCCATCAGACGACTGGCCACCGCCAGACGCATTGGAAGTATCACCGGCTCCCGTATTTTGGGCAGCGGATTTATCGCCAGACTTCTTGCCGTCCTGGTCCTCGGACTTCTTGTTATCCGAGTTCTTGTCCGATTCCTTGTTCGAAGACTCGGAATCGTCCTTGGACTTGGACTCATCAGAATGCTTGGACTCATCTTTTGCGTCATTCGATGACTTGGAATCCTTGGAACTGGCCTCGCCCGAAGTCGTAGTCGAGCCAGACACCTTGGTGTCCTTGGTGACGACGCTCTCCCCCGTCACGGTCTGAATGATCCAGTCGATGGACCAGGCACCGCTCTCGGAAGGATGGACGAAACCCAGCGAGACGACGATCAGAATGGTGCACGCGGCAGTCAGGACGCCGAGGAACGTCTTGCGACGAGGGGCGGACGCCGCCGAAGCGGCGCCCTGTTGCTTTGCATCGTCAAGCTGGATAAACGAGGAATCTGGTTGCTTGGGGTCAGCGTCCTTGGATTTATTGGACACAGCCCTCACCTACCGACGTTTGGTGAACACGAACACGCCGACGATGGCGAGACCGATGACGCCGGCGGCAACGCCAACAATGGCGAGCGGGTTGGTGCCAGCCTCCTGCTCGGAGGCACTAGAGGACTTCTTAGCAGTGGTCGTGGAAGCAGCACCCGTATCGGACTTGGAATCGGACTTCTTGTCGGACTTGCTGTCCTTCTTGTCAGACTTCTTCTCGTCCTTCTTATCGGACTTATCGGTGTCCTTCTTGTCGGACTTGTTGTCCTTGGTCTCGGTCTTGGTCGACACCGTCGTCTTGGTCGTCGGCTTATGACCCGGGGCGATAGCGCCGCCGGCCTGCTGGCCCTTAGAGCCGGAGCCGGAACCCGTGCCAGTGCCAGCGCCAGCGCCGGAACCGTTGCCAGCGCCACCGTTGCCACCATTAGTGCCAGAACCGCCATTGCCGCCAGGGTTAACGGCATTCTTGGTCCACTTGGCATACAGTGTCAGATCGGCCGTCACTGGCGTACTGAAGTCATACGCCTGCGTGCAAGCCTCATCGGTATACCAACCACCGAAAGTGTAGCCATCGCGCGTCGGATCGGCCGGCTTGACCAGCTTGCCGTCGGCCGTAGCAACAAACTTAGTGTCGCAAGCAGACCCGCCGTTGGAATTAAAGGCAACCGTCCAAGACTCAACAGCCCCCAGCTTGAACAGAGTACCCGAATCATTGATGTAGTACAGGTTGCCAGAAGCATCGGCAATGACCGGAGAGTCACAGTACTGGTAATGGCCGGCCGCATCATAGATCTGCGTCGCCTCTGCATCGCCGAGAGTATAGCGATACACGCCACCACCAGCAGAGTAGTTGACGTAATCCTTGCTATCCGCGCTGTTCACGGTGAAGTACACATAGGTCTTGCCGCCCTGAACACTCACCAGCGGAGTAGCAGCAATACCGTTGAGGCCAGCCGGCAGCGCCTTGCCGTCGGCAGCAGCGACCATCGTGGTCTTGTCCGTCTTCAGGTTATAGAGAACCAGAGCAGAGCCCGTAGCCGTCTGTCCGCCGACAATCAGATTGTCACCAGACACCGCAGGGGCGCTCAGATTATTCGTAAGGCCCAGATCAACCGTCTTCTGTTCACTCAGCACGCCCTTTGCCGAAAGCAAAATCACATGGAGCTTTCCGTCGTGCGTCATCTGATAGAAGGTCGAACCATTGGACGGATCGGCAATGCAATCGGCATTTGCGACAGCGCCGAGCTTCATGGTCGAAACGACATCGCCCGTCGTCTTATCAATGCACTTAAGCGTGCCCGCGCTCGTAGGAACAATGGTGTACTTATCCGTCAGCGCAGCGCCAGTCCAATAATAGCCCTCGGAAGGGTCAATGTTCTGCCAAGAGACTTCGCCCGTGGCAATCTTGATACGCTTCAGGGAGCCGTTGCCGTAGGTCGCGTTGTAATTCTCGTCATACGAAATATCGACCGAGCCTACATAGACGTACTCGCCGTCCGAAACGACGGTGCAGGAGCTCTGCGTCAAGTCCGTCAAACCAGGCGTCAGCCACTTGCAGATCAGCTTGTCTGCAGTAATCGCCTGGACCGCACCGCCGTTGAGCGGAACGATGATAAGGCCATTGGTATAGATCGGACGAGAGGTATAGCTCACCTTGGAGGCAAGCGGCGCAGAGGCAACCTTTTTGCCCGTGGACGAATCGATCTTAATGAGCTCGTTCTCGGTCGCGATGTACACAAAACCGTTAGCAATGACAGGCTCGCTGCAGTTGGCATACTGCTGACCAGACTCGGCCTTCCAATCGAAGGCCCACTTAAGACCGGCGGCCTGCGCAGGCGTCTTGGCGTCCGTAACGGACGTACCGTTGCCGCTGTTGCCGTAGCCGGCCCACTCGGCATCCCAATCAGGAGTCGTCGCACTCGGGTCCACGACAATCTTGTCGGGATCGGGCATGGGCGAATCGTCGGTGGTATAGGCAAGCGTAACCTTATCGCCGCTCTTGAGCGTAATCTGGTTGGCGCAGAGTAAGGAGGGCTCTCCATTGATATACAGGTGCCAAGATTTATTGGTCGCAGCATCCCAGGCATACGGCTTGTGATCGAACGGCGAGTTGATGGAATTGAGGAACCAGTACTCACCACTCTGGGAGCCGTTGTACGTAACGCCCTTGGCCTTCAGGACCGTCTCAATAAGGTTCTGGGCAGTAGAGCCTTCGGGCAAAGAAACACTGCTTGCCGAGCCCCAGCAAGTATTGTTGCCGTTGACATCGGGGCCGATAACATCGACAGACCCAAGAACCTGACCGGGGAGGGCATCGGCGTCAGCACCATACACAAAGGTGACGGCGTCGCCCTCTTGGAGCTCGTAGTTGCCGGCACCGACCGTGGCGGACTTGCCATTTACATAGAATTGCCAATAACTGCGGGTCGCAGGATCATACTTATAGATCTTACCGTCGAGCGGCGATTTAATGCCGCCGAGGCACCAGCCCCAAGACTCTTCACTAGTAACGAGATCAAGACCAGTCTGCTCAAGGAGATCCTTGGCAGTAGAGCCCGCCTTGAGACTCGTCTGGCCCGTCGAGGCCCACACCTGCTGCTTGCCGTCCTTGTCCTTACCGAGGACCTGAACGGAAGCGTGGACGGAATCGGACGGCAGCTGGTCGCCCCAGCCACTGTAGAACCACGTGACGGTATCGCCGGCATGGATGGTGACATTGTCCGCCGTGTAGTCGCTCGATTTGCCGTTGATGAACAGCTGCCAATAGGTCGAATAATCTTGGGGCGTACCCAGCTCAACACCGTTGTACTTAAGGCTCAGAATGAAGGAGCCCGCAGCGACGGCGTCGATGCCATTCGCCTCGAGCGCGACCTTCGTAAGATCAAGTGCGCTCGAGCCGGACGTCACCACATACTGCGCGTTATCGACCCAAGTCTGAGTCTTGCCCTGGGCATCGCGACCAATGACGGTCACATTTGCGGCAACCTGGTCCTTAACGACAGGGGACGAGCTACCAGCCGTATAGGCAAACTCAATCTTCTGCCCCTGGGTGAGTTTGACGCTGCTCGCACCAACCGAGGAAGACGCGCCGTCGACGAACAGCTGCCAGAAGGCATAAGTCGTCGGATCGAAGACAAGCGTGCGGCCATCACTCGGGGACGTGATGCTTTCGAGGTAGAAACCGTATGCCGTGTTCGGATCGTATTTCGCCTTGAAGCCCGTCTTCTGTTGCAGCTTAACGAAGGCGTCCGCAGCCGTCGAGCCCTCGTCGAGCTTAAGCTGCGTAGGTGCCACCCAGGTCTGAGCCTTGCCGTCGGCATCGGTGCCGATAATCGAGAACGAGACCTCGACTTGCTTCTTGGCGACATCGCCGGTTTCTGTCGGGTTCTCTGTCTGGACGGCAGCCGCGGCGGCAGATCCTGCTTGGCCAGTGGGCGCCGTCGAAGACTGCTCGCTCGCGGTAGGGTTCTCCCCCGTCGCCGAGCCTTCGTCGCCAGCTGCTGCCTCTGTTGTGGCGGCACTAGCTGCAGGCGCGCTCCCGGAATCCGAAACCTCGGCGCCGCTCTGCTCGGCAGCACCGTCCGCAAGCGCTGCGTCCTCGCCCGTTGCAGCCTGAGCCACAGCCTCGGCAATACCCTCGGCGCCCTCGGCCCACAGCTGAGCCGGCGTGGTGCCAAAGGCCATCGCGAAGGCCAGGAATGCCACCAGGCCGCGCTTGGCTACACCGCGTGCAATCGCGCCACGGCGATGCAACGAGGCGCGCTCGCGCTCGTCCTCAAACATATCCATTTGTCCCCCATTGTCTGTACTTGGAGCGTTGCCTTGAGGCTGCCCCACGTCATCGCGCATGTTGCGCTCGAGTTCCCCCATCGGGATCTCTCTTCCCTCCAGAGCCCTATGCACACCGGCAGTATACGCCGCAGCCGCATGCAAGATGGGAGGCGATCCGACTTAACCTTAACGGCTCAGGCGCGCCGTCCGATCTGCGACGCGAACATCCCGAGCCAAGAGGAATTACGGTTACTGGTACAGCCGGGGACTTGCACCCCGATTCTCCCAAACGCGCAGGAAAACCGCGCATTCGTGCGTCTCCGCACCACCATCTAGGCCATCGATTATTACCGTCAGTATGGTATCACGCAAAAGGGCCTCGCACGCAGGCGAAGCCCAAGGTAAAAGCTATTGTTTGCGATAGGAGAATGCGGTGACGGCCGCAGCCTCTAGTGCTTGCCGCCGTGGCTGTTGAGCCAGATATTGCGACCCAGCATAAGCGCCAGCACCAGCGCGCTCACGTAGCCCATAAAGCCAATGACCGGGATACCAAACACAACCGGCTCGATGCGTGCGTAGTACACCACCGACGAACCGATAAACAGGCCGGCGATCACAATTGCCATCGACATGCGGTCGATAATTCCGCCCAGCTGTCGCAGCGCCTTATCGCTGCTCATAATCTGCGTGTTCACCTTAAGCTGACCGCGCGTGAGCATGCGCGAAGCCAGGCCAAGATACTCGGCCGCCTCGAGCGAGCCTTTTGCCGCGCGATAGCTGCTCGCGGCAAGATCGCGTCCCATATCACGCAAACGCGCATAGGTGCTTTTCTCGTTTTTAATATGGGTTTGGATGATCTGGATCATGTTGACGTTGGGCATGTACTCGGTCAGCAAACCCTCGAGCGTCACCATGCCGCGGGCAAACATCGTTACCACGCTCGGCAGCTCAACATCATTCTTACGCGCGAGGTTTAACAGCGAGGTCAAAAACTCGCCGATATCAAGATCCTTCAGGTCAAGGCCTGCAAAGTCAGCCACGATGAAGTCAAGATCGGACAAAAAGGCCGAATGATCGAGCTCAGCCGAGTCGCCACGCGTCACGGCGAAGCGCATGAGCGAATCCTTGAGCTTTGGCACGTCGCCCTCGGCCACGGCGAAAATCATGTCCTTTACGATACCGCGATCGTGGCTCGACATGCGTCCGACCATGCCCAAGTCGATAAAGTAAACGATGCCGTCCTTGAGAATAATGTTTCCCGCATGCGGGTCGGCATGGAAAAAGCCGTCATCGAGCACCTGCGTCGAGTAATCCTCGACGATTGCGGCACCGATCTTTTCCAAGTCATAGCCCTCGGCCACCAAGCGTTCAGGATCGGCGATCGAAATGCCGTCGACGTAGTCCATGACCACCACGTGCTCGGTGCACAGGTCCAGATAGGATTTAGGACACGTCACGCCATGAACGCTCCTATGGAACTCGTAGAAGTCGTTGAGGTTTTTGGCCTCGGCCAAAAAGTTGGTCTCCTCGCGAAACGAGGTCCACAGCTCCTCGACTACGCCGTGCAGGTCAACGAATTGATCGGTGTTGACGAACTTGGAAACGATACGCACCACCGAGCGGATGATATCGATGTCCTGTGCCATAACCTGCTGCGCACCGGGGCGCTGCACCTTGACGGCCACGTCCTCGCCCGTCACCAAACGAGCGCGGTGCACCTGCGCGAGCGATGCGCTACCGAGCGGATTGGGGTCGATCGCATCGAACATCTCCCCCAGGCGCAGGCCGTATTCTTCTTCCAGACAACTGAGTACGACCTCGTACGGCACCGGCTCCACGTCGGAGCGCAGACGACGCAGCTCGTCGCAAAAGCGTTGCGGCAGAATCTCGGACCGGTTGGCCAGAATCTGCCCCATCTTAACGAACATGGGGCCGAGTTCCTCGAGCAGGCGGCGCAAACGAACCGGCGTGAGGTTGTCCCACACGCGGTACTTTTTGACCAGGCGAACAATCTGCCCGATGCGCTCGCGGCGACCCGCCGGCGTGAGCTGGTATTCCTCGTCCGGCGCCATCGCGTCGGGCTCCTCTGGCACCATATCGACAGCGCGCGGCTTCTTGCGAGCGCCCGAGACGGCGGCGTCGACCTCATCGACAACCGCCGCCTCGTCACCCAAGGGATCTAGATTGTTGTAATCGGTGGTGGAATCTGCCATCTGCGCTGCTACTCGGCCTCTTCGGTATCCTTCGCATCGTCGGGCTCAACGGACTCGACGGGCACCGAGGTCACGTTGTCCTCGACCGAATCGACGATGTCGCGCACATGGGCCAGGAAGGCCGTGCGCTCGGGGGCGGACATAACGCGGACGCGGGCAAGGATGAGCTCGTCAAGCACGCGCTGGGCCGCGGTCTCGCCCTGCATACCCAGACGCTCGGTCAGGTCGGAGATGGTGCCACCGGCCTGCTCGAACATGTCGGACACACTGCGGGCGATATCGGGGGCGCCGGCGTCCTTGCGTACCTGCTCGCCCTTGGTATTAAGGTCGTCGAGAACCTTCTTGCCGCCCTCGACGGCAACGGCGGCGGCGCCGAAGCCCACGTTAATGGCACCGTTAACAAGCTGATCGAGTTTCATAACCATGGTTGTCTCCAATCACAAACAACTGCATTGGCGTTCTTGTACCCAAGATTGAGTGAAAGCGACAAAGCGTTTAAGCGCTATTCGATCGACGGGAAATCCCTATCTCACGTTGTCGTTCATCGCGAAGGAATTCTTCATGGCGCAACTCGTGGTGTAGAGCACCTTGCCCAGTAGAGCATCGGTCTCCACGCGAACAAGCTCGGCAAAGGCCTCGTTGGCGCGTGCAAGCTCGGCAGGCACCTCGGCCTCGGGCAGAACGGCTACGACAGCGTCAACATCGTGAATCTGCTTGTGGCCCATGCCGCCGACTTTCTCCTGGTAGTCCTCGACCGCGCGACCGCACTCGTGGAAGCGAACATCGGCCAAGGCGCCGATCAGGCGGTTGGCCCAGTAGAAGTTCTCGGACGTCACGCGAGCCTGCGTGTCGGCATAGTACTCGGGCATGGTCTCGACATTGGCGTACAGCGGCACGAGCGCGTTAAACGAGTTGGAGCCAAAGGCCATCCACTGCACGGCGCAGTAGGCCGGCTGCGCATAGGGACGCAGCTGCAGTACGGCGAGTTGGCTGTTGCGGTTGATGCCGATGGGACGATAGGCGCCGCGTGTGGCGGGCGTGCCCTTGCTGCCGTAGCAGTCGTACTCCGTGCCCTGGTAGTGGCTCGAAAGCACGTACTTAATGTCCTCGATGGTCACCTTGCGCTCGGGCACGCGGCTCCAGGGGATGTCATCGCTCTCGGGCGTGTAGTCGGCCTCGGGACCGTCCCACACATCGCTGGGGTTAAGGCAGCGCTGCATGTACCACGCGCGCGGCGTGTTGTAGACATGGTCGCTGTCGCTGTGCGAGCCAAAGGCCTCGCGCGGGTTGAAGACCGTCGCCGGACCGTCGCCCTCAACGCCCAGCGTCAAGTCCAGATGCCACTCGGCCATCCAAGCGCGCAGGTCGGCGGAGCACATGTGATCGGCCTGGGCGCCCTCGGCGTCATCCAGGTCAAAGCTATCGATACCCAGCTGGTTGGGCATGGTCACATAGGCGTCGTCGGGCACGCGCTTGGCGATCCAGTGGTGGCCGCCGATGGTCTCGAGCCACCAGATCTCGTCCACGTCGCTAAAGGCGATGCCGTTGTTCTCGTAGGTGCCATAGCGCTCGAGCAGGTCACCCAGAATGCGTACGCCGTCGCGGGCGGATTTGGCATATGGCAGCACCAGGGTCACCATGTCCTCCTCGCCCAGACCGCCGGGCTGCGCCGGAACATAGCCGTCCTCGTCCTCGTTGCCCTTGGCGGGCACGTAGTCGACGAGCGGGTCGGCGCCGCGAACGCGCTCGTTGGTGGTGAGCGTCTCGGTTGCAGACATGCCCACATTGAGCTCGTTGAAGCCGGCCTCGGCCCAGATGCCGTGGCCCGGAACAACATCGGGGACGCTCGTGTAGCGCATGGGGTTATCGGGCAGTTTAACGGTCAGGCGGCTCAGGACACTCGTGTAGACACGTGGCTGCTCGTCGGGATGCACCACGCGCATGCGCTTGGGCTCAAACACCCCGTTGGACGAGTCCTCGTTGCGGGCAACCAACGTCGAACCGTCGTAGCTCGCGTTCTTACCAACCAAAATCGTTGTGCACGGCATGCGCATCCTCCTTGAGCGAAGAAATCAAACGATAACAGTGTATCGCTTCGGCGCAGAAAGGGCGAAACCACGGCGCTGGCAACCCCTGTGGTCAAAATATGCCAAATATGAGTACTGTCACCAATTTAGTAACAGCAATTTTGCTACGCATGGGTGTCGAAAGCCTACATTTGTTCAAAAATTAGATGATGTAATTCCTCATAGGTCCAATAAAATAGGCTCTCTATCGATAATAAATATCGTTAGAGAGCCTATTTGACCTAAAATATATGTGACTATCTTGGCAACAGTACTCATATTTGGCATTTTTTGTCCACGGGGTATAGAACTAACCCCTCAAACAGCCCAAAACGCCTATTTCGATGCACGCTCGGCCGCTTCGATCACGTGTTTGGCGAGAATCGCCGTCGTCACAGCGCCCACGCCGCCCGGCACGGGCGTGATGGCGTTAACGACCGGCTCCGCAGCATCAGAATCGACGTCACCCACCAGCTTGCCAGCGGCCTCGTCCCAATTAATGCCAACATCGATGATCGTCTGGCCCTCGCGAACCGCATCCACGCCAATCGTACGCGCGCGTCCAACGGCCGCAACCACAATGTCGGCAGCACGGCACTCGGCAGCAAGGTCGCGCGTATGCGTATGGCACGTCGTCACGGTCGCATTGCGCGCCGTAAGCATGGCGGCAACAGGACGCCCGATCACCAGCGAGCGCCCGACCACAGCAACCTTAGCTCCATCCAGCTCAACGCCGTAATGATCCAGCAAAGCAAGCACGGCTTCGGCTGTGCAGGGGGCAAAACCCTCGCCGCGCCCCGAAAGCGTGGTGAGCAGCGAAGCCGGCGTCATAGAGTCAACGTCCTTAGCAGGATCGAGCGCTGCGGCAACCGCGTCCTCGTCAAGGCCGGCGGGCAGCGGGCGGAACATCAGGCAGCCATGAACAGACGAATCGGTATTGATGTCCTCGATGGCCGTCAACAGCTCGTCCTGCGAAACATCGGCAGAAAGCAAAACGCGGCGAGCTTCAATGCCAACCTTCTCGCAGCGCTTGAGCGCACCGCGCTCGTAGGATAGGTCGTCCTCGCGTTCACCCACACGCACGATAGCCAACGTCGGAACAACGCCTCGCTCGCGCAGGGCTGCGCAGCGAGCAGCAAGTTCCTCAGTCAGCGCGCGAGCAACGGGAGCACCCTTCAGCAGTTCAGCCATGGCTATCCTCTCTTCCTTGCAGCGTCGGCGGCGCGGCGCGCCAGCGCATCGGCGCGCGGCAACCACGTGTCGAGCAGCTCATCGCACGCGGTCTCGAGCTCCTCGGCGCGCGCCCGGTCCTTCATGGACGTGGTGTTGGCAAAGAGCGTCAAGCTCGCGCCCTGCATAGCGGAACGGCAGAACACGGCGCCGCACGCCACATCGGACAGCAGCTGACGCGAACCCTTGTCGGCCATGTCCTCGAGCAGCGCCAGTGCACGCCCGCAGGCATCCATAATGCGATACGGCGGCATAGCGGCCACATGCAGCGCATCCTGAATCGCGGTCGCTCGAGCCGGATCGTCACGCGGAATACCGTACGCCGCGGACACCTGCCCATAGGCACGAACGTCCTCGGCAACCAACTCGACAAGCTCCTGGGCCAGCTCATCAGCCTGGGCAAACGCGCGCGTCAGGTCATCCGCGCGATCGGCAAGCGTGGGGTTGGTCGCGCCGTAGCGCGCGACCATCCCGCACAGCGAGGCGCCCAGCGCACCCACAAAGGCGCTCGCGCTGCCGCCGCCGGGCACCGGCTCGCGCGCGGCAAGCGCCTCGGCAAACCCGCGGCAGGTCTTGTCCATCATCTCTTGGCTCATACACATGCACCTTCAAGTCATATACATCGGTCGGGTGGAAACCGCCGACCGACCGCATCGATCACGTAATGCTGCTAAGTCTAGCCCATAAGTACTCGAGCGTCAGCGCACCTGGCCATCGCGGATTACTATGACGAACGATAGGCGTCGGCACCGCAAACATGGGACACATGGCCCACCTTTCGAGACTTCCGGGCAGCGGCAACTGGGGCATACATATAGGTAAGGAGCCCTATGTTGGGGCAAGCTCATCACGGCACCGGACGACGAATGGAGGAATAACCGCACAGTAAACAAAGGCGTCACGTGCATGCGTAACCGTTGCCCCAGCGATCCGCGGCACACGATGTCCCTGGCAGACAAGGAGGACGCCACCATGAAGAAAAAGACCCTATCGATCCTTTCCCTTTGCATCGCCCTCTTTGCCGCGTTTGCCCTTGTCGGCTGCGGCGGGAGCGCATCGGGCGGCGGCAGCGCCTCCAAGAGCGAGAGCAAGGAAAAGGCCCCCGTCGCCAAGAAGACCGACTTTATCTGGTTTAAGGTCGAGATGCCCGAGGGCGTCGGCGTAAGCGACTCCGCCGGCAAGAATGCCGACAGGGTCCGGCTCACCTTCCCCGAAGACGAGAACGCCTCGGCCGATCGCTTTATCCCCGTTTGGAAAACAGCGCTGACGGCAGAGGAATCCCACGCCGACCAGGCAGAAAAGAAAGGTGATACGTTCCAGTGGAAGGATGGCGGGTCCGTCGAGTATAACGGCAGGACGTGGCTCGTCGGAACGTACGAGGACAACAGCGGCGTCTCAACCCTCCTCTTTACCGACGTTGAGCCGGGAAGCGTCTACGTCCTCATCTCGAACTTCGATCTGCATAAGAAAGAAGCCGAGGCGCTCCTCAACTCCATCGAGTTCCCCGATGACATGGCGAAGGCAGTTGCCGAGGCACGCGAAGCCGAGATTTCGAGCATCGAGATCAAGTAACGGAACCCCGCACACGCCCACACGCACATGCCCCATTAAAACAACGGGCACCCAACCCCGGGGAGGGTCGATGGCATCGGCCCTCCCCTCTTTACACCAGCGCATATTGCCACTTGTCGGCGCAAATCCGACCCCCAGAATGGGACACATGGCCCACCCGAACGAGCCGCTCGCGCGTACAGTAAAGGCAGGTAATCCATGGGCGGTTACAGATCGAGGAGGACACGACCATGAAAAAGAAGGCCTTAGCGATTCTCACCCTCTGCATCAGCCTCTTTGCCGCGGTTGCCCTGGTGGGCTGTGGCGGAAGCGGTGGCGCTACCGGCAGCAGCGGTGGCGGCGGAGCAGAAAAGTCAGCCGTGGATATGAGGACCGACTTCATTTGGTTTAAGGTCGAGGTCCCCGAGGGCGTCGAGATTACCGACGTTGCCGGCGACACGGCCGACAGGGCCCAGTTTAAGTTCACCGAAAGCGAACACGCGAGCGACCGCTTCATTCCTGTCTTCGACCCCGACAAGAACGCCGACGAGCTGTTCGACTACGAGGCAAAGTGGAAGGCCAACTCCGGATGGACCGAAAGCGACCCCGTTAAATACAACGGCAAGACCTGGCGCAGTGCTTACTTCACGCACTCGGGCGGCGTAACGACTGAGTACTTCACCGACGTTGAGGGCGGCAGCGTGTACGTGCGCATCGACAACGTCGAGGAGCACAAGGACGCCGTCGAAGCCATGATGAAGTCCCTGGAATTTGCCGATGACATCGCCAAGGCCAAGACTGAGGCCATGGACGTCAAGCTCGACGATATCGAGATCAAGCGCTAAGCGACTGGCGAGCGCAACGGGAAACATGGGCGCAGCGCAAGCAAGCGACGGTGGCCCAGCGCCTCGCACCAAGGGAGGGCCGCATCACCGGCCCTCCCTTTCTTATGCCGGTAGCTAACGAGCGCAAAGGCGCCGGGCACCAAAACCACTCCCCCAAGCGCGGTGGCGACACAAAATGGGCAAGCATCCCAACACGTCCGCCCGCCGATTTATAGCGCCGCGCAGACGATTAAACCGGCGTCTTTAAACGTCTGGGCAGTATAGTGACCAAAATGAGTGCATAACCGCACCCTGCGAATGGAGGAGTTATGACCGAACATCATGCCATCAGTCGCCGAGCGTTTACGCTGGGCCTTGGACTCGCGGCGTTGTCGCCACTTGCAAGCCTGCCCGAAACCGCCACGCTGGGCATTAGCCCGCGGACAGCCTTTGCGGACGGCACGGCCGAGTCAGCGGCCACCCTCGACAATTTCGTCATTCGCCTTCGCCCCGCGGGCTATTTTCGCACCGCGAGCGTCAACGAAGACGGCAACGTCATCGGCAACGTCTGCCACCTGTTTAATGACGGCACGTCCAGCAAGCTCATCCTTGAGCACGTAGGGACCGATGCAGACGGCACAAACTGGTATGCCATCCGCACCCTGCTCAATTTAGAAGAGCACAAGAAGACGGGCTACAGCATTTGGTCGGTCGATGGCGACTCGGACAAAGATGGAAAGGTCATCCACGTATGGAGTGGCGAGTACGACCATAAGGACAGCCGCGCCTATACGTTCGACCGCCAGTTCGACGGAACTTATATTATTCGAGACCGCATATACACGAAAAACGGTATTAACTACCTTGCCATAGAATCGAAAGGCAAAGACCAAGACAACAACAAGATTTGCCAAAAGAAATATTCCATTCCGTGGGAGCTCGAGCTTGTCGGCTACAGCATGGACAAGACCAATGCCACAGTTAGCAGCATCGACTGGACCACGTATAGCAGCTACGTCGACGGACCATGTTGGATGAGCCACGTCGAAGGCAACAAGTACCTCGACGAGCTGAGCATCCCGGGCACGCACGATTCGGGAACTTGCAGCGTGGACAACGACACCGAACCCCAATCCTCGCAAGCAAAGTGCCAGCAGGACTACATCCCCACGCAGTTGCTCGAAGGCATTCGCTATTTTGATATCCGACTCGGAAAAGGCAACGACCCCGGCATCGACCATGGAAGTTGCTACCTGCTCAAAAAAGACGGACACTTCATGCATCTCTCCGATGTCGTTGGCTACTTCAAAAAGTTTTTGAACGAAAATCCGTCAGAAGCGCTCATCATGCTTGTATCCCGAGGCAACAACGAGGCTACTGACGAGAGCCTTACGACGGCTTTCGCCAAGGTTTTGGACGACAACCCCAAACTGTTCTATACGTCGAGCCGCGTTCCCACACTGAACGAGGTGCGCGGAAAGATCGTCCTGCTGCGCCGATTTGGACTCGCCGGCGACAGCGTAAGCGGCCACACGTGGGGCCTCGACCTAACCGAATGGGACAACAAAATCGCAACACACCCCAGCAGCTCCTCTATGTGTCTCGTCCAAAACGCGCAAGGCTTTGAAGCCGCAGGGGAAACAGGCGACAAAAAAGCCTATTGCACCAAGGTATATGCCCAGGACCATTACGAATGCACCGGAACCGACAAGATCAGCTGGGTCGATATGGCCCTGCAGGAAACGGCCAAGCTCACCCGCAACGAGGTAGATGTCGAGGACGATAACGGGGCCAAGGAGCAAGTCCTGGAGCGCTGCTGGTCTATCAACTACACCAGCTGCACGAATCACAAGCAAGGAAGCAACCCATTTACCGCAGCGCGAGTAGTCAACGAGCATCTGTACAAGAGCCCGTACATCAATCCCAGCGGCATCGAGGATACAAAGTCAGATTACCTCAAGCACATTGGCATCATCGCATCCGACTTTGTTGATGCGGCGCTGGCCCGGAGCATCTACCAGCGCAATTACAATTACGATACGAAGCACACGCAGTCGGCTTCGTGCTGCCTCCCGACCCGCATGCGCATGACGTACGGCGACTCGCTGAGCGATGCCTCGCTCCAGGATGGCAAGACCGTTGGCGAGGGCCATTTCCGCCTTGTCGACAGCAGCAACGTACTCAACGTGGCGGCTTCGGGCCATGCGTTTGCCATCGAATATGTGGATGTCGACGCCCTGGGCAACGAGACCGTTACGGGGCTGCAGGGTTCCGTGCCCATCGATATCGACCCGCGCGCGCTGACGCCCCATTTTGAGGGGCTCGAGGGCCTTAAGGCCGGCGAGGACGTGCGCGCCAAGATTGCGGCACAACTCGAGGGCAAGCTCGAAACCGATGCCTGCACGGCCCAGCTCGAGTTTGTGCACGACGCGAACGGCGCTCCGGGCACGGCAATGGCCGAGGGCGAAACATTTGCCGCAGGAACGTACTGGGTGCGCGTGAACGGTCTCTTGGGCGACGCGGCGCAGAACTACACGCTCGCCAGCGACGGAGCCGCAAGCTTTACCGTGACGGCTTCGAGCAGTGCAGGCGGCACCGGCACCGACGGTGGCACGGGTTCCAACGCAGGCGGCTCCGACAAGAACGGCAAGGGCAAGAGCTCGGGCGGAAAACTCGCCGACACAGGCGACGGCTCTGGCGTTGCCGCCGGGCTCGCCGCTGCCGCCGTGGCGACAACGGTCGCCGGCGCGGCAATGCTTGCCAGTGACCGCGAAGACAGCGAAGGCGCTAGCGAATAGGCAAGCCAGCCTTTTAGACACATCGACTCAATCGGGGGCGCAGGACACCGTTCTGTGCCCCCGATTTTTACCTTGGCCCGAACGCCGCCATAGGCTACATCACCATGTTCAGCGCGTTAACAAACTCCTGGGCCTTCGCACGGCTGCTCAGACTAAAGACGCAAGCAGTCAACAGCCTGTTACGTAGGAAAACGTCGCGGCCCTTGATCCTGTTGACCCCCGTGATGTCCTTAAGATAGACAATCTCGGTGTGCTTGCCACCAAACGTGCCCTTCTTGAGCACCTCAATACGGTTAGGGTAGATCTTGACGTCTTTAAACCTACCCGAACCCTTGTCCTGAAACAGCAAGGTGTTGTTGTCCATGCGCGCCACTCCCATGGGGTTCGTTAAAACTGTCTCTATGGCCACATTTTAGTCACAGCAAGACCCCATGCGAAGATGTCAGGCAGCACAGCAATTCGTGTCCGCGCGAGGCTTTAAACTAAATGCGATAAACATGCATTCCACAAGAGGAAAGTGGGGCGACAGTGATGGGCGAACTGGTAAACCGCGGGGAATCGACAATCGTGCCAGAAGTTTTTTACAAGCAGGTTTCCTCGATTCTCAACGCCGCTCGCGACAAGGCCTATACCGCCGTTAACTATGCGATGGTTGAGGCATATTGGGAGATCGGCAAGAGTATTGTTGATGAACAGGGCGGAGAGGAGCGCGCCAAGTATGGCGATGCACTGATCGACGAACTTGCCGTTAGATTGACTAAGGATTTTGGCAGAGGCTTCAACGCCAGAAGCTTAAGATACATGCGTCAGTTTTATCTTGCGTTCCCAATTCGGAACGCGCTGCGTTCCGAATTGAATTGGACACATTACCGCAGGTTATCGCGTATAACCGACCCTGATGCTCGAACATGGTACATGAACGAATGTGCCGATTCTCGCTGGAGCACGCGTCAGCTCGAACGCCAGATCAACACCATGTTCCGCGAGCGCCTACTTACCAGCAAGGACAAAGAGGCCGTCACCCAGGAAATCCAAAAGAGCGCCCCGGCTCGTCGCCCCGAGGATATCATCCGCGACCCATATGTACTGGAGTTTTTAGGTTTCTCGGACGATACTGCGTTTCGCGAGAGCGATCTAGAGCAGGCGCTCATCACGCATCTTCAGAAGTTCCTGCTGGAGCTTGGCCGTGGTTTCGCTTTCGAGGCGCGCCAAAAGCGCATCACCTTTGATGGGCGCCATTTCTATATTGATCTTGTGTTTTACAACTATCTGATGCGCTGCTTCGTGCTCATCGACCTTAAGACCGATGACCTTACGCACCAGGACCTGGGCCAGATGCAAATGTATGTGAACTACTACACGCGTGAGCTCATGAACGAAGGCGACAATCCGCCCATAGGCATCGTGCTCTGCGCGGACAAAAGCGATTCGATCGTCGAGTACACGCTGCCCGAAGACAACGACCAAGTGTTTGCTGCCAAATACCTGCCGTATCTTCCAAGCAAGGAAGAGCTGGCGCGCGAGCTGAGTGCCGAGTACCGCGCCATCAACGAAGCGACCAATGGCGAAACGCAAGGGTAGCAGCACGTTGCGACCGAAACGCCCGCACGCCTGTGAGCCGTCCCGCGCTGCGCTTCCCTACTTCCCAAAGATCGCAGCGAACAAGCCCTTGCGTTTGGGCTTCTCCTCTCGGTAGGAACCCTCGACGGCGGCTGCAACCTGGCGCGGTTGCTCGCCGTCTCCACGGCGCACGATCTGGTATAGGAACGGCGATTTTACATATTTGACCTCGACGGGTGTGGCGTGTACGGTGCTCTCACCGGACAGATGCAGGCTCGGATTGAGCGGCGCCACAATATGCGTCTCGCGCTTGTCGCTAAACACCACCGCCGCCGCACGGCCCGTCTGGCCGTTCACGGCAATGCGCACCTGCTCGCCATTACGTCCATCCGACGCGGGACGATCGACAAAGTAGACCGGCACCATAACCAGGCCGTCCTTGTGCTTGCGGGCCTTGCGCGCCCAGGTGCGGATGCTCTTTTTATTGAGCCCCAGGAAAGTCTCGGCATCGTTGCCGACAATGTCGAGCGCCAGCTTGTCAATGACCACCTGGTCCTTGGTGGACGCGTCGACGGAGACAACGCGGAAGTCGCCTTCCTGCATGGCCGGGTCGAACGACCCAACCTTGGCAAAGTCCCATGGCTCCAGAATGCCCATAAGGCGAACGTCCAGGTAGTTTGCCCTGGGATATGCCCAGTCGAGCACCTCGTAGTACACCAGGGTCTCCCTGCTCAGGCCCTTGCCCGGGAAGGACGCCATCATGCGTAGGTCCGCGAGCGCCATGGGGAAGTAGAAGAGCATCATGTCGTTTTGAATCGCATCTTCTACATCGTGCCCGGCAAAGGCGTCGGGGTACTGACGCACCAGCTGCAGTGCGTTGGCACGCGCCTGCTGCGGCGAGATTTCGCATGGAATACCCTGCTCCGGCACATACTCCGCACCCACGCCCAAGGTCAGGCGCTTGCTAAACGTACCGGGCTTGAGCAGGTCGGCAATGCCGATCTTGTTGCCGCAGGACGGGCACTCAAACACACGCTGCGTTGACTCGCCCTCAAAGGACGCTCCGCAGAAGGGGCAAGGAATGCTCACATGCGTGGCCTCTTGGAACTCCTGCGCCGTGCCGCAATCCTCCCACAGCAGATGTTCCAGGACCGACTGATTGCGCCAGTGCGAATTGAAGAAATACCAGTCCGGGTCCTCCGGGCGCTCGAGTTGCGACACATGCGTGAGCTTGAGCAGTCCATCCACCACCGTCAACGGCGTATGGCGAATGCCCAAAGCGCTCTTGGGCTCTCCGGCGTCCGCCTGCCACGGAATGACCGCGCCGCAATAGGCGCACTCAAAGCTGCGCTTAGCCTGGTGCGAGTACATAGGGCCGCCGCAGTTTTGACATTTAATGGCAAACATCTCGTCCATGGAAACGTCCTCCTTTGCACAGGGACTGTCGACATTAAGTATGTCGAGCAAACAGACACATGCCCATACCCATGTGGCCCAAAATGGACCACCTTGGCAGATGAGAAGGCTCGCTCGTTAGCACCGGCAGACTATTGCTGCATTTTCTGAGCATCGGTGCACGGCGCCCCCGCGCGAGCTACACTATCCCCTTAAACATGATTGTGAGGACGACCGCTATGCTATTTGTAAATCGGCTGGTACATACGCTTGTTCCCGGCAGCGAGGGCGAGCCGGTCGATGCATCTTGCCGCACCAACGCGGGCTTTGCCGCAAGCCTCATCTGCATTGGCCTCAACATCACCCTGTGCCTGGCCAAGGGCATCGCAGGCCTGCTCGCCGGCTCCGTCTCGCTTGTCGCCGACGCCTTCAACAACCTCTCCGACGCCTCGAGCAACATCGTGAGCCTGCTCGGGTTCCGCCTTGCCAGCCGCCCGGCAGACGAAGGCCACCCCTATGGCCACGGTCGCTACGAGTACCTAGCCGGTCTGTTCGTCGCCGTCCTGGTTTGCGCCGTCGGCATCAACCTGATCCTCGAGTCGGTCACTAAGATCATCAAGCCTTCCCCCACTGCATATTCGGTGCTCTCCTTAGCCGCCCTCGTCTTGTCCATGCTCGTTAAGCTCTGGATGGCCGCGTTCAACCGCACGTTGGGCGACCGCATCGACTCGGAGACGCTCATCGCCACAGCACAGGACTCCAAAAACGACGTCATCACCTCGGGCTCGGTCCTGGTGGCGGCGCTTATTTCGCAGACGACCGGCTTTGACCTCGATGGCTGGGCAGGCCTGGGTGTGGGCATCTTCATCTGCATCAGCGGCCTGGGCCTGGTGCGCGACGCCATCAGCCCGCTGTTAGGACAAGCGCCCGACCCCAAGCTCGTCCAGGAAATCCGCGACAGGATTATGTCGTACCCCCAGGTCTTGGGCACACACGACCTCATGGTGCACGACTACGGCCCCGGTCGTCAGTTTGCCAGCGCCCACGTGGAGATGCCCGGCGAGGGCGACGCATTTGAGCACCACGAGATTTTGGACACCATCGAGCACGATATCAAACGGCAGATGGGCATCGGTATCACGCTGCACTGCGACCCCATCGCCACCACCGGCGACGACCTACGCGGCTGGGTCAAGCGCGGCGTCATGCAGATCGACCCCGCGCTCTCCATCCACGACCTGCACGAGCACGACGGGTTCGTTTCGCTTGACCTGGTGCGTCCCGACGGCTTTGACATATCCGACGAAGAGCTGCTGGAGCTCGTCACGCGCATCGTGCACGAGCGCCGGCCCAACGTCTCGTGCGTCGTCACGTTTGATTCGGGCTTTAGCTCGCCCGAGCGTCCGGCCGAGCAACTGTAGCCCGCTTAACAGCTAGTTTCCCCGCGCGCCCGAGATGCCGTTTTGCAGTGCGTTCCAGGCATCCGTCGCCATATCACCCAGGTTCTGAGCGGTGTCGCCCAGGTTCTGCGCCGTGTCGCCCAGCTCTTGCGCCTTGTCTCCCAACTCCTGTGCCTTGTTGCTCAAGTCCTCCAGTGAATTGGAGCTCGAGCTGTCGGTACCGCTTTGGCCGTCGGACGAGTTGCCCGAACTGTTCTTGTGCGTGAGTTGAATTTCGAGGTTGCCGTTGTCGTTATAGTGGGCAGAAGCAACGACCCAGTTGGCATCGACAACGGGCGTCGAGCCGTCGTCGGTCAGAATCACGGCATTCGAAAGATCGGCGCCGCGCGACTTGAGGAGCTTCTTGGCGTTGGACCAGTACTGCCCCGGGATGTCGCTCAGATCGACGGTGCTAGACGAGGCGGACTCGGTTTGCTCGGCAGTGGTATCGGCCGTTGAACTCCCTCGCTTGTTGAGCATGCCCGACACGATGGCAAACACAACCGACAGCGCAAAGAAGATCGCCAGTACGATGAGAATCTTCTTGATCACGCTCGACGAACGCGACGGCTTCTTCTCCTCGTCCTCGCCATATTGCGGAATCGACTTGGGGTACTCGCGATACGGCTCGCGCGACTCGTAGCGAGGCTGCGCAGTGCGAGGCATATACGTCGTCTGCTGAGGCTGCGGAATGGGATTCTGCGGCAGGTTGTCATAGGGATTCGGCGTCGAGGCAGCATAAGAATCCTGCGGCGTGTAATCAAACGGATCCGGAGCTGCGTTGCCATAGGGGCCTTGCGAAGATGCAGCGTAAGAATCCTGCGCCGTGTCGCCATAGCCCATAACCCGGGTGGGCTCGGCAGAAGGCTGCGTCGCGGCGGGGTCGGTATAACCGGGGTTGGGAACAACGCGGGTCGCATCGGCGCTATCGCCAGCCTGCGCGGAACCGTAGCCGCCCATCACGGTTGTTTTGTCCTGATCCATGCAACGATTCCTTTCCGTCGCTCGTGAGCATCAAGTTATCCATGCATTCTACCCGCGCAAAAACCTATGATGGGCAAAGCCCGTCGGTATCTACAAGACATGCGCGGGCCTAAGGATAAAAAAGCCCCGCCGGGCCTTGTGGGCACGGCGGGGCGGGCTAGCAGCTATGGACAGCAGACTTAGAACAGGCCGGTGATGTTGCCGTCGTTGTCGACGTCGATGTTTTCGGCCGCGGGCACCTTGGGCAGGCCCGGCATGGTCAGAACACTGCCGGTCAGCGCGACCACAAAGTGGGCGCCGGCAGAAACCTTGAGCTCGCGCACCGTGATGCGGAAGTTCTCGGGAGCGCCCAGGGCCTTGGCGTTGTCGCTAAAGCTGTACTGCGTCTTGGCGACGCACACCGGCAGGTTGCCAAAGCCGTTCTCGCGCAGCTCGGCGAGCTGGCGCTTGGCGGCCGGCGTAAAGTCAACGCCGTCGGCGCGGTAGACCTTGGTGGCAACGGCCTCGAGGGCATCAGCGACATCAGCGCCGTCCTCATAGGCAAACTTGAGCTCGCTCGGCTGCTCAATCAGACGCATGACCTCATCGGCAAGCTCGAGCGCGCCCTCGCCGCCCTTGGCCCAGACCTCGGAAAGCTTAACGTTGACGCCGAGCTTCTGGCACTCGGACTCGATGAGCGCAAGCTCGGCCTCGGTGTCCGTCGGGAAGCGGTTGATGGCGACTACGCAGGGCAGACCATAAACGTTCTGGATGTTGTCGACGTGACGCAGCAGGTTGGGCATGCCGGCCTTGAGTGCCTCGAGGTTCTCCTCGTTGAGGTCGGCCTTGGCGACGCCACCGTTGTACTTCAGCGCACGAGCGGTCGCGACGACCACGACGGCGCTGGGGCGAACGCCCGTCATACGGCACTTGATATCGAGGAACTTCTCGGCACCCAGATCGGCACCGAAGCCGGCCTCGGTAATGGCAACATCGCCAAAGCGCATCGCCATACGCGTGGCCATGATAGAGTTGCAGCCGTGGGCGATGTTGGCGAAGGGACCGCCGTGGACAAACGCGGGCGTGCCCTCGAGCGTTTGCACCAGGTTGGGCTTGAGCGCGTCCTTAAGCAACGCGGCCATGGCACCCTGGGCCTTAAGGTCGCGGGCACGGACGGGCTCGCCGGCAAAGCTGTAGCCGACGACGATCTCGCCCAGGCGCTCCTTGAGGTCGCTGATACTCGTAGACAGGCACAGGATTGCCATGACCTCGGAGGCGACGGTGATATCGAAGCCGTCCTCGCGCGGCACGCCCTGGGCCTTACCGCCAATACCGTCGATGACGTGGCGCAGCTGACGGTCGTTCATATCGACGACGCGCTTCCAAGTGATGCGCTTAACGTCGATACCGAGCTGGTTGCCCTGCTGGATGTGGTTATCAAGCATGGCGGCCAGCAGGTTATTGGCGGCACCGATAGCGTGGAAGTCGCCGGTAAAGTGCAGGTTGATATCCTCCATGGGGATGACCTGAGCCCAGCCGCCGCCGGCAGCACCGCCCTTAACGCCAAAGACAGGGCCGAGCGAAGGCTCGCGCAGGGCCACGGCACTCTTGACGCCGCGACGACGCAGGCCATCGGCCAGACCGATGGTCGTGGTGGTCTTGCCCTCGCCCGCAGGCGTTGGGTTGATAGCGGTCACGAGGACGAGCTTGGCCTGGTGATCAGTCGGCTCGTTGAGCAGTGAATAGTCGACCTTAGCCTTGTCGAAGCCGTACGGAATAAGGTGCTTAACGTCGACGCCGGCGTTCTTGGCCACCTCGGTAATAGGCAGCGGCGTGACAGAACGTGCGATTTCGATGTCAGTAGGCATGGGCGGTCCTTTCGTTACCGAATGAGAAAAAGACCAATTCAGCATAGCACGGGCGCGCAATAGTAAAACGCCCATAACCGATGAACGGCGATATGTTTACCCGATGCCCAGCGATAGCTCAACAGCCCGCCAAAACAAAGCGCCCTAAACGGTAGGTTCAATCCCCAGGTGCTCAAAGGTGCGAAGGGTTGCCTGACGGCCCTGCGGCGTACGAATCATCAACCCGCACTGCAGCAAATAGGGCTCATAGACATCCTCGAGCGTGCCCGGGTCCTCGCCCACCGCGCTGGCAAGGGTCGTAAGTCCCACGGCGCGACCGGAGAACGTCTTAGCGAGCGTCTCCAAAATGCGAATATCCATCCAGTCCAGACCGAGCTCATCGATTTCGAAGAACTCGAGCGCCTGGCGGCAGATATCGAGCTCTATAGGGCCGTTGCCACGCACCTGTGCGTAATCGCGCACGCGCTTGAGCAGGCGGTTGGCAAGACGTGGCGTGCCGCGCGAACGCGAGCCGATCTCGAGCGCGCTCGGATGGTCAATCGTCACGCCCAAGATAGTCGCCGAGCGCGTCACAATCTGCGCGAGCTCCTCGACCGTGTAGTAATCCAGGCGATACGAAATGCCAAAGCGGTCGCGCAACGGACCGGTCAACATACCTGAGCGGGTCGTTGCCGCTACCAGCGTAAACTTGGGGATATCCAGGCGAATCGAGCGCGCCGCCGGACCCTTGCCAATCACGATATCGAGGGCAAAGTCCTCCATCGCGGGATACAGGACCTCCTCGACCGAACGGTTGAGGCGGTGGATCTCGTCGATAAACAGCACATCACCCGGCTGCAGGTTGGTAAGGATAGCCGCCAGGTCGCCGGTGCGCGCGATGGCAGGGCCACTCGTGGTCTTGATCTGAGCGCCCAGCTCGTTGGCGATAACGGTGGCCAGCGTGGTCTTGCCCAGGCCCGGAGGACCCGAGAAAATCACGTGGTCGAGTGTCTCGCCACGGCTCTGCGCCGCTTCGATCAACACGCGCAGGCTCTGCTTGATGTGCTCCTGGCCACAGTAGTCGTCCAGGCGCTGGGGGCGCAAAGTGCGGTCGACATCAAGGTCTTCGGGTGTCAGCTCCGAACCCACCATGCGCTCGCCATGCGCCATGGATGCCGCCGGCGAGTTACCGGGCGTCGCCCACAGGTCCTGAGAGTCATCGGCTTCCCACATCACGCATCCATTCCGAGTCGCTTAAGCGCCGCGCCGAGCAGATCCTCGACACGCATATCCTGCCCATCATACCCGCTCAGAGCAACATCGGTCTCCTGCGGGCTAAAGCCCATGGAAAGGAGTGCCGCACGGGCGTCATCAATCGCCGACGGAGCGGCGGCGGGCACCGGCATCGCAACCTGACCGGGGATCACGTCGACCGGCACAAAGCCCTTATCCTTGGCAAAGGTGCTCTTGAGCTCCAGGATCAGACGCTGCGCGGTCTTTTTGCCCACACCGGGAACCTTGGCCATGCCCTTGTCGTCCTCGGCCATCACCAGGGAATACAGCTGTCCCACGGTATAGGTGGAAAGCACGGCGAGCGCCAGGCGCGGACCGACGCCCGAGACGGACACGAGCCTGTCAAACATTGTGCGCTCGTCCTTGGAGGCAAAGCCGAAGAGTGTCATGGCGTCCTCGCGGACCTGCATGCGGGTATAGAGGCGAACCTCGCCGCCGGGCGCAGGCAGCGTGGCGGCAGTGCTGCCCGAGATGCCGAGCTCAAAGCCCACGCCCGATACATCGACGACGGCAGAGCTCATCGTGGCCTCGACAAGCGTTCCGTGGAGCTGGGAGATCATCAGTATCCGGTTCCTCTCTGTTGATAGAACTCGCCACCGGTGAGGGCGCGGGTGCGGCTGAGGTTTACGTGGCAGATGGCGCAGGCCAGGGCATCGGCGGCATGGTCGGGATGCGGGTCGTGGTCGAGCTGTGTTAGCGTGCGTACCATGTAGGCGACCTGCCGCTTGTCCGCGGCGCCGGTGCCCACCACAGCCTGTTTGATCTGCATGGGCGTATACTCGCCAATCTCGAGCGCGCACTCCGAAAGCGCCACAAGCGCAGCGCCGCGGGCGTGCGCCGTGGGGATGGCCGAGCGGACGTTGGCGCCAAAATAGATGCTCTCGACGGCCGCGGTATCGGGGCGATAGCGCTCGACGACATCCTTAAGATCGCGGGCGATATGCGACAGGCGCACCGCGAGCGGGCTGCCCGCGCTAGTCTCGATGCAACCGTAGGCACGGCAGCGAACCTCGCCACGCCGCTCCTCGATAATCCCCCAACCCGTATGAGCCAAACCGGGGTCAATGCCCAAGATAACCAAACCAACCTCCCCTCGTCACAAGTACAGCACAAGGCAAGGCCCCGAGCATCATTCACGAACGTCTGTTCTAGAATAACACAACGGGACCAAGATGCTTAGTTGAAGTGTCGGGGTTGGAAGCGAATCCTATCCCATAGTTAGTTCTGCGAGAAAAAAGGAAACTGTCGGGGATCAACCGGCGGCTGCGGCATCGGCGTGCCCTGGGGTCCACCCTGCGGTCCGCCCTGGCCGCCCATCATCTTTTCGATGGCGTCCTGGACCTCGCCCTCGAACTTTTTCATGCCCTCGTGCAGGCGGCGCTGGCCGTCCTCGGAGCGCAGTTCCTCCATCTGCTCGGGTGAAATACCCAACAGGTCACCCAGTATGCCCATCATCTCGCCACGCATGCGCTCGCTTGTATCCTCGTCGGCAAAGCGGCGCACCTCGGCGCGTGCCAGCGCATCGACCGTCATGCGTTCCTTGCCGCTCAGTCCCAGGTCGGACCACGCGAGCATATACGGCCAGGCACGCTCGGCAAACGAACGGGCCGAGACGATCGGCGCCGTCGGCAGTATGCGGCGAGCGGCCTCTCCCTGGCGCACGAGTATCAGCAGCAGCGAGCAAGCCTCGGGCTTGCCGGTGGCCATCGGAATGTCGTCGAAGGGACGATTGCGGTCGACGTGTGACTCGAGCGCGCCATCAACCTCGCCCGGCTCGAGCCCACCGAGCAGCTGCGCCGCGCGATCGAGCATGTCGACCGGGCCGTCGAGCGTCGAGAGCGCCCGCGCCAGCACGCGCTCCATGCAATCTTCCACCGCGTTGAGCGTCACGAGCTCCTGCGGCACCACGGCAGACGTGCGGTTGCGCACGCGCGCCACAAACTCGAGCGTCGACAGGTACACATCACCAAAGGGCGCGTAATCGCCCTGGTAGCCACCGCAAAGCGCCGGTGCCGCCAACGCATACTCGGTCTTGGAAAGCGGGCTCAGAGCCATCGCGCCCAGCTCGAGCGCCGTATCCTCCAGCATGAGGCCCAGCGTACGCGAGCGCAGGCGCTCGGCATCGCCCGCTGACACATCGCGGTCGAGTACGCGCGCCGCATCCGGCGCATCGCGCTCAACCGTGCGAATATGCAGGCGCTCGGCAATCGCGCGAACGGCGGCACAACGGGCGGCCTCAGCCTCTTCCTGCGCTGGCGTAAAGATGCGGTTGCGGTCCAACACCAGGCCGATCACATTGCGCGAACCCAATGCATCGACAGCCAGCGCCGCAAGCAAAGACGACGGCAGATCGCCCTCGAGCGCCACCACGGCACGCGACGTGCCATGGGCACGGGCGTTATCGCGCACAGCGAGCACCAGCGCCTGCCACAACCACTCCTCGGAACGAAACTCGGGCAGCTCGTGGTCCTCCAGGGCATCGAGCATCACACCGCGCTGAATCTCCTGAACCAGCAGGCTCTCTTCAAAACACGGCGCTTGGGCCACCACGCGCCCACAGTCGTCGAGTACAAACGACCCGCCGGTATACACCGACTCGTCATAGGCACCGACCGGCGCCATGCAGGCAAACCACACGCTGCGCTTGGATGCGATCTTGCGGTAGGCACCGCTGCGAACGGCGGCAATGGCGGCCGTCTCGCGGTCGGTCATATCAAACGCGTTGAACTGAAAATAGGCGATGAGGTCGACGCCGGTCGGCAGCATCTCGAGTTCGCGGTCCAAGTCGAAGATCACGGCGATACGCACGCCGTCCACGTCGAACACCGGCGGTGCCCAACGGGCATCACCGTTCCCACCACGCTGCAGAGCAATGCTCGAACGGGCCGGCACCACATGGCCGTCCTTGAGCATCATGTAGTCGAGCAGGGGCTGGCCCTCAAACGAAACTGCCGCGGGCACGATGCAGATCATATCGAGTTCTTGGATACGCTCGGCGACACCGGTCAGGCCTGTCAACATGTCGTGCTCAAAGTCGGCAGTGCCCACCAGGCCCCCGGGCATGGCGCCCATAAAGAGCGGAGCCGGCACGCACAGCACGCGCGCCCCGCGCTCGTGGGCCAGACGAGCCTGGTCCTCGATGCGGCCGCAAATGCCCTCAATATCACCCAGGCGCATATCGATCTGTGCAAGTGCGAGCTTCATGGCTCAGCCCTTTCCGTCGTAAACCATCGTTGTCGTAGTAAAAGCGCCGGCCGCATGATGCAGTCGGCGCTCGCATGTGCATATGCTAGCTATGATACCCCGAGCGGGGACGCGCTCCTAGAACGTCGCGGACCACAGCCCATGCAGGTTGCAATAGGCATAGACGGTACCGGTCTTGGAACCGCCGGCAAAAAACGTCGCAGGCTTCATGCCGGGCTCAAGGTAATGGACCTCCAGACGGCCCTCGGCCTCAAGGGCGATCCACTCGATGTAGTGCTCGGGCACCATAGGATGCTCGACCGAGCCCACGCGTGCGCGGATCACGTGACCGTCGCGCTCGCTCTCAACGACGGGCACGTGCTTCTCGTGCGCGGCGTCCTCGGTGTTCGCGGTCAGCTCCATGCAGCCGGCAGGGGTTGCAACGTCGTTGCCAAGAGCGGCAATGAGCTTGCCGTCGGGGTCCTTAAAGAATTTCGCCATGATGTTCTCCTTTTCTGATGTGCCAATGTTCTTGATGGTTCTTATGCCCAAAGGCAGACAAACCATCCACGGCATTGCAAATGAACACATAACGGATCAGGCAAGCGGTCGGGCCAAAATGCGTCGACCGTCCTGCCCACTCCAGCAGTCCCACCCCGCGCGCGGCTAGCGCCCGTCGCCGCCCAGCAGTGCCAGAACATCTTCGCGGGTAAACAGCGCCGACGAGATGCCGTCGCCGCCGAGCACGCTGTTGACCAGGTCGCGCTTGGACTCCTGCATCTGCATAATGCGTTCCTCGATCGTGCCCTTGGCGATGAGCTTGTACACGGTCACGGTATGTTGCTGGCCAATACGATGCGCGCGGTCGGTCGCTTGGTCCTGCGCCGCCACGTTCCACCACGGGTCGTAGTGAATGACCACGTCGGCCGCCGTCAGGTTGAGGCCCACGCCGCCCGCCTTGAGCGAAATCAAAAAGACCGGAACCTCGCCCGCTTGGAACTGCGCGACCATCTTGGCGCGGCTCTCCTTAGACGAAGCGCCCGTGAGCTTAAGGAAGGCGATGTCCTCCTTGGCCAAGCGCTTGCCGATGATATCGAGCATGCCCGTAAACTGGCTGAACAACAGGATGCGATGCCCGCCGTCGAGTGCGCCGTGCACGAGCTCCATGCACGTATCGAGCTTGGCGCTCCCCGCCTTGTAATCCTCGTAGTGTAGACGCGGGTCGCAGCAGATCTGGCGCAGCTTGGTGAGCTCGGCGAGCACTTTGAGCTTGTCTTTTTTAAACTCGGATGCCTCGCGGTGCTGCACCTGCTGGGCGATGCGGTCCTGGTTGGCCAGGTAGAGCTTGCGCTGCCCGCCGGTGAGCTGTGCCATGACGGTGTCCTCGATCTTCACAGGCAGGTCGGCCACCACGTCTTCCTTAACACGGCGCAGCACAAACGGCGACACGAGCGCCTGAAGGCGAGCGGCGCTATCGCCCTCGGCATGCTCGACGGGGCTCTCAAAGCGCTTGGCAAACGACTCACGCGTCCCCAAAAGGCCCGGCATCAAAAAGTCGAAGATGCTCCAGAGCTCGGACAGACGGTTTTCGATGGGCGTGCCCGTCAGGGCAAAGCGCACGCCGGCAGGCAGGCGCTTGGCAGCGCGCGCCACCTGCGTGAGCGGGTTTTTAATGTACTGGGCCTCGTCGAGCACAACGCGGGCAAAGTCCCGCTCGGCATACTCGTCGATATCGCGCCGCATAAGGTCATACGACGTCACGACCACGTTATGCTCGGCCACGCCGGCGATCTGCACACGACGCTGAGCCTTGGCGTCCACGATGGCGCACACATCGAGCGACGGGGCAAAGCGCTCCAGTTCGGCGGTCCAGTTGTACACAAGCGACGCAGGGCACACCACAAGCGTGGGCTTAGTGTCCCCCGCCTCCACGCGCGCCAGGATATGTGCGATCATCTGCAGCGTTTTGCCCAGGCCCATATCGTCGGCCAAGATGCCGCCGAGACCCAGGTGCTCGAGCGAGCCGAGCCACTGGTAGCCGTCGACCTGATAGCCGCGCAGTGTGGCCTTGAGCGAGACCGGCACCGTAAAATCCATCTTGCCGAGCGTATCCAAGCGCTCGACGGTACGACGAAATGCAGCGTCGCGATCGACCTCGAGCGCAGGCGTGCGCGCAAGCATGCTGTCGACGAACAGGGTACTCGACGCGGGAAGCAACACGCCGTCGAGCAGGTCGACAGCATCGACCCCCAGATCCTCGGCAAGGCCAAACGCGGCGCGCGCTCCCTCGTCCAGGCGAATGATGTCGCCCGACGTGAGACGCGCAAACGTCTGGTGGCGCTTATACGAATCGAGATAGATGGCAAGGTCGGCCGCCGAAAGCCCGCTCGCACCCAGCTCGACGTCGAGCAAGTTGCTCTTGACGGTGGCGCGCACCGAAAGCTTGGGCGCAGGGCGGACCGAGACCTGGCGCAGGCGGTCGCTGAGCATGACCTCGCCCAGCTCGGACAGGGCAGACAGGCCCTCGGTCAGCAAGTGGAACAAGCTCTCGTCATCGCGTTCCTCAAACGCCAGGCCGCCCTCGTAAAAGTCGAAATACAGAGCCGCCGTGTCCATAACGCGAAACTCTGCCACCTCGTCGCGCGGCGGCACGCCCGGGCGCTGTTCTTCGAAGGGGCTGCCCGGAGCGCCCAGGCTAAAGAGATCTGCCGACCAGTCGCCGTAGGTAACCGTAGCTTTGCAGGTCACGAGCCCATCGTCGACGCCGATCGCCATGGCAAAGCTCGGCTCGGGCGCCACGGTATCGAGCGCAGCGGGCGCGGTAAGGTCGGTGTAGTCGCGCAAAATGGGCAGCGCCATACGGCAGAACTCCCCCACCTGCTCGGCGGCAATATGGGCGGGCGTGCGGCACGGCAGCAAGCGCGACAAAAAAGGTGCGGCATGCTGAGCAAATGCAGCGTCGGTACGGCGCGCGCGGTGCGTGTCAACCAAGTAGGCGGCATCGCCCGACGCAAAGCAGTACATATCGGCGGGCAGGCGCAGGTCATAGCTACCACCAGCCGCCGGCGCGATTTTGGCGGCAAGCAGCGGTGGGCGCTTAGCGGATGCCTCGTCCTCCCCTTGCGGAGACAGCTCAACCGCCACGTCGTAGGTGCGATGCGTCGTCATCCCCCGCGACCAGGCGGGCTCAAAGGAGATGGTCTGGCCGCGCAGCAGGTCCAGCACATATACGATGCTATGCTCGGACAGCGGCAACTGACGCTCGGCAACAAAACCGCTGCGGGCAAAGTCGTACGACGCCGAACGCGAGCTTGTGATGTCATCGAGATAGGCAACTGTCGTCACAACAAGGTTGAGCAGCTTTGCCGATGTTTCGTCAAAGGCCTCAGGTGAATGGACAAACGTGAGCTTCTTGCCATAGGAGAACGTGCCGCCGCGCACGTAGGCATCGGCCATGCCGTCGATGTCCTTGACCACGTAGGAGACCGATCCACAGCGAATGCGGAACTCGAGCGCCCAGCTAAAGCGGTCAGCGAACAGCGGATTGTAGTACGGCACCAACGAGGGCTCCAATGCCGCTTTGGGGGCGTCGGGATCAACGGCACCGGCAAGCTTGCGGCGCATGCTCGCCAGCTCATCCATGCGCGCGTCCGAAAGATCGGAAAGCGCCGCCACAAGGCTCGGGCTCGTGGGGACGGGCGCCGGGAAGGGAAAGTTGGGGTTGACGGCCGGCGCGGCGGACGCGGCACGCGCGGGCTGTTTCGGCTGCGCCGTAAACGTGCGAACCGGCGTGCGCAAACCTTCGACGGGCTCGGCGCCGCTGGCATCCAAATACGCCAGCGCCGTGGCAATAGCGTGCTTACACATACCGGGATAGCGGTATGCGGCGGGGCAGTCGCAGTCGTAGTCGATAACCTCGTGCTCGTCCATGTCGAGCGCCACGTGCGTCTTGTACAGGTCACCGCGCGAGCCGCGCACCGTGCCCTCAACCGTCACGTTTTTGGAGAAGCGCGAGCCGCTGTCCTCGATCGACAGCACGGCACCGTTGAGCATGAGCGAACGCCCCTTCATAAAGGTGCCGCTCAACGCCGCCTCTTTGCGAAGCGCCTGCACAAACGTCCCCTGCGCCATCACTTCCTCCAATCTCACCCGGGGTAGCTTAGATCACCGTCACGCGGCCCTGGTTACCCACAATGGCCTTGGCCTCGGCCAGCAGCGGAATCGAACGCGCGTTGACCTTGGCAGGTACCTCGGCACGCAGCACGCGCCCGTCCACCTGCTCGATAAAGATCTCCACGCGGTCGCCGCCCGGGTTAGCGGTGAGCACCGTGGCCAGGCGCGCCATATTGCCCTGGCTAAAGCGGCTGTTGGGCACCATGACCTCAAACACCTTGGGCTTGTTGTTCTCCTCGTTGAGCTCGAGCGGCACGATCTCCTGCGCGATGATCTGGTCGCCGCGGTCCGAGCGCTCGAGCTTGCCCTTAATGCGCACAAAGGCATCGGACAGCTGCGCGCCGGTCTCGGGATCGACCTCGCCGTACAGGTACCCCTCGGCCTCTTTATAGGTCTTGGGGAACACGACGACGGTGGCCTCGCCTTCCATGTCCTCGAGCTGCACGATGCCCATGGGGTCACCGTTTTTGGTCACGCGCTTGGACACGCTCGAGACCATGCCGGCCCACCACAGCGCCTTGCCCTCGGGAATTTCCTGGTTGATGGTGCCGCCCGTAGGATTCTGAACTTCGTAGCCGGCGTCGATCTGCGAGAACGAGAAGTCACGCGCCTTGGCTAGTGCATACTCAAACGGGCGTAGCGGGTGGTCCGAGACATAGATGCCCAGAACCTCCTTCTCCTGACTCAACTTAAGGTGGCGGTCCCATTCCTGGCCATCCGGATCGGGCACGCTCACCTCAAAGCCCGAGCCCTCAACGTCGCCAAACATATCGAAGAACGACGTCTGGCCGCTCGCGCGATCCTTCTGGCGCTTTACCGCGGCATCGATGATGTTCTCGGGGTTGTTCTTGTCCACAAAGTGCATCATCTGGCGACGCGGATACCCCGTGGAGTCGAAGGCGCCTGCCTTGATGAGCGATTCGATCACGCGGCGGTTGGCCTGGCTCGAGTCCACGCGCTCGACAAAATCGTGCAGCGTCTTAAACGGACCGCCCGCCTCGCGCTCGGCGATAATCGCCTGCGCCACGCCGGTGCCCACGCCGCGGATGCCGGCCAGACCAAAGCGCACGCCCTCCTTGGTAGCCGTGAACTCGGTACCGGACTCATTGACATCTGGCGAAAGCACGGGGATGCCGTCGTGACGGCACGCCGAGACGTAATGAACGATCTTGTCGGTCTTGCCCGTGTAGGACGTCAGAACGGCCGCCATGTACTCGTGCGGATAGTGCGCCTTGAGCCACGCCGTCTGCATAACCAGGATGGCGTAGCCGGCGGAGTGCGACTTGTTAAAGGCGTAAGATGCGAACTCGAGAACATCGTCCCAAATCTTCTGGGCGACCTCGCGCGTGTAGTTGTTCTTGATAGCGCCGTTCATCCAGTGGTCGTAGGTGGTCTCGTCCGAGCCATCCTCCCAGTGCAGCACCGTCGACGTGAGCAGCTTGATCTTTTTCTTAGCCACGGGTTTACGGATACGCGAGTCCGATTCGCCCTTGGAGAAGCCGCACATCTCGACGGAGATGAGCATAACCTGTTCCTGGTAGACCATGGTGCCGTAGGTTTCGCCCAGGATGTCGTCCAGGCGGTCGTCGTAGGAGACGGCCGGCTCCTTGCCGTTCATACGGTTGATGTAGGACGAAACCATGCCGGCGCCCAGCGGGCCCGGGCGGTACAGGGCGATCAATGCCACGACGTGCTTGTACTCGGTGGGCTTCATGTTCTTGATCGTGGCCGTCATGCCGGCGGACTCGACCTGGAAGACGCCGGCGGTATGGCCGGAGCCCATGAGCTTAAAGATCTCGGGGTCGTCAAAGGGGATCTCTTCCTCTTTGATGTCGATGCCGAAGTTCTTTTTGATGTTTGCCTTGGCCTTGGAGATAACAGTCAGCGTACGCAGGCCCAAGAAGTCCATCTTGAGCAGGCCCATGTCGGCAACGGTATGGCCCTCGTACTGGGTAATCTCGACGCCGCCCTTGGTGTCGAGCTTGGTGGGCACGTGCTCGTTGACGGGGTCGCGGCAGATCAGAACGGCGCACGCGTGCACGCCCTCGCCACGGGTGAGGCCCTCGATTGAGAGCGCCGTGTCGATGATGCGGCGGGCGTCGTCGTCCTTTTTATAGGCCTCGGCAAAATCGGGGTTAAACAGGTCCTCTTTGCCGGGTTGCTTTTCGAGCACCTGCTTGAGCTTGACCTTGGGGTCGCTCGAGACCATCTTGGACAGACGCTGGCCCATGTAGACCGGGTAGTCCAGGACGCGCGCGGCGTCGTTGATGGCCTGCTTGGCCTTAATGGTCGAGTAGGTGATGACGTGGGTGACCTTCTCGGGGCCGTAGAGCTGGCGAACGTGCTCCACGACCTCGAGGCGCCGCTCATCGTCGAAGTCCATATCGATATCGGGCATCTCGGTACGCTGCGGGGACAGGAACCTCTCGAACATCAGGCCGTTCTCGAGCGGATCGAACGCGGTGATGTTCATGGCGTAGGCGACGATAGCGCCGGCAGCCGAACCACGGCCGGGGCCGACGCCGATGCCGTTGTCCTTGGCCCATTGCACGTACTCGGCGACGATCAAAAAGTAGGCGGCAAAGCCCTTGTCGCAAATGACCTTGTATTCGTACTCAAAGCGCTCTTTGATGTTGACGCCACCGATCTCGCGCGTGGCCCAGTCGTCGCCGTAGTGCTGGCGCAGGCCCTTCTCGCACTCGCGGCGGAACTGGCTCTCGTGCGTCTCGCCGGGATCGAGCAACGGGAAGCGCGGCAGGATGATGGAGTCCCAGTCCAGCTCCACGTAGCACTTGTCGGCGATCTCGAGCGTGTTGTCGCAGGCCTCGGGGCAATACGGGAACATCGCCCGCATCTCCTCCTCGGTCTTCATGTAAAACTCCGAGCCGGTCATGCGCATGCGGTTGGGGTCGTCGACCTTGGCGTTCATGCCAATGCACATGATGACGTCCTGCACGGGCGCGTCCTCGCGGCGCAGGTAGTGGAAGTCGTTGGTGGCGATGACCTTGACGCCCACCTGCTTGGCGATGTCGATGAGCGTGCGGTCCATCTGCTCGTCGGTCAGGCCGTTGTCGGTGGTAATGCCGTGTTCCTGGATCTCGATATAAAAGTCGCCGGGGTCAAAGGTGTCGCGGAAGGTCTCGGCCCACTTGATGGCGCCCTCCATGTCACCGCGGTCGATGTATTTGGGGATGATGCCCGCGATGCAGGCGCTCGTGCAGATCATGCCCTTGGCATGGCGGCGCAGGTTGTCGAGCGTCACACGCGGCTTGTAGTAAAAGCCCTGCACGGCGGCCTCGGAGACCGTCTGCATCAGGTTGACGTAGCCCTCCTGGTCCTTGGCCAGAAGGATCATGTGGTAGAGCTCGGGCTTATGGTCGCGAGCGAGCGTCTCGTCCGGCGTAAAGTAAACCTCGCAGCCAAAAATGGGCTTGATGACCAGGGGCGGCTTGAGCTCGTCGATGTTGCCCTTCTCGTCCCACATGGCCATGTCCTTCACATACTGGGCATGCTCGCGCGGGTTTGCCTCGGGATCGGGCTCCACCAACTCGTCGCGGCGGTCCTTTTCCAAGAAAGCCTTGTCGTGGCTCCAGGTTTTGTACTCAGGCGTGTTGTGGTTGACGGCGTCGCAGGCCAGCGCCAAATCGGGCACGCCATACATGTAGCCGTGGTCGGTAATGGCCACGGCGGGCATGCCAAGCTCAACGGCACGGTTGACCATATCCTGGATACGGGTTGCGCCGTCGAGCATGGAGAAAACAGTGTGATTGTGCAGATGGACGAATGCCATGTGATGAGCTCCGATGCGGGTTCGTGTTCTGACTGAACGATTTTACCGCACGGCACGGACAGCACCCGAACCTAGCCAAACCCACACGGGTAGTCAATTTGGGACCTTCAAAAAGGGAATGAGGGCATCCCGATGCATCGAGTATTACTGGAACACCGGCGATACGCTGAATGATTTGTGACGAATAGTCATGTCCATCAAGAAGGCTCGACGCTTCGGGCAGCTCGTCAATCGATATATCAATTCTTGGAGACCTGTATTCCTACCATTTTTAAAGAAACAACGGCGGTAATTGCTATCGCGATTGCGCCAATAACACCGAGCGCTATCTGAATGGGATATAACCCCAACACATATCCAAATATGGAGAAAAACATTGCAGAAAAGAGAGCCCTTACCAGAGACGCGACGGAAAGGATCGTCGCGCGGAGATCGTCCGCTATCGCGTCTTGGATTAAGTTTTCCGAAGTGATGTACACCACTTCTGGGAGAAAGCAAAGCACCATGCTAAGGCCAAACAAACACAGCGGATTTGAAGCGAACCACGGAAGAATCATGAAAAGACCGGCCTCGATTAGCATCGAGCCGAGCATGGTATTTCTTTTCCCGAAACGCGATGAGAAGAAATCTGCTGCAATGTAGGCCGTCGCATTTACTGCATAGGATGCACCGAAAAAGATTCCTATTATGGAGACGGGAGCATCAAATGCGTCGAATACCAACTGATTCAAGTTGTAATAACTCCCATAGAATCCATCGAGCATGCTTGTGCCGATTAGAAGAAGCAACACCGCAAAAGCGGATTCTCCAATGCACCAGGTTTCGCGTCTGAAGATCTTGGCTACGTCAAACCTTTCCTCCCCAGAGTTTTTGGAATGGGTCGTTTCCATCCTCTCAATGGGATACAGAAGGAGAAGCTGCAGGAGATAGAAAACGGAAACGCATACGTAGAGGGCACTCCAAGATACTTGGGCAATGAATGATCCAAGTACGATTGCCGTTCCCGTAGCGATTGATTGCGCGGCAAGCAGCCGAGCGTTGATGGTGAGGAAGCGTTCTCCTTGGTCGGCATTTCGAACAATTTCATATAAAAGTGCTTGTTCGGATCCCGATTGAAGGGAGTAGGCGAGGGCCTCAACAAGGGAAAGCACGACAAGAAAGGGGCCTGAGAGCAACAGCATGCCAGCCGTATGGAAGAAAAGCAGCAGCACGCCCACTTGAATCGAAAACTTCTTTCCAAAGAAATCGCCTACCAGCCCTGTTGGCAGCTCGAGGACGACCGTGGCAATGTTGAACAGGGCTTGATAAAGCGCGATTTCCGTGACAGACATTCCTTTATCCGCAAGGAAAAGTAGAAACACTCCCCGATTTAAAACAAATCCCGCGAGAACGAAAAAGGCGGAATAGATGTGCAGCTGCGCAGTGGCATTCTTATTCATTTGGCACTCCTAACGACTATTTTTGTCGGGGTGCTCGCCACTGACTCGAAGCCTGAAGTGTTCACAGTTTCCGATGAAGAGCTACCTTGCCTTTTTGCGGCCTGGGCACGCTTCTCGTACTTATTGCCGTTGAGCCTGTTGCGGCTGGAGCGCTTGCCCGTGGCGTTTTCGATATCCTGCATGATGGACCCCGCTAGGGCGTCAAAAAGCTCCTCCGGCGTCACCCCAAGCGTTTTGGTGAGCTGCATATGGCTCCTTATTCGTTTGAACCGTTCGAGCTATTGTACCGTCCCAGACTCTCCCATGCGTTGCGGTGCTATTTGGACGATTGAGGGCTTTATCCGGGGCGGCCGCGTGGGTTTGCCCAAAGTAGCTAAAAAAGCCCCGTCCCAAAAAGACTGCGGTGGAATCGATAGGGATTCCACCGCAGGTTGTTGAGGGCTAGAGGCTGTAGGTGACCACCTGGGGCTCGCAGGGGTTGGCGGGATCGGCCTGCTCCACGCGGACGAACTTGACGGTCACGGCCTCAAAGCCCGCCTTGTGCAGAACATCGGCGTAAACGCGCGCCTGCAGGGCGTGCTTCTCCTGCAGCTGATCCGGCGTCTCGTCCGGTGTGCCGCCCGTCTTGTAGTCGATGACCAGCGCGCATGACGAATCCGCCGGGTTCGTCGCCAAAGCGTCGATGGCGCCCTCGGCATATGCACCGTAGCGAGCGATGTCCTCGTCCTCGCAACCCAGCGAAAAGAACGGCACCTCGGCGCGAACGCACGGCCACGCGAGCAGGTCGGTACGAACAGCCGACTTGAGCCAGCGGTCCAGGGCAACGTCGAAGCGTTCGCGCTGCTCCGGCGTCAGGCGCCACAGACGCGCCAGCGCTTCGGCGCGCGCGGTGGGCAGCTCATCGGCACCCATCTCGATGAGCCACTGGCAGGCAGCGTGGAAGGCCGAGCCCAGCGCCATGGGATTGCCGGCGGGCTCGACAGCAGCCACGTCCGCATCCGTCGTCTCCGAGCCATCCGACTCCGCATCATCGCCAGCCTCGTCCATGGGCACGCGCGCCTCGGCGGCACGGTCCTCGGCCTCGGCATGGAGCGCTGCCGCGATTGACGAGTAGCTATACGAGTCACGCGCCGGGAACGGGCAGGTGCCCATGCGCACGCCCACCGCCTGGGGATACACAAGCTCAAACGCATCGGGCTCGGGGTCGGCAGGACCGGGAACGGCGGCGTGGGCATCTGCACCGGCGCCCTCCGGCTCCGCATCGCCGCGAACAAGCCCGCCCTCGGCATCCAGTGAAGCGTTAGCCTCAAACGCCTGCTCGCCAAACGTAAAGTCCGCCAGCGAGATGAGCTCGTAGTCGCCCGACTGGGAGTTGTCGAACACCAAACGGTCGCTATCGAGCTGCGGCACGTCCAGAGCGTCAGTCGGCAAAATACGGCGCAGCACGTCGTAGGTCAAATCGGTCTCGACGTCGAAGGTCGGCGCGCACAGCTTGCCACGGCTCACGCCGGCATCCATCGCCAGAATGACCAGCTCGCGCGCACGCGTCATGGCAACGTAGAGCAAGCGGGCCCGCTCCTCGAGCGAAAGCTGCAGGTCGTCGTTGCGCAGGCGAACAAATGCCTCGGCGGGAGAACCCGTCGCACAGACGTCCTCCATGAGCTCCGGCGGCAGCCACAGCGACGTGCCCTTGCCCTTAAACGCATGCTCAAACTGCTTTTTAACGTCGTCGCCCTTCACAAAGGTTCCGTCGGCGAGCTTAACGCCGTCGAAGCGTGCCGGTAGCGCCACGACCTGCGCTCCGCCCTCGACGCGACCCATCTGTGCCGTGCCCGAGGACTTACGCACGCCAAAGCACTCGGCGACCGCCACGACCGGATATTCCAGACCCTTGGAGGCGTGCACCGTCATGATGCGCACCGCGCCGTCGCCCTCCACGTTGAGCGCGCCCGGCGCCTCCTTGCCCGCCAAGAAGCGGTCGAAGGCCAGCGCGATGGAACGCGGCGAGTTACCGAACTCAGCCTCAGCCTCGGCCACGGCGTCGAGTGCCTTGAGCACGTTGGCGGCAATGGCCTTGCCCTCGGGACCACGCTGTGCCAGGCGTACAAACCAGCCGGAGGCGTTGACCACGTCGCGCGCGATGGCGGCGAACGAATCGCGGCCCACACGACGAAGCGCATACCGCAGCACCTCGCGGGCGCGCGTCACCAGCGGCAAGTCTTGCAAACCCAGCACGTCGAAATCACTCATAATGCCCACGTCGATATTCCGGCGCGAGGTCTCCCCCGTCTCGCTATCGAGCTTGGTCGCCAGCGCCAGGAACTCCTGGGCGCCGAGCGCAAACATCGGCGATGCCAGCAGCGGCATAAGGCCCTGCGCCGTATCGGCCGGATTGGCGAGTGCACAAACCAGGGCGCGCACCGTCTGAACCTCGGCAGCTTGGGCAAAGACTGAGCCGCCCGCGATGACGCAGTCGAGCCCCTGGTCGCGGAAGGCCTGGGCGTAGACGTCTGCGTTGGTCATGCGGCCCAGTAGCAGCACCATGCCGCCCTGGGGCTGGCCGGCATCGGCAAGCGCGCGGAATCGCTCGGCGATCGCACGGGCCTTGGCCTGTGTGCGCTCCTGCGTACTGCCGCCGGCAACAAAGAGCGCCTGGCGACGCGAGGCGTCTGCCACCAGCGTGTCCTTGCGGCCGTCGCTCGCCTCAAGATCCAAAAAGCCCTGCATCAGGCCGCCGTCATCGCCATCGAAGACGCGTGCCACGTAACGCAGCACCTCGTCGTGGCTGCGGAAGTTGCGCACGAGCTTGACGAGCTCGCCAGCAGGGGCGTCGGCCACGGCAGTCGCCTCGGGCGCGGCAGACAGGCCCACCTTGCGCTCCTGGCGACGGAAGACCTCGACCTCGGCGCCGCGGAAGCGATAGATCGACTGCTGCGCATCGCCCACGGTGCACAGCGCGCGCTCCCCCGCACCCGTCAGATAGCGTATCAAATCGACCTGCATCTGGTCGGTATCCTGGAACTCGTCGATCATGACCATCTTAAAGCGGCCCTCGTAGGCCGCTCGAATAGCCGGGTAGTCGCGCAGGGCCTCATAGGCCATGCGCAGCAGGTCGTTGTTGTCGAGGGCAGACTGGGCAGCCTTGAGCGTGCGGTACTCAGCCTCTACAGAGCGGGCCAAGCCCACCAGTGCATCAAGCGCCGGGCCACCACAGGCAAGCACGATATTGATAAACGCATCGGCGGCCTCGGCCTTGAGCAGCTCGACCTGCTCCTTGGGGAACGCCTTGCTCGCCCGCGGCATGGCGCACGACATCATGAGTCGCGCCGCATCCTCCATGGTTTTGCCGCTCGCCTCAAACGCGTCGATGGCGTCGAGTGCCGTCTGCGCCTTCTCGGTCGCGGCCTTGCTTGCGCCCAGCGCCGATCGATAGGCATCGGCGAGTGCCGAGGTATCGGCCTGGCCGCGCGCCACGCACACGTCGTCCATACCGCCCGGCAGCTGGCTCGATAGCTCCAACAGGTCGCGCACCAGGCCTTTAATGGTGGTGCCGGCACCAAACGGCCCGCCCTCGCCCGCCATGGGATACCAGGCGTAGAGGCTTTTAAGCGAAGCGGCGAGCTCGGGGGCGGCATCGGGCACCGTCGCGCGGGCCAGCACATGCTCAACAGCCTGGTCCATAAGCTCGTCGGTATCGGTGAGCACCGTGAACTCGGGGTCGATGCCCAGCTCCAACGCGTGTGCGCGCAGGATACGCGAGCACATGCCGTGAATGGTCGAGATCCACGCATCGTCGACGGTCAGGGCCTCCTCGTCCATGCCCTCGTCGATGAGCGCGCGGCGCACGCGGTCACGGATCTCGGCCGCGGCATCTTTGGTAAAGGTAATGGCGAGCACCTGGTCCAGATGCTCAACGAACGAACCGGATTCGGGCGAGAGCGCGTAGACGATGCGGCGCGTGAGGGTAAAGGTCTTTCCCGAACCGGCGCCCGCCGAGACAAACAGCGGACGGTCGAGCGTTTTGACGATCTGCAGCTGTTGCGGCATCAAAGTCGAAAGATCCATGGTCTACACGTCCCTCCTTACAAACGTTCCTTCGTGGTTATACGAGCAGCGCGCATGCGCGGCCTGCGCCGACGTCGGGTCGACGGCGGCAACGTTGCCTGCCTCGAGCTCGCGCAGGCGCTCGGCGATGCCGGCCTCCACGCGATCGAGCAGGGCGTCGAAGTCCATGCTGCCACCCTCGCCGGGGAAACCTTTCTTAAGGCCCGGGATGCGACCGTCGCCGCGCTCTTCCTCGAGCAGCTCGGCGCTCGCGGCACCGCGCAACGCCGGCTTACCGCCCTTGGTCGAAAAGTAGAGCGCCGCGCGGGGGTCCAAATCCAGCGCCCGGCGCATGGCCTGGGCGTAGATAAGCGTTTGGGTATGCGGCGGCAACCAGCGCGGATCGTCGATGGGCGCCGTGCCCGATTCCTCGTCGCGCACCGTAGGGTCGGCGAGCTTAAACTCCTCGACGCCCGTGCGATGCTTGTAGTCGATCACCACGGCACGATTCTCGGCGTCCACGTCCACGCGGTCGATGCGCCCGCCGAGCGGCCAACCGGCATACTCGACCTTGAGCTCGTTGAAGGCGAACTCCAGGTAGCGTGGGACAAAGGGGGCAAGTGCCTCGGACTCGTAGGCAAGCACGCCCTCCAACTGCGGCAAGATCTCGGCCACCTGGCGCTCCTCCACCGCAGAGAGCGGCACCAGCGGGCCCTCCGTGCCGCGCTTGCCGGCGTGCTCGGCCAACGTCTCGTCAAAGACCTCGCGCAGCAGCTCCTGAGCGCGCGGCAGATTCTCGGGCGTCACGCGCTCCATGCCCTCCTGGGGCAGACGGGCATGCAGGTGCTCCAGCACATCGTGGACAAAGTTGCCCTTCTCCATATTTCCAAAGCCCGCGTCGATGGACTGAGGCTTCACGCGATACGACACGAACCAGCACAGCGGGCACGTCGAGTACGCCTCAATCTGCGAGGCGGACGTCAGACGCGGCACGAGCGGCGCGTTCTCGCCCTCGCCATCGCGGCGACGCAGGACCAGGTACGGCACAGCCGCCTCACTCAAATGCTGAGGAGCCTCGCACGCAACACGCTTGCACTCGATGCCCTCGCCGGCCGCTGGATCAAAATCGGCGACGATACCGCCCTCGCCCGCGCACGCAACCTTGGCTGTGCCAGCGGCCTCGGCATGCGCCCGCAACTCGGTCCACACGGCAGCCGGATAGCACTCACGCGCCTGGCGATCGTGGGTCACGCGGGCGAGCACAACGGGGCCGCGTGCCGCCTGCATCGCGCGGCCAAAGCGCACGCGCAGCAGGGCCGCGGGCTCAAGCGTCACGCCGCTGCGACCCAGCTCGGCCGTCAGCGTAGCTAGCGGGCCCTCCTCATGTGAGAGCGGGTAACTGTCCAGATCGACGTCGGCAAACAGCACGGCATCGTAGCTGTCGGGGCGCAGGGCTACCGCATCGGCAAGCGACGCAAAGCGCGCCTGGGCGCGCGGCGCGCGGTCGACCTCGTAGGTCTCGTAATCGTATGCGGTGCTGCGCTTGTCCACCTTGGTACGGACGCCGTCGAGCACGGGCACGGTCGCGGCCTGCGACACGTCGAGCGCGCGGGCGTCGTTCATAAGGATGTCGATGGCATGTCGCAGCAGGGCGGTCTCCGCCTGGCGACAGGCCTGGCCGTCAAGGCCGCCTAGAGCGCGATCGGGCAGCGCCTCGGCGACGGCGAGCATTGCCTTGAGCGCCGTCACGGGCTTGTCGCGCCACAGCGCTTGGAACACGTCCGAGACCACGCACGGCACGTTCTTAAACCGGTTCTCATCACTGGCAGCCTTGCGCGTGCCCCTGACCTGGCCCTGCACGCTCTGCAGCAAGCTCTTGACGCCCGCAGTGGTCTTGCCGCGCGACAGGCGCATGTTCTTGTCGAAGGTGCGCGCGCTGGCGGCGTCGGCGCCCGAAAGCGGACTGTAAATCCAGTCGGTAAGCTCCGGCGCGGGCCACCACTCGGTCTTTGACGCCATGCCCTCATCGGCGGCCTTCATGCGCTCGATCAGGCCGGCAAGCGCCGCAAACCGCCCGCCCGCAATGGATTGGGAAAACGCCGTGAACTCGGTTGCCTCGGCCGCAATGTGACGCGCCGCCAAACGGGCAGCGAGTTCACCGAACAGCTGAGGCGCCCGGGCAGACACCACGAGCACGCGCGCGGGGTCCGCGGACGCCGCGACACCGCCGTCGACCGCGGCGTCCTCACGCGTTTTTACCAGCTCATCGATTACATCCACATAGGCGTGGGCGCGGGCGTGAGGGCCGGCAACCTCTACAAAGGTAGGCTGAGCGGCGGACTTGGAGGCAGTCTGGGGCGCGGCGGCACCCTCGCCCAGCGGCGCGGCCTCAAACAGCACACCGCGGGCATCAAATGCCGCGGCAAGTTCCTCGCGCATTGCCGCCTGCTCGCGGGCAAGCAGCACAACGACCTCTCCCCCATTGTTCGCCACGGCCGACAGCAACTCGAGCAGGCCGTGCGTAAACGACGTGATACCGCGCACGCATACGGCGCGGACGCACGCCGGAAGGTTGTCGGCCAGCACCTCGCCCATAAGGTCAGCCGCCTCGCAGGGCTCGACCATGTCTCGACGGTCCAAGCCGCTCGCATAGGCGCTCAACAGCTCGAACACGCGGGCCTCGGCGTCACTCTTGGGATCGGGCTGGCAAACGTCGCCGCGGCAGCGCTCGGCACCCGTTCCCGCTACGCCCGGCAGCACATCGCGGGCCATGCGCGCGAGCATGCGCACCGTACCCTGACTGCGCGAAAGCGGCTGCAGGCCGGCATCGTCGCGACGGGCAATCATGTCCGAGAACAGCATCTGGCGCTGCATGTTGTCGACGAAGCTGCGGCCATCGCCCATAAGCTCCCACAGCGAACGAAGCCACGACGCGGGGGTTTTGTAGTCAACGCCCAGCGAGGCGCCAGCAACCGCAGCATCGTGACGGCACAGGTCGAGCTCAGCAAACGAGGGCGCCAGCAAAACAGCACGCCCGTGGCGGGCGACCAGGTCGGCGAGCAACGCCGCCTCGGCATCGCTCAAATCCGTGCCGGCATTAGTGGTATAGATTCGAACAGGCATGGTCCTCCACTCAAACCGTTCGCAATAATCAATGCATCCATCCTACCCGCCCACGCGGACAGATTTGCCCCACGCCAACAGATTTCCTCCGTCCCCGAGGGATCAAAAAACCGCCCCCGAAGGGACGGTTCTGCGCAATTCGTTTGTCGCCGCTGGCCTACTCGCCATCCTCCAGTTTGATGAGGATCTTGCGATAGCCACCGTACTCGCCATTAAGTGCCTTGGATACGCGGCTCACCGTGGTGGACGAAGCGCCGGTGCGGGCCTGAACCTCAACATAGGGCTCGCCCTCATCCAGATAGCGCGCGACCTGCAGGCGCTGAGAAAGATCGCAGATCTCGCGCGGTGTGCAGATATCGGTTAAAAACGCCTGGATATCGTTCTCGTCGTCCAAAAGACTAAATGCGTGGACCAGCTGCTTGACATCAGGCTTGTCAAACATGTTCTCGATATTCATCGATCACCGCCAAACCCGCCAAAAGGCATCGAAGTTGATACTGACATCGGGCATCGTTCGCCCGTTCTATGCAATAAAACTAATGCATGGAGCATTTGCCCGTAGCAGTGTAGCACACCACCAAACTAAAGCGACAAGACTCTCTGTCAGCGGCACGTTTTTCAGGACGAACGCCGCTTAGAAACCGAATGCGCACGTAAGCTCCACGAATATTTGAGACAATGGGCGCCCAAACACCGCGGCGCGCCCGCGCAACCATCCAAGTCGCCGCCGCAAGCCGCTTCACGCGACGCCAGCAACCCCGGCGCAAGAAAGGATTCACGCCATGCGCTTTATGCTTAACTGGCTCTTCACCTCGATCGCCATCGCGATCGCCACGTTCCTCGTCCCCGGTATCCAACCCTTCGGCTTTGCCGAGGCCTGGGTCTGCTTTGCCTTTGTGGGACTGTTCCTCAACATCGTCGATTCGTTCGTCAAACCGTTCCTCACGGTCATCTCGCTGCCGCTCACGATCATTACGCTCGGCATTTTCCAGCTCGTGCTCAACAGCTTTATGCTGGAGCTCGCCAGCTACCTGTCGGTCAACCTGTTGGGCGTCGGCATCTCCATCGCCGGCTTTGGCTCGGCCTTTATGGGCAGCATCCTAGTGTCCATCATGCGCAGCATCCTCGATAGTATTGCCGAAGAGTAGAACGCCCCCGACGCACAAACGCATCGGACCAAATCAAAGGCCGCCCATCGCAAAAAATGGGCGGCCTTCTTATTTGCCAAGTCTCAGAGGGCAAGAAAATCTACCATTTCCACCCTGCCCCCACATGGCAAGTGGGGTTAGATGACGTAGTCGTAGCCTTCGTTGGGGGCGACGAGCTGGTCGAGCGTCACGCCGTCGAGGTAATCGTTGATAAGCTTGTCCAGGTTCTTCCACACGTCGAGCGTGGGGCACTCGTCAGAGCGCGAGCAACCCTTGCAGTCGCCATCCAGGCAGGCGACCGGCGCCAGACTGCCCTCGGTCAGGCGCAAGATCTCGCCCACCGTGTACTGCTCGGGCGGGCGCGTGAGCACATAGCCGCCGCCCTTGCCGCGCATGCCCGAGAGCATGTTGGCGCGCACGAGCGTAGCCAGAATATTCTCGAGGTACTTCTCCGAAATACCCTGACGCGCCGCAATCTCTTTAAGCGGGATACGGCCTGTCGCCTGGTGCTCGGCCAGGTCGACCATAACGCGCAGGGCATATCTGCCCTTTGTGGAAACCAACATATATATAGCTGCCTTTCGGTCTTTTAATTCGTAGAAATTCTAGCCGAAAAATTGGTTTTGAAAATACCTATTCCCGTCAAGATGGTTAATCGACTCGTAATAATCTTCTATTTCCTATTGCGTTACTAGGCTTTACTGTCTACTATGCTTGCCAACAGCAAAACGAACAACCTATAAGGTTTGTGGGTTTCGCTGCCACACACACCGTAAAACCACACGGTATCCAGTCATTTGAACACTTTGGAGGTTCACCATGAGCAATGTTTACACGTCCATCGATCAGCTTATCGGCCACACCCCGCTTCTGGAGCTCACCCACTTCGAGGCCGACGATGACCTCAAGGCCCGTGTGCTCGTCAAATTGGAATACTTCAACCCCGCCGGGTCCGTCAAAGACCGCGTCGCCAAGAACATGATTGACGAGGCCGAGAAGGCCGGCAAGCTCGTGCGCGGTGGCGACTACACCATCATCGAGCCCACGAGCGGCAACACCGGCGTCGGCATCGCCTCGGTGGCGGCGGCCCGCGGCTACAAGGTGATCATCACTATGCCCGAGACCATGTCCGTCGAGCGCCGCAAGCTCATGCAGGCATACGGCGCACAGCTCGTGCTCACCGACGGCTCCAAGGGCATGAAGGGCGCTATCGCCAAGGCCGAGGAGCTGCAGAAGGAAACTCCCAACAGCATCATCGCCGGCCAGTTTGTGAACCCCGCGAACCCGGCCATTCACAAGGCCACGACCGGCCCCGAGATCTGGGACGACACCGACGGCAAGGTCGACATCTTCGTCGCCGGCGTCGGCACCGGCGGCACCGTGACCGGCGTGGGCGAGTTCCTCAAGGAGCAAAACCCCGAGATTCAGGTCGTCGCCGTCGAGCCCGCCACCTCCCCGGTGCTCTCTAAGGGCCAGGCCGGCCCGCACAAGATCCAGGGTATCGGTGCCGGCTTTGTGCCCGACGTCCTCGACACCCAGGTCTATGACGAGATCATCCCCGTCGAGAACGACGATGCCTTTGCCACCGGCCGCGCCGTGGGCCACAAGGAAGGCGTGCTCGTGGGCATTTCGTCCGGCGCCGCCGTCTGGGCCGCTCTGCAGCTGGCCAAGCGCCCCGAGAACGAAGGCAAGACCATCGTGGCGCTGCTCGCCGACACCGGCGAGCGCTACCTGTCCACGGCGCTCTTCCAGGACTAGAGCTTCTCGTTCTTAGAACGAGTCCAAGGCACGCCGGTCTCCCCTCTCTTCTGGCAGCCTGAGCTCATCCCAACAGGATGCCCCACGAGACGTCCGAACTTGCTACAATGTCTGCGGCGCGGAACCAGCCTCCCGCGCCGCTTTTCTTTTTTGGCCACATGCCACCAAGGAGAACCTCCTCATGCACAACAAGCGCGTGCTCGTCGCCATGAGCGGCGGCGTCGATTCCAGCGTGACCGCGTATCTGCTCAAAAGCCAGGGCTACGAATGTGTCGGCGCCACCATGCGCCTCACCTGCCCCGCACCCGACCCCGCCACGGGCATGAGTAAGGTCGACCGCGACATCGCCGACGCAGAGGCCGTCGCCGAGCGCATAGGCATTCCCCACCATGTGCTCGACTTGCAGCAAACCTTCGACCGTAACGTAATCGAGCGCTTTGTGAACGCCTACCAGGAGGGGCTGACGCCCAATCCGTGCATTATCTGCAACCGCCACATTAAGTTTGGCGCGCTGCTCGATGCAGCGCTGGACATGGGCTGCGACTACATCGCCACGGGCCATTACGCCAAAACAAGCCAGGCGGCAGACGGCACCTGGCAGCTGCATCGCGGCGAGGACCCCAAAAAGGACCAGAGTTACTTTTTGTATTCGCTTACGCAGGAGCGTCTGGCGCGCACGATTTTTCCGCTGGCGGGTCTGGACAAGGAGCGCAACGTGCGCCGGATTGCCGCCGAGCAGGGCTTTACCAACGCCAAGAAGGCCGAAAGCGAGGATATCTGCTTTATTCCAGACGGTAACTACGCGGGCTATATCGAGCGCCGCTGCGGACATCCCGCTGCACCGGGCGACATTGTGTGGCGCGACGGCAGCGTGGTCGGGCGCCACAACGGCGCGCTGCGCTACACCATCGGCCAGCGCAAGGGCCTGGGCGTTGCGATGGCGCATCCCGTGTACGTAACGGGCGTCGACGCCGCCAACAACACCGTGCATCTGGGCGAGGCCGAGGACCTGGCGGCCACAGCGCTCACGGCCAACGACTGGATCTGGAGCGCCCCCGCCGACCACATGGAGGCGGAGCTCGACGCCGGCGGCATCCGCGTGGGCGCCAAGTACCGCTACCGTCAGAAAGACCAGGCAGCAACCCTTACACGTGGCGCCGGCGGACAAATGCTGCTAACTTTTGACGAGCCGCAACGACCCATCGCCCCCGGCCAGGCCGTTGTAGTCTATCGCGGCGACATCGTCCTGGGCGGCGGTACCGTGACCGGCGCACTTAAGTAGCCGTGGGTTTATCGCTGCACGTGTCGAAGTACCTCAACAGCGGCACCAACCTCGATTACGCGACGCTCGAGGCCGCGGCAAATGGCCTCGAGTCGACCCTCCGCCGTCGCCCATTCGCTCTGCGAAAGAATCTCGATCGCCTCATCAACAAATCCGTTGAGCCGCGATGAATCGAACCAATCGAGCGAGTCCGCAAGCGCCAGCTGAGCGGAAGGGTCGGGCCCAAACGGCTTAGCGGAAAACCCAAACTCCCCAGCCGCGAGCAAGACAGTTGGCACGTTATACCACAGACAGTTGCCGCTATCGAACAGCGGTGCAGGTTTTATCTCCAGGGTGTCGACATTACGGATGATGCCGAAGTTTCGCCAATGGCGGTCGCTGTTGGCCAAAAGGGCATCGCAGACAATCATCTGCGACATAGACCTTCTCACAGCGACCTCATCGGCACCATGCTTGCCAAGGTAGCGACAGTATCGATCGTATGTCGAGTCTCCCCGCTGGCTACCAAGTGCGCCCTTAACGTAAACAGCCGGAACGTATTCCTCGCGGCCGTCAAGAAAGTCGTCGCACAGACACACAGGGCCATCGAACATCCGCTCAACCGTATAAGGAACAAACTCGCCCTCCGACAGCAAGCGACGATGCAGAGCCGTTGCAACCGCCTCGTTAAAGGGACGCTGATCGTCCATGCCGCGTCCTTTAGCCAAAATGCGAATGCCGTTTCGGATCATCCACGATTTAGGAAGCTCGCCCTCGGACGTGTTATCCGGATTTTTAAGACCGATGCCTTCCAGCCAACCCGAACGCTCTTCGGGCGCCGATCGCTCAAATTCGTTCTCAAAATAATTGATGTTTTGCCATTTGAGTTCGGCACAATCGGTCGGCCGCAGCCAATAGCAATCCGAAAGCGAGAGGCCCAGGCACTGAACCGGCACCTCAACGCCGCTGACAACCCCCAGCTCGCGGTAGCGCGAGATAAGCCCAGGGCGAACATCGGGCACCGACCGATGGCTCCACCACACGTTGAGCTCCCGCTTATTCACCGTTGGAGAAAAGCTCGAACACGTGCCAAACGGCATTCGTTGCGTATCGAGGACCTCGGCGATTTCGAAGGGAAACTCGCGCGTCGGATCAAATGAGACATGCGCGACCTCATGGTCGGCCGACATCAGCGTAAACTTGCGCCCCACATCGGCTGCAGGACGGCGCCCTCGTTTGCGGACCTTTTGATAGGCGATCGCGGAATTATACTCAACCATCTTCCGTCCACCCACAGTATTGCATGCGAGCGTTCCGGATGCCGCCAGTTGCGATATGCGAGCCTTTGTGACGCCTAGTAGACGGGCGGCATCACCCATAGATAAGTATTCCGATGTATCCATGCGCCGCATCACCTCGTTAAGTATTTCACGCGTTAAAATAACTTATCTTATACAGGATAATACTAAACGGACTGAATTGAAAAAAGGCCCGAGCAATCGGGCCTTAGAGCAATTGGTCAGCCAAGCTATGAACCGCTTCCCCTAGCGCTGAACGTAGGCGCGAACGAGCTCGTAGGTATTGCGCGCGCCGTCGATGTGGCTGCGCTCGTAGTTGTGGCTCGCGTACACGCCGGGACCGATCAGGCCGTGGCGAATGTCGTAACCAGCCGAAAGCGTAGCCTCGACGTCGGAGCCGTAGTGCGGATACACATCGATCGCGTAGTCGAGCTCAAGCTCGCGCGCGATGTTGGACAGCGTCGTCACCAGGTCGTAGTTGTACGGACCGCCCGAATCCTTGGCGCAGATCGAAACCATGCGCTCGGTGCAGCCCAGATCGTCGCCCACGCAGCCCATGTCCACGCTGATCATCTCGCGCGTGTCGGCCGGCACAAAGGCGCCGCCGTGACCGACCTCCTCGTACACGGTAAAGAGCAGTGACACCTTGCGCGAGAGCGTCACCTCGCCGTCAGCAACGGCGCGAGCCAGACCCAGCAGAATCGACGCGGACAGCTTGTCGTCAAGGAAGCGGCTCTTGATGTAGCCGCTCTGCGTCACGCGGGTGCGCGGCTCCCTGTGCGGATGGAGTGCGGGCTGATGCGTCCGGGGGGCAGCGGCCAAGCGCGAGGCGTGCGGCGCCCGCACCCGCGATGCGCCCGAAGACGAAGGCGTCGGTGAGGGCGTTGCCGCCGAGGCGCTTTCGTCCGTGGACGCCGCCCGTGGTCTCGCCTGCGGCGAAGAGGCCGGGGACGGGGGCGTTCATACGGTCGAGGACCCGGGCGTCTGCGTCGATGAGGAGTCCGCCCATCGTGATGTGCACGCACAGACGCTCGATGCCGTAGTAGAAGGGCGGCGTGTCGATCGTCTGCAGGAAGGTCGTGCGTCCGAAACGCGGGTCCTTGCCCAGGGCGACCATGCGGTTGTAGCTGTTCATCGTGAAGCTGAGCCTCTAGATCGAGATGCCGATGTCGTGGGCGAGCGCGGTGAGGGACCTGGCCTCCCTCACGAGGCCGGCGGAGAGCTTCGATCCGAAGTTGGCGCCCTTCTGGGACTTGGCGTCGGTGATCGTCCACATGAAGCCCCCGGTCTGTTCCTGCATGGCGGCGGCGATGACGTCGAAGGTGGCCTCCTCGTTGACGAATCTGTCGCCCTCGGCATTGATCCACACTTCGGCCCCGGCATAGTCGAGCACGCGGCCGCCGGCATAGGGAATGCACTCGACGGCGTCCATGTCGACGAGCTGCGCGCCTGCGGCTTCGCCCATGAGGATGCCGTCTCCGCGGGCGAGGTCGGGCGTGAGTCCGAATGTGTCCGCCGTGGTGCCGTAGGAGGAGTCGAGTCGGGGTGCGAAGCGGCTTCTGAGCTCGTGGTTGCCGCTGAAGCCGCCCGTGGCGAGCACGACGCCGCCCTTGGCGTTGAACGTGTATTCGGAG
>UQTW01000012.1 GCA_900544115.1 uncultured Collinsella sp. | reverse complement strand
AGTTCCGCACGCAAAGGAAAGCACTTAATGTGCTTTCCGTCTTGCGCAGGACTGTTCGAGCAGCGGAGTAAACATATGCTCCGCCACCCGGACAGGTCAGTCTGCTAGCAAGTGGGGTACTCGCCCTCCCAGACGATGCGACGGTACTGATCCGGGTCCGTGTCACCTTCCGTGGAGAAGCAGAGCACGGAGCTCGTCTTGTCCAGGCCGATGAGCTCCTTGAGCTCGGCGTACTCGGGGTCGAGCATGAGGGTCTCGACTAGGCCGGTGGTCACTGCGCCGGACTCGCCGGAGATGACGCGCGGGTCGCCCTTCTCGGGAGCGCCCAGGGTGCGCATGCCGCGAGCGGTGACCCAGTCGGGGCAGGACACGAAGGCGGTGGTGTGGTTGCGCAGGATATCCCAGCCCAAGATGTTGGGCTCGCCGCAGCACAGGCCGGCCATGATGGAGGGCATGTCGCCGTCCACGATGCGCGGGTCGCCGTCGCCGGCGGCAGCGCCCTTGTACAGGCAGGCGGCAGGCGCGCACTCGACCACGACGAAGGTGGGCGGGTTATCGGGATACAGGTTGGTGAAGTAGCCCACCACGGCGCCGGCGAGCGAACCCACGCCAGCCTGGACAAACACGTGCGTCGGGCGGTTGATGGCCATCTCGCGCAGCTGCTCGGCAGCCTCGGAAGCCATGGTGCCGTAGCCCTCCATGATCCAGGACGGGATCTTCTCGTAGCCCTCCCAGGCGGTGTCCTGAACGATGACGCCGCGCTCGCAGGCATCGGCCTCGGCGGCGGCCATGCGCACGCACTCGTCGTAGTTGACCTCTTCGATGGTCACCGTGGCGCCCTCGGCGGCGATGTTATCGAAGCGTGGCTTGGTGGAACCCTTGGGCATGTGCACGACGGCCTTCTGGCCCAGCTTGTTGGCAGCCCATGCCACGCCGCGGCCATGGTTGCCGTCGGTGGCGGTAAAGAAGGTAGCCTGGCCAAAGTCCTTGGCAAGCTGATCGGAGGTCAGGTAATCGAAGGTGCACTCGGCAACGTCCTTGCCGGTCTCGTCGGCAATGTAGTTGGCCATGGCAAACGAACCGCCCAGGACCTTAAAGGCGTTGAGGCCAAAGCGATAGCTCTCGTCCTTAACGCACAGGTTGGACAGGCCCAGGCGCGCGGCCTGGCCATCCAGGCGGGCAAGCGGAGTGACGGTGTACTGGGGGAACGACTGGTGGAAGGCGCGGGCCTTCTTCACGTGGTCGAGGCTCATGATTCCCAAGTGCTTGTCATCGCTCTTGGGCATCGTGTTGCCCGCCCACTGGATCTTATCGGCCATACGGTGAACTCCTTAAGTTCTCTCTTGCCGGCCCCCGCATACGCGTTTCAGCCCGATCCCATTCACACGGCTGAACTTTTATGTGGATGCCAAACAAAAAGTTTGTTAGCACTGTTCTATCACACTTTTTGATTGGAAAACCTAACAAATTGTTTGTTGCCGTAATCGGTACCTTTTCGCCGCCGAACGGTCACATAACACAGCGACACTTTCGTTATTTGCGAACAAGTGGGGTTTATGGCACAGTGAGCCCAAACTAATTTTTAGGAAGGCACCCATGACCCCCGCACAGATTGAGTTTTACAAGCGCCTTGCACACGGTCTGGCGCTCCAATTTGGCCCCAACTGCGAAGTCGTCGTCCACGACCTGGAGACCGAGGACGTGGACCGCTCCATCGTAGTGATCGAAAACGGCCACGTCAGCGGGCGCAAACTGGGTGACGGCCCCAGCCATATTGTGCTTGAATCCATGCACGAGGGCACCGCCGACGTGCACGACCGCGAGCCGTACCTCACCAAAACCGCCGATGGCAAGCTGCTCAAGTCCTCGACCATCTTTATCCGCAACGATGAGGGCAAGCCCGTCGGCATTTTGGGCATCAACTTTGACATTACGCTTATGAAGGCTTTTGAGCGTTCGCTCGACGCCTTTACCGGCACCGGCGGCACGGGCTACACCGAGCCCGAGCCCATTACCAAGAACATCGGCGACCTGCTCGAGGACCTGCTGCACGAGTGCGAACAGTTTGTGGGCAAGCCCGCGGCACTCATGACCAAAGACGAGCGCATTCGTGCCATTGGCTACCTCGACCGTCGCGGCGCCTTCCTCATTTCCAAGTCGAGCGAACGCGCCTGCGAGTTCTTTGGCATCTCCAAGTACAGCTTCTATAGCTACCTCAATGAGGCCAAGGCGGCGGCCGACGACAAGTAGGCACTCGCCTAGATTGCCCCTCCCCTTTTGGGCGCGAGTTCTGGAAAGCTCGAATCCAAGACCGAGCCGCTTGGGAAGTTCCATATAATCGATGTCATTAGTATTTCGAAAGGGTGGAACAGAATGGCGTTGAGCAAGGCATCATGCACCGGTCGCGGATTGATTCCGGCAATTGGTGGACATGTGCACCGCATGTTCGATGAGGGTGAAGACGACCTGTTTTCGCTGAGCCTTGACGACGTGATGGATGATCGCCCGTGGACCGCCGACGAACTCATGGGCGGCGGGGCTCGCCCGTCAAGCCCCAATCCCGCACTTGCGCCTAAGCCCGCATCTGCGCCGGCTCCTGCGCAGTCGCCTGTTTCGACGCCCGCGTCTGCGCCCACACCCACTTCGGCGCCCACGCCCACTCCCCGCCCCGCAAGCGACCCGTCCGAGACGGCGGCGTTTCTCGCTGCAGCGACGCAGGGCAAATCGGCCGACAGCACCGTTATGTACAGCGCCCGGCAGTTGCCTGTTCCTGCGGCACGCAAGCCTCCGGTCACAAGGCTCGATGAGCCCGTTGCCCATCAGGTTGCCTACGATTCCTGGGCTGCAGCCGATCTGGATGAGACCTCTACCGGCATGCCGGCGCTCGACGTTCCAGTTAATCCGCTTTTTGCCGCCAACACGAGCGCCGCGGGCTATGAGGGCGGTGCGGCATATTCCGATTATTCCGATGGCTATGCTGACGCCGGTCGCATCGAGACCGAGGATTATGGCACCACATCGAGCGATTATCTCAACGATCCGTACGCCGCCACGCCTGCACCGGAATATGACCCGGAGGCCGCGTCCGCACCGGCGTATACCAAAAGCACGGGCGAAGAGCGCTTCGCCGATTATTACGCCGAGGAAAAGGCGCTGCGTTTTTCGGAATTTCCGCAGGCAGTCAAGGTTGCCTTTATCGCCATTGTCATTGCCCTGCTCGGCGTCATTGCGTTTGAGGGATTCCGTCTGTTCTCCGGCCCCACCCAAGCGGAGTCGGAGACCCAGCAAAAAGAGGACGATAACAAGTATCTGGACATCAACACCCTCAAGGGCGACCCCAACGACGGGGACGACGAGTAGCGAGAGCTGAAGGCGGCCGCAGGATCCCTCATCCAGCACCGGCTTCTAAGTGCTGTTTTGTCATCCAGCTACACTTTTCCGAAGTTTTAAGGTGCCTATTTCGACACTTTTCCGTACTTTTACACGGCTGATTTCGACACTTTTCCGGATGAAAGCCGAATAATCACTTGGGAAACCAACGCCGTTCACGCGTCATTTCGCAGGCGGCGCTTGATTTCTGTCCGTACACGTTGATAGACTTCCTCTTGCCCGCAAGGAGCGGGCGCGTTTTATCCAGAGTCGGGGTAGAGAGTTGGCTCCACGATCCCGACGCCAACCGGCCAAGAGGCACGGTGGCCCTGCCAACATCGATGAAAGGAGTCCGTATGGACAATTTCTCTGTGCGCAGCGAGCGTAACTTCCACAACCTGATCGTCAAACCGAATCACATGCATCTTCTGGATAAGCCAAATGGCTACGCCTCGGCCATGATCAAGAGCAGCCTCTCCCACCAGATGCGCTTTACGGTGCAGGTGCTCAAGGAAGAACTCTGCGCCGCCGGCAGCCCGCACGTGCTGCAGATCAAGCTGCTTGGAGACGACTCGCGTGAGCCGTCTAGCTGGAAGCTCTTTGCTGACGGCGTATGCGTTGCGGACGGATCCGGCGCCTTTGCCCGAGAGTGCTTCTGCGAGGGAGCCGAGGCATTCCTGGACCTGTGCCGCGACGCCGTGCGCTCGGCCGAGCTGTACTAGTGGAGCCAGAGGGAGTATGAGCTGTTGAGTGCGGCCCGCGGGATTGCGGGGGCGTAGGAACAGAAGCCTCATGATGGTGGCCTCGGCTGGAATGACGTATCGCTCGATAAATGATCTCAACAACGTAGCCGATGCGCCGCATTTCGCCTCAAAGGCATTGAGCGATCGGGTGGCGTCCAGCATTTCTTTGATATCCCCAATTGATTGTTCCGAGAAAGTCTCTTCATGCCCTCATAATCGCCCTTACGAGAAACTTGGACGAGACGGGCGTCCATACGCCGTCTCTAAACTAACGAGCCGTTCGCGGAAAGAACATCAGGCTAGCGTGGGCCAAAGATATACTGGTATCGTTGCAACAATTATGGAAGATCGGCATCGTCAATGACCTCCTTGAAATTCTCCAGGCGCTTCGCGCTTAGCCTGCTCGTCCCGCTGTCCGCCGCCGTAGCGCTAGCTTTGCCCTCAACCGCCCTCGCTGCGTCGGACCCGAACCCGCCCAGCATCTCCAACGTGACGTTATCCGCGACGACAGTCACGGCCGGCTCCACGCTGCATGTCGGCTACGATGTGGACGACCCCGATGGGGTGCGGTCAGTCACGCCGATAGTCGAGGTCGTCGTCGATAGCGATGACGGGGACCAGGGCAACAGCTCCCGCCTCGCCTTCCGGTCGACCGGCGACACGACCGCGGGCTTCGATATCCCCACCTCCCCGAGCGACCGGCCCTGCAGGTACCGGATCATCGGCCTCGGCGTGACCGATAGCCTTGGATGGGTTACCGATGTCTACGACGCGGCGTATGCCGAGGAGAAGGGACTCAACTCTCCGACCTTCGCCACCAGCCCCCTCGTCTATGAGGTGACCGAGGGGCCCGCGGACCAGAACCCGCCGACCGTGTCCTCCGTGTCGTTCTCGAGCAGGGAGGTCGCGACCGGTGCCGACTTCCACATCTCTTGGTCCGTCGCGGACCCGGACGGCGTTCGCTCCGTTTCCCCCATACTGCAGCGGGGCTGGGAGGATAAGGACGACGGCTGCTCCGTTTCGTCGGCCTATTATCACGGAGGCTCGTCTATCGACGGGTTCGACCTCACATTCGACAGCAATAGGATCGGAAGGCACAGGCTGATCGGCCTTTCGGTCACCGATGACCTAGGGTTCGAGACCGATGTGTACGAGAGTTCCTACGCCAGGGCCAACGGCATCTCGGGCGCGACTTTCTCGGTTGCCGACCCGAGCGAGCTGTGCTTCGAGGTGACCGGCAGCGCGATCGACCGGAACCCGCCCACGGTCTCGAACGTTTCCATCTCCGCGAAGAGAGTCCCTGTCGGCGGGCTCCTCCGCATCTATTGCAATGTAGGCGACGCGGACGGCGTGAAGTCTGTCTCCCCGATTCTCGGCGACCCCGGCTATGTCGAGGACCCGAACTCTGTAAAGGCCCGTAAAACGTTGAGCTGCAGCTACGATGCGGCAAGAGGCTATATCGAAATCGAGTTCCCCACGTCGCTCTCGATGGGCTCGTTTGAAATCCATGCCCTCGCGGTCCTCGACAAGGCGGGTCATGAGACCTTCGTCTACAGCTCCGCCTACGCCGAGCGTAACGGCAAGACCGGCGTCCGGACCTTTGATGTCGACGACGCGGAGAACGTCACCTTCGACGTGACCGCCCCGCTGTATGCCGCCACCAAGGGCAACGGACAGGCATATGCAAAGGGCAACGAGAACGGTCTGACCTTCCACTTCAGCGGTCCTCTCGATGAGTTCACGCGTCTCCTCGTGGACGGAAATGAGGCCTCCGCTGAGAACTACACCGCAACCAAGGGCAGCACGATCATCGAGCTCAAGCCGGCCTACCTGGACACGCTTGCCGCCGGCGGACACACCGTCACGGCCGTCTGGAAGGACGGGACGGCGACCGATGCATCCTTCACCGTGGAGGGGAAGGCCCAAGGGGAGCAGGCGGGCGGCAAGACCGATGTAGATTCACCCGGCGACAACAAAAGTGATCCTGCCACTCCTGAAAAGGACGCCGACGAGGCGTCTACAAAAAGGTCGGGACACACGACAACCGATGAACTAAAGCTCGCCGTAACCGGCGACTCCGCTTGGATGGCCAGCATCGCATTAGCCATGGCGGCCACGGCCTGCTTCGCGGCAGCGAGAAGGCTTGAGCCCAAGCAGCATAGGCACGAACAGTAGCTCAAAGCGAACTCAACTGGGAAGGGCAGATGGATAGCCGTCCTTCTCTTGCAATCAACCCAATCCGCTGAAATGCAATCAGTTAACGAGTTTTGCCAGACGCTCGGTCTCTACCCCGCTCTGGCAAGCCACCTAGCAATGAGATAATGCCCACGGCGATCAACGCAAACAAGGAGCACGCTATGGCAGACAACGAGATCAAACCCTCAACGGACGGCGGCCGAGAGGAACTCGTGGCAAAACAGCTCGCATCGACCAAAATCCACCTCGCGCTCACCCAGGAGCGGGTGGACGTCTCCGGCGCCATCAAGCTGCCGCTCGAGCGAATTCCCCAGCTCGGCGTGGCGTTCGCCTCGCTCCCCTCGATGTTTCGCACCGTCACTAACACGGTGAGCGTACCCACGTTGCTCCAGGCGACTGACAAATTTGGCAACCCGCTCGATCCGTCGAAACTCAACTCGTTCAAGGACGGCAGCGGTCTCACAGGGGGCTACCGCGACGCAGTCAAGGGCTTTGGACAGGCGCGCTTCCACGTAGTCGAGGGCGACATCGCCACGAGCGTCACTCAAGTGCCTTACGACCCGACGTCGTTGTTCATGGCAGCCGCAATCGCGCAGATAAACCAAAAGCTCGACTCCATCCAGGAGTCCGTCGACGAGATGTTCGAGTACATGCGTCAGCGCGACAAGGCCAACATGCGTGGCAACCTCAAGACGCTCGCAGACATCCTCAACGGTTACGGCCTCAACTACGGCAACGCCACCTACATGGCAAACGCTCATATGAAGGTGCTCGACATCAAACAGTCGTCCGCGCAGGACATGGAACTCTTCCGCTCGCAGGCGCAAGCGGATCTGAAAAAGAAAGGGTTCATCGAGGTGCGAGACGGCTTGGGCAGACGCCTCGACAAGGTGCTCGACTACCTCAAAGACTGCCAGCTCGCCACCTACATCCACGCGTTCTCACTGTTCCTCGAACCCATGCTCGCCCAGAACTTCGAGCCCGCAAAGCTCGCGGACGCCACCGCGAAGATCGAGGCCGATTCGATTGCGTATCGCGAGCTCTACACCGAGTGTTACGACGCCCTCGAGGCGGGAACTGCCGACACCGTCGATGCGGCACTGCTGGGCGGCATCGCGTCCGCGGGCAAATTGCTCGGTCACGCCATCGCAAAGACCCCCGTGGGCGAACATACGCTCATCGACGAGGCACTCGAGGGTGCAGGAGAGGACATCGGCAGGTTCAACGACAGGCAATCCGAGAAACTCCTCGAAAAGCTCCATCGGGCAAAGACGCCTGACGTCGCACCGTTCAAGCAGAGCGTAATGGAAGTAGACACCCTCTACAACCGCCCCACGCAGATCGCCGTGGACGCCGAGAACGTCTACATCCTGCCTGCCAAGCGGCAGGAAGAGTAGCGATACGCGACAGGCCACGCGCCATGCAGACGGCCAACGCCGCCTATCTCCCCTCCGTCTTCAACCTCAGCTGCAGGTCGCCCAGCTCGGGGCACTTGCTGGAAAGGCGCGTCTGAGCTCGCTCGCCCATCCCCCACCGCTGGCGGATCTCCTGGGCGTGCGGGCTCACGTGATAGTCCCCCTCCATCATCTGCTTGAGCAGCTTGGTGGTCACGCGCACGTCGGCTAGGGCACTGTGGGCATGGCCCGTCGACTCGTCGAACTCGATGCCAAACCACGCTGCCGCGTCACTCAAAGAGACGCACCCGTGGCTGCCCACGTCCATGATCGAGGTGTAAAACGCCTGCAGGTCGGACCAGTCCGTAGGAAATACGGAAAGATCGATTGCTTTGCCTGGCACTCGGTCAAGAGCTGTCGACGATCCGCCTCGCTCCAGCAAACCACCTGGGCGGAGTAGCGACCAATCCAATCGCTGAGCCTTTTGATCACCGTGTAGAGCGGATCGGCCATCGCGGTGTCCACGGTCGATATCCCTGTAAGCTCGCGGACGGGAAACGCAACGCCTTCGGTAAATTCCGTCTGCACAAACTGCGAGAACTCGCCCATCACGTTGCCGTGGTAATCGAGCTCGACGGCGCCGACCTCGATAATCTCATTGTGCAGTCCACGGCGCTGGCGCTGCTTTGGCACCGGCGCAAACTCAAAGTCCAGCACGATCTGGCGCGCAAAGTTCGTCGTATCGATGGCCGAAATATCCGGCGTCTTTTTGTCTGGCACGGTCAGGGCCTTTCTCCGTCAACTGCCGCTCGTTACATAGGCGGCTACATTGTCGTAAGGATAGGCGCCCGTGCGGACACAAAAGCGGGGTGCAATGCCATGCACCAGGCACGCGCCACACAGACGAACCCAAGGGATCCCGCCCGCTCTATTCAAATGCATGTGATAAAAATTGAGGCCCGGTAACTTGAATCAGCGGTCATCCCGGGCCCATCAGAGCTCACAGAGCTCTTGGTTGCTTTGGTCTCGCTCCTCACGGCGCTTATCGGACTTACCGAGGCACTCAAGCAGCGTACGAAGCATAAAAAGAGGGGTCGACGCCGCTAAGGCGATGACCCCTTAATCCAAGCAACGGCGCTACCCAGCTCTTCACTACTTGGGCTGCCGTCGACCTTATTTTACCCACGGGCGCCGGGTTTACCAAATGGATTTTCGGTAAAGGAAGCACGGCACGCCCGCAAAACCACTACGCCCCAAGTGCCGCCATGGGGATCACCGCCACGCCGTCGTCGCGTGTGTAGGCAATGTTCCCCTTTCCAACCACGACCGCCAAAAACGCCGACGCGGCATTCTGGGCGGCAGGATTGGAGAGCACTTTCCTCTCCAGCGCCTTGAGATTTCTCGCTCCATCGTCTGCTTTCGCATCGCTCAGCTTGACCTCGATGGCTCCCCAGCGCCCGTCGTGCTCAACGATCGGATCGACCTCAAGGCCCTTCTCATCTTGGAAATAATGGACACTGTTGTCGACACCGCCGTAGGTGGAAAGGAACACGCGCACGTCGCGCAGAACGAGGTTCTCAAAGAGCATCCCAAACGTTTGCATATCGCCAAGCAGCCGCTCAGGGGTAGCCCCCAGCAACGTCGCCGCAAGTAACGGGTCGCAGAAGTAGCGCTTGGGGCGCACGCGAACGCGGGCTTTCGAGCGCATGGGCGGCTCCCATCCGCACAGGTCCTCGGTCAGCTTGAGCCTGTTGAAGAGATCCAAGTACGCAGCGATGGTCCTCTCGTCGGGGCCCGCCCCACCGTACGAGGCGTCCTTTATGAGCGTCTTGTACGTGACGGCCTGGCTCTCGTTCATGGCAAGAGCTCGCAAAAGGCCGTGTGCAAGCTCGGGCGATCATGCGATATACGAAATTACGCCATTCTCAATGCGGATTTTACGCTACTTCCAATGTAGTTTTTACGCCGTTGCGGATGTAGTTTTTACGCTATGTTCATTGAAGGTTTTACGCTTGGCATCCTTAGCGCGACGCTCACTCAACCCCTGACCACCGGATTGCCCGAATTCCGGGATGCTGCCTCCGCTCCAAACAAAAGGCCCAGCTCGCGATGAGCTGCCTCCCATTTCTTGAACATTAGAAATGGGAGGCTTTCCACCCCATGTCTCTATCGGAAACGGCATCCCGTCCTGAGCATCGAATCCGGGACGTAGTTTCCGCATGCGGCTTCGTTAGGAAAGCATGTTCCACTCTGAGCGCTCATTCCGGGGTGCAATTTCCGCCAGAGACGCCGCCGGGAAAGCGCATCCCGGTTTGGAGCCGAAATCTGGGATGTAGTTTCCGCTTGAAGGGCGATCCGGAAAGCGCGTCCCATTCCGAGTGGCAATTCCGGGTCACAGTTTCCGCAGATACAAGGCGACAGTCCGCCGCCCTTATCACATGCCTTCAAATATGCGATCCAGAAACACAAAACAGCAGATAGAATGCTCTTTTTCAAAAAGTACACGTCCCGAAACTTACCAAGACTTCATATCCAGCCACCGTTCACGGTCGCCGATTACCGCCCACCGATTCAAACAAGAAATATGTCGCCAAAAGCAGGTCATCTACCTGCATGGTTAGATTTTGGTCAGCTTTTGGTCAGCTGAGCGGCAAGTTCCAGCTGATACGTTTTTGCTACCCAAAAGGAGGCGGTAGCTCATGACCCATTGCAATGACCAGCTCATCGACCAACTGCTCACTCAAGTCGAACAAGAGGGGCGCTGTCTGATTCCCCCGAGCTCGGCGATCCGAAAAGCGCTCCTTCGGCGCACCGGCGGCACGGTTGTCTCGCCCATGCCGGGGTTGTTTGCGCGAAAAACGCGCTGGGATGAACTCAACCGGGCACAGCGTCATTGCGAGATTATCCGCGCCCTTGCGATCATCCATCCCGATTGGACGTTCTGCTCGTTTTCGGCAGCTTGCCTGCTGGGGCTCGAGGTCTCGTGGCGACACCTGAACGTCGTGCATGTTTGCAGCTCGACAAAGCCGTCGGCTCGTCCGGGCGCACATATTCAGCGGCACCAGATTGAGCCGGCCGGAGCAATACGCAGAGCCGGCGTATCGGTAACGCCGCCCATCCAAACGGCCACAGATTGCCTGCTGCAAACTGGTTTTGCCGACGGCATGCCCATTGCCGATTCGGCGATCTCAAAGCTCGGCCTTGCGCCGGAACAGCTGATGGAGGCCGTTGAGCAACGAGCGACCGCCCGCAATGGTCGCGCGATTCGCACCGCCCTCACAACGCTTCGATATGCCGACGCCCGCGCCGAGAGCGGCGGGGAATCGGTCGCCCGAGCCGTCATGATCGAGACGGGCTTTGCGCCCGACTGGCTTCAATACGAGCTGACGGACCCCTTCGATTCGGCCAAGCCCATACGAACGGACTTTGCCTGGGAGCGCCAGGCGCGGGAACTCACGCTGGGCGAGCTCGACGGGCTCATCAAATATACCGACCAGACCATGCTGGCCGGACGCACCACCGCCGAGGCGCTCGTTGCCGAACGACAGCGCGAGGCACACCTATCGCTCTACGGTCACCCTCTGCTGCGCTTTACCATGAGCGAAGTCCGCTCGGCAGGACTGCTCGCGAAAAAGCTGCAGACGGCAGGCATCCGGCAGACCGCTCTGCCGGCATGGCTTAACGACGTGGAGCTGTAGGGGCCGCTGAACGGCGACTCGCCGCGTCGCATCTTGCCAATCTGGGACATGCTTTCCCAGCAGCCACGCTGGCGGAAAGCGCGTCCCAGTCTGGACGCTCAAAACGGGATGCACTTTCCGGATGGTAGGCCTAACGGAAAGCGTGTCCCAGAATGAACGCTCAAACTGGGATGCAGTTTCCAAGTGAACGACAACCGGAAAGTGTGTCCCATTCCAGGCGCGGATTCCGGGATGCACTTTCCGTTTGAAGCTCCAACCGGAAAGCGCATCCCATTCTGGAGCCGAAATCTGGGACGCAATTTCCGTATGCGGAGGTGCTCCAAACAAAAGGCCCCGGCTCGCGATGGAGCCGGGGCCAAAGGCGCAGCATATACAGTTGATGTTGAGCGCGGACGGCAGTCAGCAATAACCGTCCGCGCCCTACCCTACCCGCGGTTGTGGACGCGGCTGTACGGCGTATCCACCATGGGCAGATCCGGACGCAGCTTGCCGTCGAATGCACGGTAGGCGTTCTGCACGGCGGGCGCCGTGGGGATCGTTGCGATCTCGCCGATGCCCTTACCGCCGTATGCCACGGGCAACAGCTCGTCCTTCTCCACGTAAATGGCGTGGATATCCGGAATCTCGGGCGCACGGAACAGCCCGAGCGTGCCGTACCTTGCCTGGGGTACGCAGTCCTTGAGCGGCCAGTCCTCGGTAAGCGCATAGCCCATACCCATGAGCACGCCGCCTTCGATCTGACCCTGGATGGAGATGGGGTTGACCACCTTGCCGGAATCGTGCGCGGCATAGACCTCGCTCACGCGGCCGTCATCGTCCAGAATGACCACATGCGTGGCAAAGCCGTAGCAGATGTGGCTCTTGGGGTTGGGAACGTCGGCGCCCAGCTTGTCGGTCGGCTCCAGATACACGTAGCCAAACTCGCATCCCTCGAGCGCCTTGATGGTGGCCGCAGGGTCCTGAGGATGCATACCCTGGCCGGCGACGAGTTCCTGTGTGCGCAGCTGGTAGGCGCGACCGTCGTCGTACTCGATCTTGACGCCGTCGCCATGCGCGCTCACCGGGGCGGTAGGCGCAGGCTTGCCGGCCTCGATGCCAACCATGGCATCGCGCAGCAGGAAGGCGGCACCGCGCACGGCCTCGCCGGTCACGACCGTCTGGCGCGAGCCAGACGTGGTGCCGGAGTCGGGAGCGTTCTCGGTGGAGCACTCGCCGTTGGCAATGCAGCTCAGCGGCAGACCGCACGCCTCGGCAACGTCCTGCAAAAAGACGGTGTTGCAGCCCTGGCCGATGTCGGACGTGGCGGCATAGACCACGGCCACGCCGTCCTCGACGCGAATCTTGCAGCGGCCGGCATCGGGCAGGCCCACACCCACGCCGGCGTTCTTCATGGCGCAGGCGATACCGGCGTGCCCGGGATGCGCATAATAGGCGTCCTTGACCTCGAGCAGCGTCTCCTTCAGCGCCGTGGAGCAATCGGCGATCTGGCCGTTGGGCAAAACCTCGCCCGGCTCGATGGCGTTACGGTAGCGGATCTCCCACGGGTCCAGGCCAACCTTCTCTGCCAGCAGGTCGATCAGGCTCTCGAGCGCAAACTCGGACTGGCAAACGCCAAAGCCTCGGTACGCGCCGGCGGGCGGGTTGTTGGTGTAGTAGCCAAAGCCGCGGATGTCGGTGTTCTGGTACTTGTAGGGGCCGACGGCATGCGTGCAGGCGCGCTCGAGCACCGGGCCGCACAGCGACGCGTAGGCGCCGGTGTCAAAGTTGATCTCGCAGTCCAGGCCGGTAAAGATGCCCTCGGCGTCGCAGCCCAGCGTAAAGGTGCCGTCCATCGCATGACGCTTGGGATGGAAAGCGAGCGACTCGGCACGCGTGAGCTTGCACTTCACAGGACGCTGGAACTTATATGCGGCGAGCGCGGCCAGGTGCTGGACCGAAACGTCCTCCTTACCGCCAAAGCCGCCACCCACGAGCATGGTCTCGACGACCACACGCTCGGGTTCGCTATCCCAGCCAAACATGTGGGCGCACTCTTTGCGCGTATCGTAGGCACCCTGGTCGGTCGACTGCACCTTGACGCCGTTCTTGTACGGGAAGGCGACGGCGCACTCGGGCTCCAAGAAGGCATGCTCGGTAAAGGGCGTGGTAAAGCGCTGCGTCACGGTAAATGCGCTCTCCGCCAACGCCTTGGCGGCGTCGCCGCGCGTCACATGGCGGCTCTGGCACACGTTGTCCTTGAGCTCCACCGTGTTGCCAAAGGCAAAGAAGCTGTCGTGCAGGCGCGGGGCGTCGGCAGCCCTGGCCTCGACAATGTTACGCACGAGCTCCAGCGGCTCGTAATCGATCTTTACGAGCTTCTTGGCCTTCTCGAGCGTCGCCTCGTCCTCGGCAACCACCAGCACGATGGCATCGCCCACGCAGCGGGTGATATCGCCCGCCGCGATCATGACGTCCCAGTCCTGGATAAGGTGGCCGACTTGGTTGACCGGCACGTCCTCGGCGCGCAGGATGCCCACCACGCCGGGCAGGGCCTCGGCCTTGGAAGTGTCGATGGAGAGCACGCGGGCGCGCGGATACTTGGAGCGCACGGCGCTGGCGTAGGTCAGACCTGGCTGATCGAGCTCGTCGATGTCGTCGGGGTACTTGCCCTCGCCGAGTACCTTCTTGCGCACGTCGATACGGAAGGCACGCTTGCCCACACCGTAGTCGTCGCCGCGCTCCAAGTCCTCGTCGACCTGCTTTTCGCCGCGGAGCACCGCAGCTGCCAGCGAAATACCCTCGATGATCTTCTTGTAGCCGGTGCAGCGGCAGACGTTGCCACGGATGGCGTACTTGATCTGCTCCTCGGTGGGCTCGGGGTCCTCGGCGATGAGCGCTGCACCCGCCATGACCATACCGGGAATGCAAAAACCGCACTGCACGGCGCCCACGGCGCCAAAGGCGTACACAAAGGCCTCGCGCACGTCCTCGGGCAGGCCCTCAACGGTCACGATGTTGCGGCCGGCGGCAAGAGCGGTAGTCAGCACGCACGCCTTGACGGCCGCACCGTCCACATGGATGGTGCAGGTGCCGCAAGCACCTTCGGAGCAGCCGTCCTTGGCGGAATGGATATGCAGGTCGTCGCGCAGGTAGCGCAGCAGCGGTTTGTTTTGGGTCGTCGTGCGATTGACGCCGTTAACGGTAAAAGTGAATTCCTGTGCCATGGTGATTCCCTTCTACACGCCGGCGGCGATGCCGGTGCGGTCGTGGATGGCGCCATGCGGGCAGACGACGGCGCACATGCCGCACGACAGGCAGTCCGCGCCGTCGATATGGGCGCAGTTGTCCTCGATGCGGATAGCGCCGGCAGGGCACTTTTTAGCGCACATGCCGCAACCGATGCAGCTCGTGTCGCAGATCTTGCGGGCAATGGCGCCCTTATCGGTGTTGTTGCAGCGCACCAGGATGTTCTGGTAGCCGGGAACGAAGGCAATCACGCGCTGCGGGCACGCCATGCCGCACAGGCCACAGCCCGTGCACTTGGAGCGATCCACGCGGGCGATGCCATCGACCAGCGCAATGGCACCGTGGGGGCAGGCCGTGACACAGGCGCCACAGCCAATGCAGCCTTCGCTGCAGCGGGCGTCGCCGCCTGCGGAGGCGCAACCGCTTCCGCAGGCAACGTAGGCCACGTTATGTTGAATGGATTTGGCCATAAGAGACTCGCCTATTTCTTAAGGAGATACGGATAGCTGTCGCGCACGGCCTTGATGGTCAGGCGGACGGCCTCGGGCAGACCGGTGTTGACGGCATCGACCGAGACGGTGCGGACCGTGCCGGCGACGCGGACTTTAAAGTGGTCCTCGTCCACAGCCAGGAAGCCCTCGTTCTCGGAGTTCTCCATGTCCTGCTCGCTCCAGAACAGGGTGAGCTTGTCCTTGTAGGGACGACCCTCCTGGTAGGGGCAGAACACGGCGCAGTTGCCGCACTCGTTGCACATGCCGTCGACGTGGACGACCTGGTGCTTGGCCAGGCCCGGCACCTTAATTGCCACGTTGGCGCGGTTGGGGCACACGTCGCAGCAGACCTCGCACACCGAGCCGCAGCCCAGGCAGCGAGTCTTGGTGCAGTTGCGTTTGTCACGGCACAGCGACCCCTTGCGCTCGTAGCAGGCGTCCTCGCGACCGGCCTGCTCGTTGCAGTCGGCGTACTTGTTAAAGTCCACGCCAGCGATGGCACGGGCGACCTCGGCGGCGTCGGCGATAGCCTCGACCACGGTGGCCGGACCGCGACGGCAGTCACCGGCAGCCCAGACGCCCTCGACGCCGGTGGAGGTGGCGACAAGGCGGCCGCGACGGTCGTGCTCGACGCCCGCAGCATCGTACAGGCTGGCATCGATGCCCTCGCCCACGGCGCAGATCACCGTGGTGGCGGAAAGCTCGACGGTCTCGCCCGTGGCGACGGGGCTGCGGCGGCCGCTTGCATCCGGCTCGCCGAGCTCCATAACGTCGCAGGTCAGCACGGCACCGTTGAGCGCCTTGGGCGCCAGCAGCTCGCAGAACTCAACGCCGTCGGCAAGAGCAAGATCGAGCTCTTCCTCGTCGGCTGGCATCTGTTTCTTGGTGCGGCGGTAGACCAAGCGCACGTTCTTCACACCAGCCAGGCGCTTGGCCACGCGGGCAGCATCCATGGCGGTGTTGCCGGCGCCAATAACCACGACGTCCTCGCCCAGCTCGAGCTTCTCGCCCTTCTTGGCGGCCTCGAGGAACTCCAGCACGTCGAGCTCGGCACCCTCGCCCAAGCCTGCAGAGCCGGGCATCCAGGCACCGGTGGCCACGACCACGTCGGTAAAGCCCTGAGCCTTGAGCTCGTCAATGGACTCCACGCGAGCGTTGAGCTGCACCTTGGCGCCAAAGGCCAGGCACAGCTCGGCGTCGTGGGAGATATCGTCGCTCGCGATACGGAACTCGGGAATCACGTGACGGACCACGCCGCCGAGAGAGTCGCGGGCCTCAAAGATGGTGACGGGCACGCCGGCGCGCGTCAGGAAGAACGCCGTCGCCAAGCCGGCCGGGCCGCCGCCGATAACGGCAACGTTGCGCTCGCCGTCGTTGGCGATGGCCTGGGCGCGCAGCTTGGGCAACACGGCGGTCATGGCCTCGCGGGCGGCCTTGAGCTTGCTGGCGCGGATCTGGGCGCCCTCGGGCTCGTAGAACGCGCGCTCGCAGGCACGGCCGCAGGGATGCGGGCAGATGGTGCCGGTAATAAACGGCAGGGCGTTGCGCTCGATGATGATGTTGAGTGCGTCCTCATAGCGGCCCTCGTCAACAGCCGCCAGGTAGGCGGGAATATCCTGCTGGATGGGGCAGCTCGTGCGGCACGGCGTGGTAAAGCAGTCGGAAAGCGGGCTCTTGCCGGCGACCTTGCGGTCGGGCAGCGGGCGCAGCGGCTTCTTGTAGAGCGGGTTGGTGAGCGAGTCGGTCTGGATCGCGATCACGGCCTCGAGAGAGACGCCCGCGAACGGCTTGCCGTCCAGATCGGTAAACTCGCCAGCCATCTGGCTAAAGCGCTCGTAGCCACCGGGCTTGAGCACGTCGGTCGCCAGGGTGACAGGCCAAATGCCGGCATCGTACAGGGCGCGGATGTTGTAGACCGTAGCACCGCCGGAGTAGCTGATGCGCAGCTTGCCATCGAACTGCTCGGTAATGCGACGGGCGGCCTCGATGGTCAGCGAGAACAGCGAACGGCCCGACATGTACATCTCGGTGGAGGGCAGCTCGTCCCTGGTCACGTCGACGGGGAACGTGTTGGTCAGTTTGACGCCAAACTCCAGGCCGTGCTCGGCGCACAGGGCAATCAGGCGCTCGAACATGGGCACGGCGTCGGCCCACTGCAGGTCCTCGCGGAAGTGCGTGTCATCGAAGACGATGTAGTCAAAGCCCAGCTCGTTGAGGCGCTGGCGGGCAAACTCATAGCCCAGCAGCGTGGGGTTGCACTTGATGTAGGTGTTGAGGCCCTTCTCGGTGATCAGATAGGTCGCGATGCGCTCAATCTCCGCCGGCGGGCAGCCATGCAGCGTGGACTCGGTAATGGAGTTGGAGACGCGCGACGGGATGGACTCGACAAACGCGGCATCGACATGCTCAAACTTGTCCAGGTTAGCGAGAGCCCAGGCACGGCACTCGTTCCAGACGTCAGAGCCGCTGGCATCCTTCATGCCCTCGATGTAGGCGTCGACCTTGGGGCTCTTGATGCCCTCGAGGTCATAGCCCACGGACATGTTGAAGACAAAGCCGTCCGGGCTACCCAGACCGTACTCGCGAGCGATCAGGTGGCAGGCAAACCATGCCTTCACGTACTCGGCAAAGGCCTGCGGAACCTCGAGCTCGGTCGACCACTCGCAGTTGTAGCACTCATCCTGCGCCACAATGCAGGGTTTGTTCACACATTTGGAGAGTTCCTCGCCGTCCATAACCTGAACAGTCTTGAGCTCAAAGAAACGAGAACCGGCCACGTAGGATGCCACGATGTTCTGGGCCAGCTGCGTATTGGGACCGGCGGCCGGGCCAAACGGGGTCTCGATGCGCTCGTCAAAAATGGGAAGCGCGCCCCCCTGGTTGGTCGTGACCATCTTGCGCACGCCAAAGATGGCGTCCTGGGTCTTGTGCTCCTCGATGATCCAGTTCATCAGCTGCGAAAACGGGATCGGCCTCATGATGTCGCTCATAATGAGCTCCTCTCTGTAACGCCCGGCGAGACCGCGCGGCGGGCGCAAATACGGTGTAGCGCTAGCACAGCGCCGGCGACCCCGCGGAGGCCGCCTATACGCGCGTCGGATGCGGCGAAACATCCGACGCGCGTGAATCTACTTGTAATTAGTAGGCGCGATCGTTGAGCGTGCTCCAGAGCTTCTTGGACTCAGCCATGGTCCACGCGTTGATCTTGTCCTCATCAATGCCAACGAACTCGCGATCCTTGTACAGGACGCGGCCGTTGATGATGGTAGTGCGGCAGTTTTTGCCCATCATGCCAAAGAGCATATGGCCGTCGATATTCTCCTCGCTCAGCGGCGTAAAGGGCTTGTAGTCCATGACGATGACGTCGGCGGCGGCGCCGGGCTCAAGCACGCCGAGCTTGCGATCGAAGTACTTGCTCGCCATCTTGGCGTTGTTCTCGAACAGCATCGTCATGGCCTCGCACCAGCCCACGTTGGGCATAGCGGCGTTGTGGCGCTGAATGATCAGGAAAACCTTAAGGCTCTCGAGCATATCGTGGGTGTAGGCGTCGGTGCCCATGCACACGGGGATGCCGCGGCGGAAGAATTCGAGCACGGGGGCGCAGCCCACGGCGTTGCCCATATTGGATTCGGGGTTGTTGACGAGCCAGGTGCCAGACTCCTTGACGATATCCATCTCGGCGGGCGTCACGTGGATGCAGTGGCCGAGCATGGTGTCGGGACCCAGCAGGTTGTGCTGCAGCAGGCGCTCGACGGGACTGATGCCACCGCGGTTGAGGCGGGAGTCCCACACGTCATTCATGCCCTCGCACACATGGATGTGGAAGCCGGTCAGGCCGTTGTTGGCCTCGGCCATCTTGTCCATGGTCTCGTCCGACAGCGTAAAGGTGGCGTGACCGCCAAACATGGCGGCGATCATGTGGTTGTCGTTATCGCGACGCTCCTTGGCGGCCCACTGGGCAAATTCGGCGTTCTCGGCAATGGCCTGGTCGCATTTTTCCTGGCCGCGGCGATCGGAGACCTCGTAGCACAGGCACGAACGCATGCCCAGCTCCTGAGCTGCATCCTTAATGGTAAAGAGGCTTCCCGGGATTTCGCAGAAGCTCGCATGATGATCGAAGATCGTGGTGACGCCATCGCGGATGGAGTCAAGAATCGTGGCATAGGCGCTGGCCTTGGTGCCGTCGAGCGTCAGGTTGTCATCGATCTTCCACCACTGCTGCTCAAGATTCTCCTGGAAGTTGGTGGGGTTGCAGCCCTTAATGGCAAGGCCGCGGGCCAGACCCGAGTAGATGTGGGTGTGGCAATTGATGAGTCCGGGCATGATGAGGTTGCCCTGGGCGTCGACGTACTCGGCATCCGGGTACTTGGCCTTGAGCTCGCACTCGGGACCTACTTCGACGATCGTATCTCCGTCAATGGCGACCGCGCCGTTGGGAATGAACGGGGTCTGAGCGTTGCGGGTAAAAACGGAACCGTTAGCGACCAGAAGCATGAATGCTCCCTTCAACATCAGGGGCGGGGTTTGACACCTCTGACATGGCGGAGTGCGAAGCGCCGGCCTACACCGGAAACGGGCCCTCTCCCGTCAACGCTTCACCAAAGGGACAAACCCTTTGAAGTGCGGCTTGGCGCCGCATGACGTCGGCGGACGAGGCGATGCGCCCGCCGACGAATAGCACCGAATTGGTTACTTCTTACTCTCGGGCAAGACCAGATCCACGGCAGCGTCCTTGGCAGCATCGATGTGTTGAGCCACGACCGGCGTCTGCGGAAGGATCAGGTTAAGGACAATGGCCATAATGGCGGTGGGGGTTACGGCATTGGAGCCGATGACGGTGGATACCCAGGCGGGCATACCCTCGCCGGCAAGGCAACCGCTGGCCATCCAGATACCCAGGCCAAAGACGACGGAGGTACCGACGATGGTGGTAGTGCGCTGCGTGAGGCCCTCGCGGGTGAACATGCGCACGCCGTTCATGGTGATGGTGCCAAAGACGCCGACGGTCGCGCCGCCGATGACGGGCTGCGGGATAGCGGAAAGGACGGCAGAGAGCTGCGGGAACAGACCGGCGATGGCAAAGACGGCCGCGATGATCACAAAGACCCACTTGTTGACGACCTTGTTGGAGCAGATGATGCCCACGTTCTGGCCAAGGGCGCTGGTGGGAAGACCGCCCAGCAGGCCGCCGACCATAGAGGTGAGGCCCTGGGACACGATAGCGCCGGAGAGCTCGCGCTCGGTGGGCATACGGTCGATGGAGCCCAGGCAGGCGGCGGAAACGTCGCCGATAACCTGGATGGCAACCATGGGGAACACGACAGCGAGGGTAATGCAGACCTCGGGATCAAACTCGAGCGCGTAGGGCATGAGCTTGGGAAGGGCGAAGACCTGAGCGGTGGCGACGCTGGAGAAGTCGATCATGCCAAAGGGGATGGAGACGATCATGCCAACGATCATGCCAAAGAACACGGATCCCAGCTTGAGCGTGCCCTTGCCAAAGTTGGCGAGCGCAAAGACCACGGCGAAGGTGATAAGAGCGACGCACCAGGCCTGCGGGGTGCCCCATAGCGGCGTACCCATACCGCCGGCCATATACTTGACGGCCGTGGGATAGAGAGAGACGCCAATGGAGAAGATGACCGTACCGGTCACGACGGGCGGGAACAGCCACTTGATCTTGCTGTAGGCCAGACCAAAGAGGACCGCGACGGCGCCGCCGACGATCTCGCCGCCCAGCAGCGCACCAAAGCTAAAGCCCGAGGCACCCATGGCCTGCAGAGCCGGCAGGAACGCGAACGAAACGCCCATGACGATGGGCAGGCCGCCGCCGATGCGACGGAAGGGAGCGAAGGCCTGAAGGGCCGTGTCGATTGCCGAAAGAATGAGCGCGACCTGGATGATGTCGGTGCTCTGCTGGCTATTAAAGCCGTAGACGCCGGCCATGATGACAGCCGGGGTGATGATGCCGGCAAACGATGCCAGTACGTGCTGAAGGGCACACGGGATCATTTCCTTAACGGGAGGCATGCCTTCACGAGTGAACAGGGCTTCAGTGCCGTTCTTAACCGTCTCCTGGGTCATTTGACCACCAATCCTCGAAATAGTTGTTTTCGCATCTAACGCTCTATTGTGACGCAGTGCGGGGTTGAGGTTGTGCCTTCGTTGCATATCGTATTAAAGATGATTCTCATTCTCAATAATAATTTTTTGTTATCAGACTATTCTTCAGCTGAGATAATGCATTTCCGCAGGTCAGGAAAGTGTCTGTTCAAAATAACATCTAACTTTTCTTTTGGTCGACCGTTTACCGCCAAATACCTACCGCTCATCTGTATTACGCAATGTACCTGCGAATATGTGAGTCAATAGACACCGTGTTACCATGAGAAAAAATTGTTATGATCATTTCCGATTTCACCCAAAGGAGTTGCCCGTGAACGAGACCGTACGTCGCTTTTTGCCGATGGTCGATTTTCTGGAGCAGATACTCGGCAAAAACAGCGAAATCGTGCTGCACGATTTCTCGGATCCCGACCACGCCATCGTCGATATTCGCAACGGCATCGTGAGCGGCCGCAAGGTCGGCGGTCCCGCCACCGATCTGGCACTCAAGATCATGCACGACGCCAAGTATCGCGACCTGCCGTTTATTACGGGCTACGAGGGGCGCGGTGCCGGCGGCAAGACGTTGGAGTCAGCGACGTACTTTATCCGCGAGAATGACGAGATCGTCGGTATGCTCTGCGTCAACACCGACCTCTCGACCGTGCGCTCCATCAACGCCATGGCGCAGCAGCTCATGGCATGCTTCGACGCTGTGCCAAGGCAGGCGGAGCCCGCGTCTATCGAGGTTGAAAGTCTTTCGGAGTCTACACAGGAGCTCATCGACCGCAGTATTTCCGAGCTGCTCGAAAGCCGCGGGCAGGATGTCGCCTCGCTCGGGCAGGCCGATCGTGTGGACGTTATTCGCCACCTTAACGGCAACGGCGTTTTTATGCTCAAGGGCGCTGTTGCCTGCGCCGCGACCGCACTCGGCATCTCGGAGCCCAGCGTCTACCGCTACCTACAAAAAGTTCGCAAGGAAGGCTAACAAGCAAAATGGAGCGCGGCTCCATAAGCGATCCGTCACTTGACAAAAGACCCTGCAGCTCGCACGCGCTGCAGGGTCTTTTTGCATGTCATGTTTAGTTGTGGCCAACGCCTTAGAGAGCGGCGACGACCTCGATCTCGACCAGACCGCCAGCCGGAAGGGCGGCAACCTGGAAGGCGCTGCGCGCGGGGAACGGGGCCTCGAACTTAGAGGCGTAGATCTCGTTCACGGCGGCGAAGTCGGCGATGTCGGCCAGGTAGACCGTGGTCTTGACGACATCGGCAAAGGTGGCGCCGGCAGCGGTCAGCAGGGCCTCGACGTTGGCGAGGGACTGCTTGGCCTGGGCCTCGACGCCCTCGGGCAGCTTGCCGGTTGCGGGGTCGATGCCCAGCTGGCCGGACAGGAACACCATGTTGCCGGTCTGGATGCCGGGGGAATACGGTCCGATGGCTGCGGGTGCGTTATCGGAAGACACGACGGTCTTGCTCATGTTTTTCTCCTTACGATCAGTTGAGAGAGCGTGAGCGCGGTGTTCACACCGGGAGGCACAGTTCGGTCTGAACACCGCGCTTGATTGGGATAGTAACCAAGGATTTCGCGCTGTGCAAGAATTTTATTATTGTGCGAGAAAGATTTATCGCCCAACGGTTTCTCCGAACCGCCGAACGGTTCTGTTCTGTGGCAGCCACCCCAAGCTGCTGAAGACTTTATCCCGCTTGGACCACGGGCATCGCCTGTCGCGCCAGCGCCACTATACTTTTGAGTATCTGAGCATTTTGAAAGGCAGGATATGACCGCAACCGCCAGTCGAACCACCAACCGCAGACCCGAGCTCTTGGCCCCCGCCGGAGGCCCGGAACCCTTTGCCGCCGCACTCGCTGCCGGGGCAGACGCCATCTACTGTGGCATGGGCAGCTTCAACGCCCGCCGCAAGGCAACGAACTTTACCGACGAGGCCTTTGAGCAGGCCTGCCGTGCTGCACACCTGGCCGGCTCGCGCGTCTATGTCACGGTCAACATCGTCATCAAGCAGTCCGAGCTGGGCGACGCACTGCAACTCATCCACCGCTGCTCCACGCTGGGCGCCGACGCCTTTATCATCCAGGACTGGGGCCTGTTCTTTGAGGTCAAGCACACCATGCCCGGCATCGAGACACACATCTCGACCCAGGCGAACATCCATGATGACCGTGGAACCATCTGGTGCCGCGAGCAGGGCGCTGACCGCGTGACCCTCTCGCGCGAGCTTTCCATCGACGAGATCGCCGCCATTCACCATGCCGCGCCCGATGTGGACCTTGAGGTCTTTAGCCATGGCGCCATCTGCTTTTGCTACTCGGGCCTGTGCCTGCTATCGAGCTTTGCCATGGCGGGCCGCTCGGCCAACCGCGGCATGTGCGCTCAGCCCTGTCGCCTGCCTTACGAGCTGATCGACGAGAACGGCCGCGCGCTCTCCCCTGCCGGACGCGAGCGCGCTCTATGCCCGCGCGACACCAACACTTCGCAGCTCGTTCGCCGTCTGTATGACGCCGGCGCCGCATCGCTCAAGCTCGAGGGCCGCATGAAGGCGCCCGATTACGTGTACTCCATCGTCGATGTGTATCGTCATCAAATCGATGACATGCTGGCCGGGGTCGCCGTAGATAAGCACGAGGACGCCGCTCGCCAGCGCCAACTCAAGCGCTGCTTTAACCGCGACTTTACGCACGCCTATCAGGACGGCACCTCGGGCGACGAGATGATGAGTTACGAGCGCTCCAACAACCGCGGCCAGATTGTGGGCACGGTACTGGGCAGCCGCCTGGCCAACCGCGACGTGCGCGGGCTCAAACCCGACGATCGTCGTCGCCGCGCCGCCATCGCCCGCATTGAGCTGTTTGAGCCCGTGGGCAAGGGCGACTTGTTGGAACTTCGCCACGACGACGAGTTCGATCAGTTCCTAACCACTATCGCTACCGATGATGCCGCCGCCGGTGACATCATCGAATGTCGCGTGCCCCGCAGCATGCCCGAGGGCTGCCGCGTGCGCATCATCCGCAGCCAGCGCGCCATCGACGCCGCCGGCGCCGCGCTCAAGCGCGACGTGCTGCGCCGCCGCGCCGTTGATGTAACCGTTGTGGCGCGTTTGGGCGAACCGTTTGTCGTCACGCTCACCTGCTGCGACGCCCCATCGCTTACGGCCACGGCCACGGGCTTTACCGTCGAGGCTGCCAAGACCCGCGCCGTCGAGGCATCCGATCTGGTTGAGCATGTGGGCCGCATGGGCTCCTCTCCCTTTGAGGCCGCGAGCTTTGATGTGGCGCTCGATGAAGGCTGCGGCATGGGCTTCTCCGCTGTGCACAAGGTACGCACCGCCGCTTGCAAGGCGCTGGAAAAGGCCATTCTGGCGCCGTACGAGGAGCGTGCCCGCACGCTCGAGCTGCCGGCGATTGTCACCAGTGATTCCCGCCCCGCGCCCGAGCACTACCGCGATGAGCCGCAGATCTGCGCCACCGTCACCTCGCTCGAGGCCGCCGAGGCCGCTCGCGCCGAGGGTGCAACGCGCATCTACATGACCACCGACGCGCTCGATGCGGCCGAGCTCTCCCCCGCCGATGCGCTTGAGCAGGGCATCGTACCCGTACTCGACGAGGTCTGCCGCGCCGTTGACCACGTACGCGTCGACCCGTGGGTTGTTGCCGGCGCCACGGTCGCTATTGGCAACATCTCTGAGCTTGCCCTGGCCGCCCAGGTTGGCGCCACGGCGGAGATCCGCTCTTGCCTGCCCGTGCACAACACCCCTTGCATGGAGGCACTTGCCGAGCGCGGAGCCGGCGCGTTTTGGCTCTCGCCCGAGATCACGCTCGACGAGATCGTCTCGCTTGGCACCTCCGCGCCCGCAGCCCTGGGCATCACCGTGTTCGGCCGCCCGCGCGTTATGACGAGCGAGCACTGCATCCTGCAGGTGGCCAATGGCTGCATCCACGATTGCGCCAACTGCCGTCTGCGCGCCCGCAAGCTGTCGCTCAAGAATATCGACGGCAAGGTCATGCCCGTGCGCACCGACATCCATGGCCGCTCTCGCTTGTACGACGCCTACCCCATCGACCTCACGCCGCAGGTGCCACAGCTGCTCGACGCCGGCGTCCGTCGTCTTATGGTGGACGGCACGCTGCTCGAGACGGATGAGTTGGGCCGCGCCGTCGCACGCGTCCGTCGCGCCGTCGAGGCCGCGCAGGCCGGTCGCAAGCCCGCCGCCCGCCTGCGCGGGGCGACCTCGGGCTGCATGTTTGTGGGAATCAGCTAACCGAAAGGCTTACACGTGAACGAAGAACCTCAAGTCCTCTACTGCGACGCCTGGCTCATGGCCATCGACAAGCCCGCCGGCATAATCGTCCACGGTGACGGCACCGGCGAGCGCACGCTCACCGACTACGCCAGCGACCTGCTGCTGGCGATGGGCGACGGCTTTGCCGCGACCGACATGCAGCCGCTCAACCGCCTGGACCGCGACACTACCGGCGTGGTGCTGTTCTCGCTCGACAAGCAGACGCAGCCCGCCTTTGACCAGATGGTCATCGACCACGCTTTCGAAAAGCACTACCTGGCGCTCGCCGAGGGCAAGATCGACTGGAACGAAAAGCTCATCGACAAGCCCATCGCCCGCGACCGACACGACAGTCGAAAGATGCGCGTCGGCGCCAGCGGCAAGCCGTCTCAAACGCGCGTGAAGGTGCTCAAGCGCCTCAAGAGCCGCCGAGGCCTGCCCACGCGCTCGTATATCGATGTCGAGCTGCTCACCGGCCGCAAGCACCAGATCCGCGTGCATCTGGCCAGCGAGCGTCATCCCCTGGTAGGCGACGACCTGTACGGAACGCCGCGCCCCTGCGGCCTGATGCTCCACGCCCACAGCGTGTCCTTTACGCATCCCGTAACCGGCGAGCACATTCACATCGAAGCCCCCTGCCCCTGGGAGCCCTAAAACCCCACAATGGGGACAGCCACCTTTGTGGTGGTTTTGCCGCAATGGCTCAGCCGCGGTCCCAAAACGTCTCGATCTGTAACAGCAATTCCGTAAAAATGACCTCAGATGTTACAGATTGAGATGATTTGTTTCGGGCCCTTCCGTCTGTCTCGTTCTGTAACAGTAAGTGTCTATTTCAACGTCTATCTGTTACAGATCGAGACATTCGAATCCCCCTTAAGGGAAAATCTCGATCTGTAACAGTAACTCGGCAAAATCGGTCCCAGATGTTACAGATTGAGACAAAGGGACGGCGCGGTTCGGAAGTATCTCAATCTGTAACATCTAGCCCACTTTTAACGGTCCAGTTGTTACAGACTTAGACAAACCGGTAGACAACAAAAGCGGCAACGCCCGTAATGGACGTTGCCGCTTTTCTATTGAGAAAACTGAATGGTTTTGACCTTGCCCCACTGCTAGACCGTGATGACGTTGTCCATTGCCCGGTACTTGGCGGGCACCTCGCCTGCGGTAATAATCGTTGCATCGCGGAAGTCCGCGAACTTGACGGGCGCCACCATGCCAAATTTACTGGCGTCCGAGATTACGAAGCGTTTGGCGGTATGACGCATCGAGATACGCTTGACCTGCGCTTCCTCGATATCCGGCGTGGTGAGACCTTGCTCGGCGGCGATGCCATTGGAACCCCAAAAGCCGCAGTTGAAGTTATAGCGGTCCAGGGTTGCCAAGGCATCGGGACCGACGAGCGCCTCGGTCTCGGGCTTGAGCTCACCACCCAGCACAACGGCGCGCATACCGCGCAGGGCGAGATGCTGGGCATGGAGCACAGAATCGGTCACATAGGTGACGCCGTCGAGATGCGGAAGATGCTCGATGAGCTTGAGGGTCGTGGAGCCCGAATCGATATACACAAAGCTATCGAGCTCCACCAGGGCCGCGGCACGGGCGCAGATGCGCTCCTTGTCATCGTTATGGAGATCACTGCGCTCGCTGATCGTCAGGTCACGCGTCACGTGCGCGCGCTCAAGACTCGTCGCGCCTCCGTGCACCTTGGCGATACGGTGCGCGCGGTCGAGCGTTTGCAAGTCACGGCGAATGGTGGACGGTGTCACGCCCAGGGCCTCGGCAAGCTCCGGCACGGTAACCGAGCCGGTCCGCTGCACCATCGACACGATCGCGTTGAGCCTATCTTCCGCAAGCATCGCTTACTCCTCCTCGGGGTACACGACTCCCCAATCGGCGCGGAGCTTGGTCATGAGCTCCATCACATCAGAAGCATAATCCAGAAGCTCACGCTTGGAATCGTCGCCGGCGACGGCCTTCTCCAGGTCAGCCATCTCGTAGCACAGGGCATAGGCCTCGGTGCCCGCGGCGACCTCCTCGCGATGACCGTCCGCGGTCCACACGATCGTCGCGTGATCGGCGCGCGGATACTCGTTGACCTCGACATAGCAATTGTCAAAGCTGATAACCGAGCGCTTTGGCTGCTTGGAGTGGAGCGTAAGGCTCACGACGCCCAGCTGCTGCTCGGCATTACGGCAGACAATGCCACCCGCGACGTCAACACCAGTCTCGCAGGTATTGCCCAGAGACACGACCTCGACGGGTTGGCTGGCCATAAACAGGCGCATGACGGAGAGCGCATACACGCCGATATCGAGCATGGCGCCGCCGGCAAGACTGCGGTTGTAGAAGCGGTTAGTCAGGTCGCCGTACTCCTTATAGCTGCCAAAGTTGAGCTGAACGAGGTTCATGCGGCCAAAGTCGCCCGCATCCATGCGACGGCGCAGCTCCTGATACAGCGGCATGTGAAGCACCGTGGTGGCATCCATAAGGACCACGTTGTGATCATCGGCGATGGCGCGGGCCTCGTCGAGCTCGGCAGAGTTGAGGGTAATGGCCTTCTCGCAGAGCACGTGCTTGCCGGCGGCCAGCGCGGCACGCAGATAGGTAATATGCGTGTTGTGCGGCGTGGTGATATAGACGGCATCGATGTCCGGATCGGCGTAGAGGTCCTCAACCGTCTCATACACCTTCTCGACACCATACTGCTCGGCAAAAGCCTGAGCCTTGGACAGCGTACGGTTGGCGACACCCGCGAGCTTGCGACCGGCCAGAGCGAGGGACTGGGCCATTTGGTTGGCGATAACGCCGCAACCGATTACAGCCCAGCGAAGCTCGGGTGCCGTAAAGATGTCGTTAGGGAACGGCATGTCCTGAACCGAAGCGAATGCTGCTTTGGCGGCTGCCGCGGCGTCGAGTGGAGCCTGCTTGGAATCTGCCATATGTGCCTCCTGGGTCATGGAGCGTCTAACATTTCTGCCGTCTCTATATTCGCACAAATTAGCGCGTATGTGCGTACTTTTGCGTATATAACCGCTAAATGGTCAAAATACAGCCGCAGACGGCGCTTATACACGCATAGCCACGCAATCCTACGCACACAAATACGCACAAATGCGCACTAATCATTACTCAGAGACGGGGAATTCTGCTTAGAACTCGAAAGACAGGATGATCCGCTTCGCCTCGTCGCTCATGGCGCGCTGCAGCTCTAAGGACCGTCCCAAACTGCCGACAGAAAAGGAACGTCCCAAACTGCAGACAGAAAAAGAACGTCCCCAGGCGCCGGCATTTCAAGAGCGCTCATTTAAGTCTGTCCCCAATAAGTGCAATCACTCATGTAAGTCTGTCCCCAATGAGTGGGAGCAATCAGAGACTCTTTGCGAGGGAGGCCGGACGTGGCCTTCCTCGTTTTTATTCATGGACTTTAGTCCGTGCCGCACGGCACGCGCGGCATAGAAAGCCACCCGCTCAGCGGGTGGAGGCCAATTTCCGCTACGCGACAAAAACCTTCCCCCTAGCATGAGGATTGTTCAGGTCATCATGCTAGGGGGAAGGTGATTGCTGTGGCCCAGAAAGCCAACAGCCTCGCGCACACGAAATGGCTGTGCAAGCACCGCATCGCACCGAGATCAAGCTCATCGCCGCCATCGTCGAGAAGCACCCCAAGGTGCGCTTTGCCGCGAGCTGCACCTCGGCCCACGCCGACCTCTACGACCGCATGGAGCAGGCCCTGTGCGAGCGCGTGGCCAACGCGGTGGAGGTCGTCCGCTCCGACATCAGCCCCGCGTTTCTTGTCCACACCGGTCCAAACCTCGTGGGTGTGGCGGTCCAGGGACTCTAGCGGAGGCGGGGCGTCCTGCCCCAAAAACAAATGCAAAAGACGAGCGCTTCTTGCCGCTCAATTGGCAAGAAGCGCTCGTCTTTTCTTAACGCGTTGTATGGCGGAGAGAGCGCAAGTTACGCGAGCGCCCTTCTTGCCAGCTCGGCCGCGCCGAGGATTCCTTGGTCGCCGCCGCAGCCCGGGGCGCAGATGTAGCTCTCCATGTCCTTAAGCTCGGCGGTCTGGATGTAGCCACCCAGATATTCGAGGGTCTTCTTGCGGACGATGCCGTAGAGCTGCTCCTGGTGCATCACGCCGCCGCCGAGGACGATGCGGCGAGGCGAGTACATGAGCACGAGGTTCGCGCACATCTGCCCCAGATAATCCCCCTCGAGCGCCCACAGCTCATCGTTGTCCGCGAGCTCGGCCGCGGGCTTTCCCCAGCGCGCGGCGATGGCGGGGCCGGAGGCGAGGCCCTCGAGACAGTTCGCGTGGCTCGGGCAGACGCAGCGTCCCTCCTCGGTGGGACGGGTCCTTACCAGCATGTGGCCGGCCTCGGGGTGCAGCATGCCGTGAAGGAGCCTGCCCGCGCACATGACGCCCGCGCCCACACCGGTGCCGATGGTCACGTAGACGGCGTCCTCGAGCCCCTTGCAGCAGCCGAAGACCACTTCGCCGAGGCAGGCAACGTTCACGTCCGTGTCGTAGGCCACCGGAATCCCGAGGGCGTCGGCGAACGCGGCGCGAAGACCATAGCCTCGCCACGCGAGCTTGGGGGTCTGCAGGATGGAGCCGTAGCGCTCGTCGGCGGGGTCGACGCAGGTCGGGCCGAAGGCGCCGATGCCCAACGCGTCCACATCGCGGGCGGCGAACCACTCGATCATCTGCGGGACGGTCTCGGCGGGCGCAAGCGTCGGGGTCTCCATACGGTCGAGGACCTCGCCGTCGCCGGACACCACGGCACAGACCATCTTGGTCCCGCCGGCCTCGAGGGCGCCGAGCCTCATTTGCTTTTCGCTCATGTGATCCTCCTTGCAAAGGGGCGCCCGCAGCCATGGTCAACCGCGGGCGCCCATAACGTTGGCATGTTTCGAGGCGACCCTACCTGGGCACGCGGTCCTGCCTTGCGGCAAACGGGGCGAGCACGGCGTGCGGCTCGCTTTGGTACCAGTAGGCGACGGTGGAGATGTCGTCCTCGCGCTCGTAGAGCTTGATGTCGTCGTTGCCGAGGTCCTGGAATGTCACGCGCAGGTCCTCCTTGAACGAGATCGGGTCGGGAAGGTGCCACCTGTAGAGACCGTGCCTGGGCAGCGCGTCGTCGTTGGTCGCGAGCATCGGGTTCGGGTTCGGCTTGCCCGCGCTGAAGCGGTCGCGCGTGGCGTCGCGCGTCGAGCGGTACGGGTAGCCGGCGAACAGCGTGTTGAAGCACTGCGCCTCGGGCAGCGCGTGGGGCGGCCTGTCGAGAAAGGCCCAGGCACCGCCGAAGTAGTCCTCGGCTCCCGTCGAGGTGACCGTGGGGAACTCCTCGTCGCCGTCGAGGAAGAACTTCATCTCGCCCTCGCCCCACCAATAGCGCTCCAGGGCGCACAGGGCCATGTAGGTGCCGACGTAGTAGCCCTTGCCGCGCACGCCGTCGAGCACGGTGTAGTCGACGCCCCTGCGGGTGCTGCGCTCGCGGTTAAAGCGAGCGTGGAAGTACATGGCGTCGTCCGGCACGTCGGTGAGCGCGTAGTTGAACGTGTAGAAGATGTACTTAATGAACCCGGGGTGCTCGCTCGTAAGCGTGACCTTGGCGTGCTTCCTGAAGGGCATCTCGAAGTAGCAGTTCATGCCGCCCGTCGGGTTCACGCAGATGGGCATTGAGTTGACAATGGCGCGCTCACCGAAGCCGTTACAGAAGAAGTCGCCGACAGGGCACTCGACCGAGGGGGTCTCCTCGTCGTCCCAGTAGAAGCGCAGCACGAGGTCGCGCATGACGAAGCTGCCGGCGGCGGTCTTGTCGGGGACGGTCATCCAGATGTGGCGGATGATGCCGGGGCCCTCGATGTCCGCGAGCGTGATGGTCTCGCCGGACTCAAGGGGCACGCAGCACGAGCCCTTGCGGCCGACGCCGAGGTGGCTGGCCGACATGGCGGCGCGGCCCTTCTCGCCCGTGATGTTCTCGGGGGTGATGGCGCGGCTTTCCTCACCGCCGTGCATCCACACGTCCTTAAGGAACTCTCTCATCGTCGACCTCCTCTATTCGTCGTCGTCGCACTCGGCAGAACTGACACCGTTCACGTAGATGATCTGCTGGCGCGCCTCGTTGACGAGGGCATCGAAGTCGAGCTTCTCGTCGGGGCGCGCGAGCGCGACCGTCATGGCGAGCGGGAGGTTGACACCCGCGATCACGTGGATCCGGTCGGAGGCGAAGCGGGAGAAGCGCTGGTTCACGCTGCCGCCGAACGCGTCGGTAAGGACGACGACCTCGTCAGTGCCCGAAAGAGCCGCCTCGACCGCCGCGTCGAGCCCCTCGCCGTTGTCGTTCACGTAGGCGCACACGGCGTTGACGGCGTCGCCCTTACCCGTAAGGAACTCGAGGGTGTCCTTGAAGCCCTGGGCGAGAAGGGAATGGCTCGCCACAACTATCTTTCTCATTGATTCACCAATCTCTTGGGTCGAAGCTAAGCGAGGATGCCGGCGGCGGAGGCGACCATCGCGAGGACAATCACCACGAGGATGAGGGCCGTCATGCTCGCGTTCTTCTTGGTAAGAAGGTAATACGCGCTTCCCGTGATGGCGGCGGGGATCATGGCAGGCAGGATCTTGTCGAGCAGCGGCTGGATCTCCATCGCGACGTCGCCGAAGCTGAAGCTAATCGGGCAGGTGACGCCGATGACCGAGGCGATGAGGCAGCCGACCACGGTGAGGCCGAGCACGGAGGCGGCGGCAGTGAGGTTGGGAAGCTTCTCGCTGAAGTCGGTGACGAGCTTCACGCCCTGCTTGTAGCCGAACTCGAGGGCGTGCATGCGGACCCAGAAGATGGCCAGGATGAGCGCGAACCAGATGCCGGCTCCCACGGGGTTGCCCTCGATGGCCATGTAGGCGGCGATGGAGCCCATGATGGTCGGGATCATGGTCATGAGCAGGGAGTCGCCGACGCCGGCGAGCGGTCCCATGGTGCCGATCTTCAGGTCTTGGACGGCGTCCGCCGCCGCTAGGCCGTCGCGCTCCTCCATGGCCACGCAGGCGCCAAGGATGATGGCGGCGAGCCAAGGCTGGGTGTTGTAGTAGCGGAAGTGGTTGTTGAGCGCTTGCTTATAGTCCTCGTCGTTCGTGTAGATCTTCCTCAGGACCGGCGAGAGGGCGTAGGCGACTGAGGCGCCCTGCTGGGTCTGGTAGTTGAAGGTGCACACGCTCATGAGCCAGCGCCAGTTCGCGTTGCGCAGGTCCTTCTTGGTGACCTTGTAGCCGGAGGGCTTGCCCTTGGCGACGGCGGTGATGTTCTCGTTTTCCATGGTTACTCATCCTCTCCGATGAAGGCGTCTGCGGAAGCGTGGGCGGCGAGCTCGGTGTCCCTCTCGGCGCGCTGGTAGAACGCGATCGCGAGGGCAAAGCCGACGATGGCGGCGCCGATGATGGGCACGTTCAGGAAGGCCGAGAGGAAGAAGCCGGCGAGCAGGTACTGGAAGTACTTGCCGGTGGGCATGTAACGCAGCAGCATCGCGATTCCGACGGCCGGGAGCATCTTGCCGGCGAGGGTGAGGCCGGAAAGGAACCACTGGGGCATAACCTCGAGGAGCCAGTTGACGGCGGGCTGGCCGAGGGTCACGGAGACAAAGACGGGCAGGGCGGCGCACAGGCCGAAGAGCACGGGGCAGACCCACAGGATGGCGTTCATCTGCTTGAACTTGCCCTCGTCGCAGAACTTCTGGGACTTCTCGACGACGAAGCCGTTGAGGATCTTGACGATGACGTCGAGCTGGATGCCGAGCATGCCGACCGGCAGGCCGATGGCGAGGCCCGTGTCCGCGCCCAGGGTCACGCCGTAGGCTGTGGCGATGATGGCCATCGTGCCGTAGTCGGGAATCGACGAGCCGCCGAAGCCCGCGACGCCGAGCTGCATGAGCTGGATGGTGCCGCCGATGACGAGACCGGTCTGCCAGTCGCCCATGACGACACCGGTGATAAGGCCCCAGAAGACGGCATAGTTGACGAAGATCATCGGGATGCCGTAGTAGTCCACGTGCTTGATGAAGGCCAGCAGGGTCAAAAGGACGACCTGCAGGATAGTGAAGTTGACCATGATCCCTCCTTAGATGAGGTCGGCGACGGAGACGGGCTTGTCGGCGGGCACGAACTGTGCCGTCACCTTGACGCCGCGGGCGATGAGCGCCTTGTAGCTCTGGACGTTCTCGGCGGAGGCATAGGCGCGCTGGGTGAGCTGGACGCCGCCCTCCTTGACAAGAGAGCCGCCGACGATCAGCGACGGGAGCTCGATGCCCGACTCGACCAGGTGAAGGATCGTCTCGGGCTCCTTGGCGATGACAAAGACCTTCTCGCGGTCGTACTTGCCCGCCGCGAAGTTCTTGAGCGCGGTCTGCTCGGAGATGATCGAGACGGCCATGCCCGCGGGGCGCGCCATCCTCATGGTGGACTTCAGGACCTCGTCGCCGGCGACCTTGTCGTCGATGACCATGACTCGGGTCGCGCCCGACACCGGGGCCCACTGCGTCACGATGATGCCGTGAAGCAGGCGATTGTCGATTCGTGCCATAACAACACTCATGTTTGCTCCTATCAAATGAAGTTTTACGTTCGGTACTGCCTCGGCGCTATCCGGATTCGCGCCGGGCAAGGGGTTATCGGATTATTGAGGACGCGCGGTCAGCTTGCGGCGGCGCGGGGAAGGTCACTCGTCGAGCAGGAGGTCCGAGGAGCCGAGGCGCTCTTCTCGCGCCGGGGCGGCGCTCACGCTTATGTAGTCGAAGACATATGCGATCTCGCTTACGGGAACCTCTACGCGATAGCGCGTCGAGATGCTCGAGAAGCTCTGCCTGAAGGACTCGATGAAATCGGCGCGTTCCTCCTCGAAGCGGTCCTGGCCAACGTAGGTCTCAATGGGGTTTCTGGTAACAAGGCGCTCGACGAGACAGCAGAGGTGAACGTAGAGCCCAATGATGGCGTTACTGCCGATCTTCTCGCCTGTCCTGCGCTGAAGCTCGTGCACGGCGCTCTCGATCTCATGGAATAGCCGCTCCGGGTCGAGGATGGTGATGGAGCGGATGACGTTCTGCAGCGTCATGTTCGAGAGCAGCTTCTCGTGGAAAGAAGAGAGCTCGGAAGCGTCAAGCCACCTGCCGAACACGGCATCAACCTTAGAGGCGGACGCCGTCGACATGATGTCCTCGAGGGCGACGAAGGGGACGGAGGCGACCCCGGGGTCTCCCGTGCCGATGACGGCACAGACGCGGTGCTCGGAGAAAACGGCGTCGTTCGACCCGTTCGCGACGAGCTGCTTGAAGGGCCTCGTGAGCAGGCGCGCGCCTATGGTGCGCGGGAGGCTCTGCGAGACGAGCTGGCGTATCCTCTCCGCGGCGTCGACCCCGGACTCGGAGCAGAAGACGATGGCGTCCTCACGGTTGACGCGCTCGATCATCTTGCAGTGCGTCACGCACGCGGCGGTCGCATCGCCAAGAACCTCGGCGATGGACTTGCCGCCGAGCAGCCCGACCCCGATCTCGAGCGCAAGACCGGTAGAGACGTTGTTCACCACGCCGATAGTGGAGTCGGTAACGTTCTCGAGGGCCTTATAGGCCTCCTCCAAGGAGCCCATGTCGACGAGGAACACGACCCCGGTGCAGTAGGAATGGCGGTCGACGAGGCGCTGGAGCGGACCGACGATGTCCTTCAGCTGCTGGTCGTAGGGCATGTCGACAGCCTCGTACACATGCATGCCGAGCATACGGTTCGCCGCGTCGGCGATGCTCGTCGCCGTTGAGTAGCCGTGGGACAAGATGACGCAGAGCGTCCGAAGGGCCTTCGCATCGCGAGACTCCGATGCGACGCACAGCGTCAGAAGCGTCTTCGTGAAGTGATCGAGCGAGATTCCCAGCGCCCCTTCCACGTCTGCGGCGACCTGATCGGAGACACTCGAGGCAAACGGCAATTCGGAGGTCACGGCACCGAGGAGATGGGAGATTTGCTCCGCACAGGCAGACTTTCGCTTAGCCAGGCCGATACCCGGCCACAACTGCAGGCAAATCTCCTGGGCCAGTAGAAAAGCGACCTTCCTCGAAAGCTCGATGCCATAAGAAGAGCCTGCGTCGGCAAGGACCGCGCCCACGACGCGCTCGAAGGCGCGCGACCTCGAGGAGGCGACGCCGTGGTCGAAAATCAAGTGATCCTCAACGCCGCGCACAGCGGAGACAGCTTGCGAGACAAGCTCGGAGACAGAGAGCTCCCCGGCGCAGAATCGCTCATCGAGGGAGCACAGGGCATCGAGCGCCTGCTCGACCGGCCCTGTGCTCTCGGCGACATCCAGAGACGCGTCGATCAGAACGCCATCGTCGGGCTGTTGATCGATCTGCGCGGAGGAGAGGAGCCCGCTGGGAAGAAGATACGGGCGAACGACGACGTAGTCGCCCTCGCGATTGAGGAACGCTTTGGCGCAGCAGTTCGTCACGCAGGCGCGCAAGCCGGCGATGTTATCGGAAAAGTCCGCGTTCACGAGGCAACGGTATGCGCCGCGGCTGATCTTCACATCAGAACCGGTTCGGCACCCCTCGCTGCGCAGGAAGCTCAAGATGAGATCCTCGCGCTCCTCGGGGGTCCGCTCCTTGAGTGAGGGGACGCGGGCACAGATGGGCATTTTGCTGTAGGCCGAGGAAACCTTCAGGTCATCGGCGGAAAGCGTCGTCGAAAGAACGAGGCGAGCGCGCGGCGCATCCTGGGAGGCATCGAGCCCGAGGGCCGTCGCAAGGCAGTGCTCCATCGCAGAGGGAGAGAGTGCCTCGATGCCGTTGACAAAGACCACACCCCCGCGCGCTTTCGCGATCGACTCGTCAAGAAGCCCGTTGAACGAGGCGGCGTCCGGGACCCCGGCGCAGTCGATGCGCACATAGGAGGAGTCGCGGGACAGCAAGCCCTGGTTCTTGCCGTACTCGTACACAAGGCGAGAAAGGAAAGACTTACCGACACCCACGCCGCCGCTCAAGAGGATGGGCAGGCCAAACGGAGGGTACTGAACCGCAGCCTTGCACTGCTCGACAACGGAGCTGAGGCTCATGTCGAAGCCCACGGCACGCGCGAAGTCGCGGTGATCGGCGATTCCCGTCGCTTGGATGAGGTCGGCGAGCGAGGCGTACTCGCTTGCAGAGAGCTTTACCTGAAAACGCTTCTGGAACGCGCGGCGATGAAAATAACGGACAGGCCTGCCCGCCACCTTAACCACAAGACCGGCGCGAACAAGGTCGTTGAGGTACTGGCTCGCCAGGCTCCTGGAGATGATGAGCGTCTCGGCGATGTCGGAGGTGGACAGACGGGCAAGGTCGTCGAGCGAGACGGCAGAGGTGAGGGCCTCGAGATGCTCGAGAATCCTGTCCCTCATGTCGACGGGTTTCTTTGCCAAGCTGTCCTGTGTGGTCTTGTCCATGACTTCTTACCTCCTCGTACAAGGAGTATAAGGGGAGAACAGAGAACGGAAGGGGGCGCGTGGGGGAATCAACAGCTCCGAGGAAAAGTCCACCACTTGAGGGGCAGAAAACAACGGCCATTGAACATTCAGGGCCGACGCTCAACACTTCGGCTCGACACTTCGCTTTGGAAAGGGCCCGGCGCGCCGGGGTCCCAACATAAAGAAGGGCCCCGGCGCGCAGGGCCTAAAGCTTAACCATGCGCGCGGCGATGCGGGCGCAGTCGCAGGCGGCCTTCTTCTCGAAAGTGTTGTAGTCACGACCCGGCCCTCGGCGCAGGGCTTGTCGCTGATGGCGCGCACGACGACGAGGGGCACGCCGTTGAGATAAGCGGCCTGCGCGATGGTGCAGCCCTCCATCTCGCAGCACAGGTCGCCGAAGGTCGCGAGGATTCGCTCCTTCTGTTCCGCGGGCGAGACGAACTGGTCGCCGGAGACGACGCGGCCCTTGAGGACCTTAATGTCGGGGGCGACGGCGGCCGCGGCGGCGCACGCCGCCAGCAAGGGCCGGAACGGATCGCGCAAGATCAAGGCGTCGCCCGGGAGGTCGGGCGTTACCGTCAGCCGGCGCCGCGTCTGCCGCATCATGAGGGAGAACGGCCTGGCCGGCGCATACGGCAGGAAGAGGTTCAAGGTGCACCCCGGGGCGGTCAACGAGGCCGACGTGTCGAACGTCGTCGCGCGCGGCTTCGGCGGCAGGGCGCCGTGCACCCATATATGCAGCGACTTGGTCTGCGTGCGCGTCGGGGCGTCGTGGAACTACGTCTGCCTGCTCGTCGACCTCTGCAACGGGGAGATCGTCGGCCACTCCGAAGGACCGAGGAGGGACGCGCGAGCTCCGAGCCAAGCTCTTGGATTACGTGCACTGGTACAACAACTTCAGGATCCACTCGACGCTGGGCTACATGTCGCCGGTCGAGTTCAGGGAGGCGGGGCCGTCCCTCCCGGAATCGTCCAAATAAGTGTTGCCAATCCATAGCCGATCCAGCCATCATCTTCGCGAAGGCGGACGTCAGGAAAAGCTCGGCTTGAGCTCGGTCGGACGCGGTCTGTGGGGCATCATTCAGGCTCAGGGGGTCTCCTTGTCTTCTTCGGTCGCAACCTGAATGATAGGGACGGCCCCTTCTCTCTTTCCCCTTCGTTTTCGACGCGTCACCCTCTCGGCGGGCTTAAGGCCCGCGCTCGCGGGTGCAGGGGCTACGCCCAAACCCCAAAAACGTAACGCCGTGCTCGAAGCGTTTCCGGACGTCAGCGTAATCTCAAATCCCGTTCGTCAACTCATGGGCAAGCCACCTGAGACTACTCATTTCTCCTACTGGCAATGAAGACCTGCGACCTGCAGTTTTGCAAACTGCTTGAAAGCCACCTGCGTTGATTCACTTCCTATTGCAGCTGGCGGCTTGCACGCGAAAAGGCATTTAAGTTTCAAAACGGGCGTTTTCGGCGCTATCGAGCCTCCAAAGGCATCCCGCCGCGCCCTTTGGGACAAAAACAAAAACTCAAAGCCCTGAGTTCGAAAATAGTTTTTGGAGTTGTCCCGACTTTTGTCCCCGAAGCCGACGAAACGCGACAGGGTGTCACCTGGAGGCACTCGATTCGAGACGGCACCGAAAACTGGATGCAACCGGAATGACAGGACGGCAGAACCGAAGCCATCGAGTGGGGATAGAAAAAGGCCCGGGTGCCATGGCATCCGGGCCTTTGCTAGCAACTTGATGTTGCGGGCAGCTTAGAACTTGTGGCCGCACTTCTTGCAGACGCGCAGCTTGTTCTTGCCGTCCTTCTCGTGACCGACGCGGGTAACCTTACCGCACTCGGGGCAAACGAGATTGACGTTGGAGGCGTCGATGGGAGCCTCCTGCGAAACGATGCCGCCCTGCTGGTTGGCAGCGTTGGGCTTGACGGCCTTCTTGACGACCGAAACGCCCTCGACAACGACCTTGTTCTCGGCGGGGAGAGCACGCAGGACAACGCCCTGCTTGCCGCGATCCTTACCAGAGAGAACCTGGACCTTATCGCCCTTCTTGATATACATATATCTCCCCTAACTACAGGGTCTCGGGAGCGAGCGAGACGATCTTCATGTACTTCTTGTCACGAAGCTCGCGAGCGACGGGCCCGAAGATACGGGTGCCGACGGGCGAACCATCGTTGTTGATGACAACGCAGGCGTTCTCATCAAAGCGAATGTAGGAGCCATCCTTGCGGCGGATCTCCTTAACGGTGCGAACGACGACGCAACGGACAACGTCCTTCTTCTTGACGTTGGCGCCAGGGGTAGCCTCCTGGACAGCACCGATGAACACATCGCCGATGCCTGCATAACGACGCTTGGAACCGCCAAGCACCTTGATGCAGCGAATCTTGCGAGCGCCGGAGTTGTCGGCGACGTTCAGCATGGTTTGCATCTGAATCATGGTAGATGTTCCTCCGAACTAAGAACCGAAGAGAGGTGCGCAGCCTTTATACGGCCCGTGGTATGCAAGCCAGGCATACGCACATCTTCGGAAACGTACAAGTCGTAAGAGCGACTGCTTATTTAGCGCGCTCGACGACCTCGATGAGGCGCCAACGCTTCATCTTGGACATAGGACGGGTCTCCATAACGCGGACGGTATCGCCCACGCCAGCCGTGCACTCCTCGTCGTGAGCGTGCAGCTTCTTGGAGCTGGTCATCATCTTGCCGTACTTGGGGTGACGCTTGCGCTCGGTGATGGTGACAACAATGGTCTTGGCACCGGAGACGGAGGTAACGACACCCGTACGGACCTTACGCGAGTTACGCGAATCAGTCATGTTCTCTCCTTAGGTCCTACTCGGCGACAGCGGACTTCTCCGCTGCGATCTCGCGGGCGCGCTGCTCCGTGAGGACGCGAGCGATGTCCTTCTTCACGGTGTTGACGCGAGCGGTGTTGTCCAGCTGGCTGGTGGCCATCTGGAAACGAAGGTTAAAGAGCTCGGCGCGCATTTCCTTCAGCTTCTCAACGAGCTGAGCGTCCGAGAGCTCACGAATCTCTGCGGGCTTCATTAGTTCTCCTCCTTGGCGGCGGCGGCGTCCTCAGCAGCCCACTTGGCCTCGAGAGCGGCCTCCTCAGCCATCTCCTTCTCGATGCGCTGCTCAGCGTTCTTGGCAGCAACAATCTTGGTCTTGATGGGAAGCTTGTGCTGTGCAAGACGCAGAGCCTCGCGAGCGACCTCCTCGGGCACGCCCTTGACCTCGAACATGATGCGGCCGGGCTTGACGACGGCCACCCACTCCTCGGGATTACCCTTACCAGAACCCATGCGAGTCTCGGCAGGCTTCTTGGTGATGGGCTTATCGGGGAAGATCGTGATGTAGACACGACCGCCACGCTTCATGTAGCGGGTCATGGCAATACGAGCGGCCTCGATCTGACGGTTGGTGATCCAATGGGCCTCGAGAGCCTGGATACCAAACTCGCCGAAATGCAGCTCGGTATTACCCTTGGCCTGGCCCTTCATGGAGCCACGCTGCACCTTGCGGTGAAGAATACGCTTAGGGGCAAGCACTACTGACCCCTCCTCTCGGAGTTACGACGACGAGGACGGGAAGAGCCCTCGAGTGCAGGGTTGGGAACAGGCTGGCCCGGGAGCTTCTCGCCCAGGTAGATCCAGACCTTCACGCCGCAAGCGCCCATGGTGGTGCTGGCGACAGCCGTGCCGTAGTCGATCTTGGCACGGAGGGTGTGCAGAGGCACGCGACCCTCGCGGTACCACTCACGACGGCCCATCTCGGCACCGCCGAGACGACCGGAGCACTGGATACGGATGCCCTTAGCGCCGGCCTTGCGGGCAGACTGGACAGCCTTGCGCATAGCGCGACGGAAGGCAACGCGGCCCTCGAGCTGCTCGGCGATAGACTGAGCAACGAGGTTAGCGTCGAGCTCGGGGCGTTTGATCTCGACAACGTCGACGGAGAGCTGGCCCTTGGAGACGCCAGCGACCTTCTCGAGCTCGGTGCGGAGGGTATCGATCTCGGCACCCTTCTTACCGATGACAACGCCGGGGCGAGCGGTGAGGATGATGACCTTCACCTTGTCGCCAGCGCGCTCGATCTCGACGCGGGAGACAGCTGCGCGGGAAAGACGCTTCTCGAGGTACTTGCGGATCTCGAGATCGTTACCGAGGGTCTTAGCGTAATCCTTCTCTGCGAACCAGCGGGAGCGCCAGTTCTCGGTGATGCCAAGACGGAAGCCGGTGGGGTAGACTTTCTGACCCATACAGCTTTACGCCTCCTTTCGAGGAGCAACGACGACGGTGATGTGGGAAGTACGCTTCAGAATGCGAGAAGCGGAACCCTTGGCGCGGGGACGGATGCGCTTAAGCGTCGGACCCTCGTCAACATAGGCAGCGGCGACAACCAGGTTGTCGGCACGCAGACCGTTGTTGTTCTCGGCGTTCGCAACGGCGGAACGGAGAACCTTCTCGACATCCACGGCGACGGCGCGGTCGCAGAAGTGGAGGATGTCGAAGGCCTGAGCGACAGGCTTGCGGCGGATCAGATCGACCACCAGGCGGGCCTTGCTGGGGGAAACACGCACGTACTTAGCGACGGCGCGAACCTCGGTGGCCTCAGTTTCAATAGACTTAGTTGCCATTTACGGTTAACCCCCTATTTGGCCTTGTGGCCACGGAACGTACGAGTCGGCGCGAACTCGCCGAGCTTGTGACCAACCATGGACTCGGTAACATACACGGGCACATGCTTGCGGCCGTCGTGGACGGCGATGGTGTGACCAACCATCTCGGGGAAGATGGTGGACGCGCGGGACCAGGTCTTCACGACGTCCTTCTTGCCAGCCTCGTTCATCGCGGTGATACGCGAGAGAAGGCGAGTCTCCACGAACGGGCCCTTTTTGAGACTTCTGCTCATAAGTGCTTTCTCCTAAAACTCGGTATCCGAAATTACTTCTTACGGCGACGAATGATGTGCTGGTTCGAGACCTTCTTCTTCTTGCGCGTACGAAGGCCCTTCGTCGGCTTACCCCAGGGGGTAACAGAGGGACGACCAGAGGTGTGGTTCTTGCCCTCGCCACCGCCGTGCGGGTGGTCGACAGGGTTCATGACGGTACCGCGGACGGTCGGGCGCACGTTCATGTGACGCTTACGGCCGGCCTTGCCGATGACGATGTTGGCGTGATCGGCGTTGCCGACCTCACCGACGGTGGCGCGGCAGGTAACGAGGATGCGGCGCATCTCGGAGGAAGGCATACGGACGATAGCGTACTTGCCCTCCTTACCCATCAGCTGGCAGGAGTTACCGGCGGAACGGGCGATAGCAGCGCCCTTGCCCGGCTGGAACTCGACGGCGTGGATGAGCGTACCGACGGGGATGTCGGCGAGGGGCAGAGCGTTGCCCGGCTTGATGTCGGCGTCAGAACCGGACATGATGGTCTGACCGACCTCGAGGCCCTTGGGGGCCAGGATGTAGCGCTTCTCACCGTCAGCGTAGTGCAGCAGAGCGATGCGAGCGGAACGGTTCGGATCGTACTCGATCGTGGCAACCTTGGCGGGCACGCCGTCCTTGTTGCGCTTGAAGTCGATCACGCGGTAACGACGCTTCACGCCGCCGCCCTGGTGGCGGGTGGTGATGCGGCCGTTGTTGTTACGACCGGCCTTCTTGGGCAGGGGCTCGAGAAGGGACTTCTCGGGCTTGGTGCAGGTGATCTCAGAGAAATCGGAGATCGTCTGCCAACGCCTACCAGCGGAGGTCGGCTTAAGGTGCTTTACAGCCATTACAATCCCTTTCAATAGGAATCCGTTAGCCATCGCAGACAGGGATTCGAGGTTCTGCCTCGGGTGCGATGACACCGGACGTATACACGGTTCCGGGCGTGTCCATTTTATACGCCCGAAACCTTGAGCTCTCGCCTCCCCTATTTGGGAGGCATGAGCTCACTCAACAGCAGCGAGTCTTAGGCCTGGTTGCCAAAGACCTCGATGGTGTCGCCCTCGGCCAGCGTGACGATGGCCTTCTTCCAAGAACGGGTCTTGCCGGCGACATAGCGCACGCGCTTGGTCTTGGGCTTGACCGTCAAGGTGTTCACGCGAACGACCTTGACGCCGAAGATCTCCTCGACAGCGTCCTTGATCTGATACTTGTTAGCATCCTTGGCGACCTCGAACGTGTACTTGTTCTGCTCCATGCCGGAGAAGGAACGCTCGGACACGATCGGACGGATGATGATCTCGTGGGCGGTCATTTATGCAAGCACCTCCCCGAAGTGAGCGGCGATGTCGGCGGGCATCAGCACAGCGTTGTTGTTGACGAGATCGTAGGTGTTGGCCTCGTCAGCGGTGATGATGAACGTCTTGGGAATATTGCGGAACGACAGGTAGGCGTTGACGTCCTCATCGCGAACGATGATGGTCAGACGCTTGCCCTCAAGGCCAAGAGCCTTGAGCATGGCAACGGCAGCCTTGGTGGAAGGCTTCTCGAAGCCGTAGTCGTCGACGAGCACGAGCTCGCCATCGGCCAGCTTGGCGGACAGCGCGGAGCGCATAGCCAGCTTGACCTCCTTGTTGTTCATACGCTTAGCGTAGGAACGGGGCTTGGGGGCGAAGACAACGCCACCGTGACGCCACTGGGCAGCACGGATGGAACCCTGGCGGGCACGGCCGGTGCCCTTCTGACGCCAAGGCTTCTTGCCGCCACCGGAAACCTCAGAGCGGCCCTTAGCGGACTGGGTGCCCTGACGCCAAGAGGCCATCTGGCACTTGACGATGTGGTGCATAACGTGGATGTTCGGCTCGATGCCGTACACCTCAGCGGCGAGCTCGGCCTCGGCGACCTTCTTGCCCTCGCTGTTCTTTACTTCAAACTTTGCCATTTAAGTGTTCTCCTTGGTATGACGCTGGGCTAAATGGGCTGGGCCCTTAGGCCATACGGATGGCGACGAGACCATTCTTGGCACCCGGGACAGCGCCCTTGACCAAGATGAGGTTCTGCTCGGCATCGATGCGGACAACGGAAAGGTTCTTGACGGTAACGCGCTCGTTACCCATGTGACCGGCCATCTTGACGCCCTTGAGGACGCGCGCAGGATAGGCGCACTGACCGATAGAACCGGGGTGACGCTGGAAGTGAGAACCATGCGTCATAGGACCGCGGCGCTGACCCCAGCGCTTGATGCGACCCTGGAAGCCCTTACCCTTGGAGGTACCGATGACGTCGACCTTCTCGACATCAGCGAAATCAGCGACGGTGACGACCTCGCCGACCTTGTGCTCCTCGCCGTTCTCGACGCGGACCTCACGAAGGAAGCGGACAGGCTCGACGCCAGCCTTGGCGAAGTGACCAGCCATGGGCTTGTTCACGTTCTTGGCCTTGATGTCGCCGAAACCGATCTGGACGGCGTCATAGCCGTCGGTTGCCTGAGTTTTAACCTGCGAGACAGCGCAGGGGCCAGCCTGGATGACCGTGACGGGAACGACGTTATCGTCCTCGTCCCAAACCTGGGTCATGCCAATCTTGCGGCCGAGAATCATGCTGATCAAGATATGATCCCAACTCTCGCGTGGTCTTGGGACAATGCGTACACCACCGAGCGTACGCCCCTAGAGGACCACTACTTACACGACGTGCTCCCCAGCCTTGTATTTCGCCCGGACTACCTGACAACCCTATTAAGCAGGCATTTTGTCCAGCCAGAATACTCCCCTGGTTTCACACAGCTGTTTAGTATACACGGCTGCGGGCGTATCCATCGAGATTCATATTTCACTCACATTGTTTACGCAGGTAAAGTGCGTGGATGGCTCCCGAGCACGGCGGAGGGCCGGAGAAATATATTAAGGTCCCTGCTCTACAGTCCTGCGCAAGACGGAGAGCACATTAAGTGCTCTCCTTTGCGTGCGGAACTCGCGATGACCTTAATATATTTCTCCGGCCCTCCGCCGTGCTCGGGAGACGACACGTTGATGTCTGCTTAACTCTGCTCGCTCAGGCTAATGACTTTGTTGGGGGTCCACTATTTGCTGGAGGGTGAACTTGCATTGCATTGGCTCGCCCTCTACTTGTGGCTCCGCCTCATCAAAATCGAAAATCATAATGGCGCAGTTGGGGAGTTTTGTTGGGAGCTCGAAGCCCTCTGGGGCTGCAGCTTTGATGAATTGGCGGCTGGCGCTGCCGTGGCTTACTGCTAGGAGGGTTTCGATGCCCTCGGCGTCCATGAGATTGGTGAGGGTGCCCACCATGCGCTCCTGCAGGGCATGGCTTCCTTCTCCGCCAAATGGGATCAGGTCCTCGCCGGGGTCCCAGACGTCGGTGGGTAGGGCGTCGTGGGGGCCTTCTTCGAAGGTGCCGTAGCTGCGCTCGATGATGCCTTCGCAGGGCTCGACTGCTGCATCCCGGCCGAGGAGTTCGGTTGCGACGAGACTTGCCGTGTCCATGGCTCGGCCTAAGGGCGAAGAGACCACTTTGTCGGGAACGACGTTGTGGGCTTTGAGCCACGCGGCTGCCATCCCGGCTTGCTGACGACCCAGGTCGGTCAGCGGTGAATCGCAGCGGCCCTGGACCAGCTTTTTGACGTTGAACTCCGTCTGACCGTGGCGGAGTAGATACAGCTTCTTCATGCTCTCCCCTTCTGCATAACCTGCTTTGCCGGCACAGCCTTACTCGTGGGTATGCCCTACGTAGTCTTCGTCGATCGTGATCTTGGCAATCGACTTGGGATATTCCGATTCGACCCGTTGTGTCAGCGCGTGCTTTAAGTCTTCGGCACTCATCTGCAGATCCGAGGGACGCACGCAGTCAAAGATCACGTTGGTGTGCGTGGGGCCCGGAACACAGCGTAGGTCGTGGATCGAGAGGCGGCTATCAATCTCTTGAGCCATAGCGTTGATGCGCAGACGCATGCTCGCCACCTTTGGATCGTCGGTCACGATGGGATCGTAATGGAGCGTGACGATCATGCCGTCTTCGACCCTAAACGACTGCTCGATGTTATCGAGCGTGTCGTGACTTTCCAGCGGGCTGGCCTCGGCTGCCATCTCGGCGTGAGCGCTTGCGAACTTCCTGCCCGGGCCGTAGTCGTGAACCATCAAATCGTGAACGCCCAAAACGCCGGGGTAGCTCATGATCTTGTCTCGAATGTGCTTGACCAGCTTTGGATCGGGTGCCTGGCCCAAAAGCGGGCTCACCGTATCCTGGATGAGCTCAAAGCCGCTCCAGCCAATATAGGCGCCAACGGCAAGGCCGACCCATGCGTCAAGATTGATGTGCGTCACCTGCGAAACAATTGCGCACGCCAGCACAGCACCCGTAGCTAGGACATCGTTCTTTGAGTCCTGAGCGGTCGCATGCAGCGTCTCGGACTCAATGCGATCGCCGAGCTTTTGGTTGAGGGCCGCCATCCAGAGCTTAACAATCATCGAAAGCACCAAGACTGCCACCAGGGCAAGCGAGAACTCGACAGGTTCGGGGTGGATGATGCGCTCAACCGAGGACTTCACCAGCTCAACGCCAATCAGCAGCACGAGCGCCGCCACGACCAGACCCGAGAGATACTCGTAGCGGCCATGTCCGTAAGGATGCTCGGGGTCGGCCGGCTTGCCCGCCAGCTTAAAGCCAAGCACGCTCACGATGTTCGAGCTGGCATCGGACAGGTTGTTCATGGCGTCCGCCACAATCGAAACCGATCCCGACAGCACGCCAATTGCACCCTTCGCAGCGCAAAGCGCAACATTGGCGAGAATACACACTATGCCCGTCAACGTTCCCACGCGCGCACGGTCGCCCTGCGCACGACGAACAATCCACTCGACCATCCTCATCAGTCCCCACGGTACTACCTATATATCTATTGCTCAAACGGATTGTAGTGTAGCCACTTTGTCCTCCAGATACAAAAAGGCCGCAGCCCACACGGGCCGCAGCCTTGGAATATGACAAAGGAATCGTCCTTTTGTCGCACAGATTTATGCGCTTGCTTCAGCAGCGCTCGCCACTGTTTCGAGCGAATCAGCTTCGTCTTCTGCCGCCTGCACCTTTGTCGGCACCACGCCAAAGCAGTAGCTCAGCGCCGCAGACACCGCAAATGCTGCGCCGCCGGCAGCGCAGCACCACAGCAGATTCGAGATGCCGCCCGTGGCAAAGCCAATGACCATAAGAACATTCGTCATACCGATAGTATAAGCCGTAACGTGGCCTACGGCCGCAACAAGGCCTCCGACGGCGCCGCCAACGGCCATGCACGTCAGACACCTGCCATATTTAAAGCCGCATCCGTACAGCGCTGGCTCGCTTACGCCGCCAAGAATACCCGAGATTGAATAGCCCAGCATGAGCGCCTTCTCGTCCTTATCCGCAACGCGGAGCGACGCGCCAAAGGGCATACCCCAAACGGCGAACGTCGCCATCGTCGCAGCGATCAGAATGCACGAATCCGTTCCCACACTCATAAACTGCGCATAGGCGAGCGATAGGACAACGTTGCTGACACCCGCGATCTTAAGAAACTCCCAACCCGCGGCAAGCCCCATAAGCGTGAGCAGCGACACGATGCCACCGGAATTGCCAAGCATAAACATAAGCTGTCCCAACAGCATGCCCAGATAGCTGCCCGCCGGCGCCGTAATACACAGCGAGACCGGAACCATGACGAGCATGGTTGCAAACGGAACAAACGAAAACGCCACGGCCTTAGGGATAACGCGCTGGAAGAAACACTCCACTCGCCATAGCACGGGTACCGAGATGAGAACCGGAATAACAGTCGTTGTGTAATCGTTGACCGGCGCGGGAAGCAGACCATACACGAAAGTCATCGATGCCCCCGTCGTCGATGCGGCATCGACGAGCTTAAGCAGATCGGGCGCAATCAATACGCCGCCCAGCATCATGCCCAGCTGCTCCGAGCAACCGAGCTGGCGGGCGGCCGCCCAACCAAGATAAATGGGCAAAAAGTAGTAGCCGGCGTTATAGAGCCAACTGTAGAACAGGCGATAGATTTCGGAATCGGCAGACCACAGGCCCAGCATGCCTTCGCCCATAATGACGGCGGCGGTGCGGAACAACGCCGCGCAAACAATAAACGGCAGCGCCGACATCATGCTTTTGGACAGATAGTCCACCACGGCCATGGCGTTTGATGAAACCGTCGTTGTAAACGAGGTGTTAGAAACTTGTGACATGGAACGCCTTTCCCAATGTGACATGCGGGCTGTCCCTTTGTCACATCGTGCGGTACTGACCGATTGCGCGGTACTTTTCGTAGCGGAGGTTTGTGAGGGTCGCGTCGTCGAGCTGCTCAAGCGTATCGAAGGCATCAAATGCCGAGGACATGACGACACCGGCGATCTCCTCATGCGACAGGCCCCTATCGTCAACAATGCCGTCGATGATGCCGAGCGCCAACAGATCGGGGGCCGTGAGCTTCAGCGCCTCGGCGGCCTCATCCGCGCGCTCGGTATCCTTCCACAGGATCGACGCACAGGCCTCGGGGCTCACGACCGAATAGGCCGAGCTCGAGAGCATCAGGATGCGGTCGGCCACGGACAGCGCCAGCGCGCCACCAGAGCCGCCCTCGCCCGTCACCACCGAGACAATCGGCGTCTTAAGGCCGCTCATCTCCATGAGATTCCGGGCGATCGCCTCACCCTGGCCGCGCTCCTCGGCACCGATGCCGCAAAACGCGCCCGAGGTATCGACCAGGCACAGAACCGGTCGACCAAACTTTTCGGCCTGGCGCATAAGGCGACGCGCTTTGCGGTAGCCCTCGGGATGCGCCATGCCAAAGTTGCGGCGCATACGCTCTTTGGTCGTGGTGCCGCGCTCGATGGCGATGACCGTTACGGGGCGTCCGTCTTTCCAGCCAATGCCAGCCAACACAGCGGCGTCGTCGCCAAAGTAACGGTCGCCGTGCAGCTCCACAAATCCATCCAGGCCCAGCGAGATCATCTCACCCGCCGTGGCGCGATCTGCCGAGCGGGTCTGCTTGACAATCTCGAGCGCGGTTTTTGGTGCCGCCGAGCGCTTAAACAAGTGTCCCAGCTTTTTGCCGCGGCGACCCGTATGCACGATTTCATGCGGTGCCCCCAAGCCGGGCGCGTGCCCTTCGTGCAGCGCCAGCAACTCGCCTACCGTGAGCGCAATCTCGCCACGCGGAACAACGGCATCGCAAAAGCCGTGCTCCAGCAAAAACTCGGAGCGATGGAATCCCTTGGGCAGGCGCTTGTGCATGTTCTGCTCGATCACGCGCGGGCCGGCAAATGCCGTCAGGGCATCGGGCTCGGCCAGGATAATGTCGCCCTCCATGGCAAAGCTCGCGGTTACGCCTCCGGTCGTGGGGTCGGTGAGCACCGTGATATACAGGCCGCCCGCCTCGCTGTGGCGCCTAACCGCCGCAGAAATCTTGGCCATCTGCATAAGCGAGGTCACGCCCTCTTGCATGCGCGCACCGCCCGAAACGGTAAAGCCGACGACTGGCAATCCCAGCTCGGTCGCACGCTCAAATGTGCGACAGATCTTTTCGCCCACCACAGAACCCATCGAGCCCATCATAAAGTTGGCGTCCATAAAGAAGAGAGCTGTATCGCAACCGCAGATTTTGCCCCTGCCGCACACAACGGCATCGCGCTCGCCCGAACGCTCGCTCACGCTCTTGAGTTTGTCGGCATAACCGGGAAACGAGAGGAAGTCCTCCGACGCCAGATTGGCATCCCATTCCTCAAACGTGCCCTCGTCGACCGTCATGCGCATGCGCGCGCGACCGCTCACGCGAAAGTGTTTGCCGCAACGGGGGCAGACCTCGAGGTTGTCGTGCAGGCGTGCCTCATCGATCACACGGCGGCAATCCGGGCACTTGATAAACACGTGGCGCGCGGGAAACTCGGCGCACGACTCGGTTATCGGCCCCTCGAGGACGTTGACCGTCTTCGCTTTTCTATTCATCAGCATAGAGATGCCCCATCAGATCGGTGTGATACATGCCCAACAAGAACTCGTCGTTTGCCAGCACGTCGAGCTGAAGCTCGCTGTTTTCGCTCACGCCCTCAATCACGAGCTCGCCCAGGGCCGAACGCATCTTGCGAATGGCGCCGTCACGCGTGGGCGCACACACGATGAGCTTGCCAAGCATGGAGTCGTAGTACGGCGGAACGTTCGCACCGGTAAACATGGCGGAATCCCAGCGCACGCGCGGACCACCCGGCACACGCAACGCGGTGACCGTTCCGCATGACGGCAGAAAGTCCGGCGTTTCGGCATTGATGCGGCACTCCATGGCGTGGTTGCGAACCGGCATGTCCTCCTGCTCAAAGGGCAGAGGCTGGCCGGCTGCCACGCGCAGCTGCCACTTGACCAAGTCGGTATCAGTCACAAACTCCGTAACCGGATGCTCCACCTGCAAGCGCGTGTTCATTTCCATGAAGTAGAAACTGCCGTCGTCCGAATACAGGAACTCGATGGTACCGGCTCCTTCGTAGCCGACGGCACGAGCCAGGTCACGCGCTGCCTTGTGCATGCGAGCACGAATGTCGTCGCGTCCGTCGAGGCACGGCGCGGGGCTCTCCTCGATCAGCTTTTGGTTGCGACGCTGAACCGAGCACTCGCGCTCGCCGAGCGAAAACACATGGCCCTGCTTATCGGCCATAATCTGCACCTCGACATGGTGCGCCGGCGCGACGAACTTCTCCATGTAGCACTCGCCGTCGCCAAAGACGGCCTCGCCCTCGGCACGCGCCTCGATGAACGCCTTTGCCGCATCTTCCACGCGCTCGACCTTGCGAATACCGCGGCCGCCACCGCCTGCGCGCGCCTTGATGAGCACGGGACAGCCGATGCGCTCGGCCTCGGCTGTTGCCTCCTCGGGACTTTTGAGCAAATCGCAGCCCGGCACGATGGGCACGCCCGCCGCGGCAGCCGTTCGACGTGCGGCGTCCTTGTCGCCCATGCTGTCGATGACCTCGGCCGAAGGACCGACAAACGTCAGGCCATACTTGTCGCAGTCGCGCACGAAGCTCGCCTTCTCGGAGAAAAAGCCATAGCCGGGATGAATTGCCTTGGCGCCCGACTTTACGGCACAGGTGAGCACGGCATCGTCGTTGAGGTAGCTCTCGGCAAGACGCGGGCCACCGATGCAATACGCCTCGTCGGCAAGCTGCACGTGCAGCGCGTCCGCATCGGCCGTGGAATAAACGGCGACGGTCTTGATGCCCATATCGCGGCACGCACGGATAACACGGACCGCGACTTCGCCGCGGTTGGCGATGAGCACTTTGTCGAACATGAGCCTTCCTTAACTTTCGTGCATGAGTGCAAAAGACATATCGGCGCGGCAGCAAACCTCACCGTTGACGCTCGCAGTACCCGTCGCAAAGCGGAACGGCCCGCGCGCACGCGTGATGTTGCACACCAGATCAACCGTGTCGCCCGGGCGCACCGGACGCTTAAAGCGCACCTTATCGAGGCTCGTATAGAACGGCGTCGCGCCGCGCGCCTCCTCGTCGCCCATCAGCAGCACGCAACAGTTTTGGGCGAGCATCTCGCACTGAATCACGCCGGGGACTACCGGGTTTCCCGGAAAATGCCCCTGCAAAAAGTACTCGTCACCCGTAATCGTGATCTTGCCGTGGGCCTCGTCGCCCACCAGCTCGGCTTCGTCGAGCAAAAGCATCGGCTCGCGATGCGGCAACAGCTTCTTGAGCTCTTCTTTGTTCATGGACATCACCTATCCGATCCTCATAAGGCAACTGCCGAACTCCACGAGGTCGCCGTCGGCCACGCAGATCTCGAGCACCTCGCCGTCTGCCTCGGCCGTCACCTCGTTGAGAACCTTCATGGCCTCGATGATGCAGAGGGTCTCACCGGCCTTGACCTTGGAGCCCACGTGCACAAACGGCTCGTCGCCCGGCGCCGGGGCAGCATAGAAAACGCCGACCATGGGAGCGGTCACCTCGGTGCCCTTGGGCTCCGGTGCGGCGGCAGGCGCCTGCGCGGCGGGCTCCGGTGCGGCGGCAGGCATGGCGACAGGAGCCACCGCCGGAGCAGTCACGGCACCCGGCATAGGCATGGGCACGGCAACCGGCTGCGCGGCGCTCGCGCGCTCGAGTTCGACCGCGGTGCCATCGGGCTCCTCAACGCGTACGCGCGTGAGGCCGCGGTCCTCCATAACATCGGCTATCTCGGCAAGTCTTTTGGAATCCATGCTCTAGCTCCTCGTATATCTACGCAGCGCGATGGCGGCATTGTGCCCGCCAAAGCCCAGGTTGGTCGAAAGCGCCCAGGTAAGGTCGACGCGAACCGCGCGATTAGGCGTGTAGTCAAGATCGCAGGCGGGATCGGGCGTGTGGTAGTTAATGGTCGGCGGCACCACGCCCTGCTCGAGCGCCATGGCGCAGGCCATGACCTCGATGGCACCCGTGGCGCCGATCATGTGGCCGGTCATCGACTTAGTCGACGAGACGTGCGCGGCGCGCGCCGCGTCCTCGCCGAGCGCACGCTTAATGCCCGCCGTCTCGGACGAATCGTTGAGCTTGGTCGATGTGCCGTGGGCATTGATGTAGAGGCCCTCGGAAGGCTTAACGTCGCCCTCGGCCACCGCCAGCGATATCGCACGGGCAATGCCGGCAGCCTCGGGATCGGGGCTCGTGATGTGATAGGCATCATCGGTGTTGCCGTAGCCCACGACCTCGGCGTAAATGTGCGCACCGCGCGCCTGCGCATGTTCTATGCTCTCGAGCACGAGCACGCAGGCGCCCTCGCCCATCACAAAGCCGTCGCGGTCTGCATCGAACGGACGGCAGGCCGTCGCGGGATCGGGGTTGGTGGTCAATGCGCGGCAGGACGTAAAGCCCGCAACGGCATCGGGGATAATTGCGGCCTCGGCGCCGCCCGCGAGGATCGCGTCGGCATAGCCGTGCTTGATGGCGCGGAACGCCTCACCCACCGCATGGGCAGAAGTCGCGCAGGCAGTCACGACGGGTAGGGTCGGGCCCTTTGCCTTATGGCGAATCGCGATGTTGCCCGAAGCCATGTTGGGGATCATCATCGCAATCATATAGGGTGATGCACGGCGAGGCCCTCGATCGGCAATCGTGTGGACGTTGTCGACGAGTGTCTGCATGCCGCCCACGCCTGAACCCACGTAGACGCCCAGGCGCTCGCGATCGATGGCGCCTTCGACATCAAGGCCCGCATCGTGCATGGCCTCGTCCGAAGCCGCCATCGCAAACTGAACGCAGGGGTCGAGGTGCTTGGCATCGTGCTTACCAAAGTACTCGTTGCCGTCAAAGCCCTTGACCTCGGCCGCCACCTTGACAGCAAACGCATCCGTATCGAAGTGCGTAATCGGGCCGATACCGCACGTGCCGGCGCACATAGCCGCCCAAGTGGCAAGCGCCGTGTTGCCGAGCGGCGATACGGCACCTATGCCGGTGATTGCAACTCTCTGTTCCATCATGGTCTCCTCATCCAAGCCGTTCTTCGGCCCTGGTTTCTACATCGCCATTCCGCCGTCGACGCGTACAACCTCGCCCGTAATGTAGGAAGCCGCATCGCTCGCCAGAAAGCGCACCACGCCGGCCACTTCCTCGGGACGTGCCATGCGCTTAAGGGGAATCTGTTCCTCGGTTGCCGTACGCACCTTCTCCGAGAGCTTTGCCGTCATATCTGTCTCGACAAACCCGGGAGCGACCGCGTTCGCTCGTACGCCACGAGGCGCAAGCTCGCGCGCCACCGCCTTGGTAAGCCCTATCACGCCCGCCTTGGAAGCAGCGTAGTTGGCTTGTCCGGCATTGCCCATCAGGCCCACGACCGAGCTCATGTTGACGACGCAACCGCCGCGCTGGCGCATAAAGGTCTTGGTGAGCGCGCGCGTCATATTGAATGTTCCCTTGAGATTGACATCGAGCACGCGATCGAATGCGTCATCGCCCATGCGCATGAGCAGGCCATCGCGGGTGATGCCGGCGTTGTTGACGAGCGCCCAAATGGAACCAAAGTCGTTGAGGACCGCTTCCACGCACGCGTTGACAGCAGCGGGATCGGCCACGTCGCATTGATATGCGCGTGCCGTGGCGCCAACCGCCTCACAGGCTTCGCACGTCTTGCGCGCCGCATCGACGCTGCCGGCATAGACGACGGCGATATCAAAGCCGTCCTCCGCCAGACCGACAGCGCAGGCGCGGCCGATACCCCGCGAGCCGCCCGTGACCAGTGCCACACGACGTGAGTCGTTGCGCTCGAGCGCGCCGTTGTTCAAGTTGCCCATGTCATTCCTTTCGGGTTACAGCCCTGTGGACTATGCGAGCTCGTCGGCAATAGCTGCGACCTGCTCGGCCGTTTCGCACGAATACACGCGAACGTCGCTCAGCGTACGCTTGGCCAGGCCCGACAGCGTTTTGCCAGGGCCGACCTCAATAAACGTGTCGATGCCCTGATTCTGCAGAGCATGCAGCGTGTCGACCCAACGAACGGCATGACTCACCTGATTGGCCAAGACATCCGATGCCGCTCGCGGGTCCGCCGGATAGGGCGCCGCCGTCATGTTTGCCATGACCGGAATCAGCAGCGGTGACGGCGCGTGGCCGGCTTGGATATACGTCGCCAGCCCCTCAGTCGCCTCGGCCATATAGGGGCTATGAAATGCGCCCGACACCGCGACTTTCATAGCGCGGCCGCCAGCCTCTTTTACTAGGACGTCGAGCTCCTGCAGCGCCTCGGGCGCTCCGGCAACAACCGTCTGCTGCGGACTGTTGTAGTTGACCGGCCAGCAGTCCTCGCCGGCCTGTTTTGCCAGGTTCTCGACTTGCGCCGCATCGAGCTTGATGACGGCGCGCATGCCGCCCGGATGGCGCTCGGCAGCCGCGGCCATCAGCGCCGCGCGCTCGCACACGAGCTCAAAGCCCGCTCGCGTATCGAACGCCCCCGCAAAGGTGAGCGCGGCGACCTCGCCAAGCGAAAAACCCGCACAGGCGGCAGGTACCACGCCGCGCTCACGCAGGGCGACAGCCGCTGCCAGATCGTGAACGAACACGCACGGCTGCGTGTTCTCGGTCTGCGAGAGTTCCTCCTTGGAGGCGCTTCGGCACTGCTCACTGGTCCCCGGGCGCACCTCGTCGACAATGGCGAACACCTCGGCGGCCGCCGGCGATGCCTCGATCAGGTCGACGCCCATCGCGGGGTGCTGGGCGCCCTGGCCGGCAAACAGAAACGCTACGCCACCCATGCGCACGCACCCTTCAGGACGTGCTCGGCGCCATCGACCAGGTCGTCAACGATTTCACGTGCACTTTGGCGCTCGTTGACCATGCCGGCAATCTGTCCACACAAAAACGAGCCCTCTTCGTAATTGCCGTCCTTGGCGGCCTTGCGAAGGGCGCCCGTGCCCATGGCCCCGAGCTCCTCGACGCTTACGCCCGCCGCCTCGCTCTTGGCGTAGGCGTTAGTGAAGGGGCTCTTGAGGGCACGCACCGGGTGTCCCGTCGAGCGGCCGGTCGCACGCGTCGAGGTGTCGTTGGCCTTCAGGACCATCTCCTTGTACTGCTCCGATACGGTGCACTCATCTGCGATCAGAAAGCGCGTACCCACCTGCACGCCGGCGGCGCCCAGCATAAAGGCGGCCGCCACGCCGCGGCCATCGGCGATACCGCCAGCCGCAACCACGGGAATATCGACCGCATCGACAACCTGTGGCACCAGTGCCATCGTCGAGGTCTCGCCAATATGGCCGCCTGATTCGGTACCCTCGGCAACCACGGCAGTGGCTCCACGACGCGCCACGAGACGCGCCAGCGCCACCGAGGCAACGACCGGGATGACCTTGATGCCCGCCTCGTTCCACGCCTTCATGTACTTGGTGGGATTGCCGGCACCCGTCACGACGACCGGCACCCGTTCGTCAATCACGACCCGCGCGACCTCGTCGGCAAACGGGCTCATGAGCATGACGTTGACGCCAAAGGGCTTATCCGTCCTGGCGCGCAGCTCATGAATCTGGTCGCGCAGCCAGTTGGCGTCGGCGTTCATGGCCGCGATAATCCCTAAGCCGCCCGCCTCGGACACTGCGGACGCCAGCGAGGCGTCGGCGATCCAGGCCATACCGCCCTGGAACACGGGCTTTTCGATGCCGATCAGATCGCAGAGAGGAGTCTTGAGCATCTCTACTTCTCCAATGCCGCCTCGACCGTATCGGCGAACTCGCCGACCGTCTTGGGGTTCTCCTCGGTATCGAGCTGGATGCCAAACTCGTCCTCAACGGCGACGAGGATCTCGACGGTGCCCAGACTGTCGAGACCAATCTCCTCGAGCGTGGACTCGGGCTTCATCTCGACGTCGTCAAGACCGGCGGTCTCGCGGATAACATCGCAAACGCGCTCGAAGGTCTTCTGATCTGCCATGGTAGTTCTCCTTTGTTTGTGCCCTAGGGGCGTTTTTATTTCCTATGTGCGACTACTTCCAACGAAGTAGATAGCCACCTATATCCAGACCGGCGCCAAATCCAACGAGGGCGATGGTGTCGCCCGTGTGAAGTGCACCGGCGTTTGCCAGCCGGTCGAGGGCAAGCGGAATGCATGCGCTCGAAATGTTGCCGGTCTCGCGCAGCGTTCGAACCACGCGCTTGTCTGGCACACCGAGGCGCTTGACCGCCTGACTCAGGATTCGTTCGTTAGCCTGATGGAATACAAAATGGTCGATGTCCTCGACCGAAATGCCCGTATCGCTCGCAAGCTTATGGACCGTGTCGCAAATCGCGTTGACGCCGAACTTGAACACGCGGCGGCCATTCATGGACAGCACGCTCTCGCTATCTGCGGAGGCCTTAAACGGCGAGGTGCCGACCAGACCGGGAACGCACAACGTCTCGACGTCGGGCGCCGTCGAAAGCTCAACGGCAAGGGGGCTGTCTCCCCCAGCCTCAATCACCGCGGCGCCTGCCCCATCGCCAAAGAGCACACAGGTGGCGCGGTCGGTCCAGTCGAGCGCGCGCGTCATCTGCTCGGCGGCAACGACAAGCACATGCTTGGCTCGTCCTCGGGCGATATAGCCCTCGGCAACATCGAGCGCAAATACGAAGCCGGCGCAGGCAGCCGAGACATCGAAGGCAGGGCACGTCGCGCCCAGTCGCTCAGCAACGGCACACGCCTCGGCGGGAACAAGGTGGTCACCCGTCGTCGTCGAGCAGACGATCAGATCCAACTGGCTCGCGTCGATTCCGGACACCTGAAGTGCCCGCTCGCTCGCCGCTACGGCAAGGTCGTCAAGTGACTCGGTGGTGCAGACGTGGCGACTCTTAATACCTGTGCGGGTAAAAATCCACTCATCCGAGGTATCGAGGAACTCGGACAGCTCGTCATTGGAAACACTGCGCTTAGGAAGCGCCGAGCCTGTTCCAAGAATCGTGAAACCCATCACTAACCTCCTTTGAGTTGTTGACGTGTTTACATCGACCAAGAGAGGATAGCGCATTTCAGTCGTTGTTAACGTGTTAACATTAAATTGTCCAAATGCGACAAAGGCTTCACATTGTGTCTCTCTCGACACCATTGCGTTATTCACTTATTCATTAAGGAGGTAGCAGCCGTTATGGATGCCAAATTAACGATAGTCGACGTAACCGGATCGACCAACGATGACCTGCTCGAAGCAGGAAAACAGGGAGCGCCGCACGGCACAGGACTTGCCGCCCGGGCTCAGACAGCAGGACGCGGCCGGCGCGGCCACAAGTGGGATTCAACCGCCGGCAACCTATTGCTTTCGATTGTCCTGCGTCCATGCGTTAATCCTGCGAAGTACTCTGGTCTTGCTGCCGTCAGCGGCCTAGCGGTGCTCGAGGCGCTCGAAAAACAGGGTCTTGCAAACGAGATTGGCCTCAAATGGCCCAACGACCTGGTCGCGCGTGGACGCAAACTCGGCGGCATTCTGGTCGAGGCCGCACGCGATAACGAAGGCAAACCTTTCGCCGTCTGTGGCATTGGTGTCAATGTGAACTATGCGCCCCAAGAGGTGCCCGATGGCGGCCTGCCGGCAATCGGTCTCTCGAACCTTAACGAGAACGTTCCAGCTGTCGACATGCTCCTCGATGAGGTCTATCACGCAGTTATAGACGCTATAGATGCCTGGGCAGAACGCCTCAACGCCATGGAAGAAAACACCGGACCGCTCGCGCCCGTCCACGGCGAATATGTCGCTCACCTCAATTGGATTGGAAAGCACGTTATCGCCCGCTCCCCTGCCGGTGACGAGCTGGCGCGAGGCATCTTTAAAACGGTCGATGGCTTTGGTCGTGCGTGCATCGAAACAGAAGACGGCTTGCGATCCTTCCATTTTGAGGAAGCGTCATTGCGCCCCTTGAGTGAGTAGGTCGCCACAGCCAGCCGCTCGGCAGCCTTACCCGGCGATCCAAACCCATCATGCAAAACAAAAGGGCCCCGCTACCGTAGCGGCAGCGGGGCCCTTTAAGCTATGAGCGATATCGCTTAGAGCTTGATGTCGATGTCGACGCCAGCGGGGAGGTCGAGACGCATAAGCGAATCAACGGTGCCCGAGGTGGGGTCGAGGATGTCGATGAGGCGCTTGTGGGTGCGCATCTCGAACTGCTCACGGGAGTCCTTGTTCACGTGCGGCGAGCGGATAACCGTGTACAGGTTGCGCTCGGTGGGCAGGGGGACAGGACCGGAAACGCGAGCGCCGGTCTTCTGAGCGGTCTCGACGATGAGCTTCGCGGACTGATCGACGACCTCGTGATCATAGCCCTTGAGGCGAATGCGGATCTTCTGGGTAGCCAACTTAAACCTCCAAAGAGTGCGAGAGATGCTCTCGCGGATTACGTAACAGGGAGCTCGAACTTAGGCGTTCTTGCTCATGACCTCGTCCACGATGGACTTGGGCGCGGGCTCATAAGAGTCGAACTGCATCGTGTAGGATGCACGGCCCTGGGTCTGGGAGCGAAGGTCGGTAGCGTAACCGAACATCTCGCCCAGCGGCACCTTGGCACGGATGAGCTTGCTGTTCTTGCGATCCTCCATGCCCTCGATCTTGCCGCGGCGACCGGAGAGGTTGCCCATAACGTCGCCCATGTACTGCTCGGGGGTCTCGACCTCGACAGCCATAATCGGCTCGAGCAGCTGCGGATCGGACTTCTTGAGGGCGTCCTTGATAGCCATGGAACCGGCGATCTTGAAGGCGGCCTCGGAGGAGTCGACCTCGTGGTAAGAACCGTCGAACAGGGTGACCTTGACGTCGAGGACCGGGAAGCCGGCGATAACACCGGTGTTCAGGGCCTCCTGGATGCCCTTGTCGATGGACGGGATGTACTCCTTGGGCACGACGCCGCCGACGATAGCGTTGACGAACTCGTAGCCGAAGCCCTCCTCCATCTTCTCGAGCTTGATGACGGCGTGGCCGTACTGACCGCGACCGCCGGACTGACGGACGAACTTGCCCTCAGCCTTCTCGACGTCGTGACCAGCGGTCTCGCGGTAGGCAACCTGGGGCTTACCAACGTTAGCGTCAACTTTGAACTCGCGGAGCAGACGGTCGACGATGATCTCGAGGTGCAGCTCGCCCATGCCGGCGATGATGGTCTGGCCGGTCTCGTGGTTGGTGGACACCTGGAAGGTCGGGTCCTCCTCGGCGAGCTTGGTCAGAGCCAGGGACATCTTGTCCTGCTCGGCCTTGGTCTTGGGCTCGATGGCAACGTCGATAACGGGCTTAGCGAACTCGATCTTCTCGAGGACGATCTCCTTGCCCTCGGCGCACAGGGTGTCACCGGTGGTGGAGTTCTTGAATCCGACGCAAGCGACGATGTCGCCGGCGGCAGCGTCGTCACGGTCGATACGCTCGGCGGCGTTCATCTCGAGGATGCGGCCGAGGCGCTCGCGCTGACCGTTGGAAGCGTTGACAACGTAGGAGCCGGACTCGGCGCGGCCGGAGTAAACGCGGACATAGGTGAGCTTACCGACGAACGGGTCGGTCATGATCTTGAAGACCAGGCCGGAGAAGGGCTCGTCGAAGGAAGGATGACGCTGGATCTCCTCGCCGGTGTCCGGATCGGTACCGGTGACGGCCTCAACGTCGAGCGGGCTGGGCAGGTAGTCGACGACAGCGTCGAGCAGCTCCTGGACGCCCTTGTTCTTGTAGGCGGAGCCCACGAAGACGAGGTTGAGCTCGTTGGCCAGAACGCCCTTACGCAGAGCAGCCTTGAGCTCCTCGACGGTGAAGTCCTCCTCCATGAGGATCTTCTCCATGAGCTCGTCGTCAAAGCTGGCAGCAGCGTCGAGGAGCTCCTCGCGCTTGGTGGCAGCGATGTCGGCGAACTCAGCCGGGATCTCGTCCATCGGCTCGGGGTAGGTCATGCCCTTCTCGTCGGCCTTGAAGTCCCATGCAGTCATGGTGACCAGGTCGATGACGCCCCAGAAGTTGTCCTCGGCGCCCATCGGGACCTGAGCGGCCACGGCGTTAGCGTCGAGACGATCCTTCATGGTCTCGATAGCGTTGAAGAAGTCAGCGCCCACGCGGTCATACTTGTTGATGAAGGCGATGCGGGGAACGTTGAAGGTAGAAGCCTGACGCCAAACGGTCTCAGACTGGGGCTGAACGCCGGCAACGGCGTCGAAGACGGCGACAGCGCCATCGAGGACGCGCAGGCAGCGCTCGACCTCGGCGGTGAAGTCAACGTGGCCCGGGGTGTCGATGATCTGGATGCGGTAGTCCTTGCCGTCCTTGTTCCAGAAGCAGGTGGTAGCAGCGGAGGTAATGGTTACGCCGCGCTCCTGCTCCTGAACCATCCAGTCCATGGTGGCAGCGCCCTCATGGACCTCACCGATCTTGTGGGTCTTACCGGTGTAGTAAAGAATACGCTCGGTCGTGGTGGTCTTACCGGCATCGATGTGGGCCATGATGCCGATGTTACGGGTATCGGAAAGCTTGTACTTAGGCTTAGCCATGTTAGTTCCTTACCTTAACTTACCAACGATAGTGAGAGAACGCGCGGTTGGCCTCGGCCATCTTGAAGACGTCCTCACGCTTCTTGACGGAAGCGCCCAGGCCGTTGGAGGCGTCGAGGATCTCGTTGGCGAGACGCTCGGCCATGGTCTTCTCCTTGCGAGCGCGGGAGAAGTTGACGATCCAGCGGATACCCAGAGCGGTGGAACGACGGGAGTTGACCTCCATCGGGACCTGATAGGTAGCGCCGCCGACACGCTTGGGCTTAACCTCGAGCGTGGGCTTGACGTTGTCCATAGCCTTCTTGAAGGTAGCGAGAGCGTCGCCACCCTCGGACTTCTCGGCAACGATCTCGAAAGCGGTGTAAACGATGCGCTCAGCGGTGGCCTTCTTGCCGTCAAGAAGGACCTTGTTGATGAGCTGAGTCACCAGGCGGTTGTTGTAAACGGCGTCAGGCTGAACCTCACGACGATTAGCTGCTGCACGACGCGGCATGTGAAATCTCCTTAAGTGTCTACCGTGCGGCGCTCAAGACGGCACACGGCGAAAGTATCAAAACGTTATCTGGCTTATTTGGCCTTGGGGCGCTTAGCACCGTACTTGGAACGGGCCTGCATACGGTTCTGGACCGGAGCAGCGTCGTAGGCGCCACGGATGACGTGATAACGGACACCAGGGAGGTCACGGACACGACCGCCGCGGACGAGCACGATGGAGTGCTCCTGCAGGTTGTGGCCCTCACCCGGGATGTAAGCAGTAACTTCGATGCCGTTGACAAGGCGAACACGGGCAACCTTACGAAGAGCCGAGTTCGGCTTCTTGGGGCTCGTGGTGAAGACGCGGGTGCACACGCCGCGCTTCTGGGAGTTGTGCTGCAGAGCAGCGTTCTTGGACTTCTTGGGCACGGAACGACGGCCCTGGCGAACCAGCTGGTTAATAGTAGGCAAAGCGTACTCCTTCTCGAATGATTCCAGCTTTCTGTAAAGTGCAACGGCTTGAATCGAGGGGTCAGCATCCCCCTACGAAACACGCAGTTCGATAGGATACGTGGCGTTAGCTGTGCCGTCAACAGACCACGCCGCCGGGCGTATCCCAAAATTGGCACATTTCCGCAAAGCCTACACAAAAGGAATCCCCTCCTGTGCGCGGGGGCGGATTCCCGGGCCGGGCGGCACAGGGGTTAAGTTTGCTGCTCTACAGTCCTGGCTCGCACGGAGGCCACATTAAGTGGCCTCCGGCTCGTGCGGAACTCGCGACAAACTTAACCCCTGTGCCGCCCGGCCCGGGAATCCGACGTGCTCGTCGGGGCAACGTTACCTGCCAAAAAGGGACAGGTTTATTTTGGTCGGTTTTATCTGCGGAAACGTCGAGCTCCAGCGGTGATCTGCTCTCATCTGTCGCATGGAAATCGGCGGCGTCTTCGGAAGTATATCGCTCGGTCTAACCGTCCATTTAATGCAAAATGGGCCGCCTCCCCTAGTAGGAAGCGGCCCCAAATCTTACGAATAGACGATGGTAAAGGGTTCCGACGTTTCGGCGCCCCCTGTTGAAGTGCAGCGTGTGCCCTCAAGCGTTACTGAGACCACTTGGTCGACATCAATCAACTTCGTTGGCACCCAGATGTTCTCTCCGCTATTGCGCGTATAAGAAAAATATAAGTTGAACGCCCCTGCGTCGTCATCTTCGATAATCTGCTCCGATCCATCCTTGTAGGTAACCGTCAACTTCTTCGTGACTGCGTCAATGCCCAGATCATCGATGTGCGTCTGGATGGAAAACGGGCTGATCTCGAGAGGCGAGTCATCGGAGCGGAGTTCCTTAGTATCGACGTACGCTCCAACGCTAAACTCGGGCGTCGATGCCTCGAACGGCTTCGCATCCTCTCCTTCGCCCTCGGTCCACGAGATATTCCAGGTGACCGCATGTTGAAAACCTCGCTCGCGATCCATAGAAGCAAAGTACATCGTGCCATTAATGACAGTATCGCTTGATGTGTCCTTATCAATGGTGCAGCGTGTGTCAGCCCATTCCTCGCCGAAGTTCATGCTGGGTGTACCGATGCCTTGTTCTTCTTCACCATAGAGAACAAGTTCGCCTGTCTCTGCTGCCGGCTTGTAGTAGTTAACACCATTTGGATTGGACAGCGTAAACGTCACAGCACCGCAGCCGTTTTGGTCGATAGCCATATCATGAATGTCGAGTGTATAGCCGTTGCCCTCGACGGACAGATTGACCTTCTGTACTGAACCCTCCAAGCTTTGGGGCGCGATACCATCACCAAACTCTCTGGTGTAGGTATATTTAGTCCCCGACGAGCCACCTTGAGTCCAGGTAACGGACTCTCCGTTGCCATGGTTTCCCCAGGCAGAGGCAAAATAACTGGAATTGACAACGGCGTAGGCGACCCCTCCGGTCGCCAACACCCCGGCAAGGCATCCGATCACAGCAACATACAGAGGCTTCGCGTGACCCTTTCGGCGAAGCGGCTCACCAGCAGCGGCATAAAGAACACGGTCAGCAAGATCGCTATCGGCTTGGACGGACTCGAAGGCCTGCTTGATTTGGTTGGATTTCACGGTCGCCCTCCTCTAGGATGAACTTGAGTTTCGATCTGCCGCGAGCTAAACGCGTTCGAACGGTCGCGGCTGGTACGTGCAACAACTCGGCAATCTCTGAAGTCGAGAAGCCCAGATAGTAATAGAGCACGATGGGGATACGAAATCGTTCTGGAAGCCGCATGACGTCCGACAGGACGGCCTTGGTCTCGTCCTGCGCCATCGAAAGCGAATCGGCCAGGTTCTCAATATCCTCCACGCGTCTCCACGGCTTTCGAAAGAGAGATTTGCATTCATTGATCGTGACCCGGATAAGCCATCGACGAAGATGTTCCCAGCTTTCAAATTGCGCATCGCTTTTGAGTAACTTCAGAAAGACGTCTTGAGCGACATCGTCGGCGTCGGCGCGATCACGCAGGTACGTCAACGCGATCCGAAACACGACATCCCGGTGGTCTTCGACCGCCTGTCTAAATGCTTGTTCTTCCATAATCACCTCCCGGTGACGTTAATAGTTCTCGATGAGGCCCTCACCATAGATACGCTCTGACCGGACGAAATGTTTCAAATTCAAGCAGGAAAAACCTACCAAAATAAACCTGTCCCTTTTTTGGCAAGGGATCAACGGAACGCAACAGGTTGAGCATACGCAAGCGAGCGGCCCCCAGAGCGTACAAGGTGGCATGAAAAAGGCAGGGCATTGACCTTTTGGTCATGCCCTGCCTTTTGAATGACAGATTGTAGCTCTGGGGGCCGCGCAGCGACGGAGGTCGCCGCCGTTCGTTAGAACGGCGGAACTAGTTACTCCTCGTCGTTGTCCTTGGCCTCTTCGGCGTCGTCGGTGTCTACGAGCTGGTTGAGTAGCTCGTCGAGGGAAGCCATGTCCTCGTTGATGGCACCGTTGGCGGGAGCCTTCTTGTCGTCGATCGGGGCGCCCAGGAGCTCCTCGTCGGCGTCGGCGTGATGCGTCGGCGTGGCGGAGGTGCCCAGCAGGATGTCGTCCGGACCGTCGGGGCTAAAGACCATCTGCAGCAGCTGCGAGAGGTCTTCCTCGTCGGCAACGTCGTCGTTGTTCTCGAGGATGTAGAGCAGGTCGTGGGCCTCCAGGCCGTCACGGAGCTCCTCGATCGCCTTGGCACCGATACCATCGATGCGCAGCAGATCCTCCTCGGACTTGCCGACCAGGTCGCCGACCGTCTCGATGCCGACCTCGCTGAACTTGTTGGTCCAGCGCTGTGACACGCCCAGGTCGTCGAACAGGTACAGGCGAGCCTTCTCGGCGGAGATGGTGTGGCCGTTGCGGGTGAACGAACCGTCAGCACCGCCGAACTCGTCGTAGCCGGCCCAGTCGAGCTGCTGCGGGAGCTGCTCGTCCAGGTCCTTGAGCTCAACCGGAGCCCACTCGGGCAGCGACTTGGCGTTGGGCGAAGCCGGGCCGTCGATGTCGACATAGCCATCGGCCGTGCGATACGTCAGCTTGGCGTTGGCGTACGGCTTGAGGCCGGTACCAGCCGGAATCTTCTTACCGACGATGACGTTGGACTTAAGGTCGAGCAGGTGGTCGACCTTGCCCTCAATGGCAGCCTCGGTAAGGACGCCAGCGGTACGGATGAACGAAGCGCTCGACAGCCAGGAGTCGATGTTGGACGCGACCTTGAGCGTACCCAGGATGACGGGCTCGGCCACGGGAGCCTGACCGCCCAGACGGGCAACGCGCTCAACCTCGTCGGCGAACTCGTAGCGGTCAACGTACTGACCAAGCAGGTACTTGGAGTCGCCGGGGTTGGTGATCTGAACGCGACGCAGCATCTGACGTGCGAGCACCTCGATGTGCTTGTCGTTCAGGTCGACGCCCTGGCTGGTGTAGACGTCCTTAACGCTCTCGACGAAGGTGTGCATCGTCGACTCGATGTCGGTCAGCTTGCGCAGGTTGCGGAAGTTGACGAAGCCCTTGGTGATCTGGTCACCGGCGCGAACCTCGCAGCCGTCCTCGATCTCGGGCATAAAGCGCACCGAAGCGGGGACGCGACGCTCGTCGAGGACACGGGTGTGGTCCTCGGAGTCGGTGAGCGTCAGCACGTACTCGGACTTCTCGGGCTTAATCGAGAGGTGGCCGGAGTACGGAGCCAGCTCAGCCTCGCGACCCAGGATCTTCTCGTTGACGTTGCCGACGATATCGAACATACGGCTGACCGTAGGCAGACCCTGCGTAATATCGTCGACGCCAGCGACGCCACCGGAGTGAATGGTACGCATCGTAAGCTGCGTACCGGGCTCGCCGATGGACTGGGCGGCAATAATGCCGACCGCGGTACCGATGGCGACCGGACGACGGGTGGAAAGATCCCAGCCGTAGCACTTCTGGCACACGCCGTACTTGGAGCGGCAGGTGAGCAGCGCGCGAAGCTTGACCTTCTTAAGGCCGGCATCGACCATCTTCTGGATGTCGGCGACCTTCTCGATGTAGCCGTCCTGCTCAAAGAGCACGGTGCCATCGGGGGCCACGACGTCCTCAATGAAGCAACGGCCGACGAGGTCGGTGTTGAGGTCGGTGGTGCCGGGGATGATGAGGTTGTAGGTGACGCCCTCGTGCGTACCGCAGTCCTCCTCACGGACGATGACGTCTTGGGCCACGTCGACCAGACGACGGGTCAGGTAACCAGAGTCCGAGGTGTGGGATGCGGTATCGACCAGGCCCTTACGGGCGCCGTAGGTCGAAATGAAGTACTCGAGCGGCAGCAGGCCCTCGCGGAAGTTCGCCTTAATGGGAAGGTCGATCGTCTCGCCAGACATGTCTGCCATCAGGCCACGCATGCCGCCGAGCTGACGCAGCTGGGTCTTAGAACCACGGGCGCCGGAGTCGGCCATCATGTAGAGCGGGTTCTCCTCGTCGAACAAGTCGAGCATGAGCGCTGCGACCTTGTCGGTACAAGCGGTCCACTCGTTAACGACTTCGATGTGGCGCTCCGTCTCGTTGATGAAGCCCTCCTCGAAGTACTCGTTGATCTGGTCGACGTTAGCCTGGGCGCGGTCGAGCAGCTCCTGCTTCTCGGCAGGGATGAGAGCGTCCCACACCGAGATGGTGAGGCCGGCGCGGGTAGCGTAGTGGAAGCCGGAGTACTTGATGGCGTCGAGGATCGGACCGACCTTGGCCTCGGGGTAACGATCGCAGCAGTCGGCAACCAGCTTGGCCACGTCGCCCTTGACCATCTTGTAGTTCATGAACTCGTAGTCTTCGGGCAGGCACTGGCGGTTGAAGATGATGCGACCGATAGAGGTCTCGAAGCGTGCGGTCTTGTTACCGGTGACGTCGTAGTCGACAAACTCGTTCTTGCCATTCTTGACGCGGAAGATACGGGTGCCGTCCTCGTTGATGACGTTGGCGTTCTCGGCGGACACGCGGACCTGAATCTTGGCCTGCATGTCGACCTCGGAGCGGCAGTCATAGGCGTGCAGCGCGTCGTCGAAGCTCGAGAACACGTGGTTCTCGCCCGGCAGACCGTCGCGGACCTGGGTGAGGTAGTACACACCGATGATCATGTCCTGCGAGGGGATGTTGACCGGCTTGCCGGATGCCGGCGAGCGCAGGTTGTTCGCAGAGAGCATGAGCACGCGGGCCTCGGCCTGAGCCTGGCTGGACAGCGGCACGTGGACAGACATCTGGTCGCCGTCGAAGTCGGCGTTGAAGGGCGAGCAGACCAGCGGGTGCAGGTGGATAGCCTTGCCCTCGACCAGAACCGGCTCAAAGGCCTGGATGGACAGACGGTGCAGGGTCGGTGCGCGGTTGAGCAGCACGACGCGGCCGTCGATGACCTCTTCGAGGATATCCCACACAAAGGTGGCACCGCGGTCGATAGCGCGCTTGGCGCCCTTGATGTTCTCGACCTTGCCAAGCTCGACCAGGCGCTTCATGACGAAGGGCTTGAAGAGCTCCAGCGCCATGGTCTTGGGCAGACCGCACTGGTGCAGCAGCAGCTTGGGGTCGGTAACGATAACCGAACGGCCGGAGTAGTCGACACGCTTACCCAGCAGGTTCTGACGGAAACGGCCCTGCTTGCCCTTGAGGGCCTCGGCGAGCGACTTGAGCGGGCGACCGCCACGGCCAGAGACCGGGCGACCACGACGGCCGTTGTCGAACAGGGCGTCCACGGACTCCTGGAGCATGCGCTTCTCGTTGTTCACGATGATCGCAGGGGCGTCCAGGTCGAGCAGGCGCTTGAGTCGGTTGTTACGGTTGATCACGCGACGATACAGGTCGTTGAGGTCGGACGCGGCGAAGCGGCCGCCGTCGAGCTGGACCATCGGGCGCAGATCGGGCGGAATGACCGGGATGACGTCCAGGATCATGTTCGCGGGGCTGTTGCCACCCTTCAGGAAGGCGTCAACGACCTCAAGGCGCTTGACGGCCTTCTCGCGCTTCTGCTTCTGGGAATCCTCGTCGGCAATGATGGCCTTGAGCTTCTCGGCCTCGGAAGGAAGGTCGATGGCAGCGAGCAGGTCGCGGACGGCCTCGGCACCCATGCCACCCTTGAAGTACATGGAGTAGTAGCGGGTCATCTCGCGGAACAGCGGCTCATCGGAGATGAGGTCGCGCTCGGTGAGCTTCATGAAGGCGTTGAAGGCGTCCGTGCGGAGCTGCTTCTCGTCCTTGCACTCTTCCTCGATGTCGACGATGCCAGAGGCGATCTCCTCGGGGGTCAGCGGCTCCTCGTCGGAGAACTCGTCAAAGTTCTCGGGGTCGCCCTGCTCCTTGAGGGACTCGATCTGGCGGGCGCACTCGGCATCAATCTCTTCCAGATCGGCGGCGAGCTCCTCGCGCAGGTCGTCAGCGTCGGCCTCGCGAGCCTCGTAGTCAACCTCGGTGATGATGTAGCTGGCAAAGTACAGAACCTTCTCGAGGTCCTTGGACTTGATGTCGAGCATACGGCTCATCGGGAAGCTCGTGGGGCTCTTGAAGTACCAGATGTGGGACACGGGAGCGGCGAGCTCGATGTGGCCCATGCGGTCGCGACGCACCTTGGCCGAGGTGACCTCGACGCCGCAGCGCTCGCAGACGATGCCCTTAAAGCGGATGCCCTTGTACTTGCCGCAGGAGCACTCCCAGTCCTTGGCGGGACCGAAGATCTTCTCGCAGAACAGGCCGTCCTTCTCGGGCTTGAGGGTACGGTAATTGATGGTCTCCGGCTTCTTGACCTCACCGTGCGACCAGGAACGGATCTGGTCGGCGGAGGCAAGGGAGATCTTTACCGAGTCAAAATCAGTAGCTTCGAAATCTGCCACAGTCAACTACTCCTTATCAGTGGTCGTGGCGGCGACAGCCTCGGGCGCCTCGGCGGTCTCGGCATCCTCGGCCTCGACGTCGGCGTCAACGCCGGCGAGCGCAGCCAGGTCGTCGAGAGCGGAGGTCTCCTCGGCGGTCACAGGGGCGGAGGCGTCCTCGTCGGCATCGTGCATGGGCTCGATGTCCAGTGCGAGGGAGCGAATCTCCTTGACGAGAACCTTGAAGGACTCGGGGATACCCGGGACAGGAACGTTCTCGCCCTTGACGATGGACTCGTAGGTCTTGACGCGGCCCACGGTATCGTCGGACTTGACGGTCAGGATCTCCTGCAGGACGTTGGAAGCACCGTAAGCGTACAGTGCCCAAACTTCCATCTCGCCGAAGCGCTGGCCGCCGAACTGGGCCTTGCCGCCCA